>JAGBMJ010000137.1 GCA_017634975.1 Lachnospiraceae bacterium | reverse complement strand
CACCCAGACGGAAGCGGACAATCGCTGTGCCGAAGCCAAGAAGAAGCAGGATCGTCTTAAGCAGTGCAGGAAGCGTGTGGACGAGCTTGAAAGGCTTATCTGCAAGATTTATGAGGATAACGCACTTGGGAAGATGCCTGAAAGCAGATATGAAACGCTTATCAGGCAGTATTCCAAGGAGCAGGGTGAGCTTAACGAAGAGGTTGAGAGTATCGAGGCTTTTCTGTCAGAGGTCGAGGAAAATCGCAAGAGCGGAAAGAGGTTTGTTGATCTTATGGCAAGGTACAATGATTTTGACGAAATCACGCCTTTTATGGTCAGTGAGTTCATTGATCATATCGAAGTGCATGAGAGGGACAGGAAGGGATCCGTGCAGACCACGCAGAAGATTGATATCTACTTCAATTTCATCGGCAATTACAGTATGCCGGAGAAGGAGCTTACCGAGGTGGAAAAGGCTGAGATCGAGCGCATGAATGCCATTAAAGATAAGCGTCATGAGCAGTATCTGGCACGTAAGGCAAGGGGGTCACAGCAGAAGTGGGAGAAAGCATACGAGCCGAGAAGAAAAGCGAGGATTGCACAGCTCAAGGCAGATAATACCAACACCTACGGTATCCCTGCCGAGGAATATGATCAGGAGCATTATTCAAAGGTAAGTGTGGTACTTGCCGACTCTGTAGTACCTGATTTTTAACAAGTTCATACGATAGTTATCGGGATAACGGCATATGAAAGAGTGCGGATGGAAGATATATGTCCATCAGCACTTTTTCTTTTCTCCCAACAATAACTACTTTTCTCCTAAAATGATGGTTGATTTGGGAGAAAACAGGATGGCGGCTGGGAGAAAAAATCAGTCCTGTCCGTCAGTCCATCCATCCATCCATCAATCATATCTTACAGCCTACATGGGCAGAAAGGAGCAATCTTGAAACTATCACGCTATGAACGAGAAACAATCATAAACTTTAATGCCGAGGAACCAACCGCCACCCTTTACACCCGTGATCCTACCGTTATGAGGAAACTTGACCAGTTAGTTATCAGCTTCCCGGAGGTCTATAAGTGCATAGGCGTGACAGACATCGACAAGACCTATGAAATGCCTAAATCTGCTGTTAATTATCGTAAGCCGAGACGGCTATCAGCGGAGCAGAGACAGGCGGCGAGTGAACGGGCAAATAATCTGCATAATAAGGGTGATAAGTCAGTGAGCTAACGGCAGAGTTATGTCAACGATTTTGGTTGAAAATTTGACGGTTATATGGTACTATAATAAACGGATTATTATGCAAATTTGAGGGTGATCTCAAGGCTGAAAGGAGGCACGCATATGGCTTTTACAGTAAGCGTTGGAGAAGCGGACTTTGCGGCTCTTCGTAATGAAAATGCATACTATGTGGATAAGACCGAGATCATGTATGAACTTGTGCATGATACGAATAATAAAGTTACGCTCTTTACCAGACCAAGAAGGTTTGGAAAAACTCTGATGATGAGTATGATGGAGAACTTCTTCAACATCAGAAAGGACAGTAAGAGCCTGTTCGAAAATCTTGCTATTGCGAAACATAAGACATTCTGCAAAGAGTGGATGAATCAGTATCCGGTGCTTTTTATTTCATTTAAGGATGCTGAATCAGAAACATATGAAGTTGCATATGCGAAATTGATGAATGTAATTGCAGACGTATGCAAGGGAATTTCAGACATAGCAAAAAAAGACATGGCAGATAAGGATGATTTGGATGTGTTCGCTCGATTGAAGGCGCAGAAGGGAAATGAAAGTGATGTTCAGAATTCCTTAAAAACCATGATGCGAATGCTATATAACGTATATGGCAAGCAAGTTATCCTGCTTATAGACGAATATGATGTGCCGCTGGCAAAGGCAAGCGAAAAGGATACTGCCAAGAATCATTATTACTCCAGAATGCTGGATGTTATCAAGGGAATTATGAGTACGGCGCTTAAGGATAATGAGTTCCTGAAGTTCGCCGTGGTTACAGGATGCCTGCGGATAGCTAAGGAAAGCATATTTACTGGCACTAATAATTTTGCATCGTATTCGGTGCTTGATGAAGATTTTTCACAGTATTTTGGTTTCTCAAAGAATGAAATCACAGCTATTCTTAAAGCGGCTGACAGATTCGAAACGGCTGATACGATCAAGGAATGGTATGACGGATATGTTTTTGGCAACAGTTATGTGTATTGCCCTTGGGATGTGATCAATTACCTTTCCGCATTAAAGAAGCGTAGGGATGCTAAGCCCAAAAACTACTGGAAGAATACCAGTCATAACGGCATTCTATTGACATTTGTGAAGCGTACAGACTTTGACGTCTCTGATAAATTCGAGGCGTTGTTGAACGGTGAAACAATCGTTCAGACAATTTCGGATGAATTGACCTATGATACGCTACATTCCACAGAGGATAACTTATGGAGTGTACTCCTGATGACAGGATACATTACGAAAGCTGATGCGGGGGAAGAGGGGGAAACGGTTTCATTAAAGATTCCCAACAGAGAGATTTCGTCAATATTTGAGGATACGGTAGTCCGTTTCTTCACGGAGACAGTCAGCAATGATACGGTAAAAGAACTGATCAATACTCTATGGGAGAAGGATGAAGTGCGTGCCACGGAAATTATATCAGGGCTCCTATGGGATACGATAAGTTATAATGATTATCATGAGGACTACTATCATGCTTTTCTTGCTGGAGTATTTGTTGGAAGGGGATACAGTGTAGATTCCAATAAGGAAAAGGGGCTTGGAAGACCTGATATTCTGCTTAAGGACAAGAAGAACAGACGCGCGATCATTATAGAAGCGAAAAAGTCGGATAAAGAATCTGATATGGACAAGGATTGCAAGGAAGCCATCAAGCAGATTGTTAAGGAAAAATATGCCGAAGGTCTAAAAGGATATGAGGAGATAATATGCTATGGGGCAGCATTTTTTCAGAAGCAGGTTAAGCTTAAGTTGGAGTAACTGGTTTATGCATAATTTCAAAAACATGATCAGTAGTCCATAGATGAACGAACAGTAATATAAAGATAAAGGCATTTAGGAGCAATTCCGAATGCCTTTTCTGATATAAAGAAGCCTACGGGTAGGAGGGAGGTTTAAAAAATTGAATATCGTTACCGCAGACGGCGGCGATTATCTTTTGAAGATTATCGTCACCGTCTTTTTTTTACCATAAATTGCCGGAAACGGCGCACATAAGAAAGGAGAATTTCAAATGGAACAGAGAGCAATTACACAGATGGAGAAATCCAAGAAGATGGCGAAGGCGGATGAGAAATTCCGGCAGGCACAGGCACAGTATGCGAAGGCTGTAAAGGATGAAAATGATCGCATAAGAAAGATACAGGATCGCCACAAATATATGATGGGCGGATGTGTGCTGAAATACTTCCCCGAAGGTTTTAATGCGTATGAGTTTAATGAACCGGAAATGAACAGGATCATAGCTTGTGCGTTCAGCTTTGCCGGTGTCGCAAATCTGATCAAGACGGTTATCAAAGAAAGACCGAAGGAAGAGCAGGAAGCAGAAAAGACGGATGATCAAAATGAAACTGTCGAAACCGAGGGTAACGAAACAGAGGAGGCTGATTATGACGATGCTGATGGTGATGATGTTGATTCCGAAAATGAGGAAAATGACGAGGACGAAAACTGACCAGGTCTTTCACCCAGATTTTCTGGGTGCGCACAGATATACCACCGCTCGCGGTGGTATTGTGCGTCCTGCCGGAGGCGTCCTGCGGACAGCGGTTGTCTGCCGGTGGCAGCCAAGAGGGGACGCTACGCTTCCCCTCCGGTGTGCGAGGCACACCTACCCCTTAGTGTACTTTGTGTCTGATGAAGCTCTAAAGAGTAGAGCTTCACCAGACACAAAGTCTGCCCTGTTGCACCGTCGGCATCGCATATGCCTAATACGGCAGAAAGCGAGGTGCAGATATGGCAGTTAAAAACATAAGTACCCGCATGAAGATATGCGGCAGAACTGCGAAGTGTACCGGCGGTCATTCGGCAGTCGAGCAGTCAGGGTATATCTGTCGTGAGAAGATGTATTCCGAATATGACGGCAAGACATACTACCCGAAGGGTCATGAAGACTTGGTACATTCGGAGGTGCTTCTTCCCGAAAATGCCCCGGCAGAATATAACGATCCGGCTAAGCTGTGGAATTCTGTCGAGATGTTTGAGAAAAAGAGTGATGCTCAGCTTGCGAGGACTTGGAGAATCGAACTTCCTAATCTCTGGACTTATCAGTTTGCGATCATGTTCGTTAGGATGCTATGCGAAAGGCTTTTTGTATCAAAGGGAATGTGCGTTCAGTTTGCCATTCATGACTCTGAAAATGATAAGGGACAGCGTAATCTTCATGCCCATATCATGCTAACCCTGCGGAGTATAGATGAGCAGGGGCATTGGATGCCGAAGCAGAAGAAAATATATCTTACGGACGAGAACGGCGAGCGTATTCCAGTCATTGATAAAAAGACCGGACAGCAGAAAGTCGATAAGCAGAACAGAAAGCAGTGGAAATGTACCACAATAAAGACCAATGACTGGGATAATCAGGAGTACAGCAAACTATGGAGAAAAGAACTGACGGACGCTATCAATTCTGCCAATGCCGAGCTGGGCATGACGCAGGACTTTTGGGAGCATAGATCATTCAAGGAACAGGGGCTTGATATCATACCGCAGATACATCTCGGAGAAAAGTCGAGCGCAATGGAGCGTGCCGGGATACAGACTATCCGTGGAAATATCAACCGTGACATCATAAAGAAAAATGCTATCATCAATGCAGCCCGTATGGCGGTTGAAAAAGCCAAGGAAGAGCTTGAAGCGGTTAAGGCTATTCCGGTTGCTGTTGTTAAGGCATTCAAGAGCGAGATCATTGATATGATCCGGAGGATGTGTGAGCGTAATAATAACCGTCTTACGCTTCCGGTTGTTAAGGGGAAATATATCGGTGAAGTGTCTGACCGTGCAGCTTTGCAGGACAAGGATAAAATGGAAGCCTATGTGCAGAGCAAGGGATGGACTACTTTTGATGAAATGCAGGCTGACAGGAAAGCATTGCAGGCTGAATATGACAGGCTTGAAAAGAGCGATGGTGTTACGAGTACCCGAATGGATTATCTTCAGGGACTGATCGACTTCTGCGAGGAGAAATATGAGCCATATCATAAGTTCAATGTAGAGTATTGGAAGTTGAAAGGCGCGGAAGATAAAAAGGGTAAGCCACTTGGGTTTTTCAAAAAGAGCAAAGCAGAGGAATATAAGCGGCAGCATCAGACCGAGCTGAACACTTTCAAGATGTATAAAAACATCCTTAAAGATATGATCAAGGAACCGGATAAAAAGATCGTACCGAAGAAATGGAAGGAAGAGCTTACCGGGCTGGAAGAAAAATCACAGAAGACGGAGAAAGCCATCTCAAATGCGGTAGTCGATCTTGCGAAGATGGAAGTGCTCAGTTACAACAAGCGTGATCTCGAAAGAATGCTTGAAAATGAGAGGCATCAGCCGTCAAGAAGTATCACAAAAAAGAGAAATGATCCGAGTTTATAAGGAGGACGAAAATGGAGAACAAAAACTTAATACCGGAGCAGGAGAGCGCAGTTGTCGATAATGATATCAGCGCTTTTTTTTTGCCCACAAGCACAATAACACGAACTATCGGCAAGACCACATATATTGCCAACCTACATTTTAAGAAGCAGGGACAGACATTTTCACAGAAGCTGAAAAGGGTTTTGAAAGTCGATGCAGGAAATGTGTGATTTTTTCTATAAAGCATTCATTAGCGGAGTGGGTATCAGTAACAGCGATAAATATAAGCATGTTATGGAAAATACCAGTTTCAGCGTGAACGTGTTGGGAGGTAAAACGGGAACCGCCGCAGAAATGATCATTTCGGACTGCAACGTGGCAGAAATAAACAGAATCATTGCGGGTGATATGAATTTCACGGCGGAATTTGGAACTGTGTCTTAAATCAAAGCAAAGGGGTAATAACTTCCATCATGTGGTGCTTCCGCTTGATGGAAGCTATTGTATTTACGAGGAGAAAGCAAATAAAAATGTCAAGAGTAGTCAGTGGAAGCAACATTCGGAACAGGGCAAAAAGTGTAAAGTGCGATACAGTCAATAAGGGGCATAAAAGTTAAATTTAACTTGATTTTTCGGGGGGGGGTATGCGATAATGAGATTTTGAGAGGCTATACAATTTTGAGGAGTGCACCGCCGGAATGCGTGAATATTATTTTGCAAACTATCGTCTGCTTACGGACGATGAAATAAGTGAACATGAATCAATGGAGTATCTCTCTGCGTTCAGGAACGAGATGCCCTATACC
This sequence comes from Lachnospiraceae bacterium, assembly GCA_017634975.1. Classification (GTDB taxonomy): domain Bacteria; phylum Bacillota; class Clostridia; order Lachnospirales; family Lachnospiraceae; genus NK4A136. The sequence continues at coordinate 43,651 of JAGBMJ010000137.1, read as the reverse complement.
CATACCTTCACCCTGCATTATGGTGATGCCGGGGAACTTGAGGAAAAGCGCACATGGGCGCTGAACTGCCCTGTGGCATATGAGACGGAATACTTCACAATTCATGATACTGGCAACGGCTGGGCGTTTGTGAACACCCTTGCGGACGAGCTTCGTCTTGCGGAAGGCGCGAGAAATGTTGTGCTTGCAAGCAAGAATTATGAGGAAATGACTGTTTGGGTGACAGAAAGATTTTTTGACGTCGAAAGAAACGGTCATGTATTGCACATACAACCGTCCATTCCTCTGTCATACTCCATACGAGCCGCTTGCGAGGCGGGTATGGTCATGTGGGACGGGATTCCTCTTCATGCTTCGCTGGTAGAAAAGGACGGCTTTGGCGTGATCTTTCTCGGTCCTTCCGGTATGGGAAAGTCTACCCAGGCGAAGCTGTGGGAGAAATACCTTGATGCGGATTTCATCATCGGTGATAGACCGGGACTTCGTAAGATAGACGGAAAATGGATAGGTTTCGGAATGCCCTGGGACGGTAAAGACGGCATACATCGACAGACTAATGTTCCTGTGAGAGCGCTGGTATGGCTGGAACAGGCGATGGAAAACCGCATCTTTGCTATGAACCCTGTTGAGGCGATGACCGTAATGCTCAAACAAGCTATGATGCCTGTTTGGGACGATATGGCTATGAATGGTGCAACTGCCCTTATGGGAACTCTGGCTCAGGAACTGTCTATGTACCACTTGCGCTGTCTGCCCGATGAAGCAGCAGTACGGCTGACATATGAAACGATCTGCAAGGGGTAAATGACAATGAACACGATAAACTACAACCAATTCCTGCAAATGGCGATGCAGAATGCCAGAGAGAATGACACGCCGATCAGCGGCTGCTTTGAACTGACGCCGCTGTGCAATCTGGACTGCAAGATGTGCTATGTGCATCTTTCCGATCCGACGGTAAAGGAGCGTATGCTTGATGGAGATCGGTGGATCGATCTTATGGGGCAGGCAATAGAGAACGGCATGATGATCGCCCTGCTCACCGGCGGCGAGGCCATGACACACCCGGACTTTAAGAGAATCTATATGTATCTGATCGATCAGGGGATGTCTGTCCGTGTCAAAACCAACGGAATATTGCTGAACAAGGGCATGATCGACCTGTTCACCGAATATCCACCCTATGTAATCGATGTGTCCCTCTACGGCTGTGACGGGGAATCCTATACGGCTGTCACCGGGCATGATGTATTTGAAACAGTAACAACGAATGTCCGCGCCGCCATAGCGGCAGGGCTGCACGTTCAACTGAAGATTACCCCAAGCGCCTATATGCTGCCTTGGGTGGATCGGATCATGGAATATGCCGGTACTCTCGGCGCAGAGGATGTCAGTGTAAATGTTGCATTGTTTGAGGCAAACAAAGACACCGGGCGCAGTATGGAAGATTTCGGCTTGAGCCTGGAGGAAAATGCCCGCATTCACCGAAAATACCGGGATATGTTTCCGCGCAAGCCCAGAAGTCAGACGGAGGAAGAGGCGGAGTTCATGGGGGATATTCCGGACGATGAATCACGTATCATGCAGCGCGGGCTCTCTTGTAATGGTGGAAGAACCACCTTCGCTGTAAACTGGGACGGTACTATGGAGCCCTGTCTTGGTTTCCCGCGGGATGTGATCTGTGCCGATGTGAAGAATATTGGTTTTGGGGCTGCGTGGAGAGAAGTCAACCATGGCGTGAAGGACTATGAAGTACCGGAGGAGTGCCACAGATGTTCTCACAAGGATAAGTGTCACTACTGTCCGACACAGCACAAGAGTTTTGCTGCAAGGCATTTGTGTAATAGTGAAACCTGTGCGTGGATGAGACGGCAGGCAGACATTGGCGAAGAATATCGGGCAAAATAGTCTGTCTCCCCCTTGAATCGTTGTTTCCCGCCCGTGGCGGTAAACATATCATCAAACAGAAAGGAGGAAACCAAAATGGAGAACGAAAAGAAGGTCTATGAAACCCCCGAGGTCACCAAGGTGGAGTTCGACGCCAGTGATCGAATCACAGCAAGCGGATGCGAATATGTAAACGATTCTGCCTTGACTTGCACCATCCAATAATATGGCCAGATACGGAACATCTGCTGTATCCACATGGTGAAGGCTCAAGAAGCCACCCTTGTCAGCCGGGATTCGCAGAATCTCGGCTGACCTTCGGCAAAATCGCCCTATACCGGGCTTAAAGATATAGGCAAGGAGCAAACGATATGAAGATCAAGAATGGATTCATTTTGAGAAAAGTGCCGGGCATGAACTTGGTGATGCCTACAGGCAAGAACGTGAAAGAGTTTAACGGCTCACTGATGCTCAACGACACCGGCGCGTTCATCTTCGAGAAATTGCAGAAGGGCAGCACCCCGGAGGAAACCGCCCAGGCGCTGACACAGGAATATGACGTGTCCCTCGACACCGCCAGCGCCGACGTTCAGAAGACCATTGCCTCGCTGATCGAGGCGGGCGTGGCTGAAGCATGACGCAGCGTGTCTCCCTGTCCATTGAGCAGTGGATGGCTATGCGGGAAGGCGGTGCGGAAGCACCGCCTATCTGGTTCACTGTGGTAGGGAGTAGCATGTTTCCGCTGATCCGCGTGAACAGAGATCAGGTGATGCTGGTAAGCATAATGCCGGAGAACATCAAGGTCGGTGATATCGTGCTTTTTCCGGGGCATTATAAGGGCGGAGAATACTGCCTGCACCGGGTGTGGAAGCTGGACGGTGACAGAGTGCAGACCTTTGGCGACGGAAATCGTAAACCGGACGGGTGGTTCCCTCGCTCAAATATTCTCGGCAAGGCGAAGCTGATCCGGCGCGGAAAGCGGACAATTGATTGTGATGACCTGAAGTGGCGCCGCCGTGCCGCACGCTGGTGCGCGCTGTGGCGTTTTAGGCGGCTTTTGATCTTACCGCACCGTGTTGTGGACAAAGTTGAAAGAATAATTAGAAAAGTCAAGGTTCATGGGTAATCTTTGAACCTTGATTTAGTATTAGGAACAAGGAAGTGAGACTTACATGGAAGCGGAGGATTTGATCTATCTCGTATCGTGCGCAGTAAATGGTGTGAAAGCAGATCCGGAGCGGATCGCCGGTATGGATATGGACGAGCTGTATGAACAGGCGAACAGGCATTATCTTACAGCTACGGTCGCTCATGCATTGGAAACTGCTGGGGTAAAGGAAGAACGCTTTGTTAAAGCAAAGAAGCATTCCGCACTGAAGAATGCGCAGATGGATATGGAAATGTCAGAGGTATTTGCCGAACTGGACGCGGCAGGTATCTGGCATATGCCCCTTAAGGGAACTCTTCTGCAGCATCTGTATCCTGTGTATGGCATGCGACAGATGTCTGACCATGATATTCTCTTTGATGCCAAACGGGCAGATGACGTGAAAAGCATCATGGAAAAGCTGGGATTTAGTGTGGAACATTTTGGTGCCAGCAATCATGATGTGTATCACAAGGAACCTGTGAGCAATTTTGAGATGCATACTTCTCTGTTTGGTTCCGGTCACGACGAGAAAATGTATAAATACTATACAGATGTGGAAAAAAGATTGCTGGGTGATGGATATGAGAAGCATTTCAGCCCGGAGGACTTTTACATTTATATGCTCGCCCATGAATATAAGCACTATTCCATGGGGGGAACGGGACTACGTTCTATTCTTGATGTGTATGTATATCTGCAAAAAGAGTCCCTTGATATGGACTATGTGGCGACGGAAACGGAAAAGCTGGGGATCGCGGAATTTGAGGCTGCCAACCGCTTGCTGGCACAGCACCTGTTCTCCGGTAAGGAACTGACGGATGCTGATAAGGAAATGCTTGAATATGTTCTGTCGTCAGGGGTGTATGGTACGATGGATCATCGCGTGGAAAACCGGATGAAAGAATACGGAGGGGGCAAGATTTGGTATATGCTGAACCGTTTCTTTGTGCCAGTTAGCAAAAAGAACAAGAGATATCAGGCGATGGCGGCATATTTTCCCTTCTTTTATAAGCACAAGATCCTACTGCCATTACTGCCTTTCTATCGGGTATTGCGCGGTCTTAAAAACGGCAAAATGATCAGGGAGTTGAAAATACTTAAGCAAGTGAAGTAGTAATATGGATAAATATATAGGTTTTCTGAAAGACGGCAAGAATCAGAGGAAGTATTTGAGATGGATTGCCAAACTAACTGCAAAAAGCAAAAAATCCCTGCTTGGTCTGCTGCTTCTTAACACAAGTGTAGCTGTAGCTTCCGTGCTGGTATCTCTTGTCAATAAGTCGATCGTGGATAAGGCGGGAGATCAGGTGGTACTTCGCACCCTGGTGATCATCATGGTAGGGCTACAGCTTTTTTCTATCGTTGGAGGGGTGCTGGAATCGCTGCTGGAAGCAACGATCACAGAAAAATACGCCTGCCAGATGCGGAGCAGCCTGTTTGAGCGGTTTCTGCGTCTGCCCTGGATCAGCAGGACAGAGTATCATAGTGAAGAGCTGCTCAGCAGGATCACCAGTGATGTGGAGCAGATCACTTCCGGTGTGAGCAGGCTGATTATTTCAGGGGGAGCGTTGATCGTCCGGCTGATCCTTGCATTCTGTCTCTTATGGAATTATGCGCCTGCTCTTGCTGTTGCACTTATCATCATTGCCCCCATCGGGGCAGTAGCAGGGAAGCTTATCAGCAGGGGTATGAATAAGATACAGAAGGAGTATCAGCAGACAGAGGCGGATTATCGTATTTTCCTGCAGGAGAGACTTAGCAAGGCTACACTGGTTCAGCTTTTCGGACAGGAAGAAAACAGTATCAGAAGATTACAGGAGATCCAGGATAAGAGACTGAAACTGGTCAGGCAGAAGAACAAGTGGAAGGTGATTGGAACCGGTGTGATCGGTATCACCTTTACCGGAGCTCATATGATCGCATTTGTGGTCGGAGCACTGATGGTCAGTGACGGGGCGATCACCTTTGGCGTGATGACCGCTTTTCTTAGTCTGGTAGGACAGATCCAGGGACCGATCTATTCTCTGGCAAACCAAATCCCACAGATCGTGGGTGTGCTGGCTTCCGCTGGAAGGATCATAGAGGTCAGTGAGCTGGAGGAAGAACAGGCGGATCCGGAAGAAATCAGGGCTTTCACGGATGGCAATGAGGGATGCGCTTATTTAGGTATATTGGCGGATTCGGTTACTGTGGGATACAAGGCCGAGGCTGTTGTGCAGAATGTATCCTTTGATATTAAACCGGGACAGATGGTGATGATGGCCGGAAAGTCCGGTGCCGGTAAAACCACACTTTTAAGAGCGATTATGGGATTCCTGCCTTCATCGGAAGGAGAACTGTCATTTTATTCCGAGAACGGGATCCGGAAGAAATGTGATGTAAACACCAGAAAACTGATCAGCTATGTTCCGCAGGGGAACACCCTGATGTTTGGTACCATCGCCGATAATCTCCGGATGGGGAAGAGTGACGCGACGGCTGATGAGATGAAAGAGGTGCTGAGAATTGCTGATGCGCTGGAATTTGTGGAAAGCCTGCCGGATGGTATTGATACTCAGATCGGCGAAAAGGCTACGGGTATTTCGGAAGGACAGGCACAGCGTATCTCGATAGCGAGAGCATTGCTTAAGAAGTCCGCTATTCTGATTCTGGATGAGGCGACCTCCGCGCTGGATGAAAAGACGGAGATGAAGATACTGGATGCCATAGCAAGATCGGAGCATCCGACGGTTTTATATGTCAGCCACAGGCGGTATCTGGATAAGTACGCGGATCAGGTGGTGGAGTTGTAAACCAATACAGATAATAAGAATAATTGCAGAATTGAACTTTGAAATATAACGAGGAAAATGTGGGATCGGAGTAAAATCCGGTCCTTTTTTAATGTCTACATTTAGAGCAGGTTTCGGGAATTTCCACAAGAAAGAGTACAAGAAACCATTGACAATTAGCATCAGGAGCGCCGAGCACATGCCGCTTTGGCGGCTGAATTCCTTACATGCGAGTGCGCATCCTGCCCGTATTTTATACTCAACAACGGAAATGATTTCCGGTATTGAGTAAAAACATGGGACGGTCCGCAAGGTATTCACCATACGGACCGTCCATTAAAAAGGTTATCTCCCCCTGGTAGGGCATTTTTACGGTTTCGAACACTTACGCCGGCTGCGCTAGCAGGCTCATCAATCGGTCTTTTGCGTCATCTTCGCAGTTCCCCATCGCCATCATTCCGCTGACCAGATCTTTGGCAAGGAAGCCTTCATCACCGCGGATCAACGCGATCGCCGGTTCATCGGAAGGGTGGAACTCCGGCAGGTTGATCACCGGATCATGCTGCGTTACCGGTACTCTCTGACAGATCTTCCCGGATTCCGGAATGGGATTCTCTTCCAATGCGTCTGCAAAATTCATTGGCGGAACATATTCCGGAACAACGATTGCCGGAGCAGCTCCGTTTTCTGCAACAGCAGCATTGCCGGCAGCCGGTACGTCTTCTGTAATGGCAGCACTGTCGGCTGACGATACGTCTTCTTTTGCAGCTTCCGCTGCCGCTTTTTTCTGTACTTCTGCCTGCTTTGCCTCTTCCAGCGCCCGGGCTTCTTCCTCAAGGTGCGCCTGAATGACTTCCTCTGCGGTTTCGGTTCGGCCTTTTACAAAGTCCAGATCCCCTTTTGCTTCGGTTTCCGGTTCATACGCAGGCTCAATGTTTACGGATGCATCATTCTTGTGTTTGAACGCACCAAACAAAGACATAGCTTTTTCTTCCTCCCTAAGGAAACGATATTGCGTTTCCGTCCTGAAAATCCATCAATATGATCAAGTATATCATAATAATATTATGTTGACCAGTATTTTTTTGTCTGTGTCAGTTTTTTCTTTGATCATGCTTTTCGAAAAAACACTTGCATTTTAATACAGAAGTGATAAAATAATGTTTTGTAGGATTGAGTATGGTAAGAGTAGGTGGTGCACCTACTCTTATCTGTTTATATGCATAGGTGGTTATTTTTATGGCAGGAAAGAAAGACATCGAAACAAGAGCGGAACAGCTGTTGCAGCCGATCACGGATGCACAGGGTGTACGCATTTATGATGTGGAGTATGTCAAAGAGGGCAGTGACTGGTATCTGCGTGCCTATATTGATAAGGACGGCGGTGTGACCATTGAGGACTGTGAAGCTGTGAGCCGGGCATATTCGGAGAAGCTGGACGAAGCGGATCTGATCGCAGATGCCTATATCCTGGAGGTCAGCAGTCCGGGACTGGGACGCCAGTTAAAGAAAGACCGTCACTTCGAAAACAGCATCGGCGAGGAAGTGGAACTGAAGCTGTTTGAGGCAGTGGATGGTGAGAAGGAATACACCGGGATCCTGAAGGCTTTTGATAAGGATACGGTAACGATCGAAGCGGAAGGCAAAGAGGCACAGACATTTGAGCGCAGCAAACTGGCGGTGATCCGTCTGAAAGTGGATTTCTGACAGGCTGCCTGTGAATACGGTGCGTCAGGCGGTACTGTGTGCCGGGGGCGCCCCAAGCGGCGGATGAGGTGTTTTATGATAGATATCCTGATTGAAGTGGGCGGCGAAGTATTACAGCTTTTGTGGGACCTTTGGAAGAAGGGAAAACCGGAGCGCAAGGCGGCGAAGAAAGCTGCCGGAAAGAAGGTGAAGCTTCTGAAAAAGGAACACCGCGCACAGCTCAGACGGGATGTGAAACAGTACCGCGAATTAAGGAAAAAAATCAGAAAACTGAAGCTATCTGATTTTATTGATACAAACACGAGTGAGCAACCAAATTCTTTAGGAGGAAAATGAAATGAATTCGGATCTGAAAGTTGCATTGGACATGCTGGAGCGTGAGCGTGAGATCAGCAGGGAGGCTCTGTTCGAAGCCATCAAGAATTCCCTGGTCACGGCATGCCGCAACCACTTCAAATCAGCAGATAATGTACGTGTAGAGATTGACGAGGATACATGCGAGTTCCATGTGATCGCCACCAAGGAAGTCATTGAGCTGGCGGACGACGTTATGGATCCCGCGATCGAGATCAGCTGGGATGAAGCAAAGGAGATCGATCCGCAGGTTCAGCCGGGAGGCTTTGTAGAGGTAGAGATCAATTCCAAGGAGTTCGGCCGTATCGCTACCCAGAATGCAAAGAACGTGATCACCCAGAAGATCCGTGAGGAAGAGCGCAACGTGATCTACAACCAGTTCTTTGAGAAGAAAGCCGATGTGATCACCGGCGTTGTACAGCGCCGCGTGGGCAAGGGCTATTCCATCAACCTTGGCAAGACCGATGCACTGCTTTTGGATACCGAATGTGTGCCGACCGAGCGTTTAAAGCAGGGCGGCCGCATCAAAGTATATGTACTGGACGTGCTGAGCACGCCGAAGGGACCGAAGATCACGGTGAGCCGTTCTCACCCGACTCTGGTAAAACGTCTGTTTGAAGAAGAAGTGACCGAGATCAAAGACGGTACCGTAGAGATCATGGCGATCGCACGTGAAGCCGGCAGCCGTACCAAGATGGCTGTCGTTTCCCACAATCCGAACGTGGATCCGGTGGGCGCATGCGTCGGTGTCAACGGTTCCCGTGTAAATGCGATCGTAAACGAGCTGTACGGCGAGAAGATCGATATCATCAACTGGAGCGAGAACCCGGGCGAGCTGATCCAGAATGCCCTGTCTCCGGCAAAGATCGTAAACGTATTTGCGGATCCGGAAGAGCGTACCGCAAATGTCGTGGTACCTGATCTGCAGCTGTCTCTGGCTATCGGTAAATCCGGCCAGAACGCAAGACTGGCGGCCAAGCTGACCAACTACAAGATCGACATCAAGTCCGAGACCCAGGCAAAGGATGCATACGGTTTCCGTGTGGAAGACTATATGGATGATGAGTACGAAGACGGCGAGTACGAGGAAGAGTATACCGAAGAGGGATATGCGGAAGAGACCGCCGAAGGCAGCGAGGGCGGAGAGGAGTAAATCCTTATGGCAATGATGCCCAAACGGGTGCCGCAGCGGCAGTGTGCGGGCTGCGGAGAACGTAAAGACAAAAAAGAACTGATCCGTGTGGTGCGTACGCCGGAAGGCGAGATCTGTCTGGACGATACCGGACGGAAGAACGGCAGAGGTGCCTATCTGTGCAGAAATGTGGAATGCCTGAAAAAGGCACAGAAGAAGCACAGCCTGGAGCGCAGCCTGCAGGTGAGCATCCCGGCGGAAGTTTATGAACAGTTAGAAGGAGCATACGAAGGCATTGGCGAATCGGCAGGATAAGCTGCTCTCACTCCTGGGTATGGCGCAGCGGGCGGGGAAACTCGGCAGCGGCGGTTTTGCGGCGGAGCAGAGCGTAAAGGAAGGCAAGTCGTATCTGGTGATCGTAAGCGAGGATACGTCGGAAGCTTCAAAAAAGCATTATCGGGATATGTGCAGTTATTACAGGGTGCCGTATTTTGAGTATGCGTTAAAAGAAGAATTGGGACACGCGATCGGAAAGGAATTCCGCAGCGTGGTGTCCGTCAATGATAAGGGTTTTGCAGCTTCGGTACAGAAGCTGGCAGGTATGAGTGATAAGGGAGGTAGTGCGATCAATGGCGAGAATCAGTGAGTTTTCAAAGGATTTTGTGGGCGCGGACGGAGCGGCTCCGAAGAATACTCTGATCATCGAGCTTTTGGAAAAGCATGGCGCAGGTGCAAAGACCGCGTCCAGCAAATTTCCGGAAGAGTTTGAAAAAGCGGTGACAGACGATCTGAAGGCACAGGGGTATACCCGTGCGGGAGCAGCGGACGAAAAGCCGGCTCCCAAATCTGCACCGGCTCCCGAGAAGGAAACCGTAAAACAGGAAAAGACTGCAGAAAAGCAGGAAGCAGAGGCACCGAAGAACAATGCGCCTCAGAACAGAGAGATGAATCAGGAACAGAAACCGCAGAATACTGCTGCACCGAAGAATAACGCAGGTGCACAGGGGCAGGGCATGCCGCAGAAAAAGAAAAAGACCATCATCATCACCGGCGGAAACGTAGGCGGAAACCAGCGCAGTCCGCAGCCGATGCGTAACGGAAACGGCGGCGGCAACGGAGGCTATGGCAGACCGAACCCGAATCTGAATCGCGGGCCGATCAAGCCGCGTGACAATATGATCGACCGTGCAGGCGCGATCTCCAGTCGTCGTGCGGAAGAAGAACGTGCAAGAGAAGAAGCGGAGCAGCGCCAGCTGGAAGCCGCACGTGCACAGCAGGAGGCTGCTGCACAGGCAGCAGAAGCGCAGGCAGCACAGGCGGCGGCAGCAGCGCAGAATGCCGAAGCACAGCAGCGCGTGGATAATACGCAGAGAGCAAATACCGGACGCCCGCAGAACGGCGGTTTCGCAAACAATACAAGGAATGATCGCCCGCAGAATGGCGGCGGATTCCGAAGAGACGATCGCCCGGGCCAGGGCGGCAGACCGCAGCAAGGTGGTTTCCAGAGAGGCGACCGTCCGCAGAATGCAGGTGGTTTCGGCGGCCGTGGGGATCGTCCGGGACAGGGCGGCGGCAGACCGGGCTCTTTTGGCGGCAATGGCCGTCCGGGGCAGGGAGGCCAGGGCGGCAGACCGCAGCAGGGCGGCGGCCGCGGCAATAATTTTGCGGCAGCACCGGTAGTAGAGACCAAGGATAACCGCAGAGGCAAGCATAACGACAAGGATCGTGATCGCGAGCAGCGGAAGAATTCCTCGTTCTACGAGGATAATATCGGAAAGGGACGTAACTCCCGTGCCGGCAGTTTCATCAAGCCGGAGGCCAAGAAGCAGGAGAAGGTAGAGGAAGAGATCAAGGTGATCACACTTCCGGACAACATTACGATCAAAGAGTTTGCGGAGAAGATGCGCATCAATCCTTCCGAGATTGTAAAGAAACTGTTCCTGCAGGGCGAGATGGTGACCGTAAATCAGGAGATCAGCTTTGAAAAAGCAGAGGAGATCGCACTGGATTACGAGATCATGTGCGAAAGAGAAGAGAAAGTAGATGTGATCGCCGAACTCTTGAAGGAAGAGGACGAGGAAGAGAGCAAGATGGTGGAGAGACCTCCCGTCATCTGCGTTATGGGGCACGTTGACCATGGTAAGACTTCCCTTCTGGATGCGATCCGTAAGACGCATGTCACGGACCGTGAGGCCGGCGGTATCACACAGCACATCGGTGCATACACGGTGAAGGTGGACGATCGTATGATCACCTTCCTGGATACGCCGGGACACGAAGCATTTACCTCGATGCGTATGCGTGGTGCAAATTCCACGGATATCGCGATCCTGGTAGTCGCTGCGGACGACGGTGTCATGCCGCAGACCGTAGAAGCGATCAACCACGCAAAAGCAGCCGGCATCGAGATCATCGTTGCAGTCAACAAGATCGATAAGCCGGGCGCAAATATCGACAGAGTAAAACAGGAACTTACCGAATATGAACTGGTTTCGGAAGACTGGGGTGGTTCTACGATCTTCGTACCGGTTTCCGCAAAGACCGGCGAAGGGATCGATAACCTGCTGGAAATGATCCTGCTTTCCGCAGATGTACTGGAGCTGAAGGCCAATCCGAAGCGCCGGGCAAGAGGTCTGGTGATCGAGGCGGAGCTGGATAAGGGCCGTGGCCCGGTAGCAACCGTGCTGGTACAGAAAGGTACCCTGCATGTCGGTGACTTTATCTCCGCAGGTGCATCTCACGGTAAGGTGCGTGCGATGGTGGATGATAAGGGACGCCGTGTAAAGGAAGCCGGTCCTTCCATTCCGGTTGAAATCTTAGGTCTTAACGATGTACCGAACGCGGGCGAGATCTTTATCGCACACGCAAATGATAAGGATGCAAAGAGCTTTGCAGATACCTTTATTGCACAGAACAAGGAGAAGCTGCTGGAGGATACCAAGGCGAAGATGTCCCTGGATGACCTGTTCAGCAAGATCCAGGAAGGCAATCTGAAGGAACTGAACCTGATCATCAAAGCGGATGTACAGGGTAGTGTGGAAGCCGTGAAGCAGTCCCTGCTCAAGCTTTCCAACGAAGAGGTTGTTGTAAAAGTGATCCACGGCGGCGTAGGTGCCATCAACGAATCCGATGTGGTGCTGGCAAGTGCATCCAGCGCGATCATCATCGGTTTCAACGTACGTCCGGATGCGGTGGCAAAGCAGACCGCAGACCGCGAAGGTGTAGACGTACGTCTGTACAAGGTCATCTATCAGGCAATCGAAGATATCGAAGCAGCAATGAAGGGTATGCTGGATCCGGTATACGAAGAGAAGATCATCGGTCATGCGGAAGTACGCCAGATCTTCAAGGCATCTGCAGTCGGTAACATTGCAGGTTCCTTCGTGCTGGACGGTGTATTCCAGAGAGACTGCAAGATCCGTATCACCCGGGAAGGCGAGCAGATCTATGAGGGCAGCTTAGCATCCCTGAAGCGTTTCAAGGATGATGTCAAGGAAGTAAAGGCCGGCTTTGAATGCGGTCTGGTATTTGAAGGCTTCGACCAGATGCAGGAACTGGATCAGGTAGAAGCGTACATTATGGTAGAGGTACCGAGGTAATATGCGAAAAAACAGCGTAAAAAATACAAGGATCAATTCGGAAGTGCAGAAGATCCTGGCGGAGCTGATCCGCAGTGAGCTGAAGGATCCGCGTGTGCCGGAGTTCACATCGGTTACGGATGTGGAAGTGGCACCGGATCTGAAGACCTGCAAGGTATGGGTGAGCATGCTGGCGGACGGTGAGGATGAGAAGGAAGCGCTTAAGGGGCTTAAGAATGCGGAGGGCTTCTTGAAACGCCAGCTCGCAAAAGAACTGAACCTGCGCAATACACCGGAACTGACGTTTATCGCCGATCATTCGATCGCCTATGGTAATCATATGTCCAAGCTGATCGATGAAGTGCGTGCCGCCGACGAAAAGGCGAGAGCGGAGCATCCGGAAGCAGAGGATGAGGGCGACGAGGAGTAAGTATGGCATTTGATCTGTTGGCACTCGTAAAAGATGCGAAGACGATCGGGATCACCGGACATCTCAATCCGGACGGCGATTGCATCGCTTCCAATCTGGCACTGGCGATGTATCTGCAAAAGGCATTGTCGGGGGCAAAGACAGAGGTGTTTCTGGAGAAGCCGGAAAAGGCATTTGATCATATCCCCGGGCGGGATATGCTGATCACGGATTTTCCGGAGCGTGCGCCTTTTGATGTGTTTATCGTCTGCGATACGAACTATGAGCGCATCAGCGGATCGAAGAAATATTTTGATGCGGCAAAACGTACGATCAACATCGATCATCATATCAGCAACGCAAACGGTACCGGAGAGTACAACTATGTGATCCCGGAGGCTGCGGCCTGCGCGGAGATCATCGGCTCCCTGATCCCGAAGGATATGCTGGATGCTCAGATCGCGGAGCTTTTGTATATGGGCATCGCGCATGATACGGGGGTATTTCATTTTTCCAATACCAGGCCGGAGACGATGCGCATATGTGCCAATCTCCTGGAGTATGATTTTGATTTTTCACGGATGCTGGATGAGACATTTTACATCCGTACCGACCTGCAGAACCGCATGATGGGGCAGGCCCTTCTGGACAGCCGTTTTCATCTGAACGGCAGGGTGATCGTCAGCAGCGCGGATCTGGAACTGATGGCAAAGCTCGGTACCGGGCGCGATGAGACCGGAGGTATCGTAGAGCGTCTGCGCAATACCGAGGGTGTGGACTGTTCCGTTTATATCTACGAAAAGACACCGGGGCATTTCAAAGGCAGCCTGCGTTCTTCCTCGGATGCGGTAAATGTGGCAAAGGTCTGTGAAGCCTTTGGCGGCGGCGGACACGCCCGCGCGGCCGGCTGCGAATACGATGGCACCATCGCGGAATTCGAAGAAAAGATTATTGCAGAAATTGCAAAACAATACTCTTAAACTTGGCTTCCCCCCTCCGGGGGGAAGCTGTCAGCGCAGCTGACTGATGAGGGGTAATAATGATCTCCGGAGTGATCAATATCGATAAAGAAGAGGGCTACACCTCTTTTGACGTGGTCGCCAGACTGCGCGGCATTCTAAAACAGAAAAAGATCGGACATACCGGAACACTCGATCCTGCAGCGACAGGGGTGCTTCCGGTATGTTTGGGTATGGGCACCCGTCTGGTGGAGCATCTGACGGACAAGACGAAGGAATATGTCTGTGAGATGCGTCTGGGAATGACCACAGATACCGAGGATATGACCGGTACCGTGATCACACAGCGGGAAGTGAACTGCACGGAAGAAGAAGTGCGCACAGTCTGCAGGAGCTTTGTAAAAACTTATGCGCAGATCCCGCCGATGTATTCTGCGATCCGGCAGGACGGTAAGCATCTGTATGAACTGGCGAGAGCCGGCGTGGAAGTGGAGCGTAAGGGACGTGAGGTAACGATCCTGGCGCTGGAGATCCAAAAGATCGAACTGCCCGTTGTAACGATGTGTGTCGAATGCAGCAAGGGAACCTATATCCGCTCCCTTTGCCGGGATATCGGAGAAACGCTTGGCTGCGGTGCCAGTATGGAACGTCTGGAGCGTACGCGCAGCGGTGAATTTACCAAAGATACGGCATTGACGCTGGAACAGGTACAGCAGCTGATGCAGAGTGGACGGCTGGAAGAACATGTTCTGTCCATCGAGCATTTTTATGAGAACTGCCGGCCATTGCATGTGCGGCTGGAGGAAAAGAAACGCATTGATAATGGCAATCCTTTGACCGACAATTGTTTCCGGGAGCAGGGCATCTGCCCGCAGGACGGGGAACGTTTCCGGATCTACAATGCAGAGCTGGCGTTCTGTGCTGTCTATCGATACAGCGCGGAGCGCGGAAACTACCGTTCCGAGAATATGTTTTTCTGACCATACGCACCTGCCTCCCCCTTGAGGGAAAGGTGTTTGACGGAGAGCTTATGTATATCCTGAATGATCTGTCACAAATCCATACCTCTTCTCCCACTGCCATCGCGATCGGGAAATTCGACGGTGTGCATCTGGGGCATCGCCGTCTTCTGGGTGAGATCCTGTCTGCAAAGCAGGACGGAATGCTGGCGGTAGTCTTTACCTTCCATCCGTCACCGGAGGAGCTTTTCGGCAGTTCGGACGGCAAGGTACTTACCACGAGGGAAGAGAAGCAGAGGATCCTGGAAGAACTCGGTGTGGATCTGCTGATCGAATACCCGATGACGAAGGAAAACGCAGCGATCGCGCCGGAGACGTTTATTGAAGAATACCTGTGCCGGCGTCTGCAGGCACGTCTGGTAGCAGCCGGTACCGATCTGTCCTTTGGAGCAAAGGGCGCCGGGGATTTTGCTCTGCTGGATGCGATGAAGCGGAGTGGCGGATATGAGACCGTGCAGGTGGAGAAGCTGCGGATCGGAAATACGGAAGTCTCATCCAGCCGCGTGCGCGCCATGATCGAAGCGGGAGAACTGAAAGAGGCCGGAGCATGTCTGGGGTATGAGTATTCATTCCGCGGTATCGTGCGTCACGGCGCGCAGCTTGGCCGTACCATCGGTATCCCGACCGTCAATCTGATCCCGCCGGGAAACAAACTCCTGCCGCCGTACGGTGTTTATTTCTCGGAAGTCCTGCTGGACGGACAGAAGTACCGCGCAATGACCAATATCGGCACCAAACCGACCGTGAATGGGACCAAAGCAGTCACCATCGAGAGCTACCTCTATGACTACAGCGGTGACTGCTGTTACGATCACGAGATCACCGTGATCCCGAAATGGTTTCACCGCCCGGAGATGAGATTCGAAAGCGTTGACGCGCTGAAAGCGCAGATGGACAAAGATCTTGCCATAGGACGCAGACAGTAAAAAACTTCCGCTACCGGAAGTTTTTATTTCTTTTCTTAGGATATTGCTGCTATCGCAACCGCGCTCGGCGCGGGCGTTCCGCAAGCGGAACATTCTCTTTTAATACACCAGTTTCTCGGCTTCTTCCGGCGGTAACGGTTTGCCCCAGATATAACCCTGAATAAAGTCGCATCCGATCTCTTTAAGGGTTTCCAGCTGATCCGGCTTTTCCACGCCTTCCGAGATCACATCCAGGTTCATGATATGTCCGATGGAAATGATCGTAGCGACATACTGTCTGGAAGATTCGCTGGAGTTCATCTCATCGATGAACGACTTGTCGACCTTGAGCAGATCTGCCGGAAACTTGTTCAGATAACTTAACGAAGAGTAGCCGGTACCGAAATCATCGATGGCGATCTTGATGCCGAGTTTTTTGATCTCGCCGATCACTTCCAGGGCTTTGTCGATGGAATCGATCATTATGGATTCCGTGATCTCAATCTCCAGATTCTTTGGCGGCAGACTGCTTTTTTCCAGTATTTCGCGGATCTCATCCATGAAGTTGTTCTTCATCAGATGGCGTACCGAGATGTTGATGGAAAGGGTGATGTCGGCGCTGCTTTCCCGGATCCGTTTTCCGAGGAGCATGGCAGACTTGCGAAAGACACTTAAGTCCACCTGGTCGATCAGACCGATCTTTTCGGCTACGGGGATAAATTCGCCCGGACTGACCATATTACCTTCGCTGTCCTTCATACGTGCCAGTGCTTCAAAACCGCGCAGTTTGTGATCGATATCGTACTGCGGCTGCAGATAGAAGAAAATGGAATCCTGTTCCAGCGCGTTACGGATCTTGCGCTCGGTTGCCAGATTCTTCTCGATCTTTGCCAGATCCTGCGTGAAGCGGAGAATGCGGTCGCTCTTGACGGAATCCTTCACTTCGTGCATGGCGGTATCGGCATATGAGACGAGTACGATAGCGGTTTCGGCATCCGCAGGATACTCTGCATATCCAAAGCTTGCATTCAGAAAATAGTCACAGTCGTCAATGGTGATCTTTTGCTCCAGGGCATTCTGATAGCGTCGGATCGCGTTTTGGATGTCCATTTCATTTTGATAGGCACGGATCACGAGAAGAAATTCATCTCCGCCGGGACGTGACAGAAAGTCCAGCGTTTCTGCGTCTTCCCGGGAAGCGATGGCCTTCCAGCGTTCACAGATCTCGATCAGTACTTTGTTCCCTACCGCGTGTCCCATGGTATCGTTGATACTTTTAAAGTTGTTCAGATCCGTTGAAACCAAAACAAATTTCTCTTTTTTGGCGATCAGATCGTTCATCAGCTCAAAGCAGGCGAAGCGGTTCGGAATGCCGGTGAGCTGATCCGTGATGGCCTGCTCGCGCATTTTCTTTTGATAATTCACAACCCGGAGGTGGTTCAGAAAAATGATCACACTGGCTGTGATCGTCAGCAGATTGGTAAATATGCCCTGCACGGCGGCATAGTTCCGTCCCAGGAGGATGGAGACCAGAAGGCTTGGAAACTGCACGATCAAAAGGATCAGTGTGGCGATGAAGCCGGCTTTTCCGAACAAAATGACCAAAAGGAGAATGCAGATGTTGCCCAGAGAAGCAGTCACACCGGCCAGCGAGGACAGATAAAACTCTCTTCCGTTGATGATCCATACACCCGGACTGCGGGAAAGACCACGTGTGATATGGTTTGCGATCAGGAAAAGCAGAAGCAGGATAAAAAAAGCGCTCTTCGGAACTTCCTTGTTCACGGAAACACGGTTCAGAGTATCGGCAAAATGGTTGGTTTTGGATAATTTTCTTTTCATCATGTCAGGAACTCCTTTTCGCTGCGCATAATGTTCATCGATAGATTAAATTATAACAAAAGAGTGTTCCAAGGTCAATTTTTTTTGTTGCAATAGTTATAAAAACAGACGGTTTGAGATGATTTTTTTGTTAACTTTTGTCCATTTCAAATTTTGACGATAAATTGCCCTTGCATACTTGAACGCTATCCGTTAAAATAAGAAATGTTTGCGGAAAATTAAATAAAAAACCACAATACATTTTGGCAATAATGTTCAAAAAGCGGCCTTTGGCCGGGAGGAGATTATGGAACAGGAGAGTTCCGTACACAGGATAAGCGAGGTGCAGTCATGGGTGTGAAAGAACTGATGTCACTGGCAGGAGGCCTGGGGCTGTTCCTTTTGGGAATGACCATTATGAGCGAGGGGATCGAGAAAGCAGCCGGTGCCAAGCTCCGTGGTATTTTGGAAAAATTTACCACCAATCGTTTTTCCGGTCTGATGGTCGGGATATTCTTCACCGGTATCGTGCAGTCTTCTTCGGCCTGTACAGCACTGGTCGTCAGTTTTGTCAACTCCGGTCTGATGACACTCTATCAGGCAGCCGGCGTGATCTTCGGTGCCAATATCGGTACCACCATCACCAGTCAGCTGGTTTCGTTCAATCTTTCTGCATATGCTCCGCTTATTCTTCTGGCAGGTGTCATCGCTTCCATGGTAGCCAAGAACCAGACCGTGCAGAAGTTTTCCGATGTGGTCACCGGTTTCGGTGTACTGTTTCTGGGCATCTCTACGATGTCTTCGGGAATGAGCTCCTTAAAGGAATCCCAGATGGTCGTGGATACGCTGGCCAGTCTCAAGAATCCGCTGCTGGCCGTGCTGGTAGGTCTTGTCATCACCACGATCGTACAGAGTTCCTCGGTAACCGTTTCCCTGACACTTTTGATGGCACAGCAGGGGCTGTTCACAGATGTGAATATCTGTCTGTTCATCATACTGGGCTGCAATATCGGCGCATGCACCACGGCGCTGCTGGCATCCCTGGCCGGCAAGAAAGATGCGAAGCGTGCGGCAATGATCCACCTGCTGTTCAACGTGATCGGTACCGTGCTGATCTTTATCGTATTTATGATCGCGATGGATCCGATCTCGCAGGCTCTGCATTCGATCTCGGCGGATGACGGACGGTTTGTGGCAAATGCCCACACGATCATCAAGATCGTGCAGGTCATCGTGCTTTTCCCGTTCTCCAACCTGATCGTGAAGCTGACCTACCTGGTGGTACCGGGCAAGGATCAGAAGGTAGGCTATCGCGATACCTTCCAGCTTAAGTTTATCGGTGATAAAGTACTGTTCAATCCGTCTACTGCAGTGATCGACGGTATGAAGGAGCTGGAGCGTATGGCGGCTCTGGCAAACGATAACTTAAACCGTGCGATGAACGCGCTGATCACGCTGGACGATGACGACATCAATGAAGTGTATGAGATGGAAAAGAACATCGATTTCCTGAACCATTCCATCACTTCCTATTTTATCAAGATCAATACGTCTACACTGCCCATCGAGGACTTGCAGGGGATCGGTTCCCTGTTCCATGTAGCAAACGATATCGAGCGCATCGGCGACCATGCAGAGAATATTGCAGGGATGGCAAAGCGCCGGAAGGAAGAGGGGGCAACGTTCAGCCCGCAGGCACAGAAGGAACTGGCCGAGATGCTGGAAATGGTCAACAAGATGTTGTCGACTTCGCTGGATTCCATTTTAAAATCACCGGATGCGGCGATGATGAAGACTCTCTCCGATATGGAGAACCGTGTGGATGCCAAGGAGCAGCAGCTGCAGAAGAATCACATCGAGCGGCTGACCCTGCAGGAGTGCACACCGGAAGCCGGTATGATCTTTTCCGACGTGGTCAGCGCACTGGAGCGTGTGGCGGATCACGCATTGAACATTGCTTCCTATATTCGTAAGAGAGACGACATAGTTTAGTTATGGCAAAAAAAAGCAGGAAGAATTCCCGGAAGAAGCCGGAGAGGGTTTCGTTCGGCGCATATTTCATTGTTGGCCTGGCAGCGGTTTCCGTCTGCCTTTTTTCGCTGCGTAACGTGATCCTTCCGCTGGACAGGGTATATACACCGACACCATTGACAGTATCCGCTCCGCAGGTGACACCGGGAGTGGTGAGCGCCGAAAGCCTCGGACTGGCCGGAGCGGCGGATGTGGTAGAACTGACCGGCAGCCGCGGCATCAACGATGGCGAACAGGAGCAGGCTCTGCAGATGGTCGTGGCGGATAAGGTACTGGTACAGCTGGGAGCAGAGTACGAGATCGAAAAGTCTCTTCTGGAACTCGAGATCCCGGAAGAGCCCATCACCTATTTCGGCTATAACAATCTGGGTATCGCCGAAGTGAGCAATCATCTGAACATCCGTGAGAAACCCGTGGACGGTAATCTGGTGGGCAAGCTGTCCAACCATGCGGCTTGTGAAGTGCTGGATATTGAGGACGGCTGGGCACATATCAGATCCGGCAAGGTGGAAGGTTATGTCAGTACGGAATTCCTATTGACAGGCCCCAAGGCGCTTTTGCTGGCACAGGAAGTCATCGAGCCGGTGGCGATCGTTTCCGGTGACGGTCTGAAAGTCCGTGAGCAGCCCAGTATCAATACGCCGGTGATCACGTTTGTCTCCAAAGGCGAGGAGCTGATCGTGCTGGATCAGCTGGACGGCTGGATCAAAGTTGATCTGGATGGGGAAGAGGCGTACGTCTCTGCGGATTTTGTGAAAGTAGAAGATAAGCTGCAGACGGCAGTTTCCATGAAGGATCTGCTGCAGGAGTACGGTGTGCAGAGTACCCGCGCGCAGCTGGTAGAATATGCGAAGCAGTTCATAGGTAACCGCTACGTCTGGGGCGGTGTGTCCTTGACAAAAGGTGTGGACTGCTCCGGCTTCACCATGCAGATCTACAAAAAATACGGGGTTTCACTGCCGCACCATGCGGCATCGCAGGCAAACTACGGTACACGAGTTACCGCCGAGACCATCCGGCCGGGTGATTTGATCTTTTATTCCAAAGGCGGACGTATCAATCACGTCGGGATCTATATCGGCAACGGTCAGGTGCTCCATGCATCCTCCCCGCGTACCGGTATCAAGATCTCCAGTATGTATTACCGGACCCCGGCAAGAATGATATCCTTACTCCCCTGAAATCCTGCCTTCCCCTTGAGGGTACCAGTTCCTGCTTAATGAACGAAGTGAGTTTAGCAGGACTGTATGCCGTAGCTGAAGGTGTCTTTTGTACTTTATCGGGTAAAGTTATTCACTTTGTCCGAGTTTTTTTGTCCAAATTTTCGGTATAATTTTCGTGCAATATCACTAGAAGTATGCTATTATGTAAGCAGTGCCGGTGAAAAACCGGGGGAAGAAGAAGTTGCAAAAACAAAACTACGAATGGGAGAAGAAGGAGAAAGACATGGCAAAAAAATGGGTTTATTTGTTCAGTGAAGGTGATGCAAACATGCGTGAACTGCTGGGCGGCAAGGGGGCTAACCTGGCGGAGATGACCAACCTGGGCCTGCCGGTACCGCAGGGCTTTACCATCACAACGGAAGCCTGCACACAGTACTATGAGGACGGCCGTCAGATCAATGACGAGATCATGGGTCAGATCAAGGAGTATATCGTTAAGCTGGAAGAGATCACCGGCAAGAAATTTGGGGATAAGGAGAACCCGCTTCTGGTTTCCGTTCGTTCCGGTGCACGTGCATCCATGCCGGGTATGATGGATACCATCTTAAACCTGGGGCTGAACGAAGACGTAGTAGCCGTACTGGCTGAGAAATCCCAGAATCCCCGTTGGGCTTGGGACTGCTACAGACGTTTCATCCAGATGTATTCCGATGTAGTAATGGAAGTAGGTAAGAAGTATTTCGAGCAGCTGATCGACAAGATGAAATCCAAGAAGGGTGTTACCCAGGACGTTGAGCTCGATGCAGCAGATCTGAAGGAACTGGCAAACCAGTTCAAGGCAGAATATAAGTCCAAGATCGGTGAAGATTTCCCGACCGATCCGAAGGTACAGCTGGAAGGTGCGATCAAAGCCGTATTCCGCAGCTGGGACAATCCCCGTGCAAACGTATACAGAAGAGACAATGATATCCCGTATTCCTGGGGTACTGCCGTAAACGTACAGTCTATGGCATTCGGTAATATGGGTGATGACTGCGGTACCGGAGTTGCATTTACACGTAACCCGGCAAACGGTGAGAAGGGGCTGTTCGGTGAGTTCCTGACCAACGCGCAGGGCGAGGACGTTGTTGCCGGCGTACGTACCCCGATGAAGATCGCTGAAATGGAAGAGAAGTTCCCGGAGGCATTTGGTCAGTTCAAGGATGTTTGCCAGAAGCTGGAGAGCCATTATCGCGATATGCAGGATATGGAGTTTACCGTAGAGCACGGCAAGCTGTACATGCTGCAGACCAGAAACGGAAAGAGAACTGCACAGGCTGCTCTGAAGATCGCATGTGACCTGGTAGATGAGGGTATGCGTACCGAGGAAGAAGCCGTTGCGATGATCGATCCGAGAAACTTAGATACCCTGCTTCACCCGACCTTCGATCAGAGCGCGATCGTTCGTGCAAGACTGATCGGTAAGGCACTGGGCGCAGCTCCGGGTGCTGCATGCGGTAAGATCGTGTTCACCGCTGCAGATGCTGAGGAGTGGGCGGCTCGCGGTGAGAAGGTCGTTCTGGTACGTCTGGAGACCTCTCCGGAAGATATCACCGGTATGAAGGTATCCCAGGGTATCCTGACCGTTCGTGGCGGTATGACCAGCCACGCAGCAGTAGTTGCACGTGGTATGGGTGCCTGCTGTGTATCCGGCTGCGGCGACATCATTATGGATGAAGAGAATAAGAAGTTTACCCTTGGCGGCAAGGAGTATCACGAAGGCGACATCATCTCCTTCGACGGTACTACCGGTAACATCTACGACGGTGCGGTTCCTACCGTGGACGCACAGATCGTCGGTGAGTTCGGCCGTATCATGGGATGGGCAGATAAGTATCGTACCCTGAAGGTTCGTACCAATGCGGATACCCCGAGAGATGCAAAGAAGGCAAGAGAGCTTGGCGCAGAAGGTATCGGTCTTTGCCGTACCGAGCACATGTTCTTTGACGAGGATCGTATTGAAGCATTCCGCGAGATGATCGTATCCGATACCGTAGAAGAAAGAGAAGAAGCGCTGCAGAAGATCGAGCCGCTGCAGCAGGGTGACTTTGAGCAGCTGTTCGAGGCTATGGAAGGCAACCCGGTTACCATCCGTTTCCTGGATCCGCCTCTGCACGAGTTTGTTCCGAAGACCGAGGACGATATCGCCCGTCTGGCAAAGGCAAAGGGCAAGACCGTTGAGCAGATCAAGGCTCGTATCGAAGGTCTGGTAGAGTTCAACCCGATGATGGGTCACCGTGGTATCCGTCTGGATGTCACCTACCCGGAGATCGCTAAGATGCAGACCATTGCCGTGATCCGTGCAGCGATCAACACCAAGAAGAATCATCCGGACTGGAATGTAGTACCGGAGATCATGATCCCGCTCGTTGGTGATGCGAAGGAGCTGAAGTTCGTTAAGGATATCGTTGTGAAGGCTGCCGATGATGAGCTGAAGGCACAGAAGTCTGACCTGAAGTACGAAGTAGGTACCATGATCGAGATCCCGCGTGCAGCTCTGACCGCAGATACCATTGCGAAGGAGGCTGAGTTCTTCTGCTTCGGTACCAATGACCTGACCCAGATGACCTACGGTTTCTCACGTGATGACGCAGGTAAGTTCCTGCAGGCATACTATGAGAGAAAGATCTTCGAGAATGACCCGTTTGCAAAGCTCGACCAGGACGGTGTCGGAGAACTGATGGATATGGCGATCAGGAAAGGTAAGAGCGTTCGTCCGGAAATCCACTGCGGTATCTGCGGTGAGCACGGCGGCGATCCTTCCTCTATCGAGTTCTGCCACAAGATCGGTCTGGATTATGTTTCCTGCAGCCCGTATCGTGTGCCGATCGCCCGTTTGGCAGCAGCACAGGCTGCTATCGCAAGCAAGAAGAAATAATAATTGAGAATACCATAGATTCTTAATGGTGTAGGGAGTCCGTTACGGGCTCCCTATTTTTTGGGTATAGAGCCCTATGTGGAGGCCGGAGAGGAGCAGATCCTCTGTAATCGGTATGCATCCTTTGTCAGGCTGTTCGACCGGTTATCGGATCGTGAGAAGGAAGATGTCATCTGGGTGATCAAGCAGAGGCTGAATGGAGCAATATGATTCTATAGTATGTCAATTTAAGCAAAATCCGTAAAATACAGCATTTTACGGATTTTGCTTGTTTTTTTTATTGTACTATCACGGAATTTGTGGTACAGTTTACATGAAATCCGTAAAAAAGAAAATAATACGGAGTTTATATAACGGAGGCGATTTTATGCTATATTCGTATAAGGAATGTAAACAGAGATATCATACGGATTATGCTATGCGAAAAGATATTTTATCTGGGAATCTAATAAAAATTTCAAGGGGAGTCTATTCGGATGCGGGGAAAGAACAGGATCTGTCTGTTATTGGTAAAACATATCCGTATGCTGTATTTACAATGAATAGTGCGTTTTATTATCATGGATTGACGGATACGATTCCTAAGAAGTATTATCTGATCACAGATAAGGATTCCACAAAGATACAGGATCCAAGGATAGTACAGTATTTTGATAACAGCGACAGCCTGGGGTTAGGTACGGAGCAGAAAGAAGTCAGCGGCTCATGTATAAGGATATTCAGTCGTGAGAGAATGCTTGTAGAATTGGTTAGGTATAAGAACAAGCTGCCCTTTGACTATTACAAAGAGATAATCGGAAATTACAGAAAGATTCTGTATGATCTGGATATAGAGGCCGTGGAGGAATATGCTGAAAAACTGCCTAAGACCAGACTCGTAATGGAAACACTGCAAATGGAGGTATTCTGATGAATTTATATGATCTTACGGAAGAAATGGAGAAAATCGGGTATGAACCGGATGATGCCAGAGCACGTGTCTGCCAGGATATTGTTCTTAAGGCATTATCGCGAAGCTCACTGTCCCGGAATGCTACGATTAAGGGCGGCGTTGTTATGAGGAGCATTACAAATGAGGTGCGCCGCGCCACGCAGGATATGGATATAGATTTTATAAGGTATTCACTGGCAGATGAATCTATAGATCTGTTTATAGGAAAACTGAACACGATTGACGGTATTTCCATCACAAGGGTAGGAGATATAACGGAATTGAATCAGCAGGACTATAACGGAAAAAGGGTATTTATACACATTAAGGATAATTTCAATAATACCATCGAAAGCAAGATCGATCTGGGAGTACATAAACATTTTGATATTGAGCAGGAAGAATACTGTTTTGATATCGCATTTGATAATGAGGGAGCGTCACTTCTTATAAATTCTAGGGAGCAGATGTTTTCTGAGAAAATGCGTTCATTGCTTAAATTTGGAACATTCAGCACAAGGTATAAGGATATTTACGATATGTTTTATCAATGCGGGAAACTGAATGAAAAGAATCTGATGAACTGCTTCCGGATTCTGATCTTTGAAGATTCCAAAATGAAGGAGAATGATATGAGTGCTGTTGTGAGAAGAGTAAAAAAAGTATTCGGTAATGCGGGATATAAAGAAAGAGTTGACAGCAGCGACAAGCGGTGGCTGGATGACAGTATTGATGAGATATTTGACGGAATACTGACTTATCTGATGTACCTGCAATTAAAGGCAGGATGATGACGGTTGGAATTATTAGGATACCTTTTGATGATGGTCAGTACATAGTTTATGTTAATGGAGAGAATCAGAATAGCGCAACGGAATTAGGAAAGCTGATGCATGATTTTTCTTGCACAAATCCAGATGATATGCATTTTAAAATTTTAGCGGACAGGGCACGATATTTTAAGGAAGATGAGAAAGGGGTGGCGCATATGTGCAAAGTTATGGAGGAAATGAGAACTGAGGCAGTAGAAAGAGATAGAATTATAAATGTAAAGAAAATGTTGGCAGATGGCCTTTCTGTTGAAAAGGCGGCTGAGTATTCCGGGCTTTCTATTGAAAAAGTGCGCGAAATTGCAGGGCAGAAGAGCGCATAGGGGTTAATGCATAATCTTTAGTCACAAATTGTCACACGATGTCACAGACCGGCCATTTTAATATAGATCCGCCTGTGATATATTTACGATGGACAAAGTGATAGGGGCAAGATGACACCCGGCGGAGTCCGGTTCTTTTGCAAAGGAATGACAGTATAGGATGAGCGTCGGCTCGTGAGCAGTATAGCTTGCGGGCACGGCGTTTTTCTTATGCACAAAAAGTAACAGGAGACAAGGCAAGACAGATCCGCTTAACCGGATAAGGAGCGGAAGAAAGGAAGGAGAAATGCCGGGAGAATTAAAACTATTGAAAAATGAAG
Organism: Lachnospiraceae bacterium; assembly: GCA_017634975.1. GTDB lineage: Bacteria > Bacillota > Clostridia > Lachnospirales > Lachnospiraceae > NK4A136. Next base: position 17,444 of record JAGBMJ010000137.1, on the reverse strand, counting down.
GAAGACAGGAGAGTATATGCTGGCATCGTTGTATAATGCTCCGCTTACCATGGAGAGTTACTACCAGGCCAGGGTGAACAGTGACCTGGCAGAAAGAAGAGTATTGGAGGCGGCGCTATGAGAGAGTATACAGATTCGTTCCTGGTAAGATTTCGCCCGGGCGAGAGGGAACTGATCCGGCAGAAAATGCAGGAGACCGGTATCAGCAATATGGCCGCATATATACGTAAGATGGCGATCGACGGATATGTGGTAAAGCTGGATCTGACAGATGTGAAGGAGGTAGCACGCCTTCTTAGGATCAATTCAAACAATATCAACCAGTACGCGAAACGAGCCAATGAGGGCGGCAGCATATATGAGGAAGATATCCGGGATATCCAAAGAGGACAGGAAGAAATATGGAGTCTGCTGAAGGAGATCCTGCAGCGGTTAGCCGCAATATGACGAGGAGAGGTGAGGCAAAATGGCGGCGACGAGACTGATCGCTATGCATAAGAATAAAGGAAAATCCATTCAGCAGTGTCTGAAGGACAGGACGGACTATGCACAGAACGGCGAAAAGACAAATGGCGGAGAACTGGTCAGCAGTTATGCTTGCGATCCGAAGATCGTGGAAGAACAGTTTGCGGTGTCCAAGAGAGAATATCTGCAAAAGACCGGAAGGGTATATGCGGGAGATATCCTTGCCTATCAGATCCGCCAGTCGTTCAAACCCGGGGAAGTAACGCCGGAAGAGGCGAACCGGATCGGCTATGAAACGGCGATGCGCTGGACAAAGGGACGGCACGCTTTCATTGTCGCGACGCATGTGGATAAGGCGCATATCCACAATCACATCATTTATAATTCCACCGACCTTGACTGTGATCGGAAATTCCGGAACTTCTTTTTCTCCGGTATTGCGCTTCAAAAGGTGAGCGACCTCGTCTGCCTGGAGAATGGACTGTCCGTGATCGATCCGGGGAAGTCAAGTGAGAGAGCACGAAGGACAGAGTATCCGGACCGGAGGAGTTTTCGGGAGGAGATCCGTGCGGTTATCGACGCATGTATGGAGAAAAAGCCAAAGGATATGGATGAGCTTCTCCGGCTCATGGAAGAAATGGATTATGAGATCCGGCGAGGGAAGTACATCTCCGTGAAAGGGAAAAATCAGAAAAAGTTCCTGAGGTTCCGATCACTGGGAGAAGGATACCGTGAGGAAGATCTGGAGCGGGTATTTTCCGGAGAGGCCGCTCATGCGACGAAGCCGGATCGGGGGCAAGCCGGGGAAGGGCCAACACCGAAAGAAGACAGGAAGCTGGATATGCTGGTGGATATCCAGGCGATGATCGCGAAGGGAAAAGGTCCCGGGTATGAGCACTGGGCCAAGATCCATAATGTCAAGCAGATCGCACAGACACTGCTGTATCTGGAAGAGCATGGCGTGCGGGATTATGATCAGCTGGCCGAAAGTGCAAAGGCGGCATCTGCAAGATTTCATGAGATCGCAGAACGGCAGAAGGCGTTGGAAGCACGGCTTGCCGAGATCGCAGAATTGAAAAAACATATCATCAATTATTCGAAGACTCGGGAGATTTATGCGGAATACCGGAAGGGCGGATATAGTAAACGTTTCTTCGAGGAACACCGGGAAGCGCTGACTTTGCATAAAGCAGCGAAGCAGGCGTTCACCGATCTGAAGGTGGAAAAACTGCCGACGATCAAACAACTGAATGAGGAATATGGGCGCGTACTTCAGGAGAAAAAAGAGACTTATGCGGAGTATCGGCGGGCACGGCAGGAGATGAAAGACATGCAAATGGCGAAGTATAACATTGAACGTTTCCTTGGTATCGGGGATGAGCAGTGGCAGAAGGAAATGCATAAAAATACGGATCGGGCTCTATAGATAAAGCGTCACCCGGGGTGATGCGCAGCTCCGAGTGAAACGAGGTTCCGGGGGATTGGGGGCAGGACCCGCCAACAAGCAAGAAGCCTCGCGATATCGCGAGGCACTGCTGGCGAATTTGTGCGCCGAGGCGTGCAAACGGGCTTTGCCCGGAGAAAATTGCCGGACCCGTCGGCAGGAAAATGCAATATGTTCCACGTGGAACAAATGTTCGATTTAGCAAAAAGACGCGGAGGAGTTTCGACTCTTCCGCGTCTTTTTTGCATGAAAATAATCGATATTTTATGGCTTCAGTGGAGTTTATTGGACAGTACACTTGCTACACTGTGTTACAAGGGTGGGGGAGATCAACAACCGAAGGAGGAGCGCCTATGTACATTTCCAGCAAAAGATCATCAGACAAAATGGTTCACGACGAACACTGCAGGTATGCCAAAATGATCGCGCCGCATAACCGGGAAGAGTTCGTAACAGCACAGGAAGCATATCAGTCCGGGAAGACGGCATGCATCCATTGCACAGCGATCATGCAGAAACTGAAAATGGAAATGACAGATCTGCTGAACATCTGTGAGGCGAACGGGATCAGCATTCTGTTTGACTATACGGACGGAACTTTGGAGATCGTCTCCAAGGTGGATCGTTGGAAACTGGCCACGGCAGAGAGTGGAAGTAAGATGCATCTGTATCATAAAAATACGGCGAAGTTTTGTAAAGAGACCTGTCCGTTCGAAGGCTATCATTACCAGAGACAATGGTACCGGTCCATACGGAAACATCTGGAATATATCGTCAAGCACGACTGGTACAAGATAGAGAAAGCCCGGGAGAGGAAGATCCGGGAACAGAATGAACGGTTGTATTTTCATCCGGCCAAGGATACGGTCTGCTCCGGCAGACACATATCCAAGATTCGGACAAAGAAGCGGCACCTGACGGCAAGGGAGCATGCCAGATATGCAGCGGGGATGTGAGTAAGAGATTTTTAGAGGATGACAAAAAGGAGAAACAAGTATATGGGTAGATTTATCTTGATATTATGTTTTTGGCCGTTTTTATTACCGATTTGGATCCTGAAGGGCTTGTTCAGGTTATTGGGAGCCTTGTTGATCGGTGCAACAATTGATAATGCAGTGTTCGGAAGGCGGTGAAACAATGAAGAAATTGATCTATTGGCTGAAGAAGACTTTCAATGGGAACCGAAAAAAGCACAGGTGCTTCTGCCCGGTTTGTGAGGTCTTCAAGCAATGCAGGGAAGAGGGCGGAATGGTGTGATCCTTAGATTGAACCACGTCGGGGAAAGATGGAAAAGCAGGGGATGATCAATGATTCTATGGACAATACAACCGATAATGGTATATGAACAAATGAAAGAAACCGGCGTATATCGTTGCCGGACGGAAGAGTCTTATTTTTATACGGTAATGAAGGAACAATATGATTGGCTGGTTACGCAAATGAAACAGCGAATCGGAGATCCACCCAAGGGAGTAACATTGCCGGTCTGGGCTTGGTATCAATGGGAAGGAGTTCGTAAGAAACCGGATCTTCGAAAGGAACGCTGGGCAAATGGATTTGAGGGAGAAGAGTTTGTTTGCCTTGAATGTGATATCCCGGATCAGGAGGTGGTACTTTCGGATTTCGATTCTTGGAGTTTGGTCATCCGGGATAATCTGATTACCTGGTCGGAAGAAGAGGATAGTGAAATAGAACTTCTTATGAGTAAGTTACCTGAAAAAGAACAAAAGCTCCTAAAGCATAAAAACTGGGAAGAAAGGTTGTTTGATCTGACTCCGTTGGATTATTGGTGGACTATTCGCGGAGATTCGATACAGGCAACTTTCTGGGAACTCCGTTTAGAGCAAGTGAAAGAAGTGCGATATTTTAAGGCGGCGAAGAAAAGGAGGATACTATGATGCTTTTGCGATTCGTGTGGAAGAAGCTGGCCAGGGAAAGATCGGCTATGTAGCGAATAGTGATCATACCGTGTTGTCGGGAACGGTATCCGGCGATGAGATTTATGATCAGATGAGAGATCGGGCGAAGGTTATTGTGAAACGGGTAGATAGTAAAGGTGTAGTCTGTGAGCTGAAAGAGGTAGTAACGATATGGCGGTGCGTAAGATGCTGTAAAGAGATCGATATGTTCGCAACATATTGTCCGTACTGCAACTACCAACAGATGCCAGAAGCTCCGGTTGAGATACTGTGAAAAACTGGGCAAAGAGCGAAAAATCTTTGTGCCAGTTTTTTATTTGAGAGCCGCAAGCTGATAAGACAAGCCGTTGATGACTATCGGCTAAACCTATGTTAAAATATCTCCATATATTGTCCAAAAAGGAGTCGCAGAATGGTAGAAGTGTTCGTAAATGATATACAGAATTCGTTAAAGAATCATAGCTATTTCTCTGCGTTGGCGTTAGCTCTGGCACTTCCGGATATCTGTGCTTGTGCAGAGTATCCTGAAATGGAAGATAGGGTTGGCCAACGATATATTAGTTGGTATGACAAGTATATTGGCCAGCATCTTAGAAATGAGGATGCCTTTGCGGAGGAACCATCTTTAAGCGGAGAACTTGTTTATAATCTGCGAAATACATACCTGCATCAGGGATCTCCCAACGTGGAGGCAAGCAAGATAAAGAAAGAAGAAAACCAGATAGACAGATTTATTCTGGTACTTGGTGATGGGAAGATACAAATGTTGACCATGAACGTGAGTGTTGGACCGGCTAATATCAGAATGATAACTATAGATGTGACGTTTCTTTGCGGGCTTATCTGTGAATATTCGCTGGCATATTATCGTAATAATGTGGAGAAGTTTCATTTTCGCTTCAACGTTGTTACAGAAGAAGAGTTGATGGGCGAGAACAGTCCTTTGGATGAGCTTCCGACAGATGCAGATCCTTTGGGCGACCTGTCGCTTACGAAACTGTATGGAGAGAATCACACCAGAAATTTCGAGGGCAATTTAACACAGCAAATACTGACACATATAAAAACGAGCAAATATTCGCAGAAAAATACATCAAATACAAAGCTTTCGGTAAAGAGTGGTGAGAAGAAGCTGGGGAATAGTAAGGAGGAGCAGCGATTTCGTAGCTTCTTTGGAAAAGTATTTCCGGAGAAAAAGTATAAGGAAAAGAAGGAGCAGATAGTTGGTGCTGTATTATCTTCTGAAACGAAGATGGGGCTTAATAACAGACTTATGAAGATAATGCCGGGTGAGGAGGTAAAAGAGGTGCTAAAACGTCTTAAACCATATGTAAAAGATTGGCCGGGGCAGTAGTAAAAAAGAATAGGATAGAACTGTTCTGATGAATAAAAACCTGAACAAAGGAGCGAGAGTTCTCTTGTTCAGGTTTTTTATTGGACGATCATTATTGGCGGGGAACAAAAAAACGGTATGCTGTGGAGTTTATTGGACAGTATGAGATATACAATATACCTATAGTCGACAAGGGTGGAGGAGATCAAGGAGGTGATCTTATGGCGTTAAGAAAGTGTCCGCAGTGTAAGCAGAGTGTTTCTGATATAACTGGAAGATGTCCGGTATGTGATTATTCGTTTGTTGTTACGCAACTGGATTTCTCTAAGAAGGCATCTGTACAGAAGGAGCCGAAAGAGAAAAGAATAGTTTGGTCTAAGTTAGGGAAACACCCCGTATTGATGATCTTAGCCACTGTACTGTTCTTTTATTCGTTGGTGTATCTGTTCAAGGGAAAATTTCTGTTTTGGCTGGCTATATCGATTTTCAGCTTATTCTTATGGGGAATTGGAGCTTATGGAGTATCCACAACACAGGCGCCTCGAAAGAGGTGTTGTGCAAGGTGCGGCAGCGAAAATCTTACCTTTTCAGTATTATATGATCAGCAGATACTTGGCTATACGAGTGAGGTCCGAAAGAAGAGTATCGCGGCGCGGGCTGCAAATGATATCGGGCGTACCGGTTTGATCCTGGCAACCGGAGGATTGTGGGCCCTGACACCCAAACGGTCAAAATACCAAGAAGTAGCGACATTCAGAACGAGGGAAATAAAACACAAGACAGCAGTATGTCAAGACTGTGGATTTTCGTGGGAAATGCTTTGGTAATATAACAAAAAGGCGGACAATCTATACTGGAAGCAGGTCGTCTCACGGGAGACCGGTCCCAGATCATTTTCTGCTATATTGGTATCATCAAATACCGCAAAGGAGGCATGGGCAAATGGAAAGAAATATTTGGATTGATGGTATGATGGGCGTTATTGTAGGGGATGCACTGGGCTGTCCGGTACAGTTTATGGCTAGGGAAGAGATTGTTGATAGACCGGAGGGGGCCGTTACGGGGATGGAATCCGGTGGGGTATATCACATGCCGGAGGGCACCTGGACGGATGACAGCAGTATGGCTCTAGCGGCGTTGGACAGTATCGTAGAGCTGGGGGAAGTAGATCTCGAAGATATTATGGACAGCTTTGTCGATTGGTATGAGGAGGGGGAATATACTCCGTTTGGAGAATCTTTTGATATGGGGAATACCTGCTCGATCGCAATCGAGACATTTGAGAGGGACCGTGATCCGATGACATGCGGGGGTGTATCGGAACGCTCAAACGGAAATGGTTCCCTAATGCGGATCATGCCGGCTTGCCTGTATGCTTACGCTAGAGAATTATCGACAAAAGACGCCATAAAAGTAGTTCATGAGATCGGAGGGCTGACACATAATCATCTGAGGGCGAAGATTGCGTGTGGATTGTATTATTTCTGTGTGAAGGCGATCCTTGATAAGGAGGGCACGCTGATGGAACGGCTTCAGAAGGGATTGGATGAGGGCTTTTTCTTCTACGAAAAGGATATCACTAACCGCGTGGAACTGGCATATTACGGAAGATTACAGAATCTGCAGGAGTTCGTGGAGATTCCGGAGAGAAAGATCAGGAGTACAGGATACGTGGTGGACTCCATCGAGGCTGCCGTGTGGTCTCTGATCCGAACGAACAATTTCAGAGAGGCGCTGCTCACAGCTGTGAATCTGGGGGATGATGCTGATACCGTCGGAGCGATTGCCGGAGGTTTGGCAGCGCTATACTATGGATATGGTGGTATTCCGGAGGAATGGTTGTCAGTGATCAAGCGGAGAGAGTGGATTGAGGATCTCAGCAGGAAAGCGGCAGTGACTATAAGATGATCCGTGAAGCATTGGGATATATGACGGAGTTAAGAGAATGGAAGAGAAGAATATAAAAATAAACAACGCCCTTACGAAGCAGCTGCTTGATTTCTTGATCGAGGATGTGAATAAGAATATTGTGATATCACCACTCTCAGTAATGAACCTTTTGGCTATGCTTGCGGACGCTGCCAGTGGGGAGACGAAAGAAGAAATAGTCAGTGCATTAGGAGGAGAGTCGGATCTGCAGGATATCATTGCTTGGTTGGGTGACATCCAAAAAGAGTTGATGGAAAGTGGGGCTTTGGTGGCCTCAAATGCTGTGTGTATCAGAGAAGATCTCAGGGATAAGGTTGTTCCCTTGTATGAAGAACGACTGAAGAGGACCTTTGGTGGAAGATTGTTTTCGGCAAAAGATATGGTTGATGCAGTAAATGGTTGGGTCAGCGAGAATACTAGGGGGATGATAACGCGGATAGCGGATGATTCTTGGAAATCGCTGATAGCCTGCCTTATGAATGCCGTCGCGTTTGATGCAAGATGGGCTGAAAAGTATGAAGCCGAAGATCTCAGATTTGGTGAGTTCTACAACTCGGATGGCAGTTATAGCGAAGTAATGATGATGAGCAGTACAGAGTGGCAGTACATCGAAGATCCCCTATTTACAGGATTTGTAAAGCCGTATCGGGAAGAAGGTTATTCTTATATGGCGCTCTTGCCGAAGAAAGAGGGAATAACATATCTGAAGAAAGCTATAAAAGACTTGGATCTTTCTAGGTTATATAAGAGCAGGAGCCATGAGAAGGTTATTACAACGATACCGGAGTACAAGTTCGAATTTGGAGAAGAACTGAACGATTTCTGTCGAAAACTTGGGATTAGCCGCGCGTTTTCCGGAGAGGCAGATTTTGGAACTCTGATCAATGAAAGGCTTAAGGTGGAAAAACTCATCCATAAGGCATATATCCAGGTGGATCGAAATGGAACTAAAGCAGTTGCTGTGTCTGGTTTTATTGCATGTTATGGTGCGCCACCTAAAATCGATTATAAGGTTGTTGAACTGGATAGGCCGTTTTTGTTTGCTATTGTTCATAATGATACCGGACTCCCTGTTTTTGTCGGAACGGTGAATCATCTTGAAGATGGGGAGCAGGAAGGCGAAGGCTTTGATCTGAATGTCAGCTCAAATGAAGCAGGTATGGATTCATTTGAGATAGAGGCTCAATATGCCAGGATTCAAGAACTTATAAGTGAAGCTGGAACTTCTGTAAAGGTACAGAGGATAAAGAAAGAAGCAGAGTTATATTATAAGAATGAGAACTTGGACGGTTTGAAGTTTTTGGAGTTTCATATAAAACGAAGGATGGGAAAGGAAGATGAGGCAGATGAATAATAATGTTGAGATATATATCAGAGAGAAGGAAACAAGAAAAAGAGAATCTCTGCTCGAAAGACTGAAGAGCAAAGGATACTCGATAGATACAGAAGAGATCAGAGGTGATGAGGTTATAATCGAATCAGTACTTCCTATAATAGTAGATATGACCGGAAAAACATATCGGATGATGGGAAATGTAACCTGTGCTGCGGGAGCTACTGCAAAAGGGCAGGTCATTACTCTGGAAGAGTTTTATGAACGGTATTCTATTATGGATATTGATAGGGACTAAAACCATCAGTACATAAGATGACCGGTTCTTGTCGTTAGGGGCCCCGAACTAAAATTATGATTCGTTATGGGCATCTTGCATTCCTAAAACAGCACGCTTATACTGAAATCATAGTTCGGAGTCGACGCTGAAACGTAGAAAAGGAGAGCTGATTGGATAGAACGGACGAGCAGATTCTCAATTTCATGAAGGATGATGCCAGGATCAGTTTTCAAGATCTAGGGGACCGTGTTGGAATCAGCCGTGTTGCGGCCATGAAGAGAGTCCGCAAGATGGAAGAGGCTGGTGTCATCCGGGGGTATAAGACGGATATTTGTCGCGGTGATGAGAGCACGATGTTTATTGACATCGACACCGTACCGGAGAAATATGACAAGGTGGCGGAGTATATTGCTGCAGGAATCCCCGGCATCCGGCAGATCTTCCGTATTGCCGGCAAAAACCGTATCCATATAATTACTGCTCCCGATTCTGTGGAGAAACTAAAGTATCTGGCAGACTTGATCCAAAAGAAATGCGGAGGGGATATTCTCCGAATGTCCGCGTACATGGGAGCTGAAGTCTGTAGAGACAAGAACAAGGAGACGGCGATTATGGACGAAAGAATCTTGAAACTACTCAGCGAAATGGATCCCTATATGCCTGTGGGGACTATGAGGGAATTTGCGCAAATGCGTGAATCGACCATCTGGTTTAGTGTGGCATTCAGAAAAGAGCAAAAGGCAGAGGATATAGCGGCACTTGATCTGGGCGTCAGGGCAAATAATAGTCTTCGGCGGGCCGGATTCCATACCATAGGAAGCCTGGTCGATGCAATCGAGGATAAGGGCGAGGAGCGGAGCCGGGATAAACTTCTGCATCTGCGTAATCTGGGGCAGAAAACCGCTGATGAGATCATGCTGATGATCATGTATTATCAATTCCGGATTCTGCCGGAGAGTGAAAAAGGCAAGTTTGTGCGTGAGGTTGTGGAGCTTAATACGACCACCTCTTGACAGCAATGATACAATGTGATCACACGGTAGGATCGCCGGCACGCGGAGAACGACAATAAAACTACCAATAGTTACGATTCGTAATCCAGAGTTACGAATCGTAACTGCAACACTTGAAATAATATGACACCTTGATTATACTGATCTTAAGTTCAGAGTCGACGCTGAAACGGTAAGAGTAGACAACGGTTAACAACGGTTAACAACGGTGAACATCTTACACGTAGTGGATGTATTGATCCGAAAACTGCGTAGAGAAGATCACCGGAGCAGCAAATGGAGGTGTCGGTCATGAATGAACGTATCAAACAGATTCTAAACGAAATGGATCCCTATATGTCGGAGTGCACAATGCTGGAGTTTCTTGCCAGGCACAGAAAGATGATCTATTTCAACATTTCACTAACAAAAGAACAGATGGAAGAGAGTATATCCGTTTTGGATATGAGTGTACGGGCAAATAACTGCCTGCTACGATCCGGGTATACCACGATCGGATCCCTGGTGAGGGCTATAGCAGCAAAGGAGGATGCCAGCAGTAAGCAACAGCTTCTGAAGATCCGGAGCCTGGGAAGAAAAACAGCGGAAGAAATGCTCCTGATGCTGATGTGCTACCAGTTCAAGATCCTCCCGGAACACGAAAAAGGCCAATATGTAAAGGAAATAGTGATAATGAATTCTTAAAATAAAACGGTTTACGCTTAAAAACGAAAATCAATGTCAGCCAGCTGCTATCCGGGATCCGGATACTCTTGGTAAGACATTATAAAGGAAACTTTGTAATGTTTTTTTATACCTAAATTGATCCTGAGAGAGGTATCCGTCTCGAAAAGCGATAAATATTGGACTGAAAATATGGATAATAGGAGATAGACGAAGAGATAGAAAAGATAACATAAAGGTGAGGGGGAGGACAACGTACGAAAGGAGGCAGCATATGACGAATAAAGGTGCAGAGACTCTTGGATGTGTTTTAGGTGCAGGCATATTTTTCGCTCTGTGGATGGCGTTTTCCAATGTAACTACATCCGATCCATGTATAAAGCAAAATTGCAATGTGCATAGGGCGGCGGGAAGCCAGTATTGCGAATTCCACAGACAGTACTTTGACGCTGAGTATATTAAAGATCACCCGCTTCCTACCAGGGCAGAAAGGGAAAGGAGTTCCTACAGCTATACTGCCGAACCTACGAGAAGAAGCACGCCGACACCTACTCCGAGACCGGCATCACGAACCACAAACTCGTCCCGGACTACGAGTTCTCGGACGAGCGGCTCATCCGGCAGCAGATCCGACTATAGCGATGTAGATGACTACGATGTGGATGGTTTCTACTATGATAACCGCGGCGACTTCGAAAACGAGGACGATGCCTGGGATTATCTGGAAGACGAGCCGGACGATTGGGATTGATCGATATAGCATGAGGCCATAGAGGGGGAGACGGTAACCAACAAACCAATAGGAGGGAACCGGATATGACAAGATTAGTATGGTGGCAATGCGGTAGGAAGAAAAGATATCAGGACGAACACGCGGCGAATTATTACCGGAGGCAGTTCGAACAGGAAAGGGGGAAAAAGCTGGACTATTATTGGTGCGGTTACTGTAATGGGTTTCATTTGACGAGTAATGTGGAATATGCTGTAGAGAAAAATGCTGTATAGGTGTAGATAAGGCGCTATAACACAGCACATGTGAGGAGGCAGGCATATGTTGAGACACACGGATGAATTATTTGATCGGAACCACGATGGTGAGCTGGATTTCTTTGAGCGCTGGCAGAGGGATGAGTTTGAGGAAGAAATGATCCGTCAGAACAGCGGTGGGTATTCGGACGATGACGACGAGGATGAGGACGATGATATCATTGACGACGAAGACTCCTTTGATGACGACGATGATGACTTCAACGATGATGATGATTTCGATGAAGATGATGACGACTTCGATGGAGATGATGATTTTTAGTGCAGGCAGCGGGGGAGAAACGGTATGGGGATTCTAAATGTATTGTTTGAAGTAAGTGACGAAAGATTGCGGGCACTGTATCACAGGGCTGAGCTGGAAGCTAATCGTGGATATGTAGAGGCCAGGAAGTATCCGTATCTGGATCATGCGCTTATCATTTATGCCAGAGAGCATAATTGTTCCTATGATGATGCACTGATCTTTGCAAAGACCGGGAAGAAGATGGGGCGGCTGGCAGACTAAAAAAGCGGAGTTGAGAATCACGAAAGCAGGGAGAAGCGTATGGACGAGAAAGACGAACAGATCCTGGATCTTATGAAAGGTAATGCCCGGATCAGCTATCAGGAATTGGGGGACGCTCTGGGGATCAGCCGTGTGGCAACCATGAAACGGGTCCGGAGGCTGGAAGAGGATGGCATCATCCGCGGCTACAATACTTGTATCTATCGTGAGGACGAGATCACCATGTTTATGGATCTCTATACCAAGCCGGAGAAGTTTGATAAGGTGCTGAAGTATATCACCACCAGAACGACCTATATCCGGCAGATCTTCATAACGACCGGCGAGTGCCATATCCATTTCGTAGCGGTAGCCAGGTCGCTGGAAGATATCAACTATCTGATCCGGATCATAGAGAAGAAATGCGGGCCGGATTGCATACAGATGTCAACGCAGGCTGTCAAGCAAGTGGTCAAGGATGTCTACGCCGGGATCATGCCTGATCCATTATGAGGTGTCTATGAAATCATACGAAGTAATCCCAATCCAAACCATATCCGAATACGACTCCCTGATCGCGCAGATCCGTCAGCTGAAGCAGGACATCGCGGATCTGACGGCAGAAAAAGACGACCTGGAAGGGCATATCTGCAGGGAGATCCTGGCAGATTATAACGAAAAGGTGGGCAATGCGGAGTTTGAAGCGACGCTCAAGCTGACGGAGATCGAGAAGCTCAAGCGTGTGATTGCCTATATCCAGGCGGCTCTCAACCGACAGGAAGCGGCATCGTACGAAGAGGCCCGGAGACAGACCGAAAAAGACTTCAAAAAGTATGAGGAAGATTTAAAAAAGAAGGCGGAAGATATCAAAAAGAACGCCGAATATGCCAGAGAGCGTGCGAAGCAGGACGAAAAGAACCGGCAGGAAGCACAGCGAAGGCGGGAGGCGGCACAGAAAATGTCGGCAGTCTCTCTAAAGACGACCGGGGAGGCCGAGAACACAGAGGAAGAGACGGGACTAACGGATACGGGAAAGACCGGGGAACGATCTGATAATGCCGAGAGCGAACAGCGCGCAAAGGAGGAGGCAAAAGAACCTAAAGAAGAACCTAGGCAGGAGACGCCGGAAGAAGAGATGAAGCGGCTGTACCGCAAGATCGTAAAGAAGCTGCATCCGGATATGAACCCGGACATCACCGAGCAGGAAAAGGTACTGCTACAGGATGCGATGGACGCATACGAAAAGGGTGATCTGGAACGGCTACGGGAGATCGCGGAGACCATAGACGATACGGATATCGCCGAGAAGTATAAGGATACGGCAGAGGATATCGCAAAGCTAAAGGAGTTGCGGGACCGCCTGCTCCTGCAGAAAAAGGACCTGGAGTATCAGATCCATCAGATCAAGGACAGCTTCCCCTACAATATGAAGGATATGCTAGCGGATGAGGCGTGGGTAGCGGAGCGCCGGGAGCTGATCCGGGTATTTGCGGAGGAATGCGATACGGAGATCGCCAGGCTGAATGCACGGATCGAAGAACTGAGGGCAAAACTGAAAACCTGATCGGCACATAAAAGAGGTGCGATATGGCGGAACGGAAAGAAGGTAAGACAAACCCAAAGAAGAATAAGGCACAGGAGACAGCGAAGCAGGAACTGATGCATGTCTCCAGGGAGGAACTGTCCACGGTGCTGTATTCTCCGATGGGTTTGTCTTTTGAAAAGGCATTCAGCAGGCAGATCTATCTGGAAGAGGTGTATGTGGCGGGCTGCGGTCATGTGAAGCGCATCAAGAAGTACGTCAAGGCGCTGAACGTAGGCGACCGTCTGCAACTGATCCGGGAACCGAAGAATGTATATGACGAGCTGGCAATATTGGTAAAAGATGCGAAAGGGCATAAGCTGGGTTATGTACCGCGCAGAAACAATGCTCCGTATGCGAGACTGCTGGATGCCGGAAAGGTGATGTATGCGATCCTCGATGATATCAACTGGCTTCCGGACGATGATGACGAGGATGAGGAGATGGTATTTGCACCGTGGCAGCTGCTTAAGATCGCAATCTATATGGAGGACTGATCACGAAATAATATTGTGAAATCGTTGGGTGAGAGGAAGAACAGGGAGGCGTTTGAGACCGATGAAAGAGAATGTAAAAGACTGTGCAGATCTGATCCGGAAGCTTACACTCACGATACATCGTGTCATGGGACTGCTGGAGGATGTGGAAGGGATCGTCTTTCCGGTTCCGGAGGATAAGGTGGCAGAGCGGATCCGGATGGATATGACATACTTTACGCTGCGGGTATTGAATAAAAAGGAGCCGCTGCGGCAGGAGGCAGTGGATTTTTTGAATCGGTGCTTTGATGCGCCGTTGGATATTACGGCTTACGAGAGACTGCGGGAAAAAGCATCCGGTGAGGATGTGTCAGATCTGTTTGTGTTCTTTCCGTTCCTGCTCCAGGTAGATGAGTTGCTGGGGGAGCAGACGGATACACCCATTACCTTTCTGTACCTGACCAGTGCGGAAACTATGGTAAAGGCGATGTTTAATGAGATGAAGACTCTCACACTGGCAGATATCCTGGGGATACACAGGTTGTGCAGAGGTTGTGCCGGGATCATAGAGCAGAAGCTTGGAAAAGACCTGCAATATGATCCACTCAGTAATATGTCCGGTGATAAGCAACCACTGGTAGAGGCATGCATATTGCTGGATATGCACGCGGGGGAAAAGGATGCACTGGTAGCATATCTGGAAAGGACCGTCCTGGGCGAGGAGAATACAGAACCTGAGGCGAAAGAAGAACAGACGGAAGTTTCAGTACAGGACGAAGAGATGGAAATCCTGGAGGTCGAGGATGCTGCGGAGGAAGAAGAACCGGAACAGTCGGAGCAGGAATCTGAGGATACCACAGACGCCATGGAAGAGCTGCAGCAGTTGATCGGTCTGGCGGAGGTAAAACGGCGTGTGCAGGAGATGGTCAATCTGCAGATCGTAAGGAAGCGCTGTGAGGAACTGGGAATCTACAGGGCACCGGTATCGATGCATATGGCCTTTATTGGTAATCCCGGGACCGGCAAGACGACCGTCGCGCGGATCCTCGGGCAGGTGTATAAAGAAGCCGGCATCCTTTCTAAAGGTCATCTGGTAGAGGTGGGGCAGGCGGATATCGTGGGAAAATACGTGGGATATACCGCAGCACAGGTGAAAGAACTGTTTAAGAAAGCCAAAGGCGGAGTGCTCTTCATCGACGAGGCATATTCGCTGGTCAATGACGATAACGGTGGATACGGACAGGAAGCTATTGATACACTTATCAAGCTGATGGAGGATCACCGGGAAGATACCGTTGTGATCGTGGCAGGCTATCCGGCACTGATGCGCTCGTTTCTGGATTCCAACCCGGGATTGCGCTCCAGGATCCCCTATGAGATCACCTTCCCGGATTATACCGGGGAGGAACTCTTCGGGATCTTCCGGCACTTCTGCTTCGAGAATGAAATCGAGCTGCGGGGACGGATACGGACAGCGGTGCGGGAGCGGATCAGGGAAGAAAGGGAGCGGTATAAGATCAACTTTGCCAATGCGCGTATGGTGAGGAATCTGTTCGAACAGATGATGCTGAATCAGGCCAACCGGCTGGTGGAATCGGGGAGCATGGACAGGAAAGAACTGTGCCGGTTCGTGATCGCAGATGTACCGAAGAAGAAAGAGATCCTTACGGATAAGGCAAAAAGAGCGGAGGTAAAATCATGGCAGTGATCGGGGCAATCCTCGGGGATATCTCGGGATCGCAGTATGAGTTTGAAAGCGTGGAAGGGCGGGAGCCGGATACATGCGAACTGTTTACGGAAAAATGAAATGTATGTTTACGGACGATACCGTTATGACGCTGGCGATATCAGGCCAAGAAAGAAGCGGCAAGATCGGCTGAAGTATCCCATGATCACCCGGAGGGGATCAAGGGAGCAGTCATCGTAGCAACCTGTGTATGGATGGCACGGCACGAAAAGACGAAACAGGAGATCTACGACTATGTACTGTCGGAATATCCGCCGGAAGTATACAAGTACAGCGGAAAAACGATAGCAGAACTGTGTCAAACCTACAAAGAGGATGTGAGCTGTATGAGCAGCATCTCGGCAGCGGCTAGGTGCTTCTATGAAAACGACTCTTACATGGGCTTTCTAAGGAATATCTATCGATTCACTAATGACTCAGATACCTTTGGGGCTATGTATGGCAGTGTTGCTGAGGAGTGCTTCGGCGGAACAGGGCCGAAAAACGGGAAATTGTTAGAATACTATTTAGATGATAGATTGATGGAGATAATTTTGTGAAATATACAGACAAGTTATTTGCAACGATTTGGTAAAAATGCACAATTATCGTTGCAAAAATGAACGTTTTGCGGTATAATTTTCACTATATAATTATTAAGAGGAAATGCTAAGGAAAACGAATTATGAGTACTAGTAGAAAAATAACATATTTAGATCTATTTGCAGGGGCAGGAGGATTGTCAGAGGGATTTGCAGCGGCAGGTTATCAACCCGTAGCTCATGTTGAAATGGATTCGGATGCTTGTAATACATTGAAAACAAGGGAATGTTATTATTACCTGAAAGAAAACGGAATGGAAAAACAATATACCAAATATCTGGAAGGGAAGATCTCAAAAGAGGAATTATACGCTATGGTTCCGGATGGGATTTTAGATTCTGTTATTTGCGAAACGATGAGAAATGATACAATGTTATCGATATTTAAAAAAATAGATTTAGCTAAGAAATATAGAAAAGTTGATCACATAGATATAATTATTGGAGGACCGCCGTGTCAAGCATATTCTATGGCGGGAAGATCAAGAAAAAACATGGAAGGCGATCCAAGAAACACATTATATAAACTATATTTTAGAGCAATAGATAAATACCTTCCGGAGATGTTTGTTTTTGAAAATGTTCCGGGCTTATTAACAGCTGGAAAAGGAGCGTACTTAGAAGAGATAATATCAGGTTTTCGAAAGAGAGGGTATGTAGTAGAAAAAGATATATCGAATGCTTCAGATTATGGGGTTTTGCAAAATAGAAAACGTATCATTCTTATTGGGTGGAAAAAAAATACTAAACATAGTTATCCAGTATTAAATAAAAAATCTTGGAAATATACAGTATCGGAGATATTCGAAGATCTGCCAGAACTAGAACCGGGAGAGGAAAAAAATACATACAAATCCCCTTTGGCTAAAGGATATCTATCGAAAAGCGAAATTAGAAAGAAAAACGATGTCTTGACATGGCATGTTGCTCGAACAAATCTGGAACGGGATCGTGAAATATATAGGTTGGCTATTAGATTATGGGAAAAAGAACATGCTAGGTTAAAATAGGGTCAATCACAAATTCTATGTGATGCCCATACCGCTGATCAGGCGGCATAGCACATTGACAGTTGCATAAAAAAGGATCTTCCTTTACGATTGAGTTGCATCTTTGGCCGGATGTACAAACCCAATCAAGAGGAGGAT
>JAGBMJ010000136.1 GCA_017634975.1 Lachnospiraceae bacterium | reverse complement strand
TTACAATTCATTTCAGATACCTCCGTGTTTTGAATAAGTATTATTGTCAGCAAACAACTTTCTTATTCTACATCGAGGTATCTATTTTTTCACCTTCTTTCTCTGGGCTGCCCTACTCTTAGAATTATACAGGAAGCTCCTGATGTATCTGATGGAAAAAGAGAAGCCGCGACAGAAGATATTTCTGTGCGTGATGTTTCTGACGCTTCGTTTTATATGCAGTGCCATTCTTGTGGAATGGGGGCTGTTTTCGATATGGTTTGATATTAATGTTGGCGATATCAGTACCGGAATGGATCCGGACCAGATCGTGATTTATTATGCAGTTTCACGCCTGGCTTCTGTGATTGTAAGAATGCTGCTGCTGTATCTGATGATACGGCTTATTCAGAAGGCGTATCATCGAAAGGATGAACTGAGTATGCAGGAGTTGTTCCTGCTGCTGATCCCTGCTATAACACCGCTGCTGGAAGGCGTGCTGTTTCGTGAATATACCGTCATATACAGCAAGGGCGTGGAGAATGGCTATATCAAAGAAAATATACCACCGGACATCATGCGATTTATGTTCTATCTGTTCAGTTATTTTGCGGTTTTAATGGTTGTAGTTTTATATGAGCGCGTTCGTAAGCAGCAGGAAGAAAATGCGCAGATGCAGGCATTGGAAAAAGAGATTGCGCAGGTACAGAGCAGTATTAAGCAGACGGAAGTATTGCACGAACAGATCCGGACGCTCCGACATGATATCGCGAATCATCTTATGACGATGGAACGCCTTACCGAAGGCGAGAATACCGTAGAGGCAAAACACTATCTTAAGCGCCTGAAAGAGGAATATTCGGCAAGCCTGGAAGGGATACGGAGCGGGAATCCGGTGATCGATGCCGTGCTGGATGCCAAACGGAATATGGCAATAAAGAATGGTATAGGATTTCAATGTGATTTTGTTTATCCCGGTCAGCCGGAAATAGACGTATTTGATCTGAGCGTATTACTGAATAATGCACTCGATAACGCGCTGAGAGGAGCAAACGGGAAAGATCCGTGGATCAGGATCAGTGCGAAATGCCATGAGCGTTTCCTTACGATCCTTGTCAAAAACAGTTATACCGGAGAGAAACTCTGCCTTGATGCAGACGGATTCCCAATCAGCACAAAGGAAGGGGAGGGGCACGGGCTGGGACTCAAACGGATCCGCCGCATATCGCATCGTTATAATGGTGAGACAGAGTTGATTCAACGGGAAGAGGAGATCGAGCTACGTATACTCCTTCATGAAAAGTAACTTTCTGATACAATAGAAGGGCTGTTCATTACAAGGCTATTGTTTTTTTCTTGAAATCATCCGTAGTATAAAGTATACGGGATAAGGATATCCCGGGCGCGAGAGTCTTTGCACGATTTCAAGGAGGAAACGTTATGGCAGGTATTCATGGTATCAATTCCGGAATTGACTATTCCGTATTCTTTGGCGGTTCGTCCACATCTTCTGCAGACGGTGTTGACCTGACATCCTATAGGTCGATCAAGAATGGCAGTTATCGCAGACTGCTGAAGAATTATTATGGCAACCAAAAAGAAGAAGCAAGATCGGCGGTAGGAGATTCAGGGGCAACGTTGACAAAAATCCGTTCTGCGGCAGACAGTCTTCAGAAAAAGTCAGATGCGTTGTCTTCGGAAAAACTCTGGGCTACGACAGAAAATGTGGAAGAAGGAAGCGGAAAGGTAACGGAAACCCTGACCAATCCGGAGGCTCTTGTAAAAGCAGTAAAGGAATTTGCAGATGCATATAATAAAACAATTGATGCAGCTGCAGGCTCGGAAACCAAGGCGGTTTTGCGCTCCGGTGGGTGGATGGATAACATGTCACGGAAAAACGGACGGCTGCTGAATGAGGTTGGTATAACGATCGGTTCGGATGGTAAGCTCTCCGTAGATGAAGAGGAATTGAAGAAAGCAAATGTCACCACATTGAAGAATCTGTTCAAGGAAGTGGATTCCTATGCAGCGAAGGTATCGGCAAAGGCTGCGGCAATAAGTAATTCGGCGGCACGGACAGAGAGTATGTATGATTCCGGTGGAAAATGGAATAATCCTATGAATGCGATCACCGGCGCACACTTTGATTCCGTGATCGGAGGCGGGCGGGATAAGGAGACCTCGGCTGGCAAAGCCCGGAGCGAAACAGAGAATACGATAAAGAGTTTAAAGGAAAAGCGTGAAAAACTGCAACAGGAAATGAAGAAAGCGGTAGGATACGATGCTACCTGGGATTATGAAACACAGATAAAGAAGCTGGATAAAGAGATTAAAGAGGCGGAAAACCGATTGAACTATCTTTGAGAAAGGGGAGGTGGAAGTTATGGCAATCGATGCAATCAACGGAAATGCAGGGACGTATACAGGCTATTACAGCGCTTCGGTATCTGCAAAAGAACGTAAGACAGAAGAGGAAAAGGCGGCTGCAAACGGAAAGAACGATGTGGCTGCAGTTTATGAGAAAAGTGACAGCAAGACGGAGGCAGTGGATCAGAAGAAGCTTTATAAGCCGGATCAGACCATGATCAACAAGCTGAAAGCGGATGCGGATTCTCACAAGAAGCAACTGCAGGATATTGTGGAGAAGCTCCTCACGAAACAGGGGAAGACCTTTGATATCGCAAACGGAAAGAATCTTAAAAACCTTTATGCCGGTCTGAATGTGGATGCGAAAACAAGAGCACAGGCGCAGGCGGATATCTCCGAGGATGGATATTATGGTGTAAAGCAGACTTCCCAGCGTATATTTGACTTTGCTATGGCATTAAGCGGCGGAGATCCGGATCAGATGGAGAAGATGCGTTCAGCATTTGAAAAGGGCTATAAGAAGGCTACGAAATCCTGGGGAGATCAACTGCCGGATATCTGTAAGCAGACCTATGATGCAGTGCAATCAAAGTTTGATGATTATAAAGAACAGATGAAAAAAGCATCAGACAGCGTTTCAGGTATTGAGTGAAGCCGGAAAATCTGGTATTCTTTAGTTATACAGAGGTGCCGGATGGAACCGGCAGGGTAATGACGCAGAACTGTAGGGGCTGAATTGTTACTTAGCAGGCAGTTCGCAGCAAGGAGGCGGCATATGAGTATTTCTATCCATCTGAATGATCCGAATAAGCAAAACACGTCCGGCATGGCGGTTTCTTTGACCGGTCCTCAAAAAGAAAATGAGCAGAAGACAAATGTGTTCATGGGGGATCTTAACATTGGAAAGGATCCTATAAAAGAGAAGATTGAAAGTGCCAGGAAACAGGCGTTCAAGATCGTTTCGGATGCGTATGGTGCTGACAGGGATTTCGATAAGCAGGTGGGAAAGATAAAAGACCTGGCAAAGGAGATGAAAGCCGAAAAAGCAGCAGCTCAAGAGGATAAAAAGGCTGCAGAGGAGACTATCGAAGGCATAAAGAATGAGTATTCTGTTGGTGAGGATTCTAAGGAACAACAGGATCTGGAATGGCTCATGAATTATCGTAAGGGAAGCCGGGATGAACGATTCTGTGATCCGGAGCAGATGAAAAAAGATCGGGCACGGGCAGCGGAGATTGAAGCAAACCTTACGGATTACCAGTCACGAATGCTGGAAGCCAACAAACAGTTAGATACGGCCCAGAAGCGTATTGATGATGCTGATGCGGGGCTTGTCGCTACAAGGCAGAGTCTGACAGATGCAGCACAGGAGAAAAATAAAAACCATGCTATGGTGGATGCGCAGAATGAGGCTGAAGCAATTATGGATGCTGCTGAGAAGACAGTTGTTGGCATGGTCATGAACGACGCTAAGGATAAAATTGACGAAAAGGCACGCGAGGAGCAGGAAAAAGCCGAGGAAAAGAAAGAAGAGGAAGAAAAACAGGAAAAGATAGAAGCGGAGCGAGCGGAGAAAAAGGCTATTCAGGAAGCTTTGGCTGAGGGAACAAAAGACGCGGTACAGGAAGCGGAGAAAGAGAGCAGACGACGGGAAGGCGATCCCCTTGATCTGACGGATGTATTGGGAAGTGATCCAACGCAAAGGATGGAGAATGCCGGTAACGTAAATGCTGCACTTGACGAGCTTAAGAATAAGATGGCCCTGATCGATGCAGATCTGAAGGGAATAAAGATCGATGAGACAGTATAATACCACTCGCATTGGGGATATTTTTAAAGCCTTTGAATCTACGGTTCGGGGGCTTTTTTTATTGCTGAAAGGTATCCTATTTCCGGGTAGACCAGGGGGATAATGAAAATTATATAACAGTTGTTTTTGTGGCACTATAAGAATATAATTATGTGTTATAAAGCGTGGGCCTAAGAGTATAAAATAAGGAGAAAATGATGAAACAGGACGTATCTGATCCGGCTCTTTTTGATGAATATCGTGAAGGAAACAGGATCGAAGTAAATAACAGATGTGGGAGGTCAGAAGGATGAATGAAAAAAGAGAACACCTTGGAAGCCGGCTTGGATTCATCATGCTGAGTGCGGGATGCGCGATCGGTTGTGGAAATGTCTGGAAATTTCCGTGGATGACAGGGGAAAACGGTGGTGGAGGTTTTGTTCTTATATATATAATCTTTCTGATCCTGTTAGGTCTTCCGACAATGACCATGGAATTTGCAATGGGAAGAGCGTCTCAGGCAAGTGCTGTCAGGATGTATAAAGAATTACAAAAACCGGGAAGTAAATGGAGTATCCATGGTTATTTTGCTTTGGCGGGCAATGTTGCGCTGATGTCTTTTTATACGGTTGTTACCGGATGGATGATCTATTATTTTATAAAATTTGTTACGGGAAGGTCATCGGATCTTGGTTTTGGAAAAATGATATCGGATCCGGCGGTTAATATCGTTTACATGTTAATAGCTGTAATTATCGGTTATGGTGTATTGTGCTTTCAGCTTCAGAAAGGATTGGAAAGGGTTACAAAATATCTGATGGTCATCCTTTTGTTCCTGATGCTGATTCTGGCCGGGCATAGTTTCCTTCTTCCGGGAGCTAAGGAAGGATTGCGCTTCTATCTTATTCCGGATTTTTCAAAGATTAACGGCAGTGTAATTGTTTCAGCCATGAACCAGGCTTTTTTCTCACTTAGCATAGGCATTGGCGCGATGGCGATCTTCGGAAGTTATATCGGTAAAGAAAGAAGTCTTTTGGGAGAATCGTTAAATGTTATTTTTCTGGATACTTTTGTTGCGATCATAGCAGGCTTCATAATCTTTCCGGCATGCTTCACATTTGACATAGAGGTAAATGCGGGGCCGTCTTTACTCTTTGATACTATGGCAAATGTCTTCAACAACATGAAGGGAGGAAGAATATGGGGCAGTTTATTCTTCCTGTTTATGGTATTTGCCGCATTTTCAACCGAGCTGGGTGTTTTTGAAGGAATACTTGCGAGTGTGCGTGAATTGACGGGGTGGAAGCGCCCGAGGGGATGTATTGTCTGTGGCATAGTCATAGCATTACTGTCTTCGACTACGGCTTTGGGATATAGTGTATTCCATTTTCAGCCTTTTGCTCAGGGAAGCGCCTGGCTGGATTTTTGGGATTTTATAGTCAGTACCAATCTTCTTCCGATCGGGGCGTTTGTTTTCAGTATTTTTTGCTGCAATAAAGCCGGATGGGGATGGGATGCTTTTGTGGCGGAAGCAAACAGCGGAAAAGGTCTGAAGATACAAAGATGGATGAAGCCCGTATTTCAATATCTTGTTCCGATACTGATCTTGTGTTTATATGTCTACGGGCTTATAACATTTGATTGGAAATAATGCGCTTTTGAGGGATCCGGATCAACAGAGGATGAATGAAAAAAGGAGGCAGAGCAATGAGAAAAAAACTGATACCAGCGATGATCACAGCGGTAACCGTAGCACAGTTGAGTGTGGTGAATGTGCTGGCCGCTCCGGAAGAACTGCCGGAGGTAAGCCCGGAGATGACGGAAGAAGGCTATTTTACGGCAGGGCGGGAAGAGGCAGATCAGGTGCTTCTGGATGCGGCAGCGATACAGGCAATCAATGCGCGAATAGCGTCGACAAAAGAATGCTGTATGAATGATCTGGAGAACGAGAAGCCGTATACGGATGGGCTGGCGCTGAATCAGGTGTTATATCAGCAGGCTGTTGAAGATCTGACAGGCTTTATCAATAAAGGCTATTTCAATATGTACGGTGAAAGGCTGAGCGCGGAGGAAGCGGCAGCAATGGCTGGTAATGTGATCAATCCGAATGCTTCGGAACAACAGTATATCCATTATGGTATCTGTACGACATTTACTGATCTGCGTGTGCTGCCAACCGAGTACCTGATCACGGACGATCCGGGAGATAACGATTTTGATTATCTGCAGAATTCCAATATCCGCGTGAATGAACCGGTAGTGATCCGCTCCGTATCGGCAGACGGACTGTATTATCTTGTGGATACAAGCTCCTGCAGCGGCTGGGCATTGACTTCCGATATTGCGGTATGTGCGGATAAGGCGGAATGGCTGGATGCCTGGAAGATCCCTTCGGAAAATGCAATCGTGGTTACGGAGGGACGGTTCTGTCTGGAACAATCCCAGACCAGCCCGCAGCTTTCCGGACTGGCGCTGACTATGGGAACGGTATTGCGCAAAGCAGACCGGTCAGACTACGGTACACGGATCGAAAACCGCAGCGCATATTACAACTATCCGGTATGGATACCGGTAAGAACAGCAGACGGACGCTACAGCAAGGCGCTCGGACTCATCTCAATGCATCATGGTGTCAGCGAAGGATACCTGCCGCTGACAGAGAACAATATCCTGAAGGTAGCATACAGTATGCTGGGTGATACCTATGGCTGGGGCGGTATGCTTTCGTCTATGGACTGTTCATTATATGTGCAGAATATCTATAAATGTTTCGGGCTGGAGCTGCCGCGCAATACCACATGGCAGAGCAAAATGCCGGTGACAGGCGTGGATGTATCGGCTTATACTCCGGAAATGAAGGAGGCGGTGCTGGATGTGTGTCCGCCGGGAACACTGTTATACTTTTCCGGTCACGCGATGATGTATCTGGGACAGGAGAATGGAAACTATTATGTGATCAGTTCCGTGAGTTCCATGATGGATGCTTCCGGTACGCAGAAACTGCGTGTCCGTGGTGTGGTGATCAATACGCTGGATACCAGACGCGCAAACGGAAAGACATGGCTGGAAAGCATTCATACGGTGCTGGTGCCGTATCTGCTATAAATCGACAGGGGGAGAATGAGAAATGAAGAAACTTGCATTGGTGGTTTTCCTGGCGCTGATGATCATATGTACCGGGAGCGTATATGCGGCAGGACAGGATGATACAACGGAGAATACCGGAACGGAGGTCGGCTGGGAAGACTACAATGGGAAACGGATCGGTGTGCTTACCGGGACGTTGATGGAGGATGCCGCAACCACTTATTTTCTGGACAGTGAGTATTTCTATTTCAACAGTTATCAGGACTGCAATGCTGCGCTGCTGGCCGGCAGGATCGATGCTTATCTGGGAGATGAGCCGATGTGCAAGTCGGTGCATTTTGAACAGCCGGAGATCGATTATATCCATGACCGCATTACGAACCAGGAGTACAGTTTCGCATTCCGGAAGAATGACCCGCAGAGTGCGGCCCTGTGCGAAGAATTAAATGAATTTCTTGCGAAAATCCGTGCGGACGGTACCCTGCAGGAAATCGATGATATCTGGATGGGGATTGACGAAGACAAAAAGGTTGTGGACATGTCCGGCCTGACCGGAGAGAACGGGACGATCCGCGTGGTGACCACCTCTGTGGATATGCCCTGGTCCTACATCAAGGAAGGGAAAAATGTCGGTTATGATATTGATCTGATCGTGCGTTTCTGTGGGGACAGGGGTTATGCCCTTAAGATCGGGGATGTGGATTATGCAGGGCGTATCCCGGCAATCCAGTCCGGTAAATACGACTTTACCACGGATATGAACGTAACACCGGAACGCTCGGAAGAAGTGCTCTTCAGCGATCCGGTATGCACCGGCGGGATCGTTCTGGCGGTGCTTTCGGAAGACCTTGCCGTGAACGGACAAAACAGTGATGAGGTATCCGGCTCGGGGATTCCGGAGTATAAGACTTTTGAGGAGCTGAACGGAAAGACCATATCTATGCTGACCGGGGCGCCGTTTGAGGAACTGATCTCTTCCAAAGTTTCGGATGTAAAAGAATTCACCTATTTTACAACCATGCCGGATATGATGCTTGCGGTGAAAACCGGCAAAAGTGATGCCGGTCTTATGAACAATGCGGTGGCGGTGCTTGCGGTAAACCGCAATCCGGAACTGGCCGTTTTTCCGGAAAGTCTGGGAGAGACGTCTTTCGGATTGGCATTTGCCAAAGGTGACGGACGCTGTACGGAATGGCAGGCGGCATACGACCGTATCCCGGAGGAGACGAAGAATGCCCTTTGGGAAAAATGGACCGGTGCGGATGACAGTGCGAAAACGCTGCTGCAGCAGGATTGGCAGGGATCCAACGGTACTGTAAGAGTGGCTGCCTGTGATGCGCTGGAACCGATGAGTTACGTCGGACAGGATGGCAAACTTCTGGGACTGGATGTCGAGACGATCCTGCTGATCGCTCGTGAGCTGGATGTTCATGTAGAGTTTACGCCGATGGATTTTTCAGCGGTATTGTCTTCGGTAGGTTCCGACAAGGCGGATATCGGCTGCGGTTCCATCGTGATCACTGATGAACGGAAAGAGACGATGGACTTTGTGGAATACCTTCCGGCTTCGTATGTGCTGATCGTGCGCTCACAGACGGAAGAAACGGTGGATCAGACATTCCCGGGCAGATTGAAAGACAGCTTTCGCAAGACATTTTTAAGGGAAGACCGATATAAACTGTTCCTGCAGGGAATCGCCACGACACTGGTCATCACATTGCTCTCCGTTCTGTTCGGAACGGCACTGGGCTTTTTACTCTATATGGGATGCCGGAACGGCAATCCGGCGGCGAATAAGATCGCGGGCTTCTACGTATGGCTGGTACAGGGGATGCCGGTGGTAGTGCTTCTGATGATCCTGTATTATGTGATCTTTGCCAAAGTGGAGGTCAGCGGAACGGTTGTAGCGGTCATAGCGTTTACACTGGTATTTGGTTCGGGGGTGTACGGAATGTTAAAAATGGGCGTGGGAGCCGTTGATAAAGGACAGCAGGAGGCAGCGCTGGCATTGGGGTACGGGGATACCTATGCCTTCTTCCGTATCATCCTGCCGCAGGCGATACCGCATTTTCTGCCGGCCTATAAGGGGGAGATCGTGGCGCTGCTGAAAGCGACAGCCATTGTCGGATATATCGCGGTACAGGACCTGACCAAGATGGGAGATATCGTTCGCGGACGTACATATGAAGCCTTTTTCCCGCTGATCGCAGTAGCTGTGATCTACTTTATCCTTGGCGGGCTGTTCACCTTCCTGACCGGTCTGGCAGAAAAGTTCATCAACCCGAAAAGGCGGGAGCGGGAAGAAGTGTTAAAGGGGGTGCGTACCGATGATTGAGATCAGACATCTGAAAAAGGAATACGACAGTGTGACACCCTTAAAGGATGTATCCCTTACGGTCAGGGACGGTGATGTGATCTCTGTGATCGGACCGTCGGGAACGGGAAAGTCCACGCTGATCCGTTGCATTAATCTGCTGGAAAAACCAACCGACGGACAGATCCTGGTAAATGGTGAAGACATCACGGCAAAGGGGTATGATGTAAAAAAGGCAAGGCAGAAGATGGGGATGGTCTTTCAATCCTTCAATCTATTCGGACATCTGACGGTGATCGAAAATCTGATGATCGCCCCAATGGACCTTTTGAATAAGAACCGGCAGGAAGCCTATGACAAAGGCATGGAACTGTTAAAACGCGTCGGGCTGGCGGATAAGGCGCTGTCCTATCCTGATGAACTGTCGGGCGGGCAGAAGCAGCGTGTGGCGATCGCGAGAACCCTTTGTATGGATCCGGAGGTGATCCTTCTGGATGAGCCGACGAGCGCACTTGATCCCACGATGGTCTCTGAGGTGCAGGCCGTGATCCGGGGTCTGGCAAAGTCAGGTAAGACCATGATGATCGTGACCCATGAGATGGGTTTTGCAAGAGCCATTTCGAACCGCGTTATCTATATGGATGACGGGGGCATCTGTGAGGAGGGAACACCGGAAGAGATCTTTGAGCATCCGAAGCAGGAACGGACACGCCGTTTCATCCGAAGACTGAAAGTCTTTCAGATGGAGGTGACCAGCCGGGATTATGATTTTATCGCATTCAATGCGGAACTGGATAATTATCTGCTGAAGAATGATGTGCCGTCAGCAGAGAGAAACCGGATCCGGCTGGCAATCGAGGAAACGGTACAGCAGATCCTGCTCCCGCAGCTTGCGGATCCGCAGATCCATATCGTGGTGGAGTATTCTATGCAGGACGGTGGTACACGGATCGTACTGTGTTACGGAGGAGAACCTTTTGATATCCGGTATACGAAAAATGAGCTGTCTCTGGCAATGCTGAGCGGAACTGCAGAAGAGATCCGCTATTCCTATGATGAAGCAGAACGGAAGAACAGGGTGGAGATTAGCATAAAAACATAAGATTGGATTATAAGCCCCGTTGTAGTAATAAATATTGCTGTTTTGGGGCTTCTTTTTATGAAAGCTTGCGGGGGAGGCGCTTGCACTTTACTTGCACTTTATGATGTATATTTAAGTATAGAGTTCACATACGCTTTTTGGAGGTGAAAGATGAAGAACAATCTTTACGGCCGGGGAAAAGAAAAAAGCTGAACGCAGATGAGAAGGTGAAGTGATATGAAAAAATACGGAAAATTTGTTATCGGCGGAATCCGGCAGAAAGTATTTAACCTGGTGCTTTACTCCATGTTGCTGGTCATGATCGTGTATTCGGTAGTCATTCTGCATCAGATGACGGATCTGAATGAGCTGGTCACGGAAACGAATGAACAGCAGAAGGAATCGATCCTGCAGATCTCGCAGACGACGATGGGGGCGGTGGTGGACGCCAATCTGGTCAGCAGCACGCAGCTTCAGGCGGAACTGGCCGACAATCTGTTCGGCGATACTGCCGGAGTAGTAGAATCTGTCGCTTATTATACGGAACGGGTTTTTGCGGCGCCGGAAGATTACACTGCGAAGGATATTCCGCTGCCGGATCGGAAAAATGACGGTGCCTCGAGTGTCCAGCTCCTTACGGAAGGCGGTGTTGATCCTGCGGATCCTGTACTGGCGCAGAAACTGGGATTACTCGGGAATCTGTCGGATATGATGATGGCACTTTACGGAAATGCGAAGGTGGATTCGGTTTACGTGGCACTGCCGGACGGCGTGATGCTGCTGGTGGATGATCACTCCGGATCCAAATTTGACGAAAACGGAAAGATCGTCACCATCCCGATCCGTGAACGTGTATGGTATACCGGTGCAATTGAAACCGGAGGATTGTATTTTACGGATGTGACAAACGATCTGTTTACCGGCGAGATCAGTATCATGTGCTCGATGCCGGTATATCACAACGGAAAGCTGATCGCCGTTGTCGGAGCGGATCTTTTCTTAAACGATATGGCAGATGCGGCAAAGAATATGTCCGGAAATGGCAGTATAGTAGTGATCGTCAATCAAAACGGACATCTGATCTATTCGCCGCAGACAGAGGGGGCATTTAAATTAACACCCGAGGTGGCGGCAATGGATCTGAGAGAAGTGCAGAACCCGGAGGTTGCATCGCTTGTACGGGATGCTTTGGGCGAAAACACTGGTCTTCAGATCATAGATGCCGGAGATGAGCAGTATTATGCAGTCGGCGCACCGATCGCAAACGTCGGATGGGCGATCCTGTCTATCGTACCGAAATCGCTGGTGGATAGCCCGACACTCGCGATGGAGACACAATATGACGGTATCCTGAACGGGGCAAGGGATGTTTATGATAAAAACGTATCCAATGCAAAGCTCATAATAGCTGTTTTGCTGATCATTGCTTCCGTGCTTGGATTTGGTGCTTCACTCATACTCTCCAAGCGGATGGTCAGGCCGTTAGAGGCAATCACGAACCGCGTGGGTGCACTGGGCGGGGAAGACCTGCAGTTCTGTATGGAAGATACGTATCGTACCGGTGATGAGATCGAGGTACTGGCGGAGTCCTTTGCGGCATTGTCTGCCAAAACACTGCAGTATGTAGATCAGGTGAAGCGCGCTACGGCGGAGAAGGAACGGATCGGAGCAGAACTGAACATGGCAACGGATATACAGACCAGCCAGCTGCCAAAACTGTTTCCTGCGTTTCCGCAACGGCCGGAATTTGATATCTATGCCAGCATGACACCGGCCAAAGAGGTCGGCGGTGATTTTTACGATTTCTTCCTGATCGATGACGATCATATCGGACTGGTCATGGCAGATGTATCCGGCAAAGGTGTTCCTGCGGCGTTGTTTATGATGGTTTCGAGAGTGCTGATCAAGTCACATCTGCAAAACGGGGAGTCTCCGGCAGAGGCTCTGGCCAACGTAAATGACCAGTTATGTGAGGGAAATGAAGCGGGATTGTTTGTGACAGTATGGGCAGCCGTCATACAGATCTCCAGCGGAAAAGGGGTCTCGGCAAATGCCGGTCACGAACATCCGGCGCTGCGCAGAGCCGGACAGCAGTATGAACTGGTGACCTACAAGCATTCCCCGGCAGTAGCACTTATGGAGGGGATGGTTTTCCGGGAACAGAGTTTTGAACTGCATCCTGGAGACAGCCTGTTTGTGTATACGGACGGTGTAGCGGAAGCGACAAATGCGGATAAGAAACTGTTTGGATCGGAGCGTATGCTGGAGGCGTTGAATTGCGATCCCGATGCTGCGCCGAAAGATGTCCTGACCCATGTCAGCGAAGGGGTAGATGCATTTGTGGCGGGGGCAGATCAGTTTGATGATCTTACAATGCTGTGTTTTAAGTACAACGGGTCGGAAGAGACGGGACAGAAGAAAGCATAAACATCATGTGCGGAAATGAATAAGCAGGAGGTTGTATATGGATAACAAAAGAATCATGGCGGTTCCTAAGGGATATGCGTATGCGGTCATAGCAATCTGTATACTGGGAATCATTGTCGGATCGTTTTTTGATTACAGCATTAATGTGGCGCTTGCAAACAAAAACGACATTGGCGCTTTCTTTGCAACTTATGGTTCGTATTTTTCTTATTGTTTATATCCGGCAGCCGGGATGTGTATTTATAAGGGACTGGTCAGGAAGGGAGAACGTTTCAGGATGCTGGCTGTCGTGATCATGATCCTTTCCTATTTTATGGCGGTATATTACAGCAACAGCTATAACGGAGCAAAGGTAAGAGAACTGTTTGGATATGCTGCAGGAGAGTCATCACCATTGTTATCTTTCATGAGCTGGGGCTTCTGGGTAGTGTTATATGCCTGGGTTCCTATTGTGTGCTTCCGTGTTTTTGATGATGCAGACCCGGACAAACTGATCATGACCGGAACTGCGATACTGGCAGCGGGTATCGTCTCTGATAATGTCAATCTCTGGCTGAAACAAGTGGCTTCAAGACCAAGATATAAGTATCTTCTCACCCTTGAGGATCCCATGTCGGAATTCAGAAACTGGTGGCAGATGGTTCCGAATCTTGCCGGTTCGAATGATAGTTTTAAGAGCTGGCCCAGCGGCAATATGACAATAGCAAGCATGATGTTTTCACTGCCGATGCTCTCGGATGTTCTGAAAAAACGTTCCGAGAAGAAGAACAGGATCTGTTTTGCTATAGCACTGTGCTTTGTCATTATTTATGGTTATAACAGAATTCATATGACAAACCACTTCCTTTCGGATGTGTGTTTCGGAACACTGATCACATATGGTATTTATTCTGTTGTCAGTTCAGCTTTCCTTCGGACGGTTAAGGAAGAAACAGCAAATGACAGGACGGAAAAGAAAAGGAGAGGCAGAGAATGATACTTTATATCAATGCCTGTGTCAGGGCGGGATCCAGAACAAAGAGGATAGCAGATGCGTATCTTTCAAAGAAAGGTGAACCGGTTACGGAAGTGAGACTGGAAAATGCAGAGCTGCCCATGACGGATGAGACATATTTGAGAAAACGGGATGAGCTGATCGCCGGTGGCCGGTTTTCGGATGCAATGTTTTCGTTTGCAAGGCAGTTTGCCGAAGCGGATAGTATCGTTATAGCAGCACCCTATTGGGATCTGTCTTTTCCGGCAGTGCTAAAGCAGTATTTTGAGCATATCAATGTTTTGGGGATTACATTTGAGTATACCCCGGAAGGCTATCCCAGAGGATTATGCAAGGCGAAAGAATTGTGTTACATTACGACTGCGGGTGGGAATTATTGCCCTGAGGAGTTCGGATATGGATATATCAAAGCTCTGGCACAGAATTTTTACGGGATAGAACATATCCGGCAGATCAAGGCAACCGGTTTGGATATCGCAGGAGCAGATGCAGAAAAAATCCTTAAGGATGTGATGGATAAGGAACTATAAAGTTAAAAAATCGGCATAAAAACATAGGATTGAATTATAAGCCCTGTTGCGGATTATCCGCGACAGGTTTTTTTGACTGCGCTTGCACTTTGCTTGCACTTTTGAGCGTATAATTGATAATAAGGATATTTGTGCAGAGGCGCATTATGGGAAAACGTCAGTGCGGTGTCCCGATGCGGTATCCAAAGCAGAAGATCCTGTTTAATAAAAATATGAGCAGGAGGGTAAGGAATGAAAAGACAAGCGAAAAAAGGACTGGCGATCTTGCTGATACTGACGATGTTGATACAGGCTGTACCGCTTACGGCTATGGCCGGAAAGGAAGATCTGCCGGAGAAGATCCTGGCCGGAATGACTCTGGAAGACAAGGTATCGCAGATGATGGTGTTGTCTCTGCGGGGGTGGGCAGCGGAAGATGGTACGGCACAGCCACTGGCGGAACTGAATGATACGGTCCGTGGCTATCTGGCGTATCGGCACGTGGGAGGCGTCGTAGTATTTGCAGAGAACTGTAAAGAAGCCGGAAAAACCATACGGCTCATCAGTGATATGCAGAGTGCAAACCGCACCGGCGGGAATGAAATACCGCTGCTGGTATGCGCGGATCAGGAAGGTGGAAGAGTGGCGCGTCTCGGGGATGGTACGACCGGACCGGGCAATATGGCACTAGCAGCAACCGGCAATCCGGATAATGCAAGAGTGATGGGACGGATCACCGGACAGGAGCTGGCCCTTCTGGGAATCAATACGGATCTGGCACCGGTCGTGGACGTCAATGATAATCCGGCCAATCCGGTGATCGGTACACGTTCCTTCGGCGATGATCCGATGAAGGTAGCAGCGTATGGTTCCGCTTTTATGCTGGGGCTGCACCAGGAGAACGTGATGAGTGTCCTGAAACATTTTCCGGGACACGGAAATACGGATACGGACAGTCATACCGGTCTGCCCATGGTGAATCGCAATCTGGCGCAGTTAAGTGTCAATGAGCTGATCCCGTTTAAAGCGGCAATCGATAACGGCGCAGAGATGGTGATGACAGCGCATATCCAGTATCCGCAGATTGAAACGGGCACGTATACATCGATCAGTACCGGTGAGCAGATCTATCTTCCGGCGACGATGTCCAAAACAATACTGACAGACATCCTGCGCGGGCAGATGGGCTTTGAGGGAGTGATCATGTCAGATGCGCTGGAGATGGACGCGATCTCCAAAAACTTTTCAACGGATGATACCCTGATCCTGACGATCAATGCAGGAGTAAATATCCTGCTCCCGCAGGCGGTTTATTCGGCAGAAGATCTGGCAAAGGTGGATGCGATGATCGAGCGCACGGTGCAGCTGGTCAAAGAAGGCAGGATCGATCCGGCGCGTATTGATGATTCCGTTCTCCGTATCCTGCGGATGAAGGAGAAGAGCGGTTTGCTTTCGCAGACAGATTTTGCTGCAACACCGGAGAAAGTGGCTGCAGCGGAAGCGGGGGTCGGCAGCGAAGCACACCGCAAGGCAGCCTGGGACATCATGGCCGAGGCACTGACCGTATATAAGAATGAAAATCAGGCTTATCCGGTACAGGTGAAGGAAAATGAGAAGGTGTTGTTATTGTTTACCGGTTCGGCGTATGTCGGAGCAGGCGCCTATGCGGAACAGAACTTAAAGCAGAGCGGCTTCGTGCCGGAGAGTGCCGTGTTTATGAACATGGTGGTTTCGAAGGATACCGAAGCAGATTGCTTGGCTGCTGCAGGAGCCGCAGACCATGTGGTGGTGATCAGTAATGTTCAGAGTGCCGGAGCGATGGATCCGTCCAAGGATGCGGGATATCCGATGGTGATCGCAAACCGCGTGATCGAACAGTGCTATCAGAAGGGACAGACCGTATGTGTGATCAGTTCGCAGCTGCCGTATGATGTGACAGCCTATGCAAATGCAGATGCAATCCTTCTGGCGTATGGTTCCGGCGCGATGCGCACCATACCGCCGACAAGCGGCGCAGGCAGTGCATTTGCACCGAATCTCCCGGCAGCGCTCGGGGCGGTATTTGGCGCCGTGGAAGTATCCGGCTCCCTGCCGGTGAAGGTTACGGAGTAAGAGTAATCAAGGGAGGTGTGTTTACATGTTGGCGAGAAAGATGATCAAACGTACCGAAATGATGTCCTGTCTGTTGTGCAAGGATGCGCCATGTTCAGCGGCCTGTCCGAAGATGGATACGGGAACCATCCTGCGGCATATCTGGTTTGATAATGAGGATGTTGCAGCATTGTCCCTGCCGGGAATTGATCCTTGCACTGATTGTGATGGCCTTTGCGAGAAAGCCTGTGTCAGACCCGGAGAAGTACCGATCCGGAAGTTGATCGAAAGATTGGAGAAAGAAGTACGCCCCCTGGCAGAGATTCAGATCCCTTCGGAGGAAGATCGGCTGAAATGTGATCTGTGCGGCATTCCTCTGGAAAACCCGTTTCTGCTTTCTTCCTCGGTGGTCGCGTCTACTTATGATATGTGTGCAAGAGCTTTTGAAGCCGGCTGGGCAGGCGCGTGCTTTAAAACCATCTGTTCCATGGATATTCATGAGGCATCTCCCCGTTTTTCGGCAATCACCGGGGATAACGGGACGATCCTTGGGTTTAAGAATATTGAACAGCTGTCTGACCACACAGTGGAAGAAAATATGGAGATCTTCCGCCGGCTGAAAAAGAACTATCCGACGAAATTCATTCTGGCATCCATTATGGGACAGGACGAAAAAGAGTGGGAAGAACTTGCGAGACTTTGTGAAGAAAACGGGGCGGGTGCCGTGGAACTCAATTTTTCATGCCCGAATATGATGGAGGGAGGTTTGGGATCCGATATCGGACAGATCCCGGAACTGGTAGAGAGGTATACCAGAGCGGCGAAACGAAGTACGACCATACCGGTATTGGCAAAACTGACACCGAATGTGGCGAATATGAGTCCGGCTGCGGAAGCAGCGGTAAGGGGAGGCGCAGATGGTGTAGCGGCGATCAATACGATCAAGTCTGTCATCGGCGTGGATCCGTTAACGTATGTATCGGCACCGGCAGTAAACGGAAAATCCGCGATCGGAGGCTATAGCGGTAATGCAGTGAAGCCCATCGCGCTTCGGTTTATCTCCGAGCTGGGGCAGAATCAAGCATTGCAGGGCAGGCATATCAGCGGTATGGGCGGGATCGAGACCTGGCGGGATGCCCTGGAATTTATTCTGCTGGGAGCAGGAAGCATACAGATCACTACGGCGGTCATGCAGTATGGATACCGTATCATCGATGATCTGAAGGCCGGACTGAATTATTATCTGGCACAGAGGAACATCCGGTCGGTTAAGGATATTGTCGGTGCAGGGCTGGACAAAGTCAGTGCGTCAACGGATGTGCTGGAGAGGGATAGCGTTTTGTTCCCTGCATTTGACTACGATAAATGTATCGGCTGCGGAAGATGTGCCATCTCCTGCGAGGATGGCGGTCATCAGGCAATCCGTTTCGTAGAACGTAAACCGAAACTGGATGGAAAAAAATGTGTCGGCTGTCATCTGTGTCTGCTGGTGTGCCCGATGGAGGCAATCCGCCCAGCCGGAAAGAGGATCAACAGAGAATGAATAATACTACATCAGGAAAAACAGGATTTCGGCTGCAGACATCGTTGACCTTGCAGATCTTTGTGTTCACATTTATCGGTTTTTTTGCGACGAATCTGGTAAACGTGCTTGGTGTTGTGGTAGATGGAGTGGTGGTTGGGCATACGATGGGGGCGTTAGATATCAGCGCCAGCTCTCTGATGGCTCCGCTTACATTTGCCATTTCCATGTTCAGCGGGCTGATCAGTAATGGGGGGCAGATCGTCTGTATGGATCGTCTCAGTCATGGAAAAGTGGAAGAGGCAAAAAAAATCTTTTCCATGGCTCTGACGATATGTGTTTTTGTCTCTGTGATCTTCAGCACTTCCTTTATCTTATTCAGTCATTTGGCGATCGGGGTATTAGGTATAGACGAACAGAATCCGGCCTACGAGACAAGCAGGCTTTATATGATCGGGATTATGATCGGTGTACCCGGACAGATGCTATGGAATATCATTACGCAGGGGTTAAATATTGAAGGGGCGAGAAAACATGTGCTGACGGCTACGATCCTGATGACGGTAAGCAATATTATCCTGGATCTTGCCGTAGTGTATTGTTTGCATGGCGGGATGTTCCATATGGGGCTTACGACATCCATCAGCTATTACGTTTCGTTAACGTATCTTTTGCTTTATTATCGAAAGAGTGACGTCTTATTAAAACCGTCTCTGGTAAAGCCGTCGATCCGTACGGGAGCAGATATTTTTTACAAGGGACTGCCAAGGGCTGTCAATAAATTCACCTCCTCGGTAAAGAGCAGATTTATCAACGGTATGCTCGGAATATCGTTAACGTCTGTGGGGTATGCAGCATATCATATGCAGAATCAGATCAACTATGTACTGAATGCGTTTATTTTTGGCATTGCCGGAACGATGTCGGTAATGTGTAATATTTTTTATGCGGAAGAGGATAAAAAACATATCCGGAAAACGATGCTGCTTACAACAGTGGCGGTAGGGATGGTTTTATTGGTACTTGGCTTAGGGATCAGTAACAATACCTTTTGCAAGGGCATTATACGCTTTTATCTTGGAGAAAATGAAGAGGTCTTTCCGGTTGCCAGAATAGCCCTGGGGGCATATATGATCGGTCTTTTGGGGCAGGCGGTTTCGGCTCAGCTGGCAAACTATTTTCAAACGACCAAAAGGATCATGGCGGCCAGCGCAATCTACATTCTGGATGATGTGGTACTTGTGTATTTCATGGTTAATAGTATTGTCGGTTATGCGGAAGCGAAAGGCTATACGGATGCTGTATTGCTGAATGCGGTTTTTTCGGGAGTAGCATTTGCACAGTGGATGATGGTCCTGCTTTTGCCTTTGTTCATACTTATCGTAAATCGACGATTCGGGATCGGGTGGGACTGGTGGCTGATGCTGCCGAAAAACTTTGGTATAAAGGCGGAAGATGAGGTTACGGCAGAACCGCAGTCTGTGGAAGATGCAGTGGATTTTTCTAAAAGGGTCTATGACCTCTGCATCGGAAAAGGGGTAGCCAGAAGGAAAGCGTATATTGTATCACTTGCAGCGGAGGAACTGATCAAAAATACGATAACATACGGATTTCAAAGTGGAAAAAATTGCAGGATGGAAACGCGGCTGGTGTGTAAAGGCGATGAGGTGATTTTGCGGATCCGTGATAACTGCAGCAGATTTAATCCGAAGGTTTATTATGAGACCGTCTATGAACAGCAAGATAAAACAAGCAGTATGGGTATAAGGATGATCATGGAAATGGCCAAAGAGTTTTCTTATACTACAGCGCTCAAGATGAATAATATTATGGTGAAAGTGTAAAGGAAACCTCTGTCGGTGGAAGGCCGGAATCTATGGTGAAACTGCTTTTGCCAGGGCTTTTGGTTGATCTGATACTTCCGCGTTTTTACAGTGAGACAAAAGGGTTTGTAAAAGAATGCCGCAGGAGTCGTATCGACCTTGACAAAGCTAACGATTTATACGGCCATATTTATTGATCCGAAGGATAAGCCGTCAGAAGAGAATGAGCCCTGATGACATAGCGCATCGGGGCTTTTTCGTAACAAAAACATATTTAAAATAAGCGTGTTTTGATATAAAAACGGTGGCTAAAAGTCGAAAGATTTATAGTCACTATTTTTTTAAAAATTATTTTGATGTAACTATTGATATAACATCTAAGAAGTGATATATTTGCACTATCAGATGAAACCGCTGCGGTTACATCAATGAACTTTTTAACATTCGAGGATAATTACCTCGCAGGGCAGAGCCCGGAAAGGAAAATAATCATGACAAATAAGGAAAAAGCATTAAGTATATTATAGAGTCTGTTGCTTTTCGGATAAGTGGGCGTTGTCAAGTTTTTTTCTAACTGCTTGCATCCTGAAATCCATTTGA
Source organism: Lachnospiraceae bacterium (assembly GCA_017634975.1). GTDB lineage: Bacteria > Bacillota > Clostridia > Lachnospirales > Lachnospiraceae > NK4A136. The sequence continues at coordinate 1,689 of JAGBMJ010000136.1, read as the reverse complement.
CTGCTTTCTTCTGCACAAGACTGTAGTTCATCAGACAGTTCCTGCATTAAATCCGGATCGATGTTTTTCTTGTAGCGGAGCTTATGCTCTAGAGTTGCCCAAAAGTCCATAGCAATTGTGCGAAGTTGGACTTCTACGAACATATTCTTTTTGCCATTCTCTGTATAGATGGGAGTGCGGACAATAAGGTGCAAACTCCTGTATCCACTTGGCTTAGGGTTTTCGATGTAATCTTTTCGCTTTATCAGTTCAATATCCTCTTGTTCCAGAAACAGTTTTTCTATCTCATAGATATCATCAATGAAAGAACAGATTACCCTTACGCCCGCCACGTCAAAAATGTTGTTTTCAACAGATTCAATTGTCATTGGAAGATCGTATTTTTTAATTTTTTTAAGAATGCTGTCCGGTTGTTTAATGCGTGTCTTAATGGATTCGATTGGATTTCTTTCCCCTTGCATGGAAAGTCGGTTATTCAGAACCCTAAACTTTGTTTCCACTTCCATAATGGCACATTGGTAATTAATTACAAGGTTTTGCCATGGCTCAATTTTTTCGTGCATCCTTTGGAGAAGCATGGAATCGTCTTCCGTTTTTGAAGGGGCAGTTGGTAGTATTAGTTCTGTGTTATTGGTCATATGGTGTTATTTCCTTTCAAAATTAAGTAAAATATTATTTATTCTCTTTAAGTTTATCGATTATTTTCTGATAAAGATTATGTTTCATGCCAGGAAATGCGGTAAGCAACATATGTGCATCTATTTAAGGTTTGTCTAGTTTCTTTCGAACTGTAAGTGCAGTTCTGTATCATCAGTCTATAGTAAAATTGATATTGGTCTAATGCGAAAGGTCGGATTAGTACAGCAAAACCTTAGATTGCAAGGATCAGGCTCATCAGATAATTGATCAAATCCTCGGGAGATTCTTTCATACCACTGTCAGTCCAGCCTTTGAGCACCATAAAGATGAGACCGAATCTGGCTATCAAATAGTACTTCTCACGTATATTCGTATAGTGGATGCTGTCTTGAGAATACACGAGATGATCATTCATTTTTTCCAGAATAATAGGGATATTAGTAGGATAATTGATGATCAGTTTTTTCTGCCTGGAGCGGAAGGTGTATATAAGATTAAAGAGGAATTCCCGCCATGATTCCTCATCATCTGAACTGAAAACCGGTAAAAGTGTTTCTTTAATATCAGCAGTTATATCATCCACTAAGCTTTCAAGGATATCGTTTGTAGATTTGAAGTTTCTGTAAAATGACGCACGTGCGACACCGGCTTCATTTACAACATCAGTTACGGTGATATCCATATAGTATTTCTTGTTCATAAGCTCTATGAACGCTTTTTTTATAAGAGCACTTACGGCTTCCGTTTTTTTTCTCATGATACATATTTCCCTATTAGTGTCTCAAATGGTTTGCATACTCTTGAAAAAAGGATGAAAAGTTATATAGTTTCTTCTATGAGACAGTTTGTTTCGTCAACCAAATATAATGTCTCACATCTGGCACAAAAAGTCAACACAAGTATAAAAAAGAAGGCTCAATCACAAATTCTATGTGATGGCTGATTCCTGACATACTCCTTCCGGCTCATATCCATGATCTTCAAGAAGAAGTATTCATCATCGGGATAGCCGTAACCGTGTCGACGGAGGGTCTTGATCTTCTGATTGAT
>JAGBMJ010000135.1 GCA_017634975.1 Lachnospiraceae bacterium | reverse complement strand
TATACGGAAGGATGTGCGCAGATGAGCGATTCCAGCGGGAAATATGCAGTGCCGGCAGAAATTCTGAAGTTCAAGCCAAGGGGTACCATGGTCAAGAGTATCCATGGCGGATTCTATGTATACGCCATGGAGAACGTTAAGCACGATCATTCAGTAATTTAGGGATTTTATATCCTTGGGACGTACCTTCGGGAGGTAATCCAAAAGTCGGGAACTCATTGAAAAATAAGGATGGATCAGCATTTTTCCGTTGCATTTTTCCGCTCTGTATGGTACAATTTCCTTAGTGATATTACCGATATGACCAGGGGGGCGGAAGCCATGCAAAGGAAGCCCAGTTCCATTCCGGAAAACGTTCGTAAGTACCGACCGGACATTTGCACCGAGATAAAGGAAATCAGTGGCCATTATTACGTCTACTCCTACCATTCCATAAAACTGCCGAGCGGCAGATGGGGAAAGAAGACCGATAAATGCATCGGTAAGATCGTGCCGGATAAGGGCTTTATTCCCAACAAGAATTACGTCAGCAAGGATCATCCGGAACCTGAAGATGAGATCACCGTTCTGGAATACGGTCAGTATGCACTTGTCGATCAGATCGCTGTAAACATCCGCAGGGATTTGGAAGGCTGTTTTCCGTTGGATCGTGCATGTCAGATCTTTGCTACTGCCTCGGTGCTGTTCGTGAATGACTTTGTCCATGTAGATCAAATCCATGATTTTTACGAGCAAAGCTGGCTTTCTGTGAATTACCGCAACTATCCCTTCAAGATGGGTAGAACCGCCATCGGAAGCATGCTGGACGATCTGGGGAGAAGGACAACCCGGGTTGTCAACTATGAGAAGAATCTCCTTGTTCATTCTTCGTCCGAGGTCGCCATTGACGGTCATGCGATTCGTTCCTGCTCGGATGAGAATGATATGGCTGAAGCCGGGTACAAGTTCAATTCTCTGGGCGAGGATCAGGTGAACCTGTTAATGGGATACGACGTGAATACCGGGAAACCGTTATTTGCGAGAATGTATCGCGGTTCCTGCAACGATAAGTCAACAATTGACGATCTGGTCGATTTGCTGGAGATGAACAATATCTTGTTCATCGTAGACAGAGGGTTCTACAGCGAGACCAATTTGAAGCTGTTCTCCCAGAACGGAAACAGTTACATCATCCCGGTACCATCTCATCTGAATTCGTTCAAAGAGGCCATGGCTCGGGTCAAGTACACCGGCAGTTTCTACTATCGTTCCGGCAAGAAGCATTCCCGCATCCAGTATTACGAGAGAAAAGTCTCTGATACAAGGCGGATCCTCGTGTTCATGGACATCGACGAGAACGAGAAGTGCCGGTTCAATTACCAACGCTGCATTGACCAGGGAAAGAAAGGATATACTCCGGAAAAGCTTGAGGAACAGAAAGAATTCTTTGGTGTGTATGTTCTCCAAACCAACAGTTCCAAATCGGCTCAGGATGTGTTTGAATCCTACAAAAAACGCTGGGGCATTGAAACGCTTTATCAGTACATCAAGAATCGTGCTGATTTCAACAACCTGAAGTTTGAGGACTACTACGAAGAACAGGGATTCGCCTTCATTATGCTGGTCGTTGGTCAGATCCATCAGGAAATGATCAAAGCGCAGCGGAAGCTCCACGATAACACCACTTCGATCAACGATCTGTTGCTGAAGGCCAGGGCGTTGAAGATGGAAAAGCGCGGAGAATTCTGGATATTGAAGAATGCGAGAAAGAAGGACCTCGCGACACTTGAGAAGGTCGGCTTTAAGCCACAAGAACGGATACAGGCACAGTGAGGCGGTTGCTCATATCGCTAAAAACCTGCATGATCGTG
>JAGBMJ010000006.1 GCA_017634975.1 Lachnospiraceae bacterium | reverse complement strand
TATCAATCAGAAGATCAAGACCCTCCGTCGACACGGTTACGGCTATCCCGATGATGAATACTTCTTCTTGAAGATCATGGATATGAGCCGGAAGGAGTATGTCAGGAATCAGCCATCACATAGAATTTGTGATTGAGCCATTTTTTTCTTAATGCTTTTAGCAACATCGGAGGTTGAACGCCCCTTACCGGCCTTTGCCTGTGCCAAGCCTGTTTCGATCATAGAATCAAATTCCCGGTCTGTCATTTCTTCACGGGAAACCGGTTCGTGATTTAGTGTCAGGGCAAAGGGTATCCCTCTTGTATAAATGATCTGTTTATAAAGCATATTTATAACTACAGATGAAGGTACTCCGATCTGGTTTAAAATGCTTTCAGCTTCTTCTTTTACTTCGGGCTCTATTCGTGCTGCAAGTACATTAGCGGTTTTAGCTATTAGCTTCACCTTCTTTCATAAAATCTATATATGTTATAGTGTATAACGATACGATATACAATAGTTTTTTGAATGCAAAAGACCTATTGACAACACAGACCATTAGCGATAGTCTTTTGGTAGACTATCACTGATGGTCTGTCGACAAAAAGGAGGTTGATCATGGGAGATATACAGCTTGGAGTTATCGAGAGCAGATTCGCAGAGATGATATGGGAACGGGAGCCTATTACAAGCCATGAGCTGGTCAAGCTTACGGCGGAGGAATTCGGATGGGCAAGAACAACCACACATAACGTGATACGAAAGCTTTGTGCTAAGGGCGTGTTTCAGAATAACGGAGGAACAGTAACTTCTGTTTTATCCAGAGAGCAATTCTGTTCATTACAGAGTGAGCAGTTTGTGAATGATTCCTTTGACGGCTCGCTGCCGGCATTTATTGCTGCATTTACAAAGGGCAGAAAGCTTACTCCCAAAGAAGCAGAAGAGATACGAAGGATGATCGATGAAGCGGAGGAAAGCTGATGGGCCAGATCTTTTTGAAAATACTGAATATAAATGTATCGGCGAGCATACTGATAATTGCTGTGATCGCAGCGCGTATACTTCTTAAGAAGGCACCTAAATGGTGTGTGATGCTTCTTTGGGCAATCGTTGCTTTAAGGCTGGTGATACCGGTTCCAATAGAGAGTGCGTTCAGTCTGATCCCGCGTGGGATGGATCAAAAGATTGAGAGCATCGAAGTATCGGTTATGGACCGGAGCACCGGACAGGGGCAGGTAACTTGGGCAGGATCGAATCCTATGCCGGTGACAGTGACTGAGGATAATCAGGAAGCAGCAACGTATATTTATGATGATGAGGGGAAGAACACGGAACCTGTTAAAAGAGAGCTTTCTATTTTTGAGATAGCCGGATATATCTGGGTAACAGGTGCAGGTCTGATGCTCATGTTCAGTTTGTTTTCGTACATAAAGCTTAAGCATCGCATGTTGGAAGCCGTAAAGTATAAGGACAATATCTATCTGAGCGACAGGACAGCGACGGCATTTATATTAGGGATGATCCGGCCGAGGATCTATCTGCCTTTAGATATCGATGAAGGGGAGATCGCTTATGTTATAGCACATGAGCATTCACATATAAAACGCGGGGATCATCTCTGGAAACCGTTTGCGTATCTTTTACTTTGTGTGTATTGGTTCAATCCACTCATGTGGCTTGCATACAGCCTTCTTTCCAGGGATATTGAATATGCCTGCGATGAAAAGACTATTTCAGGGTTTGATATTAAAGACAGGAAGGCATATGCTGCAGCACTGCTCGAAAACAGCATTCAAAAGAAACTTGTAATGGTCTGTCCCCTAGCTTTTGGTGAGGGCAATATAAAAGAAAGGGTGAGGAATGTGCTGAATCATAAGAAACCGGCATTTTGGATATGCGTTGTTTCGCTGGTTGTAGTTGCGATTGTAGGGATATGTTTCGCTACAATGCCGAAGAAGGGGGAGAATGCGGAAGTGCAGGAAGAAGTGGGAGACACGACAGAGGATGAAGAATTAACTGCATCTAAGAATACCGCAGAGAGCATAGCTCCGATCACTATAGTTGATGAGAATGAGGGAACGGAGAAGACGGAGCAAGAATACAAAAACAACTATTATCACACAGAAGCGATTTCCTATCCGGAGAATGTTGTCATAGAAGATAAAGGGATTAAGGTTGCGCTTGTTGAGGCTGCAGCTGATAATTATAGTATAGTTATGAACCTGCGGATAGAAGGAGAAATGCTTGATAAAAACGAACGAGTTCTGATAAGAGAAGGGCAGTTATTGATCGATGGTAAAGAAGTATCTTCTATAGGTGGAGAGCTTAGAAAAGCAGATCAAGGAGATTGGTATGAGTTTACAGTTCCGTTTTATGTCGATTTTTTCAGTATGGAACTGATCGGTAAAGATGTAGAGTTGGTTATCAAGAGTTTTGCCAAAGCACTTCATCCTGAGAGGGATCATATTGATGAGATAGAAACAATAGCAGAGGGGGAATGGGATATTAAATGGATCGCAGAAGGGAATGGAGATCTTTGTACGAGTTCTTCTGATTATGAATTCAAAAATGGCGGTATGGTTGATGGAATTACTATGACTGCGCTTCGGCTGGAGGTGGAGTATGCTTTCCCTAAGCAGGAAACCGTAAAAAATAATTCGGAATCAGGTTGGATGACGAATACCTGGACAGAATATGTATATCCTCCGGTACCGGTAGCTTACCAGATGGAAGACGGAAGTATTAGAAGGCTTCATGTCTCTGCTCCGGGGAAAGAAGGATATCCTGAGAATGATGAGGTTCGCCAATATTCGAAAACAGAGACTAATAATGAAGTGTTTGTTTATTCACGAGCTACTAATATCATAGTTGACCCGCACGAAGTCAGGGCGGTACTGTTTTTGGATAGAAATAGTGATTTTTTTGGAAAAGATGACGAGTATGGAGTTCCGGAGCTTCCTCTTGAAGAATATGAGGTGGTACCTTTTTGGAAAAGGTAAGGTATTCTGGAATAAAAGTAAGTTGTTGTAGGGAAATCACGGGTCTGCCTTTTTAGGTGGACCTGTCGCAATTACGCCATCGGGGATCGAGGTAATACTTGACATAGGAATACGAAAGTGATATTTTTTAACTAAACTGTACTATGCGAAGTAATACAGTAAACACACAATAATACGAGGAGTTACTATGTTTCAGATTGATAATCTGAGTCACGTGCCTGTGTATGAGCAACTGATACGGCAGGTGGAAAATTATATACTAACCGGGGTGTTGCGTGAAGGAGATAAACTTCCCAGCGTGCGTATGCTTGCGGGAAGTCTTGCTATCAATCCCAATACGATACAGAAAGCTTTTGCAGAATTGGATCGGCGAGGAATCACGTGTTCTGTTCCGGGAAAAGGAAGCTTCATTGCGCAGGAGGCCAGACAGGTACTGGCTGGAGAGCATAGGGAAGAATTAAAAGAACTGGAGAAATACCTGAGAAATTTTCGTTTGGCGGGAATTGATAAATTAGAGATCCTGAAATGTATAGAGAAGGTTTACGGAGGTGACGGGGAATGATAGAACTTAAGAACCTGTCCAAAGGATTTGAGGACAAAATGGTGTTGAAAGGCGTGACGACAAAGATTGCATCAGGAAGCATCTGCGGACTGATCGGATCCAATGGAGCCGGAAAATCCACCTTACTTCGATGTATAAGTGGCGTTTACAAGCCGGTGTCAGGAGAAATGCTGGTTGACGGGCAGGAAGTATATGAAAATCCAGTGGTTAAGCAGAAGATGTTTTTCCAAGCGGATGACTCTTATTTCCCAAGCGGTGCGGATATGGAACATATGGCATGGTTTTATAAGTCATACTATCAAGCGTATGACCTGGACTATTTCCATTTTCTGTGTGAGACATTTCGCCTGGATCCAAAGAAAAAACTCCAGAGTTTATCAAAAGGGATGCGTAGACAGGCGGCTATGGTGATGGCACTTGCATCTAGACCGGAAGTACTTTTGCTGGATGAGAGTTTTGACGGATTGGATCCGGTAGTAAAAGATGCAATGCGTAAACTATTGTGTTGTGAAGTGGCAGACAGGGCTATGACGGTATTAGTAAGCAGTCATTCTCTGCGTGAACTTCAGGATCTATGTGACCAGCTTTTGTTCTTGCATGATGGAAAAATACTTTTGGATCAGAGCATGGATTTGATAGGGAATGAATTGCTAAAAGTACAAGTGGCATTTCAGAAGGAATATGACCGTGGCATATTTGAAGGATTGGATATAGTGAAATACGAAAAAAATGGTACGGTAGCAAATCTTATTGTGCGTGGCAGTGAAGAAGAAATACGCGGTTTCTTGGAGGATAAACATCCTATATTGATGGAAATCCTGCCGCTGGCATTAGAGGAAATGTTTCTTTGTGAAGTACAGGCACTTGGATATTCGTTCGATATCGTAGAGAAGGGAGATGGACGGGATGAATAAGGCTGATGGCAGATTGTTTCATAAAGGCGCCTATAAAGATGCATTGCACAGACTATCATTTCCAGTAGCAGCGATCACAGCATTGTTGGCATTGATTGAGATTGCATATTTGCTACATGTGGATCAAACAGTTGGGAGGCAGATAAGCTCGGATAGGATATACTATTCGTTTGTGCGCCTTTCTTATCCGATGATCTTAGTGTTTCTTGTGGTCTCTCCTGCATTGCTGTTTTTTCTGTTCGCGTGGCAGAACAGACAGGCCGGGAGCGACTATATTCTTGCGTTGCCGATAACAAAAAAGAGCTTTGCATTAACGAATGCATTGGCAGTACTTACGATCGATGCAGGGATACTTCTGTCTGAGGGATTGCTCTTGGAAGGATTATCAGCGATGCTTCCTAATGTCAGAATGGGTGACGAAAACAGCTTTTTCCTGACGCTTGGCTGTTATATGGCGGGGGCAGTATTTACTATGGCATTGATGTTGTTGGCGCTCTCGTTGAGCGGAACGTGGCTTTCAACGTTATGCATGTATGTTATCCTTCTTGTGGTTCCGCGTCTGATGCTGGTGATATGGGAATTGTATGTTTTTCAAGATACTAGTACATTTAATACCGGCTTACGTTGGACGATATTAGACTGGCGGCTCAATATTGTCACCGGTTTGCCGCTCGCTCATATCGGGGCACTGGATTATGCGGCGCTGAAAAGCGTATCCAGTCTTTTATACACGCTTATTGTTGGAATTATGATCGGAATACTGGCAATATACCTGTATACAAAGCGACCTGCTGAAACAGCAGGCCATCCGGCAGTTTCGGATCGGATACAGGGCTTCTTTCGCGCTGTTTTGGGATGCTCCGTCTGTCTGATTCCGCTGACACTTTTTTGGAACGGATTATACAGTACACGATTGGTATATGCTACGGATTTGTCATCGATCATTGCAATGTTCTTACTTGCTGTGGCAGTCTATATGTTATATGAACTGATTCACACCCGTAGCTTGCATTGCTGTATCAAGGCATTACCGGGGGTGTTATACCTGCTGGCATTTTGTGTGATATTTACCGGTGCGGTTTGGTATGGAAAGCAGTATGCAGAAAACGACTATGCGCAGCCGGAACAGGTGAATAGTATATCGCTAACCTATCAGCCGGTTTTTTATTACGCTTATTCCGGGGAAGATGATTATTACTGCTGCGAAATGCGAGATTATGAAATTACGGACAGAGAAGTGATCGGGATACTGTGTGAAGCATTGAATAAAGAAATGCGCCATGAAGGTCATGATGAAGTATGCGAAGGTGTGCGACTCGTAATCAATGGTGGAGTCTTTTTCTCGCATCGGGATGTTTCAGTGGAACAGTCGGATATGGAGCGTATTTTTAACATACTTGGAAAGGATGAATCCTATCGAGACATTTTTCTCAAACCGGTGGATAGGGAGCAGGTGGCGTCAATAGGGAGTTCCGAGAATCGTGACAGCCGAAATGGATCGGTTGAGGAAACCGATATTTTATACAAGGTGTACTGTGATGTGGTTGCAGATTACGAAAAGGAAGAGTTTGCAAAAATAGTACACCGGATCACCAGGCCGCAGATCGGAGGGGAGAATTTGTTGACAATGCGTTTAAAAGACGGACGAAAGATGGTTGTATATCAGCAGGAATCGGATGAGAATGTTGAATCGGATGCCTTTATGGAAGCGTTTATGGATCTAAGGACTACAGAGGGAGAACAGGAACTGGTAAAATTGGCTTTCCCGGAAGTGGAGGATACACCGAATGAAACACTTGCTATTGTGCGTGTGGATTTTTGTAATATGACACCGCATTTTACAGAGGGGGGCAAAATAGATGAGATATCAGCAATTAAGCTTTCAGATCATATATGGAGTACTGATATGGCCTTGACGCCCACAGGATGGGAGCGTTTGAAACACTCCGGTAGTGAAGAATTCTATGACGAGTACATTAATGAGCTATATCAAAGAATTTACGATGGGAGAAACTGGGAAGTGACGGATTCCTCTTTGCCATACATACAGGTCTGTTATATAGTTAGACAATACGTTGAAGGAGAGGAAGAGGCAAGAATACTAAAAGAGGTAAACAGCAGCTATCGTTTGAATCCGGAAGTTCTTAGGTGGCTAGGGGCACAATGATACACTGGATCACTACTATAGCAGATATATGTCTGGCGAGTTGGAAAAGAAGGATGTCCACCAATTGTCTACCGTTTGTCCATTTTCAAGAATGGAACGGGCTGATATTATTATATAGTAGTTAAGTTACATCCATTCACGTCATATTTATGGGAGGCAAAACATATGGCACAGTTGAGTATGCGTATAGACGATGATGTAAAGAAGAAAGCGGAATATGCTTGTGATGCGTTGGGGCTTACAATGTCGACGGCTATAAATCTTTATCTGGTAAAACTTGGAAATGAAATGAGGATTCCCTTTGAGGTATCTGTCGATCCATTCTACAGCAGATCCAATATGGAAGAACTTGAACGACGGATAGCAGATGCAAAAGCCGGAAAAAACATGCATGAGCACGAGTTGATAGAGGAGGATTGATGAAAAAGATATGGCACGATGAAGCCTGGTCGGAATACTGCAAATGCTTTATTTGGGCAGAAGAACAGAATACATACCCAGAGACGGATTTATGAATGTTTGAAAAATGATGAACCGATAGATTGTTGGCCGGATGGGGTGGAATTATCTGAGAGGGTGATCGATGCGTATAAAAACATTTGCCTGATGAAGGTGGAGTTCGACCTTTTTGCAAATACCTTAAAGACGCTTGGCAAGCCGGATGAAGATCTTTTGCGAAGATACATTACGAAAGAGATCAATTTGTGGGATATCGCGGATGAGCGCAAGATCTCTTATGAGACAGCAAAGGGAAAGATTCGGGATCTGAAAAAGGAATTGAAGAAGCGTACAGTAGCTTGTTTTGTTGCATGAATCATCATTATGAAAATGTTGAATGTGGACAATACAACGTATGTATGCTATAATTACGATACGGATTAAAGGAGATAATTGTGTTACTGTTTGATTGGGATGCGAATAAAAATAGGATTAATAAACAAAAGCACGGCATCGATTTTATCGAAGCTAGTACAGTATTTTTTGACAAACAAGCAATACTTTTTGATGATCCGGAGCACTCGGAGGATGAGGACAGGTTTATTCTACTTGGGATGAGCGAATCATCAAATATCTGTATCGTGTGCCATTGTTATCGAGAAGATGATACTGTTATCCGGATCATTTCTGCACGAAAAGCCACTAAGAGGGAGGAAGAAGCATATGTTAAAGGAATATGATGTTGAAAAACTTAATCCCCGGAAGAATCCATATGCCAAAGAGCTAAAGAAACAGGTAACTATAAAGATTGCTCCTAATGTTATAGAATATTTTAAGGAGCAGGCTATGGAAACGGGGATACCATATCAGACCCTGATCAATCTGTACTTGGTAGATTGTGTTAATGAGAAAAAGAAACTGGATATGCACTGGCGGTCATCGATTCCTGTAGAAGACTGAAATTTTGCTGGACAATTGCCGAATGTGCAGATTGATACTGCGGCACTTATAGAATATGCTCAAAAAAGGTGTTAAATTAGGGAATTTGAGTGAAGGGGAAAAGAATCAGTTTATTGTTGGTGGAACGGTAGAGTCTTTAAGAAAGAAAGTGAGAGAGATATCTCCATACAAGAATCTGGCAGAATGGAATGCTGCAAATGGATAAAAAGCGAGGGAACTCCCGGTGATGCACAGTCTGAGACATTCCTTTGCCGCAAGATGTGTTGAGGCCGAGATGAATCCGAAAACGTTGCAGATCATTTTAGGACATTCTGATATTATGTTAACTATGAATCTGTATGTGCATACGACCGAGGAACAGATCATTTCGGAGATGAAAAAAATGGCCATGAACTAGGAATTCTTTTGCACTTTTGGTACAAAATTGGTACAATTTTCCTTGACAAACGCTGAAATCCTTTATACAATAGGGTTTCAAGATGCAGGATTAGTACATCGGTAGTATGCAAGCTTCCCAAGCTTGAGAGGCGGGTCCGACTCCCGTATCCTGCTCGTATAAACAGGATGATTGCTTAACGGAGCGGCCGCTTGCGAGCCGCTCCGAGAAGCAATCAGACTGTAAGCGGACATAAGCAACGAGCGAAGCGAAGTTGCGAATGCCCGCGACAGATGCGAAGCATCTGTTTTATACGACAGTCTGACAGAAGATTCTTTCGGACTGTAAGCAGACATAAGCAACCTTTATATTTTTAATGCGTTGAAGGGGACAGTAGTTTTGTCGGAAGTCAACAGAGAGCAGCGTCACCGGCTGAAAGCGCTGCGGCGGAAAGCAAAGTGAAAACCACCCCGGAGCAGGCCCTTAATCGGTGCCCGGTGATTCCGTTATAATCATTATGAGTGACCGACGGCGGTCGGTAATCAGGGTGGAACCGCGGAAAGACTATTGTTATTTCGTCCCTTGCATACACTTAGTGTGTGCAAGGGGCTTTTTGTTTATCCCGGGATGTGTTTGATTCATAAGTAAGAACATAGTTATTTAACATATAGAAAGGATGGTGCAACAACATGGCAGAAGAAGCAAAAGAGTACACATTTGAAAACAAGGAGTTTCGGAAGACCTATTGGCACACCTGCTCCCACATCATGGCGCAGGCAATAAAGAGACTGTATCCGGAGGTAAAACTGGCGATCGGTCCTGCGATCGATGAAGGCTGGTATTACGATATGGATCTCGATGTGGCAATCACTCCGGAAGTGCTGGAAGAGATCGAGAAGGAAATGAAGAAGATCTGTAAGGAAAGACTTCCGCTGGAGCGGTTTGTACTGCCCAAGAACGAGGCACTGGAACTGATGAAGGACCAGCCGTACAAGGTAGAGCTGATCAACGATCTGCCGGAAGGCGAGGAGATCTCCTTCTACAAGCAGGGCGAGTTTACCGATCTGTGCGCAGGCCCGCACTTAAATTCCACGGGCTATGTAAAGCATAACGGTTTCAAACTGCTGTCCACTGCAGGCGCATACTGGCGCGGCAATTCGGACAACGCAATGCTGAAGCGTATTTACGGCATCGCGTTCCAGAGCAAGGAAGAGCTGGATGAGTTCCTGACTCAGAGAGAGGAAGCCAGAAAGCGCGACCATAACAAGCTGGGACGTGAGCTGGAATACTTTACAACTGTAGATTATATTGGCCAGGGTCTGCCGATCATCATGCCCAAGGGTGCAAGAGTTATTCAGCTGCTGCAGCGCTGGGTAGAAGATGTAGAGCAGAAGAACGGTTATCAGCTGACCAAGACACCGTACTTTGCAAAGAGAGAGCTTTACAAGATCTCCGGTCACTGGGATCACTATCGTGACGGTATGTTCATCATGGGCGATCCGGATGATGAGACCAAGGAGTGCTTTGCACTGCGCCCGATGACCTGCCCGTTCCAGTATCAGGTATACTTAAACCGCGAGAGAAGCTACCGTGACCTGCCGATGCGTCTGGGCGAGACATCCACCCTGTTCCGTAACGAGGATTCCGGTGAGATGCACGGTCTGATCCGTGTAAGACAGTTCACGATCTCCGAGGGCCATCTGATGATCCGTCCGGACCAGTTGGAAGAGGAATTCGGCCGCTGCCTGGATCTGTGCAAATACTTCCTGGGTACGGTAGGACTGCTGGAAGACTGTACTTTCCGTTTCTCCCAGTGGGATCCGGCCAACCCAAACAACAAATACGAAGGTACTCCGGAGCAGTGGGAAATGGCACAGGCTGCTATGAAGAAGATCCTGGACGACCTGGGCGTACAGTACGATATCGGTATCGATGAGGCGGCATTCTACGGACCGAAGCTGGACATCCAGTACAAGAACGTATTCGGAAAAGAAGATACTCTTGTTACGATCCAGATCGATATGCTGCTGGCAGAGAAGTACGGTATGTACTATATCGACAGCGACGGACAGAAGAAACTGCCGTACATCATCCACAGAACCAGCCTGGGCTGCTATGAAAGAACCCTGGCATACCTGATCGAGAAGTATGCAGGCGCGCTTCCTACATGGATGGCACCGGAGCAGATCCGTATCCTGACCATTACGGATAGAGCGGTGGAGTATGCAGAGAGCGTAGCGAAGAAGCTGGAGAACAAGTACCGTCTGACGATCGATACCAGCTCCAATACGCTGAAGTACAAGATCCGCAGCGCACAGCTGGAGAAGATCCCGTACATGCTGATTTTGGGTGATAAGGATATCGAGAACGGTACGGTTTCCGTTCGTACCAGAACCGGTGAAGATCTGGGAGCACTTTCCCTGGATGCATTCGAAGCGCTTATCGCTGATGTGGTAGATAATAAGAAGAGACAGTAATAAAGCAATCATAGTATCAAAGAAAAACAGCATGATACTTCGGCAGGACTATGTGACTATCGCATAGCTCTGCCGAAATGTTTTAACCGGCGGGAGAAAAGGCGTATTGTTACAGTTCGGCGCCGGAAGCGTGCATGCTGCAGAGTGATACCGGGCGTGGTGGAATGCTTGCGATCTATGATGTTATCGTGTATAATCGTACCTGCAGATGAAAAAAGTTAAAGAGGAGCTGCTGCGTGAGCATCCAAAGGATTGCAGGGCGGCAGAGGATGAGGATATCAGTTTATGGCAGCAGATACAAAAGATAACGAATGGGAACGGGTTTTAAGACAGAGGGATGACAATCCCTTAAAGCCGGTTCACAGCAATATGGTGGAGAATCTGAAGGAAGAAGTGATCGTGGCTTACGAGACGGCACTGGCGGCCAATGATAAAGATACGATCAAGCGTATGGAGTGGGAGTTTTCCACGCTGACCATTCATAAGAAGGAATTGAAGGAGTTTATCGCACGCCGTAAGGCGGCACGGGAGCAGGCGCGCAAACCGTACGAGTATGTGGATACCATGGAGGAAAGTGCTGATGTTGCGGAGAGCACACCGGAGGCACCGGCCGGGAAGTCTTCGGAAGGCGGAAACGAACCGGCGTAAGTCGTGCGGCGGAAGCCCCGGCAGGAAATAAAAATCCGCTTGACAGTCGTGGCGTAACGTGATATTCTATTACAGTGCAAGCAGAGTTCCGACTCTCACCCTGCGGCAAACGGGCTTCAGGCGTCAGATAATTCAGATGACCTTTTGGTTGATGTGATATCGGAGTGGATGCTTGCGTAGCATCCATTTTTCATTGTTGGTGACCAGAAGGGGGTATAAAGCCATTAGCGACAATTTGATCAACGGACAGATCAGGGAAAAGGAAGTACGTGTAACGGGTGTGGACGGTGAGTCTCTGGGTGTAATGTCAATTCAGGAAGCACAGCGTCTTGCGGATGAAGCAGAGGTGGATCTGGTACTGATCGCGCCGACCGCAAAACCGCCGGTATGCAGACTGGTAGATTACGGAAAGTACTGCTACGAGCAGAAGCGCCGTGAGAAGGAGCAGAAAAAGAAACAGCACGAGGTAGAGATCAAAGAGATCCGGCTGTCTCCGAATATTGATACCAACGACCTGAATACCAAGGTTACAGCGGCACGTAAGTTTTTGTCCAAGGGAAACCGTGTAAAGATGACACTGCGTTTCCGCGGACGTGAAATGGCGCATATGGCGAATTCCAAACATATTTTGGATGACATCGCGACAGAGCTTGCAGATGTAGCAACCGTGGAAAAAGCGGCAAAGGTTGAGGGACGGTCGATGACAATGTTCCTCGCCGCAAAGAAATAAGCAGTGCTGAAGAACCAAAGTCATAAAGACGGCCCGAAGGGGAACGCATTATGAGATAGACGGATCGCGGAAACTGTGCGGTCGAACAAAGAATTTTAGAGGAAAGTCAGGAGGAAAAAGAAATGCCTAAGATGAAAACAAGCAGAGCAGCGGCTAAGAGATTTAAGAAGTCCGGTACCGGTAAGCTGATCCGGAACAAGGCGTATAAGCGTCACATTCTGACCAAGAAGTCTACAAAGCTTAAGAGAAATCTGCGCCAGGATATCGTAACAGATGCTACGAATGCAAAGAACATGAAGAAGATCCTTCCGTATCTGTAATTCAGTAGCAGGATCAATCCGGAAAACGCAAGTTACATTAATTAGTTGGAGGTAGAAAACAATGGCTAGAATTAAAGGTGGCGTAAATGCCAAGAAGAAACATAACAGAGTATTAAAGCTGGCAAAGGGTTATCGTGGTGCCCGTTCCAAGCAGTATCGTGTAGCAAAGCAGTCCGTAATGCGTGCACTGGCTTCTTCCTATGCAGGCCGCAAGGAGCGCAAGCGTCAGTTCCGTCAGCTGTGGATCGCTCGTATCAATGCAGCTGCAAGACTGAACGGTCTGTCCTACAGCAAGTTTATGTACGGTCTGAAGCTGGCTGAGGTTGATGTGAACCGTAAGATGCTGGCAGATCTGGCTGTAAACGATGCAGAGGGCTTCACCGCTCTGGCAGAAGTAGCAAAAAGCAAGATTGCTTAAAGTTGATAGATAGTCCGAAGCACTCACTGCTGAGGGCGTATAGGATCTGCATCAGATCATTCAGGGTTCCGCTTGCGGAACCCTTTTTGTATACAGGCAGTTTACAGACAGACGATATTTATAATTTGCGTTAATTTTATATTTTGCTATAATTGAGACAGGGAGGCATAACCGCTCCGAAAAACGGTGCGGGCGTGCTAAAAGGTTATTATCACTGCCCATCGTGCAGTGATGGTAACGGGTTTTGCCAATGCAAAGCGAAAAATACTTTTATCAGAGGCAGACAATGGGAAAATTAACGGAATTAGCACCGAAAGCGGTGTTTCGGTTCTTTGAAGAACTCTGTGGGATCCCGCATGGTTCTTATCACGTGGATGAGATCAGTGATCATCTGGCGGCGTTTGCAAAAGCGCGCGGTCTTTCGTATATTCAGGATCAGGAAAAGAATATTATCGTGCAGCTGCCGGCCAGTGCCGGATATGAGAATGAGCCGGTACTGATCGTGCAGGGACATATGGATATGGTGGCAGTGCATGACGACCCGTCGGTGGATATGAAAGTGACACCGTTAAATGTGAGTCACGATAGCGAGTGGGTCTATGCGCAGGATTCCAGCCTGGGCGGGGATGACGGCATTGCGGTGGCAATGATGATGGCCCTGATGGACGATCCGACGATCCCGCATCCGGCATTGGAACTGCTGATCACGACCAATGAGGAAGTGGGGATGGACGGTGCCATCGGACTGGATGCATCGGTACTGCGGGGAAAGCGCCTGCTCAATCTGGATTCGGAAGATGAGGGTATATTTACCGTTGGCTGTGCCGGGGGTGTGCGTGTGATCGCAACACTGGATCTGAATGAAAAGGAAGCAGATGAGCTTGCGGTTTTGGATGGCGTGGAAGCAAAAGACGATAAAGTGCAGGGAATAGTGATGAAAGTGTCCGTGACCGGTCTGCAGGGCGGGCATTCCGGACAGATGATACATCTGGGACGGGGAAATGCCTGTCGTATTCTGGGCAGGACGCTGCTGGAGGCAGAGAAACGCTTTGCGGTAGGATTGTCCGCATTCAGCGGCGGGACTGCATGCAATGCGATACCGATGTCGGCGGAAATGGAGATCGTGGTCAGGCCGGCGGAGGCGGATGCATTGATCGAATGGCTGCGGCTGGAGGAACAGATCCTGCGGCACGAATACAAGGGCAGGGACGAGGATCTGCGTCTGAACTGTACCGTGCTCGGCAACGGAGAGTCGGCACATACGGTGGCGCAGAGCGTATATGCGGCACGGTTTCTGGTGGCGGCACCGGATGGTGTACAGGATATGAGCGGTGTAGTAAAGGGACTGGTGGAAACCTCTCTTAATTGCGGGATCGTGGAATTAAAGGACGGTGTGCTGAAAGCGTATTATGAGCTGCGCAGTATGATCGGCTCCGCTGCCGTGGCATTGCGGGACCGCGTGGTAGCGGTAACGGAAGCTTTTGGGGCGAAGACGGAGATCTCGGCCTCCTATCCGGAATGGGAGTACCAGGAAAGCTCACCGCTTCGTGAAAAAATGGTGCGCATCTACCGGAATATGTATCATAAGGAGCCGGTGGTGGAGGTGATCCACGCCGGACTGGAATGCGGGGTACTGGCGCAGAAGATCGAAGATTTTGATGCGGTATCGATCGGTCCGGATATGCAGGACATCCATACTACAAGGGAACGTTTATCGATCGAAAGCGTGCGCCGGACCTGGGAATTTGTATTGGAGATCCTGAAGGATAAAGAATAGAGAAGCAGGGCTTATGCGGAGGCATCGGGGGTATGAGTGATATCAAAGAGTTCTGGGGCATTATGAACGTCCTGGACAATGCAGATGATGTGGGGATCTTTGTGGTCAGCGGACGGGACGGGAAGCTGCTGTACTGTAATCATCTGGTGACGGTTCTGACCAACGGGCATATGGGAACCCATGTATCCGAGGTGTGGGATCACGAGGACTACAAAAAGGCATCTGCCCGCTGCAATGAGGGCGGTACCTATCGTTATCGTGTGGAGCGGTCACGGTTTGGCAAGCGCAAGAATGTGACGGTCAGCAAGGTGGTCTGGAGCAAGGGGATACTGGCGTATTGTTTCCTGATCACGCCGCAGGCGGATGCACGGGAGGAGAGCGAGAGGGAGAAGGTCTTCAATCTGCTGGGACGCTCGTACCGGCACATCTTTTTGATCGATAAATACAGCGGAGAAGTGACGACGCTGCTGAAGCCTACCTGGAGGGATGCGGAAGGCAATTACCAGACCGTGTACTATCATCCGGTACATTTTGATGAATGGAAGCGTGATCTGATCCAGGTATATTCGCACCGCGATGACGCAAAAATGATCGAAATGTTTCTGGATATGCCTAAGGTGATCGACGCACTGGAGCATGGTGAGTATGTATTCCAGTACCGCAGGAAGAACGGCGGAGAATATATCTGGTCGGAAATGCGTTTTCTGCAGCCGGAAGAACTGGAAGGACGCATTGTATGTACGGAAAGGGATGCAGACCGGGAACTGTCTCCGGGCAGCAGGGATCGGCAGAGCGAGATCGTTCTGCGAACACTGGGGAACGTGTATCGTTCCATCTATCTGGTGGATATGAAGACATCCGAGTACAGCACGGTCAAGCGGGATGCATTTCTCTTCGGGATCCCGGAGGCAGGAGATTATGATACACTGACCGATATCGCCATGGAGCTGATCCCGGATGACGGACAAAAAGCGGATTATCAGAGCTGTTTTTCGGCACAGGCTCTGGCTGCTGCATTTGCGGAAGGTGCTCCGAATGTGGCCAGAGAATATATGTCTGCATTGAATGAGCAGGTCAGCTGGATGGCGGTCACGGCCTTTGAACCGCCCTGTATGCCGGGGATGGAAGACAAATGTGTGCTGACATTTATGGATATCACGGCGCAGAAACGTGTGGAGGCGGAGCGGAACGAAAAGAATATCGTGGTCGATGCGTTGTCATCCAGATATATCGGGGTATACTTTGTGAATCTTACCGATGACAGCTTTCATTCCATAGCAACGCCGCAGGAATTCCGCTACATTGAGAAGCAGTTCGCGTCGGCGGCGGAGGCGATCGAGCATTATGCCAAAGCCTATGTGTTGGAACGGTTCCGTGAGGAGTTCCGCGCGCAGATGTCCCGGGAGAGCCTTCTGCAACGGCAGGAAGACCAGTCGGAGCGGGTGCTGTTCTATCAGAGCGTGGATGACCGGCGTATACGCCTGCACATATATCCGGTACCGCAGGAACACGGATTTAAAGAAGTGATCCTGGCGTTTGAAGACTGTACGGATATGACAGAATTAAGAGAAGAGTAGTCAATCCGAATGATTTGTGGTATACTATGAGGGCTTGAAAAAAGTACGTAATAAAGGAGAGAAAAAAGATGGATTTCTTGAATAAAGTGGGTGAATCCTTAACCAGTTTCGGAAACGGTATGAGTGCCAGAACAAAGAACATAATGGATCAGTCCAACCTGAACAGTCAGTTGAGACAGCACGAAAATACCTTAAAAGGCCTCTATGAAACGATCGGACGTCAGTACTATGCGGAAAAGCAGGGCAAGGGCGAGGGCGAATACGCAGAGATCTTTGAGCAGGTGGCCGGTGTGGAAGCCTTAACGGATGAACTGCGGAAAAAGATCGAGATCGCAAAGAGTATGGTACCCTGTCCGAAATGCGGAGGACTGACCGAGTCGACCAGCCGTTTCTGCAAGAACTGCGGGAATCCGATGCAGCCGTCCGGTAATACCGATACTCCGGCCGCGAAAGATACGACACAGTCGAACTCCGGCGATACGCAATCCTGAGCGGAGGCGCAGCCACAATGAGAAAGAAAACATTAAGCATTATCCTGGATGTGTTCATCGGCCTTCTGGTGATCACGATCATCCTGCTCATATGGATGATCGGAAAGCGTGGCGCAGCACCGATACAGGCGCAGGAGCAGAAGGACGAGCCTTTGGTTCCGGTGGTCACGGCAGAGCAGGGAACCGTTGCGGTAGAGGCTGAGCCTACCGAAGCGGCAGCGGCGGAACCGACGGAAGATAAGATCCTCTATGCGACACCGGATACGTCCAGTACCGTAAATGTTCGCAGCGGGGCGGGAACCAACTTTGATAAGCTCGGTTCGGCATCGGCCGGAGAAGAGTTCGAAGTGATCAGTGTGCTGGCTGTCGGATGGACCAAACTGAGTTATCGCGGTGACGAGGGTTACATCCACAATGATTATCTGGATTACTATTACAAAGTACAGGATGAAAACGGAAACGAAACAAGAGAAGATATCGAGCTTGCCGATATCCCGAAAGTAGAAGAGTAAAAAAGAACCGCTCCGGGGAATAACCGGAACGGTTCTTTTTTATTGCTGTTATTAGATTTAATATCCATCCAGTGAGAATACGTAGCCTTGCTGTAACAATTCTGCGTTTTGCTGCTCGAGGATCATACGGTAATTCGGATCTGCAAAAAAGTCAGCGTTGTGCGGACATTTGCCTGCGCCGCCGCCGCGGTAGCTGGAGCCGCCGTGCAGTGCAGGATTTTCCTGCGGGCTTAGTGTTACTACACCGGGCACTTTGAAGGGACACAGATCCGTTGCCGGCTTGCCGCATTGTACGCAGACATTGCCGGAATAGTGGCAGTTACAGGGTTCGGTAGGAACAGTGCCTTCTGCAAAGTATTCGGTACGTAAGTGTCCGTCACAGAGACCGGAGACCGGACGCAGACCGGAATTGCGGCATACGGTAGCGGTAATGATGCCGTTTGGTATGTCAAAGGACTCGTATTCCAGGTTTTCGTGGATCTTCTGCATTACGGTCCGCCACATTTTCTTGGACAGGTTCTTTTCGTCACCGGAGAGGTTTTCGTTATTGTCATACCCGGTCCAGCACGTAGCCGTATAGTACGGGGTATAACCGGCAAACCATACGTCCTTGTAATCGGTAGTAGTTCCGGTCTTGCCGGCGATCGCCATATCACCAAAGTTTACGGAAGTACCGGTACCCTTGGTAACTACGTCTACCATTGCATCTGTCAGCAGAAAAGCGGTCGTCTCTTTGATCACGCGGTGCTGGTCCTGAATATCCGTCTTGTCAATGAGGATCGCACCATCATGGTCAACGATCTTGGTATACAGGATCGGTTCCTTATATACACCGCCGTTAGCGATTGCTGCATAAGCACCATTCAGTTCCAGATTGGTCACACCATCAGTGATACCGCCCAGTGCAAGTGCCTGCTGGATATCGGAATGCACACGGCCGGAGGAGTCGATCCGACGATCGACCAGTGTGGTAAAGCCAAAGTCCAAAAGGTAGTCATAACCGACCTGCGGAGTGATCACGGTGAGAACCTTTACCGCGATGATGTTTAACGACTGCTCGATACCGTAACGAACGGTACATGGACCTTTGTAGCTGTTGCGTCCATACCAGTTGGAAACCGGACGGCCGTTTGCATAGTTGAAAGGAGCATCCATAAACACGTCCGCCAGAGTGATGCCGGCGGAATCGAGAGCCGGAGCATACGTGGATACGACCTTGAAGGTAGATCCGGGCTGACGTGTGGTGTTGTACGCACGGTTCAGGGAACGGCTGGTCTCTTTGGCACCACGGCCGCCGATCATGGCCACCACATATCCGGTGTGCTGGTCTTCTACCGTAAGGGATACCTGCGGTTGCGGGGTAAGAGTGACGCTTTCGGCGATCACTTCGTCGCCGCCGATCATCACATTGTCCAGATAGTTCTGGATCGCCTCATACGCGGCATCCTGTGAGGAGTAGATCATATTGAAGTTCGGATTGTGTTCCTTATAAAATGCCTTGAACATCTCGGTGGAGTGGTTGGTCGTGCTGCCGTCCGCATGCTGGATCGAAACACGATAATTTAAGTACCACCGGGTGTTTGCGGGATAGTTATCTTCGTTGGAATAAATCTCATCCACGATGCCCTGAATCTGCGGATCCAGCGTGGTGTATATGCTCAGACCGCCGCTGTAGAGCAGGTTGTAGGCACGGGTGGAAGCCTGTGTTTCGGAATACCCGTTGTTGATCAGCATTTCGGTCAGGTCTTTTGCTGCCGATTCGATCACGGCATCTTCAAAATAGGTATATACTTCCGCTTCGCCTACCAGAGTATTCGTTTCGGTAATGCGGGCATAAACATCATCGGCAAGAACATCATCGTATTCCTTCTGGGAGATCATCTCCAGCTCCAGCATTTTGTCCAGGACACGCTTGCGGCGTCCGGCATTGGTCTCCGGATGAAGGATCGGATCGTTTGCCGACGGATTCTGCGTGATACCGGCGATGGTAACCGCCTCGGAGAGGTTCAGCTCATAGACCGGCTTGCCGAAATAGCGAAGCGATGCCGCCTGTACGCCCAGGGTGTTGTGCCCGAGGTTTACGGTATTCATGTAGTTTTCCAGGATCTCAGCTTTGGTCATCCGCTTTTCCAGCTCCAGTGCCAGATACTGCTCCTGGATCTTACGGCGGTACTTATCAAAGCCTTCCTCGTCGGTGAAGTTGGAGAATACGTTGTTCTTGATCAGCTGCTGTGTGATGGTAGAAGCACCCTGTGAAAAATGGCGGTTTTTGATACCGAT
This sequence comes from Lachnospiraceae bacterium, assembly GCA_017634975.1. Lineage (GTDB taxonomy): Bacteria > Bacillota > Clostridia > Lachnospirales > Lachnospiraceae > NK4A136. The sequence continues at coordinate 68,557 of JAGBMJ010000006.1, read as the reverse complement.
GGCAGCAGCACGCATGATACCCTGAATGTCAATACCGTTGTGCTGATAGAAACGTTCGTCCTCGGCAGCAACGAAGGCATTCGCCAGACATTTGGGGATCTTATCCATATTTACATAGGTACGGTTGGAATTTTCCGCGATCAGCTTCAGCATGTGATGGCCGTCACTGTCGTACAGGTTGGTGGCATAACCGCTGGGGGTTACATCGATCGTGGAAAAGTCCGGCGTGGAAGCCAGGATTCCCTTGAACATACCGATCCCCAGACAGGCACCGATCACCGTTCCCGAGAAAATACAGATCAGGATCGCCTTCACAAAGGTGAGGCCGATCATTTTTTTAATCTTTGTTCCTTTTGAATTGAGCTGCCGCTGCTTGCGGCGCACCCCTTCTCTTGAATAATCCATAGCGACTGCATTATATCACAATCACCTTTAAATGGCAAATTCATGTTTATCGGTGAGCCATGGCTCACCCAAGAACCGTCCCCGTGGCTCACCGGCTCGACAAACCGGAATTTATAGTAGAAAATCCACCGGGTTTATTATAAAATAGACATCATGGGTGAATGCAGAATACTGATCGAGGGCGGACAGGGCGAGTACGAGGAGAAGAAATCCCGGTTTATCGCTACGCTGCGTCCGGTTAACAGCATAGAGGAAGCCTCTTCTTTTATAGAAGAGATGAAAAAGCGCTACTGGGATGCAAGGCACAACTGCAGCGCATATGTGATCGGACGGAATAATGAGATCACACGGTGCTCGGATGACGGGGAGCCGTCGGGAACGGCGGGGCGGCCGATGCTGGAGGTGCTGACCGGGGCGGATCTTCACAATGCCGCTGTGGTGGTGACCAGGTACTTCGGCGGAACGCTTCTGGGGACCGGCGGTCTGGTGCGGGCCTATACGCAGGCGGTCAAGGAAGGGATCGCAAACAGTGTGTCGGCTGTGGAACGGGATGGCGAGCGGCTGATGTTGGGGCTGGAATACGGCGATGTGGATCGCGTGCTGAATTACCTGAAAACGAATGCGCTGTCGCCGGAAAGTTCTGACTACGGAGCCGATGTTACGATGGAACTGATCGTGGCATCGGAAAAGGCGGATGATTTTATAAAGGAAGTCACAGAACTGACGGCCGGACGGGTACTGGCGGAGAAGATGGGCGGATGTGTTTTTCTTGACAAGGAATGATATAATTATATGGGTTGGTTTTTCTTCACGGGCTGCAGTTATTCCCCGGAGACGAAAGGAAGAAATTCCTGATTTCAATAGCCTAAATAATTAATGAAGATCGGAGGTGGTGACCGTGGAACGAGGTGCATCGGACAGTCATAGTCAGAATCTTAAGCCGGATGCAGATGATCATCCGGCGGATAGGAAGTTCAAAATACGATCACTGCCTGTAAATATAGAAAGAATGCATTCCTGAGTTCCGGGATAAGCGTTTTTTTCTCACAGATCGGGCAGTGGGAAAGGAATGCGCATTACAATGGAAACATTGGAAGAATTTGAAGGACTGCGGGAATTGATCGAGACCAAGCAGTATACGCGTCTCCGTCAGGAACTGGCGGATATGAATGACGCGGATATTGCTTCTTTTTTGGAACAGATGGACGGGGAGGAGATGCTCAAGATCTTCCGCATCCTGCCGAAGTCTATGGCGGCGGACGTATTTTCCTACCTGGAGATCGAGAACCAGTCGTCCATCATCACATCCCTTTCCGAAAAGGATGCGGCGAACATCATCGATAACCTGATGGCCGATGATGCGACGGACCTTTTGGAAGAGATGCCGGCCAATATCGTCAAAAAGCTGCTGGCGAATGCGAGCCCGGAAACCAGACGTGATATCAATCACCTGCTGCGCTATCCGGAGGATTCCGCCGGATCGGTGATGACGGTCGAGTATGTGGATCTGAAGGAAGATATCACTGTCAAACAGGCGATCGACCGCATCCGGACCATGGGCATCGATTCCGAGACTATCAATATCTGTTATGTCTGTGACAGTACGCGCAAGCTGAAAGGCACCGTGGCATTGCGCTATCTGCTGCTTTCGAAAGATGACGAGATCATCGGCGAGATCATGCACGAGAATGTCGTGTCGATCCATACCCTGATGGACCAGGAAGAGGTGGCACGGACGTTCCAGAAATACGACTTTACTTCCATGCCGGTCGTGGATAACGAAGAGCGGCTGGTCGGCATTATCACTGTCGACGACGTTGTCGACATTATGGAAGAAGAGGCCACCGAGGATATGGAAAAGATGGCCGCGATCGTGCCGTCCGATAAGCCGTATATGCGTACCGGTGTGTTCGAGATCTGGCGTAAGCGTATGCCGTGGCTGTTGCTCCTCATGATCTCGGCAACTTTTACGGGCAGCATCATTTCGGGCTTTGAAGATGCGCTGGGCTCGCTACCGATCCTGGTGGCGTATATCCCGATGCTGATGGATACCGGTGGTAATGCCGGCGGACAGGCGTCCGTGACCGTGATCCGTGGTCTTTCCCTTGGTGAGATCAATTTTAAGGATGTGCTGGCGGTGGTATGGAAGGAGATGCGGGTGGCGCTGCTGTGCGGCCTGTCGCTGGCGGCGGCTAATTTTGTAAAGCTGCTGCTCTTTGACCAGGTTGGGGTATGGGTAGCGATCGTTGTATGTATGACACTGATGATGGCGGTGCTGATCGCCAAGATGGTGGGGTGTACCCTGCCGATGCTGGCAAAACGCCTGGGCTTTGACCCGGCGGTCATGGCTAGTCCGTTCATCACGACTATTGTAGATGCGCTGTCGCTGCTGATCTACTTTGCCATTGCGACGAGAGTGCTTCATATTGGGTAGCCTTGATTTGAGAATAGAATGCGAAAATTCGGCTATTCCTGCCTTACCCTAGAGGGCACTGTGTGCCAGTGGCACACGTTTAGCACGGACCGAGTCAATGCGTTCGGGGACGCATGCTCTGGATTGACCGGAGCAGGCCGGATGAGGTGTATGTATATTTGGAGGTAAATTATCATGAGCATGGCAGACCGTATCTTTATCGATATGTGCAAGGATATTCTGGAAAACGGTACCAGTACGGAGGGGGAAAAGGTCCGTCCGCACTGGGCAGATGGCACCAGCGCCTATACCATCAAAAAATTCGGCGTGGTGAACCGCTATGACCTGCGGAAGGAGTTTCCGATCTTTACCCTGCGCCGAACAGCATTAAAGTCAGCAACGGAAGAGATGCTGTGGATCTGGCAGCAGAAGTCCAACGATGTACACTGGCTGCACAGCCACATCTGGGATGAGTGGGCCGGCGAAGACGGCACCATCGGAAAGGCTTACGGCTACCAGATGGGCGTGAAGCATCAATACAAGGAAGGAATGATGGATCAGGTGGATCGCGTGATCTACGATCTGAAGAACAATCCCTTCAGCCGGCGTATTATGACGAATATCTACGTGCATCAGGATCTGCATGAGATGAACCTGTATCCCTGCGCGTACAGTATGACATTTAACGTGACACAGCGAAAAGGGGAAGATAAACTGACGCTGAATGCGATCTTAAACCAGCGTTCCCAGGATGTGCTGATGGCGAACAACTGGAATGTGGTGCAGTATGCCGTGCTGGTGCATATGCTGGCGCAGGTCTGTGATATGCAGGTGGGCGAGCTGGTACATGTGATCGCAGATGCACACATCTATGACCGCCACGTGGAGCTGGTAAAGGAACTGATCACCAGAGAGCCGTTCCCGGCACCGAAATTCTGGATCAATCCGGATATTCACGACTTCTATCAGTTCACCCGCGATGACGTGAAGGTGATCGACTATCAGTACGGCCCGGAAATCGGAGATATCCCGGTAGCAATCTGAGATACGGCCGGTGAGCCATGGGGACGGTTCTTATGGCTAAAGATCTTCGATCTTGTTGCCACAAGAACCGTCCCCGTGGCTCGCCGGGACACATAGGAGATAACGACATGAATATCATCGTAGCAGTTGATAAAAACTGGGGCATCGGCAATCGCGGCGAGCTCTTGGTCAGCATCCCGAAGGATCAGAAAATGTTCCGGCAGGAGACGACCGGCAAAGTCGTGGTGCTGGGGCGCAAGACGCTGGATACCTTCCCGCAGAAGCAGCCATTGCCGAACCGCACAAACATTATTCTGACGCATGATACAAACTATCAGGTGAAAGGTGCAACTGTGGTAAATTCGGTTGAAGAACTGTTGGCGGAACTGAAAAAATACCCTTCCGAAGATGTTTATATCATTGGCGGAGAGAGTATCTACCAGCAGATGCTGCCTTACTGTGATACGGCACACGTTACGCAGATCGATCACGAATATCAGGCGGATGCTTTCTTTCCGAATCTGGATGGGGATCCGGCGTGGGAGATGACTGCTGAGGGAGAAGAAGAGACCTATTTTGACTTGGAATACCGGTTTGTGAGATATAACAGGAAGAAATAAAAGAGGAACACTTAATATGTTTTCGCCAAAAAGGAGTTCTTATGTTACGGATCTATTTTGGAAGTCTTCCGGATGAGATTTATAATACGGAAATGTTCTACGAGAACCAGTATGACAGAAACTGGGTGATAGATGATTTTGCCCGTGAAGTGATCCGGGAGATCGATGATTCGCAAGTAGTTGCGCCGGATATGATACAAAACGATATCTTTGGAACGTTTTCGTCTACAGAGTTGTCGGCCGGCGTTAAAACATTGCTGCTGATCAGAAATATGCCTAACAAGACCTTCAATATTTCGAATTGCGGAGATAACTGCGCGAAATACCTGCTTCAACTGGCGGAAGCGCGTGATATAAAAGTTACGCTGCATCATGCGATGGATTTCGGAACATCCTTTTCGGTCAAAGTGATAAATGAAGGTAAGAGACGGGTTGTAAAGGACCCTATCGAGTTCCTTATGCTTGCACATCATTACTTGAAAGGGGATGATGGCAGTGAAAGGTAGAATTTCTTTATCGATTAAAAACAGGCATATCGCCTTCAGATTCGTTCTTGAGAGAAATGTAACAATACTTACCGGTGATAGCGGTACGGGAAAAACAAAACTGATCAATATGGTAAAAAACTATGCTGCAGAAGGAAAGGCCAGTGGCGTAACCCTAAAATGTGATAAACCTTGTGTTGTTCTGGAGGGGAATAACTGGGATACGATCCTGGAAAAAACGAAAAACAGCATTGTTTTTGTGGATGAGGGGGCAAAATTTTTGCCGGAATATAGTTTTGCACAGGCGATAATGCGTACAGATAACTATTATGTATTAGTTTCGAGAGAGCCTTTACCGCAGATTCCGTATAGTATAGAGGCTATCCGGCAGATTATAAAAAATGACAGCAAACCAAAGATTGAAAAGATTTATGACAATGTTTCCATCAGAGACATAAGGGCTGCTCAGTATGATCTGGTGATCGTTGAAGATTCGAAAGCTGGTTTCCAGTTTTTTCAAAAAGCTACGGAGGAATGGGGAGTAGTTTGCAAATCTGCGAAAGGAAAGAGCAATATCCTGTCAGCATTAGACGATTGCAGGGAGAGAAGGGTTCTTGTGATTGCAGATGCAGCCGCATTAGGCTCTGAAATACAGAAATTGGTACGATATAAGAACCTGAGCGGGAAGAAAATCGATTTTTTTCTGCCGGAGAGTTTTGAGTGGCTGATATTAAAATCTGCAATCTTTGACGGAAATGAAAATGTGAGAAGTATTCTTAATGATCCGGTGGAGCATATCGAGAGTAAGGTCTATTTCAGCTGGGAAAGATTCTTTACATACCTGTTGGTGGAGGAAAGCAGGAACAGGGAAAAATTGAAATATCCGAAAGGAAAGGGGAAATTACCCTCCGGATACCTGACAGACACCAATATAGGAAGCATAATCAATGCTATGAAAAAGAGATAGTTGCCCGTTAAAGGGAAACGATATATTTCTTGACATGGCAAAACGCTGGTTGTAAACTAAAAAACTAGATAATAACTACACTATAATGTTATGGAAAGGAAGTTATCTGACAATGGAAAAGAAAGATCTTGACTGGGCTTCTCTCGGGTTTGGCTATGTACAGACCGAGCAGCGTTATGTGTCCAACTTTAAGGATGGCAAATGGGATGAGGGTGGTCTGACCACGGATGCCAATATCGTCCTGAATGAGTGTGCAGGTGTCCTGCAGTATGCGCAGACCTGCTTCGAGGGCTTGAAGGCGTATACCACGGAAGATGGTCGTATTGTGACCTTCCGCCCGGACCTGAACGCAGATCGTATGTATACGACCGCACAGCGTCTGGAAATGCCTCCGTTCCCGAAGGAAAAGTTCGTGGAAGCGGTAAAGGCAGTGGTAAAGGCAAATGCAGCATATGTACCGCCTTACGGTTCCGGTGCAACCCTGTATCTGCGTCCGTATATGTTCGGATCCAATCCGGTTATTGGTGTAAAGCCGGCAACGGAGTATCAGTTCCGTATCTTCTGTACGCCGGTAGGCCCGTACTTCAAGGGTGGGGCTAAGCCGCTTACGCTGTGTGTAAGTGATTTTGACCGTGCGGCACCGCATGGTACCGGTAATATCAAGGCAGGTCTGAACTATGCGATGAGCCTGCATCCGATCGTAGAAGCGCACAAGGCAGGCTATGCTGAGAATATGTATCTGGATGCTGCAACCCGTACCAAGGTAGAAGAGACCGGTGGAGCAAACTTCCTGTTTGTGACCAAGGATGGCAAGGTAGTAACACCGAAGTCCAATTCCATCCTGCCTTCCATCACCAGACGTTCCCTGATGATCGTGGCAAAGGAATATCTTGGTCTGGAAGCGGAAGAGAGAGAGATTTACTTTGATGAAGTAAAAGATTTCGCAGAGTGTGGTCTGTGTGGTACGGCAGCAGTGATCTCTCCGGTCGGCAAGATCGTAGATCATGGCAAGGAGATCTGCTTCCCGAGCGGTATGGACGAGATGGGACCGATCACCAGGAAACTGTACGATACCCTGACCGGTATCCAGATGGGACGTCTGGATCCGCCCGAAGGCTGGATCGTAGAGATCAAATAATTGAATTGTAAAAGCCGGCTGGTCAATAACCAGCCGGCTTTTTTTAATTTGCAGCCTTGGCCTGTGCCGAGATCATAGCGCGTTTTCTCTGCGTTGCATCCAGGATCTTCTTGCGGATGCGCAGATGCTTCGGCGTTACTTCAAGCAGTTCGTCCGTACCGATGAACTCCAGGGACTGCTCCAGGCTCAGGATCTTGGGCGGCGTGAGCTTCAGGGCATCGTCGGAACCGGAAGCACGGGTGTTGGTCAGCTGCTTTTTCTTGCAGACATTCAGTTCGATGTCTTCCTGCTTCGGATTTTCCCCGATGACCATACCGGCATATACTTTTTCGCCCGGACCGATGAACAGATTACCGCGATCCTGTGCGTTGAACAGACCATAAGTAACGGATTCGCCGGTTTCGAATGCGATCAGGGAACCCTGCTTGCGGTAGCTGATCTCACCCTTAAACGGTGCATAGCCTTCAAAAATCGTGTTGATGATACCGTTACCTTTGGTATCGGTCATAAACTCGCCACGGTAACCGATCAGACCACGGGAAGGGATCATAAACTCCAGACGGGTGTAGCCGCCGCTGGCAGTGCCCATATTCAAGAGCTCGCCCTTGCGGGTGCTCAGTTTTTCAATAACTGCACCGGAGAATTCTTCCGGAACATCAACGTAAGCTCGTTCCATCGGTTCGGTCTTTTTGCCGTTCTCGTCTTCGTGGTAAAGTACTTCTGCTTTACTTACGGCAAACTCATAGCCTTCACGGCGCATATTCTCGATCAGCACGGACAGATGCAGCTCGCCACGTCCGGATACCTTGAAGGCTTCGGTGGTATCTGTTTCTTCTACGCGAAGGGATACGTCGGTGTTTAATTCACGGAACAGACGGTCTCTTAAGTGGCGGCTGGTCACATATTTGCCCTCCTGACCGGCCAGAGGAGAGTCATTTACGATAAAGTTCATTGCGATCGTCGGCTCGGAGATCTTCTGGAACGGAATGGCTTCCACGTGCTCCGGATCACAGATGGTGTCCCCGATGTGGATATCCGAGATACCGGAAATGGCTACGATCGCACCGATCTGAGCTTCGTCGACTGCGACCTTCTCCAAACCGTTGAACTCATACAGCTTACTGATCTTCACTTTACGAACCTTGTCCGGATCGTGGTGGTTCACGATCACTACTTCCTGATTGACTTTTACAGAGCCGTTATCAACTTTACCGACACCGATCCGGCCGACATATTCATTATAGTCAATGGTGCTGATAAGGATCTGGGTACCGGCTTCCGGATCTCCTTCCGGAGCAGGGATGTATTTCAGGATCGTCTCAAACAGCGGCATCATATCTTTGCCTTCGATATCGGCATCCAGAGAAGCGGTACCGGCCTTTGCGGAGGCAAATACAAACGGGCATTCCAGCTGGTCGTCATCCGCACCCAGGTCGATGAGCAGTTCCAGCACTTCATCGATGACTTCCGTAGGACGAGCCTCCGGACGGTCTACCTTATTAATACATACGATCACCGGCAGTTTCAGTTCCATAGCCTTGCCCAGCACGAAGCGGGTCTGCGGCATCGGGCCTTCAAAGGCATCGACGACCAGGATAACGCCGTTTACCATTTTCAGTACACGTTCCACCTCGCCACCGAAATCGGCGTGTCCCGGGGTGTCGATGATATTGATCTTGGTGCCGTTATAATTTACGGCGGTATTCTTGGACAGGATGGTGATGCCGCGCTCGCGCTCGATATCATTGGAGTCCATGACACGCTCGGCTACTTCCTGGTGTTCTTCAAATACGCCGCTCTGTTTTAGCAGCTCGTCGACTAAGGTTGTTTTACCGTGATCTACGTGGGCGATGATCGCCACATTACGGATGTCTTCACGTTTTTGCTTCATAATTAATTCCTCCATAAACCAACAAACGGAGAAAGTATATCATTATACACAAAAACACGCAAGCAAAAATGTGGAGGATGCTGAATTTTTAGAAAAGATCCGGAGAAACGCAGATCAAGAAGACATCCCGGGCGATTGAAATACAACACGCAGAATATCTTCCTGATCTGTTTTGCTGTTAGGCGCTTTTGATGGGTGACATTGCGGCCAAAATCTGGGATGAGAACTTGGAAAATGAGATGTGCCAAAATCGCTGAAACTACAGACGACCGGTTTATGTCACTATCAAATTAGCGATGAAATAGATAACAGGAACTACCCGTTACCGGTCTCGGTCGACTCCCGAAACCATGATGAATAATATAGGAAAAATGCTTTCCTGTCAACTACTTGATGTAGAAGATCAGCGGCCCGGAATCCCCATATTTGGTGGCTTTTTTGTTATGTGAACTATGTGTTTTTTTGAGAGAACATTTTCGGCACGCTCATGCAATATGCATTGTCTCTTTTCGGCGTGCTAAATACTGTAAAACGGGTAATTTGATTTATGACCGATTCAACAATATCTATACTTAAATAACGGAAATCATTTCCGTTATTAAGTATAGGCCTCCGGCAGGATGCGCACTCGCCTGTAAGGAAATCTGCCGCTAAAGCGGCACGTGCTCGGCGCGACTCATAAACGAAACGGCAAGCCATTTCGTTTATGAGTATAACCGGTGTAAGTGCCGGAACAATAGTCTTTATACCGAAGCAAGCGAGCCTTCCCAGACGATACGGTTATAAAAGATATGAGTAATATGGCAAATAATTGCGAAAAGTGACAAATGGTGGTAAACTTTATTAGTAAAATGCTTCGATATAATAAGCATTATAGAAGACGACGGTTTCGGAATGGGCGGTGCGGTGAACATCCGATAAAAGACGATGTAATGTAGGAAGGAATCGTAATGAAGTCGATCAGTACCTCGATTTCTACATTCAAAAATATCATACGGTCAGGTTATTTGTATGTGGATAAGACCAGATACATTTATGAAATGGTAAAAGAACCTTTTGGACAGTTCTTTTTTTCGAGACCGAGAAGATTCGGCAAAAGCCTGACGATCAGTACCCTGGAAGCTGTGTTTGAGGGAGAGAAAGAGCTTTTTAAAGGCTTATATATCGAAAATACAAACTATACCTGGGAGAAATATCCGATCATTCATATAGATTTCGGGCGAAGCGACAGCCTGACGGTAGCCAATCTGGAGGAATGGCTGAAGCTTGAAATGACATCGATCGCCGGGAGGCATGATGTACAGATTGGAGGAAGCACTCCGGCTTTGATGTTTGGTGAATTGATCAAAGCGCTGTACTATAAATATGATAAAGGTGTTGTCATACTGGTTGATGAATATGACAGACCGATTACCAATAATCTGGAAGACGGAAAAGGGGTAAAAAAGATAAGCCGGACCATGGAAGCTTTTTATCAGATGATAAAGGGCTATGAAGCTATGGAACGCTTTGTTTTTATTACCGGTATTACACGTTTGAGCCAAGTGTCTGTGTTCAGTAAACTGAATAATCTGGTGGATATCAGCAGAAGTGAAAAATATGCGGATGCGGTTGGATATACTGCGGAGGAATTGGCAGATAACTTTGATGAAGGTATTCGTGCGGCGGCACAAAAAAAAGGATATTCAACAGATGGATTGTTAGCGGAGCTTGCTTTATGGTACGACGGATTTCGTTTTTCTTTTGAAGGAAATAAAGTGTATAATCCTGTGTCGATCGGACGATTCTTCACGGAAAACTATGAGTTTAGAAATTACTGGTACGCGACGGCAATACCGGTGATCCTGGTAAACTATGCGAAAAAGCAAAAGATCACGCTGGAACTGATCCAAAATGCGATTATCACGGATATATCATTTAACTCGTTTGATATCATGGCCTTAAGCGAAAATGATGTGGATACGCAGACGATCATTCAACTGCTGCTGCAGACGGGATATTTGACCATAGGTGAGAGAGATGAGAAGAATAATCTCCGCGCGTATAAACTGGTATATCCCAATAAAGAGGTACAATTGTCCTTTGAAACGGATCTGACATCTGTGTACACCGGGAAATCTATTTCGGAGATCAATGTGGTGGCATCCGGGGTGCAGAAAGCAGCATATGGAGGAGATACAGATCAGCTCATTGTTATCCTGCAATCGATATTCGCCGGGATCCCTTATGCGATACAGCTGAAATATGAGAAGTATTATCAGTCGCTATTATATCTGATGTTTAAAATGTGTGGGATGGATGTTTCGGCGGAAAGCATGACAAATATCGGCCGGATCGATGCTGTGTTGGAAGCGGGTAAAAATATTTATGTAATTGAATGCAAGATCGATAGAACTGCAAAAGAAGCAATGCAGCAGATTGATGATAAAAAATATATAGAGAAGTATTATGATAAAATAGAAAATGGATATCATGTGATCAAGATAGGAATGAATTTCTCATCGGATAAGAGTGTGAGAAATATTAATGAATATCTGGTGGGATTTATTGATGAGTAATAACTGAATCTTGGAAGCCCGGAAAAACTATTCGGTCTTCCAGTTTGATTGGATTAAAAGGATATTCATGAAAAAGATCACATTGGATACCCTGCTGCAAGCAAGCGGTGAGACGGAGTATCAAAAGCAATATGAATATATAGCGGGGCTTTTGCAATCCGGGAAGCTGATCCCGGTGAAACGTGCGCCACTGAACGGGCGCCGGCCGGCGCTTTGTACGGCATTTTGGGAGATTGAGATCTGACGGATTTATGCAATAATGTTAGGCAGGATACAATATGGGATTGAATCGAAGAGATGATCTGTTTATGATGCAGATCAGGTTGTTCCGAATGGCGCAAATAAGATGGAATAAGTCTGTTGGCGAATGTGAGAAGATCTTTTCGGAATATGCGATAAATGATTACATTAAGACGTGTTATGAAGAATTTCATGTTCAGAGTGATGAGGCTAATATGGATGAAATTGATTCGTATCTCCAAAGGAAAGGTTTTAGAATATGATATTTGAAGTTGGAAAGAAACTATATCACGGAAGCTATATTGCTGTGAAAAAGCCTGATCTGACGGAATGTAAGCCGGAAAAACTGACAGATCAGATATGTCTCAGGACAGAGAAGGCAATGGCAGCAATCAAATTTGCAGGTTCTGAAAAACAGACAATCAGGTTGTAAGGATGGTTGGCTATACAAACGGTACGATTCTTGGAGATGATGTTTATGGTAGTGAGCAAATATGAGTATACGATGCAGTTATTAGCCGCGATGGTTTCGGAAAATATAGCCAAAAGGCAGAGGATTTCCCGGGAAAAAGCTTTTTTTCGGTTTATGAGATCAAAGACCGGACAGATGCTTTTTGATGAGAGTACGGATATGTGGATGAATGGACCGGACTATATAGCTGATGAATATCGAAGGGAAATAAAGGGAAATCACGACGATAAACGGATGCAATGACAAATAAAGAATCAAAAATAATTTGCCGGAAGCCGGGGCGGCGGACGATTCGGAAGCGGAATAGGAGAGGAAAATCGGAATTACAGAAGGATGGGCAGAGGGATCTGCCCGTCCTTGTTTCATCAATAATGTGAGAAAAGGCACGAAACAGGAGTGTAAAGATTGTGAAATGTGGGAAAAAGTGGTAGAATATCATTGGTAAAATATGAAATAAGAAAAAAACGAAAAAGACTATTTTGAAGAGAGAAGTGAACCTTGGAAACAAAATCCATTAATACAATAGATACAAGAGAAAAGCACGGAAGCGGGATGGAGAAGCTGTTTTTTCTGCTGCTTGCATGGGAACTTATTTATGAGGTGCTTCGTACGACGCCGTTCCCGGGATATGCGGAGGCTGCGGTGGCGAATCTGTTCGGTGGGCTTACCGGGGCGCAGATTGAGACGATTTTTCAGGGAATTTATAATATCCGCCTGCTGATGCTGATCCCGGCACTCTATGCAGTGGTCGTGGAGATGAAGAAGTGGCAGGAGCGTATCCCGGCTTTGGCAGGGATCGGGCTGGGATTTTTTTATTCCATCCATATGCTTGAATGGAATGACCATACGATCCTGATGCTGATGCTTTTGCTGGTAGCGTCCTATAAAAAAGATTTCCGCAGGATCGCACATTACAGTATTGCCATAGTAAGTATTTTGTATATCCTGACCGCAGTGATCTGCATTTTCGGGCTGATCCCGGAGTACAATCTGGAGCGCGATGGCAGGATACGGCATTCGTTGGGATTCTATGGCGTTACGGCAACAGCAGCTTATATGTGCTTTGTTGTGCTGCTTATGATGTTCTTAAAAAGCGGGATCCTGCATTGGCCGGAATACCTGCTGGTTGCGTTTGTAAGCTTAGTCAATCTCTGGCTGGTGGATGGCCGCGTGGCGATGGTTTCGGTGATCACGGCAACCCTGGGGGCGGTGATCTGTTCTGCCGGCAAGAAGAAACAGTGGAAACTGCCGGAGAATGTTATGAAGCTGTTTCGGCAGATCATGTGCTTTTCCTACCTGATTATTGGCGGCATTTATTTTCTTCTGGTGGTTACCTATCATAAAGAACGCTGGGATGGGCTTCGTAAGCTTCCGCTGATGGGAATTCTGGAGAGCAGAGTGGAAGTGCCTCAGAGACTGATGCAGGTGCTGCCGTTTTCCTTTTTCGGTAATTATCTGGAGAAATATGCAGATACAGAGAAATACTTTTACCTGCAGGGAGCGGATGCTAATTTCCTGGAGTCTTCCTACGCAAGACTGTATCTGATTTATGGATTGGTGGGACTGGTTTTGGGACTGCTGATCTATACGGCGGTACAGTGGCGGCTGATGCAGCGCAAGCAAACCTTCCGCATGTTTATCATTACGATCACGGCGGTGTTTTTCACGGTGCAGAAAGGAATGCTGAATCCCGGAAATGCGATCTTTCCGCTCTTGCTGGCAGCATGGATTCCGGCAGACCGGGTGGATTCTATCGGGGAAGCCTGGGCGGAGATCATTAATGTGGGCAAACGCGATGAAAACGGCGCGCTGCCCAGGGCGTATGAAGGGATCGATATGTGGGAAGTGTATCGGAAGAAGCCGCTTTCCTACAAGATCGTAAAACGACTGATCGACATCATAGGTTCGCTGGCGGCGATGCTTTTGCTGTTGCCGGTGTTTATCGTTACGGCTATTGCGATCAAACTGCAGGATGGGGGATCGGCGGTTTACAGTGGGAAGCGTTTCGGAAAAGATCTGAAGAATTTTCCGATGCACAAGTTCCGTTCTATGTGCCTGGATGCGGATAAAAAAGTTGGTGCGGTGATCACGGATGCTGACAAAAACGGGCTGGCATTTAAGATCAAGGATGATCCGCGTATCACCAAGGTAGGGAAGTTTATCCGTAAGACCAGTATCGATGAATTGCCGCAGTTCTGGAATGTATTGATGGGTGAGATGAGTCTGGTGGGCCCCCGTCCGATCCAGACAACGGATAAGGAGATCGAACCGTATGAGAAACAGCGCTGGGCAGTAAAGCCGGGCATCACCTGTATCTGGCAGGTGGCGGGGCGTGCGCTGGTGCCCTGGGATGAATGGGTAGAGATGGATCTGAAGTACATTTCGGAAATGAGCCTCAAAACGGACCTCAAACTGATGATCATTACGATCGTGGCACTATGGCGAAAAGACGGGGCTATGTAGGCGAAATTGGAGTTAAACAGATGAAAAAACTACCGATCGGAATACAGGGGTTTGCAAGCCTTCGAGAAGATGGATATGTTTATGTAGATAAAAGTGAATATATTTATTATCTTGTGCAGCAGGGGAAAGCTTTTTTCTTAAGCCGGCCGAGACGCTTTGGAAAGAGCCTGTTGATCTCGACATTGAAGGCTTATTGGGAAGGAAAAAAGGAACTGTTTGCAGGTCTGAAGATCGAAAAACTGCTGGCAGACGATCCGGAGGCCTGGAAATGCTATCCGGTCTTCCATTTTGATTTCAATGGTACTAATTACCAGAGCGAAAGAGCTCTGGATAAGATGCTGGATGAGCATCTGCGCAGGTGGGAGAAAGAATATGAGATTACCGATACTACGGGGGAACTTGGCGAGCGGTTTCGCAATCTGCTGATCGAGGCACGAAATAGGAGTGGCCTTCGTTGCGTCGTGCTGGTGGATGAGTATGATAAATCGCTCCTGGAAGCGATGGAGAAACCCGAACTGGAAGAGCATAATAAAGCATTGTTCAAAGGCTTTTTTGGAACGTTGAAAGGGTTTGACGAGTATCTGCAGTTTGTGTTTATCACCGGTGTGACAAAGTTTGAAAAAGTCAGTATCTTCAGCGATCTGAACCAGCTCCGCGATATATCGCTGTCAAAGGAATATGCCGGGATCTGCGGGATTACGGAACAGGAAATCGAAGAGAATTTTGCGGAAGAGATCGCGGCGACTGCTGAGAACTGGGATATGAGCATAACAGAGTGTAGGGCGAAGCTGAAATCCTGCTACGATGGGTATCATTTTCATCCGAAGGGGGAAGGGGTATACAATCCGTTCAGTCTGTTGAGCGCTTTTGCAGAGAAAGATTTTGGCTCGTATTGGTTTTCAACGGGCACGCCGACGTTTCTGGTTCGGAAATTGAAGCAAAATGGGTTTGAAGTGCCAAGGCTTACGGATGGATCACTCTATGCAAATGAAGCAGATCTGACGGATTACCGTGCAGATGATGCGGATCCGATCCCGCTGCTGTATCAGACGGGCTATCTGACGATTGTGGATTTTGACCGGGTAGCGCGCGAATATACTCTCGCGTTTCCAAATGAAGAGGTAAAGTATGGATTCCTGAACAGCTTGATCCCGGAATATCTGCCGGCCTACGGTGCGTTGCATGGAAATGATGTTTTTACGCTTCGCAGATATGCAGAGCAGGGAAATACGGCAGGAATGGAAAAGGTGTTCACATCGCTTTTTGCGAGTATACCTTATACGAACAATGATCCGGTGTTCGAACACTATTTTCAAACAGTGATCTACCTGTTGTTTGTACTTTTGGGGCAATTCACAAAATGTGAGATGCATACCTGTCTGGGAAGGATAGATTGCGTTCTGGAATGCACGAAGTATATTTACTTGTTTGAGTTTAAGCTGGATAAAAGCGCAGAGGAAGCTTTGCGGCAGATCGAAGACATGAAATATGCAGATGTTTATGCTGCGGATCCGAGGAAGTTATTCAAAATCGGAGTCAACTTCAGTTCTGAGGAGCGCGGACTTACGGAGTGGAGAGTGGAAGAGTAGTAATCAGTTAGTATCAGAGAAATATGCATTTGGAACGCTGATGAGTGATAATACTTAAAACGGAGCGATGTGATGCGAAAAACTGCGGCGGTAGTCGTTACCTACAACAGAAAAGAACTGCTCAGAAAGAATCTGACGAACCTTCTGGCGCAGACGGTGAAGTGCGACATTATTCTGGTGGATAATGCCAGTACGGATGGCACGGCAGAAATGGTGGAAGCGGAATTTGCAGATCAGGTGCAGTATTTTAATACCGGGGCCAATCTTGGGGGCGCCGGCGGGTTTGCATATGGCTTGGAAAAGGCTGTAGAGGCAGGTTATATCTACGCTTGGCTGATGGATGATGATACCATACCGGAAAAGCGCAGTCTCGAAATGCTGTTGCGTGCAGATAAAGCTCTGAAAGGTAATTGGGGAATGCTCTCCAGCGTGGCGAAATGGACGGATGGGAGTACCTGCAAGGCGAACCGTCAAAAGAAGACATTATTTACCTTTGTAAAAGATGAAGAATTGAATGCGAAGAAGATCATCCGGGCGCAGATGGTGTCTATGGTATCTATGTTTGTAAAGACAGACGTGGTACGGGAAGTGGGACTGCCGAAGGCGGATTATTTTATTTGGACGGATGACTATGATTTCAGTGGCCGTGTGTCTAAGAAATATCCGGTCTATATCGTGACGGCCAGTGTGGTGATCCACGAGATGAAAGAGAATAAAAAGGCGAATTTTGCCATCGAATCCGGTGATCGCATCGACCGATATCAGTATCTGTATCGAAACGATGTGGATTGCTACCGGCAGTTCGGCTTGAAAGGCTGGGCCTATATCATCTTAAAGGATCTGTATGCGACGCTGAATGTATTGCTGCATTCGAATGGGGAGACGGGGCATAAAGTGATCACGATCTGGAAGGGATTTGTGAAAGGATTGCAGTTCCGACCGGAAGTCACTTTAATATATACCGAAGAGTAGTCTGTGTAGAAGGGCAGGAGAACCTGAGAATGGGAACGTATTTGAATCCGGGGAATAGCGGGTTTGCGAGAATTACCGGTACGGATTATATAGATAAAACCGGATTGATCGGGCTCTTGAACAGAACGATCGGTACCACGAGAAATCAGATCTGTGTCAGCAGGCCGCGTCGATTTGGAAAATCCTATGCGGCCCAGATGCTGTGTGCATATTACGATAAAACCTGCGATTCTCATGAACTGTTTGAGAAGTATGAGATTGCGCAGGATGAGAGCTACGAGAAATATATCGGAAAGTATGATGTTATATATTGGGATATGGCTGCAATCAAGCCGTATACGGCAAAATATCGTGAGCTTGTACCGTTTCTCATCAATCAGTTCTCAAAGGAACTGAAGGAGCAGTATCCGGAAGTTGTTATTACCGCAGATTTTTCAGATACTCTTTCAAAGGCAACAGAGATCATTGGAAATAAATTTATTATAATGATCGATGAATGGGATGCTCCGATCAGAGAGAATCCGGAGGTTCAGGAGGATTATCTGGAGTTCCTACGATCCCTTTTTAAGAACAGTGGTACGACTTCGAAGATTTTTGCGGCAGCATATATGACCGGGATACTACCGATAAAAAAGGATGGATCACAATCTCCGCTCTCGGAATTCAGAGAGTATACGATGATCAAGCCGCGAAAGTTTGGTGAATATGTTGGCTTTACGGAAGAAGAAGTTAAGAGATTGTGTAAAGAGCATAATATCAGTTTTGCTTCTATGAAACGATGGTATGACGGATATGACTTTAAAGAGGTAGGAGCGGTATATAATCCTAACTCCGTCATGCTGGCGATCGAAAATGAGGACTTTGATTCTTATTGGACGGAAAGTTCTGCGGCAGAGGGGCTGATGAGGTATATCAGTAAACCATATAATGGTTTGACGAAAACGATAGCAGAGCTGATCGGTGGCGTAGATGTCAAAGTGAATACGACTGGATTTGCGAATGATCTTGTAACCTTTCGGGGGAAAGATGATGTCCTGACACTGATGATCCACCTGGGATATCTTGCTTATGATTCAGAAACCGGGACGGTGCATATACCCAATGAAGAGATCAAGCTTGAGTTTCAGAAAGCAATCCGAGAAGTGGATCATGCGGAAACGAACAGGCGATTGAACGAAAGCGACCGGCTCTTTTTGGATACGATCAATGGAAATGAAGAAGCTGTGGCGGCACAGATCGAGAAGATACACAGAGAAGAAACATCACCTCTTCATTACAACAAGGAAGACAGCCTTAGAAGTGTAATAAAGCTGGCATATTACACGTACAGAGATAATTATCTACAGTGGGAAGAACTTCCGGCAGGAGATGGTTATGCTGATATAGTATATCTTCCCAAGCGTGATTCTGACTGGCCGGTGTTGGTCGTGGAACTGAAATGGAATAAGAGAGCAGACGGTGCTATTGACCAGATCCTTGCAAAGCATTATCCGGATGTGATCAAGAACTATGGAAGTGATATCCTGCTGGTAGGGATCAACTACGATAAGGATGCTCCGGCGGGAGAAAAAAAGCATGAGTGCAGGATCGTAAAATATAAGATGGAGTCATAATCTGGAAAGGGTTTTTAAAAGGACTGCAGTTCCGACCGGAAGTATCATATGTCGCGGAAAAGGACGTGGAAGATACATTTGTATAATCCCCCCAAAAATAACCGTAATAGTGACAGAAACCAAGGCGTAAAAGTGTCATGCGGATTTCTGAAATCAAGCAGAACAGGCAAGCGATAAGGTTGAAAGGCATCAAAGATATAGTATGTTAAAAATATATTACGGAGATCCGGAATCAGATAATTACATCTTCAATCCGGATTCATACTTCAATAATAGTTATGAAGAAAGCTGGATGAATGATCCGCTTACGATAGAAATGGTAAAGGATATTGATGGATCCGATGTAGTGGGGCCAAGACTGATAGATAGCCCTTATCTTGGCCCTATCCCGACGGAACGACTTTCCGGTGGAGTGAAGACACTGATCCTTATGAATTTTGATACAGAGCATATCTTCAATGCCTCTGCCTGTGGGGATAATTGTGCCGGATGGATTTTGAAAATAGCAGATAATAAAGACATCACTATAAGGCTTGGATATCTGATGGATTTTGGCGAAGAAGAATTTGAAATAGAAATTGTGAATCTAAACCGGGTAGTTCATAATATGAAACAGCTGAATGAAGCTGTTCTGGACAATCGTTTGATATAGAGGATACAGATAAATGGTAGGAAAGTATGATATTGAAATATATAATAACAAAGTCCACTACTTCCTTTCCGTAAAAAGAAATATCACGATTCTTCAGGGAAACAGTGCAACAGGAAAAACAGAGCTGATCCGTCTCATACAGGAGCATGAAGCCAACGGAAGATCCTCGGGGATAACATTAAAATGTGATGTCAAATGTGTTGTCCTGACTTCGGTAGATTGGGAACTCCGGCTTGCTGCAATGAAAAAACAAATCGTTTTTATTGATGAGAGTGTGGATTTTCTTCGTACAACCCGCTTTGCACAAATGGTGAAGGGATCAGACAACTATTTTGTCATCGTAAGTCGGGATGATCTCGGACAGTTGCCTTATAGCGTAGATGAAATATATGGATTAAGGAACGATACGGATACGCAGAAGTACAGACAGTATAAACGAGTTTATAATGAGATGTATCGTTTATACAATTTTGAGATGAAAAAGGATGTCAATCCCGATATAGTGGTCACAGAAGATTCCAACTCGGGAAATGAATTCTTTGAAACAATATTTCCTAAAAGATGCATATCGGCAAAAGGAAAAGATAATGTCTATAAATGTATCCGTAAATATGAAGGGAAAAGAATTCTGGCAATAGTAGATGCTGCAGCATTCGGCCCGGAAATAGGAAAGATCGTTCGTTATCTGAGAAACAGTGAAAATGAATGTGTAATATACGCTCCGGAGTCATTTGAATACTTGGTTTTGCAGTCCGGCATGTTTGAAGTACCTCAAAGTGTAATAGATGAGACATATCTTTATGCTGACAGTAAGCAGTTTATGAGTTGGGAGACCTTTTACACGTATTATTTGACAGACATAACCAGAAACACTATCTATCAGTATGGAAAGTCCAAGCTGAACACAGCTTATAAGACGGAAGGCAGTATCAGAAGGATAAAGACGGTATTGCCTGAGATACTGGTAAAGAATCTGGAAGGGTGATAGGTTTTGAAAATTCAAACAATAATCAAAAATGAATTATATAATTTTAGTTATGTAATCCCGTTTACTACAAAATATCGGGCTTATGGGAAGAAAGAGTATATAAAGAGGACAATTCCTGTTATCGCCAAGACGAAAGTAATCAAGGAGCAGGGAATTAAACGGAATGTTGCTACAAATACTCTACGGTTATTCAAAGAGGTAGAGTTGGACTATTCGCCTGAGAATCATTTTTACTATCATATTGATGAAGGACGGACGATAGCTGTAAAAGGAAATGTGATTAGTAATTTCACTTTAGATTATAACCAGATTATCAATGGAAGTTTTGATAGACTATCTAAGATGGCAATCAATACAGAGGGACGGTATGGAAAGAATGCAGGTCTGATAAGAGAGGCGGTATATTGTCTGCATAAGAGAATTATTGAATATCTGAAAAAAAGCGGATATACCAACATATTACCGCTATATGAGGGCATGCTGGATCGGAAAGCAGAGCATTTTGACGAAGGACTACAGAGAATACTTTTTTTTAACCAGATTATGTGGCAGACCAGGCATCGATTGAATGGACTTGGCAGAATTGATAAGATTTTAGGAAATCTTTACAAAAAAGATATTGAAGCTGGTTATCTTACTCGAGAACAGGCATATAAGTATATTAAAGATTTTTTAGACTGCCTTCATAGACATTATGAGTTTAAGAGCGCTGCTCTTTTGGGCGATATAGGACAAATTATTGTTTTGGGAGGAGTAGAGGAAGACGGCGAGTACTTTTGCAACGAACTCACGCATTTGTTTATGCGGGCACATAAAGAGTTGGCATATCCGGATCCGAAAATCTTGCTTCGGGTAAGTGAAAATATGCCGCAGGAATTGTTAATGCAAGCGGTAGAATGTCTTATGGGACGAAGTGGGAGTCCTATCCTGTCTAACGATGATGTGATCATAGATAAGTTGATCCGGTTTGGAATTGAAAAAACAGATGCATATGAGTATTGTGTATCAGCATGCTGGGAGCCATATGTTGTAGGAAAATCTTTAGATCAGAACAATATGGACTGTTTTGATTTTGGAACAGTTCTGGATCATTATCTGAAAGATACAGATTGGCAGGTTGTCAATTCTTTTGAGAGTTTGGTGAAGGGGTATGGTAAATACCTTCGCAAAGAATTAAATGGGTTTATTCGAAAACTGGACGATCTGCAGTGGGCCGAGGATCCATTGGTATCAATGTTTATTGATTCGTGTACAAAAAGGCAGAAAGATATTTCTCGGGGTGGTGCAATATATAATAATTATGGTTTCACCACGGTGGGAATAGCGGCAACCTGCGATAGCCTATTAAATCTCAGAGAATTATGCTTTCATCAAAAGGCTATTTCTTTAGAAGAGATTGAAAAGCAAAGAAGAGACAATTATAGCGAGAACAAGGAATTGTATGAGAGTTTAAGACAAAGACGAAAGTGCTTTGGGCATGATGATAGAAATAGTATAGAACTTGTGAATTATATAATTCGATGTTGCAATCACGTATTGGCAAAGCATCGAAACAGGCTTGGAGGAAAGGTTAAAATCGGTCTCAGTTCTCCCAGCTATATCGATAATGGTAAATCAGCAACAGCAGATTTTGCAGGACGTTTGAATGGAATGCCATATGCGACACACATTTCATCATCTGATTCGGGATATACGGAATTGATAGGATTTGCTGCGTCTTTAGATTACAGTGGACACAATATTAATGGTAATGTTGTAGATTTTTTCGTTCAGCCCAATATTATTGCGGATGATAAAGATAAGTTTGCAGCCTTTTTGAGAGGGGCGATCAGACGAGGATTCTATCAGCTGCAAATGAATATTATAGATAGCGCTACACTGATCGATGCCAAAAAACACCCGGAGAAGCATAAAAATCTAATCGTACGTGTATGGGGATTCAGTGCGTATTTTACAGATCTGCCGGAGGAATATAAAGATCGTCTGATAGAGAGAGCGCTGGAGAGTGAGAAATGGAGCGCGTAAAGGATGATAGACTTCTAATTACTAATATACAACGTTTTTCGCTTCATGATGGACCGGGGATTAGGACAACAGTTTTTTTAAAAGGATGTAGCCTGCATTGCCCGTGGTGTTGTAATCCGGAGAACATTAGCCCGGAAATACAGAAATATGTGAAGGATGGAAAAGAGGGAATATTTGGACGGTATATAACATCAGACGAGCTTCTCAAAGAGGTGCTAAAAGACAAGGATTTTTACGGGGAGTATGTTGGCGAATATAAAGGGTTGGAGGAACTTCCGGGAGGGGTGACTTTTTCCGGGGGGGAACCCTTGCTACAGATGCAACGACTGGTGCCAATCTGTGAACATTTGCATGAAAAGAATGTTCACATTGCTGCGGAAACGGCGCTATTTGTGCCGGCGGAATTACTAGAAATTGCTTATGAGTATATAGATTTATTTTATATTGATGTGAAGATTCTGGATGATCAGCGCGCAATGACAGTCGTGGGTGGAAACCTGAAACAGTACTTGGAAAACCTTGATTGGCTGATGCATCGTGAAAAGGTACCATCTATAGTGATAAGAGTTCCGATGATTAGCAGATATACAGATGATAAGGAAAATAGAGAAGAAATACAGAAACTATTGCAGAAATATCGGGAATTCATTATACAGGTTGAGTATTTAGAAGAACATAGATTAGGTGAAGAAAAACGCAAAGCGTTGGAGAGGAACATTATATAATGATGGAAAATCCGCTGGTTTCGGTTATTATACCGGTCTATAATGTTGAGGCTTATTTGAAAGAATGCATTGAATCGGTTCTTTCACAGACATATCAGAATTTGGATATTATCATAGTTGATGATGGATCGACGGATCGAAGTGGGGAAATGTGCGATGATATAGTAGATGAACGAGTGCGAGTCGTGCATCAGGCGAATGCGGGGCTATCTGCGGCAAGAAACCACGGGATTGAGCTTGCTAAGGGGGAAATTATTTCATTTATTGATAGTGATGATGTGATCAGTCATTATATGATAGAGAACATGGCGAAAGCAATGGTACGAGAAAATGTAGATATTGTATGTTGCGATTATACCAGAAGATGTGAGGAACTATGGCAGGGATCTGAATGTATAGGGGATAGGTTGTCTAAAGAATACGCTATAAGCCACTTTTTGGATGATAAGGGTTACAGACCCTTTGCATGGAATAAGTTATATAGAATAGAATTATTCAAAAGAATAAGATATCCGGTAGGAGAATATTATGAAGATATAAAGACAACCTATATGTTGATGAAAGAGGCAACATCGGTTTATTATATTCATGCGGCACTGTATTATTATCGACAGAGAAGCGATGCAATAACAGGCACAAAAGATAGTGGGTGCAGTTATGACAGGGTTAATGCGTTAAATACTGTTATGCGGGACTGTAAACGGTATAATAAAAAGATTTACAACAAGCTGATGCTGGGGTATGTGGTGAATTATTTATACTATATAAATTCGGCTATTCGAGGTGGGAAAAATACCACAGCAGATATATATAAAGTAAGCAGGCTGATAAGAAAGCAGCGTTTTCGGATTGGATGGAGAAAAGAATTTGAAAAATCTTCTATCATAGGTGTGCTTTTGATTGGGATAATGCCGCGGATGTATAATATGGTGTATGGATATTATATAAAGAAAATTCGTAAATCCAAAGGATAAGCAGCAGATTGGTATTATGAATTAAGGTGAGATTATGAATATAGGAATAATCGCGGCAACTCCATTACAGGTGTTAAATATAATTAATTTATGTACATATGAATTTGATTTTTGCGATGATCAGGTGGATTTGTTTTTTCAAGATTCATATTGCAAAGCAAAGAAAATTCTTGAGCAATTAATAGCGGTTATTCCCTTTGAAAATGTTTATTCATTTGACGGGAAAGGGGAAGAGGGGGTTAAGGAAAAAAAAGAAGCGTTTTGGAGTACTTTATTCCCTGATTACTATCTGAAGAAGCACCTTAGGGTATATAAAAGAGGCAAAGAAACAAAGAATTATCAGTTGTTTTTGACGAGTTTTTATACGGTTACTACTGTATCTTTGCTTTTATGCAATCCGGGATGTAAGCATATTCTGTATGAAGATGGATGTGGTAGTTATAGGGAAAATGGGATAAAGACGGATTTTAAAAACAGAAAAAGAGTGGCCGCTTTTTTTGGTAAACGATTTCCAGAGATTTTTCCTTTAAAAATGTACTTGAACAATCCGACATACTTTCAGGGAAAATCTGATTTTGAAATACAGGGGATAAATAATCTATGGTTAAGTGATATTAAACAAAAAGAGAAAATTTACAAAGTTTTTTCATATCAGGGGGATAACAAATATACAAAAGTTAGGATAGTATATTTGTCTCAACCGGATTTATCATTGACGTATGGCAAGATTAAAAAAAAGGTAGAACATGAATTGGTAGGATTGGAGGATTCATGTGTAATACGTTGTCATCCGCTGGAAGATATAGAAAATGGATATAAAGGT
This sequence comes from Lachnospiraceae bacterium, assembly GCA_017634975.1. Taxonomy (GTDB): domain Bacteria; phylum Bacillota; class Clostridia; order Lachnospirales; family Lachnospiraceae; genus NK4A136. The sequence continues at coordinate 43,521 of JAGBMJ010000006.1, read as the reverse complement.
TTTAAGATTGACAGGGGGGACAATTTGTGGGAATTGATCTGTCTGGATATTATAACAGATAACCATATTTTAGTGGGGGATTTTTCGACGGCTCATATTATGCCGAAAATTATTTTTGATAAAGAACCGTGGTTAGTGTTTACAGTAAAAAAATATTTAGAACATTACGGAGAAGAAACTGTAAAGAGTATAATTGAGTATATTTGTTTTATTAAAAAAAAATACAGGAAGCCTGAAAAGGTGATTATAGTCGAAAACGATGATGAATTAGCATCTATAATTACCAGGATTACAAGGGATGATTTGTTAAATAATCATAAATGAGTGAAAAAAGCATAAGTAAAACAGTAGTTATAAATATTGCATCATCTGTAATTCTTCAGGGAATTGCGTTTTTGACGACCCCTTATTTTTCCAGGGCTCTTGGTAAAGAACAATTTGGTATTTATTCTGTCTATAATTCGTGGGTTGCAGTACTAACCTGTATAGTGGGGTTGGGCGTAACAAATAGTCTGGCTACGGGAAAATATAGTTTTGAGAAGGATTATTTGAATTTCAGAAGCAATATATTGATTCTTGCAGTAGGAATCAGTTCAGTATTGTTTCTGGTTTATCTGGGATTTATTGGTATGGTTTCTAAAATGCTTGGTTTTGGTTTGGGACTTTCTAGTCTTTTATATTTTACCGCAATGGGACGAGGAATTATTTCCTATATTCAGGAAATGATGATTTATGAAAAGAAACCATTATCCAATCTGATCTTATCCTGTTGTGTATCGGTTTCATGTGTTGCATTATCTGTTGTTTTAATAAACATTGGAACATACGAAAAGTCCATAGGAAGAATATATGGAGCTTCATTTCCATACATTGTTATTGCGCTGATAGTTGCGATTGTGATTATTTTTCAAAATCCGATAATGATAAAAAAAGAATATTGCATTTATGGATTTGCTGTTGGAACACCGATAGTTTTTCATCTGCTCGGACATAGCGTTCTTTCACAAGCAGACAGGATTGTTATGGAAAGAAGCGGGGTGGAAAATGCCGAGATAGGTGTATATAGCTTATATTGTACAGTAATAACGGCTTTAAGAACGGTTTTAAATGCAATCAATACATCATGGTGTCCGTTCTATTACGATGATTTGAACCACAAAGATTGGAATGCGTTGGAAATAAAGTGTAAAAATTATATAGAATTGTTTACGGCGTTGACGATTGCCTTTGTTCTTGCGGTCAGAGAACTTGGAATGATCATGGGAAATGAAGAATATTGGGGAAGACTTGAAATGTTGCCGATGATGGTGTTGCCTGTTTACTTCACGTTTTTATACCAGTTTCCTGTGAATTTTGAATTTTACAATAAAAAAACGAAAATTATAGCTGCCGGAACGGTGGGGGCTGCAACGATTGATCTGGTCTTGAATTATATGCTGATTGGCAGATATGGAATGACCGGAGCTATTGTGGCATCAATAGTTTCATATCTGTTGTTGTTTTGCTTTCATCTTTATGTTGCTGGAAGAATAAATTCAATGAGTTTTCATATGAGATTAAAAGAGTTTATTCCAGGGATAATTGCTGTTGTTGGAGCAATTGTGGCGTCGAGGTTATTATTATATAAGCCGGTTGTAAGATGGATAATTGCTTTGTCAATTGGCATAATTGAAGTGATAAAAATGTTTAAAAGAAGAAGTATTTTTTGAACTATAGTATATAAGTGTTGTTAGGAGAAAGGGAATGGAGAGACTTGCGATTAAGGGGGGATATCCAGTAAGAGGTGGGAAGATATATTATGGCCGTCAATGGATAGATGATATTGATGTTGAAGCAGTTGTAGAGACTCTTCGGTCTGATTTTATAACATGTGGACCGAAAGTAGATGAAATGGAAAGAAGTCTGGAAGATTTTATGGGGGCAAAATACGCAGTGGCTGTTAGTAATGGAACCGCAGCACTTCATTGCGCCTGTATTGCAGCAGGAATTGGGGAGGGAGACGAGGTGATAACCACCCCTCTTACCTTTGCGGCGTCAGCAAATTGTGTAATTTATTGTGGAGGAAAACCAGTCTTTGCTGATGTGAATCCAGAAACCTATAATATCGATCCGAGGAGCGTTGAAGAAAGGATTACGGATAGAACAAAAGCAGTCATTGCGGTTGATTTCACTGGACAGGCTGTTGAATTTGATGCAATTCGAAAAATATGTGATGAACATAATCTTGTTCTTATTGAAGATGCAGCGCATTCGCTTGGAACGAAGTATAAGGGGAAACAAGTTGGAAGCCTTGCAGATATGACTACTTTTTCGTTTCATCCGGTAAAGACAATTACCGGCGGTGAGGGCGGGGCGATTACCACAAATGATGAGACTTTATATAAAAGACTTGTTCTTGCTCATTCTCATGGGATTACTCGGGATAAAGATTTGATGGAGGAACCGGAACATGAGGGACCATGGTGTTACGAGCAGATTTCTTTAGGGTATAACTATCGTATTACTGATTTTCAAGCGGCACTTATCGTAAGTCAGATGAAGAAACTTGATATGTTTGTGGCAAGAAGAAAAGCAATTGTAACTAAATATAATGATGCGTTTAAAAATATTCCGGAGATTATCATACAGAAAGATATACCAGATTCTGACACGTGTAGGCATCTTTATATAATTCGTCTTGATCTTGACAGGTTGACGTGTACACGTCGTGAATTTTTTGATGCTATGAGTGCGGAAAACATACAGTGCCAGATTCATTATGTGCCGGTTTATTGGTTTCCGTTTTATCAGCGTCTTGGATATGAAAAGGGTTTATGCCCAATAGCAGAAGAGGTTTATAAAGGAATAATGAGTATACCGCTATATCCCAAAATGACGGATCAGGATGTTGAAGATGTAATTCATGCGATTAAAAAGATTGTAGATAATTATAAGAGATAGAATAGGGTTTAGAAAAAAGAGAAAAAATTTATCTGATGTATAAGTTTTTTTGCAATGAAAAATGTATGGGTTATAAAAGAGTTATATTAAGAAAATGATTTACTAATAAATCATAGAAGACAAGGGAGGAATGATAAATGCTTACAAATTCTACGATCTTGGTTACAGGGGGGACGGGGTCTTTTGGAAATACTTTTGTTCCTATGACCTTAAAGAAATATAATCCTAAAAAGATTATTATCTATAGTCGTGATGAGATGAAACAGTGGAATATGGCTAAAAAGTTTCCGGATGATCCGCGTGTTCGTTTCTTTATAGGGGATGTGAGAGATAAGGATCGCTTGTATCGTGCCCTTGACGGAGTTGATTATGTTGTTCACGCGGCGGCTACGAAAATTGTTCCTACTGCAGAATATAATCCGTTTGAATGCATAAAGACTAATGTTTTGGGCGCAATGAATCTGATAGATGCCTGTATTGATAAGGGGATTAAGAGATTAGTAGCATTATCAACCGATAAAGCCAGTCAACCGGTTAATCTTTATGGAGCTACAAAGCTTTGTTCAGATAAGATTTTTATTGCAGGGAATTCATATACAGGCGGTCGTACTAAATTTGCGGTTGTTCGTTATGGTAATGTTATGGGGTCTCGTGGATCTGTTATTCCGTTTTTTATGGAGACAGCGCAAAGTGGAAAACTTACTATCACGGATAAGCGCATGACTCGTTTCATGATCTCGCTGGAACAGGGAGTTGAGTTGGTATGGCATGCTTTTGATGATATGGAAGGGGGAGAAATCTATGTCAAGAAGATACCGTCAATGAATATCTGTGATATTGCAACTGCTGTTGATGCAACTGCTAAACAAATTGAAATCGGGATTCGCCCGGGTGAAAAACTTCATGAACAGATGATAGGGGTGGAGGATGATCATTTTACATATGAGTATGAACATCATTTTAAGATTCTTCCCCAAATTTATGAATGGGGAGACGGCGATTTGACAAAAATGATTAAAGGTGGCAAGCGTGTGCCGGAAGGGTTCAGTTATACATCGGATAATAATACTGAATGGATGACTATACCGCAACTACAAGAATGGATTGAAAAAAATAGGGTTAAGATAGGTAGTATTTAATATGAAAACAATGGTGAACGCAATTATACAAGCCAGATGTGGCTCGACAAGATTCCCGAATAAAGTATTTGCGGATATAGATGGCAAACCGCTTATATGGCATGTTGTTAATAGATTAAGATATGCAAAGTTGATAGATGGTATTGTCGTTGCTACGACTTTTAATGCCAATGATAATTTAATAGAAGAATGGTGTAAAACAGAATGCATAGAATGTTTCCGCGGCAGTGAGGAAGATGTGCTTAATCGATATTACTGTGCCTCGGTTGCATATCCGTCGGATATTGTTGTTCGAATTACTGCAGATGATCCATTTAAAGAACCTGAGGTAATTGATAACGTTATTACAAAATTAATAAACGAAAACCTTGATTTGGTGACGAATAATTATCCACCTTCGTATCCTGAAGGGCTTGATTGTGAAGCATTTACGTTTAAAGTGTTGGAAGATGTGGAAAAGAATGCACAAGATGCATTTGAAAGAGAGCATGTTACCCAGTATGTTTATCATAATTCAGATAAGTTTAAAATAGCTAATGTGGCTTCGGATAGACAGTTATCATCATATCGTTGGACGATTGACAATCAAGAAGATTATGAAATGGTGAAGGCAATCTATGCTAAGAGAAAAGAAGGAAATACAGGCATTCTTTTAATGGACGAGATACTTGAAATTCTCGAAAAAAATCCGAGTATTCCTATTATTAATTCTCAGGTTAAGCGAAGTGCTATGTATCAATAATGGAGGGAGATGTATCAATGGAACGTATTTCAGAAATTGAAAAAAAATATGTTTTGGATGCTTTGAATAATGAATTTAATACATCACAAAATTCATTCTATAACAATCGACTGGAATCTGCATTTGCACAAGGGTTTCATTCTAAATATGCTATTGGCCATTGCAATGGGACGGCTACACTTCATGTGGCACTGATGGCTTGTGGAGTAGGCCAAGGAGATGAGGTGATTGTTCCGGCGCTTACAATGTCGTCAACATCTATTCCTGTTGTTCTTTGCGGGGCGATTCCTGTATTTGCGGATAGTGATATTGATACTTTTGAGATTTCAGCGGATAGTATTGAGAAATGCATAACTGAAAAGACAAAAGCGATTATTACTGTATCGCTTTATGGTTTGGCACCAGATTATGACAGGATAATAGAAATCTGTAAAAAATATGGCATTGCACTCATTGAGGACAATGCTGAGTGCTTTTTAGGAACATACAAAGGCAGACTAGTAGGAGAATTTGGCGATTTTGCAAGTTTTAGTTTTCAGGCAAGCAAACACCTAACTAGTGGAGAGGGGGGGATGCTTATCACAAATAATGAGGAACTTGCGGACAAGGCGCGGCGCTTGAATTGCCTTGGGTATGCGGGGGTAAGTGCCAAGCAGGGGAAGATAACTAGAAATGATATACAGGATCCGAATTACAGCAGACACATTTCGTTTGGATATAATTACCGTATGTCAGAATTACAGGCAGCATGTGCATTGGGACAATTAGAGAGGGCTGAAGAACTTGTTCAAAGAAGAATAGAGGTTGCACATATTTTTGATAAGGTAGTAAAAAGTCAAAGTATTGTAAAAGCTCAAATGGAACCAGATGGTTATCATAACTCGTATTGGACATATAGTATGGTTTTGAATACAGATAACCCTGATAAAGATTGGTATGTTTTTCGCAATCTTTTTCAAAAGAATGGTGGTGATGGTTATTATGCTGCTTGGAAATTGTCTTATAATGAACCGGCCTATCAAAATGTTCTACAACCGATGGACGGAGTATGGCAAGAGTATAATGAAAAGTGTTGCCCCAATGCAGAGTACCTGCAAAAGAGAATGATTCAACTGAAAACAAATTATTGGGATATAGAGGATGCAAAGAAACAGGCTGAGGTATTAGAAAAAACAATAGATGAATATAACAAAATGAAATAAAAAGCGAGGGGACAATAATGCTTGGTTTTAACAAAAACATTAAAATTGGAAAGCGCATGATTGGGCCGGATTATCCGACGTACTTTATTGCGGAAATTGGTGGAAATTTTGATGGGGATATCGATAAGGCAAAAAGGCTTATTGATGCAGCAAAGGGAGCAGGAGCTGATTGTGCTAAATTTCAGACATTTACAGCAGAAACGATAGTTTCGGAGGGCGGATTCTCTAAAATGACGCTTCATGGGGTTCATGGATCTTGGGGAAAGACTGTTTCTGAGGTCTTTAAAGATGTTGAATTCCCTATGGAATGGCATCAGGAAATTGCAGACTACTGTAGGAGTGTTGATATAGACTTTTCTACATCACCGTATTTTAAGGAGGCAGTAGACCTTTGCGCAGATATGAAGCTTCCTTTTATCAAAATCGGGTCTGGAGAAATTACGTGGCTTGAAATGCTGGACTATACAGCAAGAAAAGGTATACCGGTGATGCTTGCAACCGGTGATGCAACTATGGCAGAAATAGATGAAGCGGTACGCACGATTGAAAAGACGGGAAATAGAGATCTTGTTTTGATGCAGTGTATTACTAATTATCCTTCTAAGATTGACAGTGCTAATGTGAACGTATTAAAGACCTATCAGAATGCTTTTGATTGCCTTACTGGGTATTCAGATCATTCGCCGGGACATGTTGTGGCACTTGCATCTGTTGTTTTGGGGGGACGTGTGATCGAAAAGCACTTTACATTAAATAAAAAAGATAAGGGACCTGATCATCCTCATTCAATGGAACCGGATGAGTTCAAATTTATGGTTGACTCTATTCGTGAAGTTGAACGCGCAATGGGGAGTACTCGGAAAGAAGTTGTTGAAGAGGAAGGAGAAACAGTGTTCGTGCAACGCCGTTGCTTATATGCTAAAAAGGATTTGAAAGCAGGTCAGGTCATTACTGCTGAAGATATAGATGTTCTTCGGCCGGCATTGGGCATTCCCCCAAAATACAAGGATACTGTCATAGGAAAAATAATTAGAAGGGATATTCCAGCAAGAGATCCTATTTTTTGGGAAGATCTATAAAGGGCAAATGTTAAGACGTAGATATTTTGGATTTAAGTAGTTATCGAGCAACAATATCCGGTTGAATAAAAGGAGGAGTACGCGATGATAACAGAAAGAGAAACTATCATGGCGCTTGTAGATAATGATTGCTTTACAAAATCTGACGCAGCAATCCTGCTAGAGGGAGATGGTTTCTTTCGTTTCCAAAAAGCGGTTGAACTATATAATATTGGTATGGTATCAAAAATTGTTTTTAGTGGGAATGTTGTTGATAAAGACTATGGTAGTTATCCTTTTAGTGAAGTTAAACCATATATCGTGAATGGTGGAGTCCCTGAAAAAGATATAATTCACGAAGATAAATCTATGCAAACCAGACAGCAGGCAGTTGAAATCGTTAAGATGGCTAAAGAAAAAGGGTGGAAGAAACTTGCTTTGGTCGCATCACATGACCACCAATATAGAGCGTATTTAACATTTCTTCGTGAGGTGTTAGATACTCATAGTGGCTTGATATTGTACAATACGCCGGTAAGGAATCTAAACTGGTTTGTGGATCATGGATGGGGAATGCGTTTTGACCGGCTTTTGGGGGAATTTGAGCGAATTGAGAAGTATTCAGCGTTGGGCCACCTCGCTACTGCACAGGAGGTTATAGAATATCAAAAATGGAAGGAATCTCTTTTATAATGCATAATTACATCGCACTAGAAGACGCAATAGACATAATGGGGGATAGTATAATAGGTGCATCTGAGTTGAATGATTTGAGATTGTTATCACCTATGATTCCGAATGAGATTCCCATGATACCGTTTTCCAGAGAAATGCTTGTTACTAAAAAAAATGATTATTTCTTGATTTTAGGTGTTTCAAGGTTATCAAACGGTTATCCCATAACGATCAGAACTTTGATGGATATTTTTGGTAAAAATCCAGATGTTATGGAACCTTGCTTTTATAATCAAGATTGGTATTTAAAAGAAGACTTTATTGACACACAAATGCAAGATGAATGGTTTTTGATTCGAAAAACGGTTTATGACGAAAGCAGAGCTGTTCAACCGGATGATTTGAAAGAACGTTATTCATTTCCGACAGCGATTACATGCACATACGCTTTTTTTGTTACATGGCTAACTAGGAATACTAAACTGTGGTATCATGATTTTGTGTGGTGCAGTGATGTTGATCATAATGGCGACAGAATATATGTTGGAAAGTATCATGATATAGATGGCATAAATAAAAATGGATTCAGTATTCATCGGCATTTGGCGTTAAGATCTTGTTATGGATGCATTGATTGTTAGTGAATCGGTATATGGGGATGCGCTCTTTGAATTGATCTGAACGTTAAGTATCTTACTCCATAACTATAAACATAAGGATTATTAGGAGTTTAAAACAGAATTGGAAATGAACATAACTAAGGAATCATTGTATGAGATTAAGGAAAAGGCAAAAGCAACATTTCTGAAATATGAAAAAGCATTTTATGTTGTAGGGATAATTATAGCTTTTGTAGCATATTTCTTTTTGAATTTTCCGGCGGCTCTTTATAAAGGTGGAAGATGGGATTTGTATGAACACATAGCCATGGCAGATCGCTACCTTGAAGGAAAGGGGTTTTACTATTCTCCAACAGAAGCTTCTTCGCCGTATTTTCCCGGAATAGGATTTCTTGCAGTAATTATAGGAAGCATATTTCATGAATGTAGAGACTATATTCTTTTGATTATTGCGTCCTTGATAGGAACATCTTTTTATGTTGTTCTAATACATATTTCCAGTGAATTTACGAAAAAAAAATGGCTCTCTTTGATATGTGTTAGTTTTTTTATGTTTCGGTACTTCCCGGTATACAAGTTTTATATGAATGAGTTTAAGGGAGATACACTGGTTTATCTTTATTGTTATATCATTATATTATTGATAAAAAGAATAAACGGGACTAATTCAAGGAGAATAATTGAATATGTGTTATTGTTTTTTTTCTCTTTTTTGATGGATATAACAAAGCAACAAGCCTTGTATATTGATGTTGCGTTAGGATTATATATATTGTTTTCAAGAAATATACCTGTCCACAATAAAGTGTATTTGTTGATTACAATGATTTCAGCCGGTATTTTGGATGTTCTTATTCTATTTAACATCAAAGGGATGAAGTTATTGGCTATAGATAATCTAAAGAACATGCCATATTTTTCTGAGGATGTTTGCATAAATGATATTATTAGAGTAAATACAGAGAACAATATTTTGATTATTTTTTGCATTATATCAATAATTTATGTTTTGTGTATAAAGAAATCAGCAGATCAAATTTTTTGGATGTGGCTGACGTCGGCAATTATGATTTTGATGGCACAGGTAGCTGGCGGGATGAAGATAGGAGGTAACCTTGGAAATTATGAGGCTGGATTAGTTATGTTTGTTGCTTTTCCCGGAATAATAATTGATCGTATTATTGAGTATATGTTTAATAAAAAACATATTTATTGGTTGTACTTGATAGTATTAGCAGTAATGTTTAGTAAAGCAATTGACAGGACTATGCTGGGGATGGCGTCAACGATGGTATATTTTATGAATAAACCGCAGAGTAGTAGTGAAGAATATCTGGCAGCTCATTATTCAGGAGAAAAATGTATGTATGATTCGGATCATTATATGTTGATTGAAAGAAGTGGAATGATTCCGGATTTTGATATCTATACGGTACCGATTAACTGTAAAGAATATTTTGATTTAACGCGAAATACAATAGAGAAAAAGAAGTATGATGTTTTAATAATTAATTCGGAAGATTTGAAAACTTTTGATGAACAGATATATGAATATTTTGGCTATAATCCTCATTCATATGAAGCGCTTATTAATAATTATAGGCTTAGTATTAGTGATGATATGCCAGAGGAACTTTTGGGGAGAATTTTTGTGAAATAAGACTACGAATAGTATAATCAGTGTTTGAAAGGTAAAGGAAGTGAAAAATGCAAATAATTATACCTATGACAGGTTATGGCTCAAGGTTCGTAGCGGCCGGGTATAAGGAACTTAAGCCATTTATTAAAGTGTTTGATAAGCCGATACTTCAATGGATCATAGATGGTATGTATCCTGAAGAGAAGGATATTTTATTCATATGTCGGAAAGAGCATTTGGATACTGTTGATGGAATGGAGAAGGAATTAAGGCAAATTGCACCAACGGCAAGGATTTATACCATAAGCGAGTGGATCAAGAAAGGCCGGTAATGGACGTATTAAAGGCCTCAAGCGCTATTGATGATGAGAAACCGGCAATTGTTAACTATTGTGATTTCTATATGTCATGGGAGTGGAAAAGATTCAAAAAAGCATTGGCTGAACGTGATCCGGACGGATGTGTTCCATGCTATACAGGATTCCATCCCCATCTGATGGTAGGATATCGTAAGCGTGTACTATTACGAAAATGTTACATTTTGATATAGACATTGGTACTATGTACCGTGCAAGTATTGTGAAATATTACTCACAGATATTGACATATGCAGATAGTCCGAACAACCCAACTTGGGATGAACGGGATGAGAACAGGTTATAAATGAAAGACTTTTGGATAACTGCTTATTTGTATTGTGAATTGTTCAGGGGATTGTACATTGATAATTTCATACTTTACATTTGTAAGATCTTATGCTACTATCCAAGCATAAGCAATTTTTCGTATATATGACGCGAATGATCGTCATCTAAGATCATATCTGAACCATTTCGGAAATTCTTGCTTATAATCCCAATAATATTATAGGCAGGAAAGAAATGAGAAAATGCTCTTTTTCTTTTTTCCTGCCGCAGTTTATGTGAAAGGAAAAGAATGAGTAATAAAAGAGCAATGAAGAACTATGAGGAATTGCGGTTTTCTGATGACTTCATGTTTGGCAAAGTCATGGAGGATCCGGAGTTATGCAGGGAGGTATTGGAGTGTTTGCTTCAGGAACCGGTGGGAGAACTGAAGGAGCTGCAGACACAGAGAGAATTTCGCTTTACAGTGGATGGAAAACCGATTCGGTTGGATGTGTATAATGAGGACAGCCGCGGGGCAATCTATGATGCGGAAATGGAGAATTTGAATCGAAAAACGGTGGATTCCCATCAGTTGCCTAAAAGAAGCCGATATTACCAGAGCTCGATCGATATCGATTATATGGATCATGGGAAATTGTATAAAAGTCTTCCGGAGAGTACGATCATGTTTATCTGTACATTTGATCCTTTTGGCGAGGGGCGTGGCAGATATACATTTCGGGAATGTTGTGAAGAAAAGCCCGAGTTAAAACTGAAAGATGGTACAAGAAAGATCTTTTATAATAGTTGCTATGAAGGGAATAACCTGCCGGAAGAGCTTAAGAAATTTTATGATTACATTGAGAAGGACCGTGTGGACAGCGAATTAACCTGTAAGATCGAAGATGCAGTGGATAAAGGACGACAAAATGCATTCGGAAACTTCGTCTATCGGCGAAGTATTGAAGCCGCTCAAAGTCGTGGCGGGCTCCCCCGATCTTTGATCGGGGGCAGTTAAGGAGGACACAGTATATGAAGGAATGGGTTGTCATACAAGATGCAAGAGAAGAAGGCATTGAGGAAGGATTTGAATTGGGGATAGAGAAAGGCATAGAACAAGGTATAGAGCAAGGTATAGTCAAATGGAGCCCCGTTTGTTAGTAACAAATAAGGGATATACGATAAGGAAGGAATTTGAATCTTTCTAGCTATCTCCGGATTGTTAAATCTATCTGGTCGTAAGATTAAATCAAAGAGTTGCCACAAGGAGTGTTGTGTATGGACCAAAATAAAAAAGAACAACTATATGACTCTGTCTATAAGAGAGAGTTTTTGAAGGCACGTCAAAAAGGGATTGACTTTAGAGCCGCTGCTGGATACGCAGAAAGGTTTGCAGAGGCATATGTAGAAGGGTTTGAAGAAGGGTACGATCAGACAGTAAACGAGGATTTCCCAAATGGGGCCGTAGCCCGAACATGAATCACCTTGGGGGTGTTACCCCCTAACTTGGTGGAAGATATGCAACCATCTGCGAGCAGAGAAAGAGAGAAGCTGATTTATGGTCGGAAGACATCATATCGTATTGGAAACGAAACGATTAAAAAACCCTGATCGCGATGTATAAGAATCGGGAACTGATCTATGATGCGACAAGTTGTGGAGAGAATTGTGCGAAGTGGATTATTGACATGGGGAAAAGGATGGAATTGACGATAAATTTGAGATATTTGATGCGTTTTAAAGAGTATGAGCCGTTTGAAGTGTATATAATAAACACCCAAACAATCGTGCGCTCTAACCGGGAATATGTGGATGTTGCAATTAATTATGTATGACTAATACATGCCTAATCCGGAAAGAATTGTTACCATACTGACCGGAGAGAGTGGGATGGGGAAAAAGCTTTCGTAATAGAGAAACAGAAATAAGAGTATAACCGGATATATAGTGAAATATAGGGAAAATTGTAGATCGGGGAGTTAATTGCATGGTAAGGGTATGGTTTGGAGACAAGAAAAACGCTATATATAATACATCTGTGTTTTTTAAGAATCGATATAAAGATGAATGGATAACGGATGAATTTGCACGTAAAGTGATAATGGATGTGGATCACTCTGAAGTGGTGGATGCAAATATCATCAATAGTCCGGTGTTGGGGAATATCTCGCCGCTTCAATTATCGGGGGGCGTGAAGGCACTTATTTTAATGAAACACTTCCCCGGGAAAGTATTTAATGCGTCAAATTGTGGGGATAATTGTGCGAAATGGATTTTGGAACTAGGGGAAGAGCAGGATTTTACCATCAATCTGTTTCATGTAATGAACTTTGGAAAAGCACCTTTTCAAATACGCATTTTGAATAGTAAAAGCATTGTGGCGCATAATATGCAGGAGTTCCTGAATGCAGGTGTAGAATACCTGAGGGAGGGAATGTAGATGAAAGGGGCATTTCAGATCAGAGTAAGAAATAGCAGGAATTCATATTCGTTTGAACTTCGAAGGAATATAACTGTTTTGAGAGGTGAAAGCGGAAGAGGAAAGACTACGTTGGGTAATCATAACAGAAGATACACGGTCGGGGTATCAGTTTTTTAAGAATGAAGCGGAACGGATGGGGATACGTTGCATCTCGGCAGACGGAAAGAGTAATATTTTTAAAGTGATGAATCAATATCCTGAGGAAAATGTGGTAGTGATCGCAGATGGAGCAGCGTTTGGTTCGGAAATTGCGGATATTGTTGAACAACAGGAGCTGCGTCCGAGAAAACTGGCGATTTTTCTTCCGGAATCATTCGAGTGGCTTGTTTTAAAGGCAGGAGCAGTAAAGGAAATTGATGCGGATAGAATTGAGAACCCGGAGAGATATGCAGACAGTACAGACTTCATGAGCTGGGAACAGAGGCTTCGGGAGTATTGATGGTGAGTATATTGAGAGTGATGCTTTGGACCCGTAAGCGTAAAACCATGCGCCTTCCATATATAGCACAAATTCTGACATACTTTAAAAACTAATAAAACTAACCAGTTTTTTAGAGTGATCAGAAGGAGGCTATGTTATGGATCAAACCACTCACGAAGTACGATTGGAGCAGTGGGTTTCTATCGTCTCACAATGCCAGACCCGTCTGGGAGCCAAAATGCTAAGGAATGGCTGCAAAAAAACGGGAAACTATTTTCAAGAAGAGGAGAGGTGCAAGAATGCAGATAATAATACCTATGACAGGGTACGGTTCAAGATTTGTAGCGGCCGGATACAAGGAATTGAAACCTTTTATCAAAATATTCGGAAAACCGATCCTTCAATGGATCGTAGAGGGAATGTATCCGGGAGAGTCAAATATTCTTTTTGTGTGCAGAAAAGAGCATTTGGATAATATAGCCGGTATGGAGAAAGAGCTACACAGGATAGCACCCGGTTCCAGAGTATTTGCGATTGACAATTGGGTCAAAAAAGGCCCGGTATATGATGTACTAAGAGCAGCTGATGTCATTGATGATGATGAACCGGCTATGATCAATTATTGTGATTTTTATATGTCCTGGGATTGGAAAGCATTTAATGAGCGGTTGATAAAAAGGGATCCGGATGGCTGTGTGCCTTGCTATACCGGCTTTCATCCGCATCTGATGATACCGGAAAATTTTTACGCTTCCTGTCTTACGGACGAAGAAGATAATCTTATCGAGATCAGGGAGAAGTATTCTTTTGAAGAGGATAAAACAAAAGCAAAGCATTCGCCGGGTAATTACTATTTCAAGACAGGAGCGTATCTGAAGAAGTATTGCAAGGCGCTGGTTGACTCCGGTGAGGAGCTGAAAGGCGAGTATTATGCAAGCCTGCCGTTTAACTTTATGGTGAAAGACGGTCTGAAAGTGTGGGTGCCAACGGATATAGAATACTTTTGTCAATGGGGAACACCTGAGGATATGAAAGAATCTCTATACTGGATAAATATGATGAGGAATATGAAACAATGAAGATCTTGATACCAATGGCAGGAGAAGGAAAGCGATTTGCGGATGTGGGGTATACTGTGAGTAAACCGGCAATCCCGACCTATGACAAACGTACAGGGAAACAGGTGCCCATGGTGGTCTGTGCGACACTGGATCTGCCCGGAGTGATGCCGGGTGGGGGGAATGTGATATATGTTGACCGTGATTTTCATAGGGCTAATGGGACAGAGGAGGCAATTCGGCGTCATCTTCCGGAAGTAACATTTATTACAGTGGATCATTTGACCGAGGGACAGGCTTGTACTTGTCTGCTTGCAGAGCAGCTGATCAACAATGAGGAAGAATTGCTGATCGCCGGCTGCGATAACGGAATGGAGATAGACAGGGATTTATTCGATTCTGAGAGAACCCGGGCAGACATGCTGGTGTTTACCTATCGTCATAATGCATCGGTTTTGCGGAATCCGGATGCTTATGGCTGGGTGAAAGCAGATAAGGAAGGGAATGTTACCGGGATATCGATCAAAAAGGCTTTGTCGGAGACTCCGATGGAAGATCATGCCATCGTGGCGACGTTCTGGTTCAAACAGGGGAACCTTTTTGTGAAGGCGGCCCAAAAGATGATCGATGAAAACGATCGGGTAAACAATGAGTTTTATGTGGACCAGGTGATCAAACATGTTATGGAGCTTGGCTATAGGGTAAAAGTATTTGAGATTGACCGATATATCGGCTGGGGAACACCCGGAGATTACGAGTTATATCAGAAAACCTTTGCGTATTGGAAGGGGTTCTATGAAAGAGAAGAAACAAGGATGTTTTCATAGATGAGCAGTATGGAAACAGGCAAAAAAGACAGGAAATATCATGCACTGATCTTTCTGTGTGTTATCCTGTTAAAAATATTGATCATGGGTCTATTTTCGTCGGATTATCAGGATCGGATGTTTATTCCTTTTGTGCGCGTTTTTCTGGAAGGATCCAATCCATATGAGTATTATTATCAGAACCATTTGTTACCATCCTTTCCGTATTTCCCGGTCATGCTGATCATAGAGTCTTTCGGAGGATTATTACTGACAGTATTACAGCCGACCGGTGTATTTGTATGCAATCTGTTGTTCAAACTACCGGTTTTAATGATGGATCTGATAGGGTTTTGGTGTATACGAAGCATCGGAGTCAGATATAAGTATGCAATGGTATTCTATTTTTGCTCGCCGATCATCCTTTTCGGAACGTATGTACATGGCCAGCTGGACATCATCCCGACGGTTTTTTTGATTCTTGCGGTCTGCTTCCTTCTCAAATGGAAGAAACGCTATAATCTCTTGTGCTATTCGATCTTTTTGGGATTTGCGATCGGATGCAAGGCGCATATACTGGCGGCGGTACCGATCTTGTTTTTGTATATAGAAAAGAAACGCGGAATGTGGGAAGCGGTGAAATATCATGCCATAAGCGCATTGCTGGTAATGATTTGTACAGCCGGATTCTGGGGAGAAGGATTCGTTCAGATGGTTCTGCTGAATAAAGAACAATCCGCTCTGACCGTAGTGAATCTGGATTACGGCGCGGTATATCTGGCGTTACCGATCCTTTTCCTGGCAATCGTATATTTAAATGTTTATGAATTAAATTATTTTAACCGGAATCTTTTGATGTCCATGCTGGCGATGCTGTTTTCTGTGTTCCTGATCTCCTTATCCCCCATGCCGGCATGGTATATCTGGGCTGTTCCTTTTTATACGGTATATTTCAGTTTTGCCGAAGAGGATAAATACAAGATGATGACTATATATGCAGGATACAATGTTTTATATATGGTTTACTTTGTTTTCCTGCATAAAACGGAGCATACAGATATCATTTTGCTTGGCAGGAGTATGCAGTATCTCAAGGTACCGATGGATAGCCTGAAAATGGTTGTATTTACTCTGATGGTGGCATGCCTGATCGTTATGGTATTGAAGATCTATAAGTTCGGGATTGCCAGCAATAATCTGTATAAGAAAGGCGGAAGATCCTTTGTTATCGGGATTGCAGGAGACAGCGGCGCGGGAAAAACAAGGCTGTTAGAAAAAATAGAGCATTTGTTTGGAGGAAAAAAGGATATCCTTTTTATCGAAGGAGATGGAGATCATCGATGGGCGAGAGGGGATGAGAATTGGGAACAGTATACAGCATTGGATCCGAAAGCAAATTATTTATACCGGCAGGCGGATAATATCCGGGAACTGAAGCGGGGAAATGCCATATACAGAAGCGAATACGATCATGAGACAGGGGAGTTTACCGAACAAAAAAGAATACAGGCGAAAAAATACATTGTGTTATGCGGATTGCACTCGCTGTATCTTCCGGCGCTTAGAGAAGAGCTGGATCTGAAGATCTTTATGAATACGGATACGAACTTGCGGAACTATTGGAAGATCAACAGGGACAGAGAAAAAAGAGGGTACACAAAAGAAGCGATACTGGCACAGATTGAAAAACGAATACCGGATGCGGAGAAATACATTTATCCGCAAAAGGATTTTGCAGATCTGATCATTACCTATTTTGACAAAACATTGACGGACCCTTTGGTGGAAGAGCATGATGAAGTGATCAGCGTTCGGTTGAAACTGAATATCAATATGAACCTGGAACCCGTGATCAAAAGCTTTTCGGATTATGGTATTTTGCCGGAGTATGCGATCAGCGATGATCTGGTTTACCAGTCGATCACATTTGATGGAAACGAACTTTTGAAAGAGATTGACTATGGCAGCATTGCGGAGAATAACATACCGCAGTATGAGGATTTCTTTACGTACTATCCCGAGTGGGGAGATGGCGTGGACGGATTGGTGCAGTTCTTTTTTCTTTATGTGATGAGTGCGAAAATGCGAGGATAAACATGATACGAGCAGTTGTATTTGACCTTGATAACACGCTGTATGATTATGATCATTGCAACAAAATCGCAGAGGAGATTCTCCTATCTGTGATCTCGAAGGAGTTTGATATTAGCGTATCCGAAGCCGGGCATCTTCTGAAGAATGCAAAGAGTAATGTGAAACGGATATTAGGGGATGGGGTGGCGGCTTCTCATAACCGTCTGCTTTATATGCAGAATATATGCGAACAGTGCATGCAAAATCCGTTTCGGTATGCTATGAAGTTTTATGATACATACTGGGATTGCTTTTTGGAACACATGACGGCATTTGATCATGTGATCCCGGTGATGGATCAGTTAAAAAAAAGAGGTATAGTGATCGGGATCATTACGGATCTTACGGCACATATTCAGTACCGGAAGATTGCAAAACTGGGATTACAGGATTATATCGATCATATTGTTACCAGCGAGGAGGCAGGGATAGAAAAGCCCGGACGGCGCATCTTTGAATTGATGTTGCAAAAGATGGAACTGCAGCCGGAAGAGGTGTTGATGGTCGGAGACAATATAAAGAAAGATATTATAGGCGCAAGGGATGTCGGGATGCACGGTATTTTGTTTGAGAGAAACGAAAAGGATATGCGGAAATTGATACTTGATTTTATCGAAGATAAAGGTGAGAAAGATGTGTGAAACGGCAAAGAATGTAAAAAATATGTTTGAAAAAATGGACTGGGGTATTGTGGCAGGTTTTAGTATTTTACTAATGCTGATTCAGATGCTTTTTAATGGACATGCTTTTTTGGTGGATGATAATGCCATTCAGTTTTATCCGGTTATAGATAAAGTATACAGTAGCTGGTTGATAAGCGGACGGTTACCTTTTTATGATTTCTTTCAAATGAAGGGGATGATCATAGGAGATGAAGGATACTATTGTCAAACTAGTATTCTTATGTTTGTGTCGTGGTTTTTGACTAAGAGCATTCTACCAGGGTTTGATTGCTTGACATTATATGGGATTATTTGCGTTATGTTTGGTAATCTTGGCTGGAATTTGTTGTTTAGGAAAATGGGTTTTTCCGTTGAAAAGCGATTATTGGCGATATCTTTAGAAACAACATCATCAGTATTTATCTATTTTGGTTATTGGTATTATGCTTTTAATTCTTATATTATAATCCCGTTTCTTTTAGTTACGACCTGTCAGATGCTTACAGAAAACAGAAAATGCAATTCATATCTGTCGGGACTTGTACTTTTTTTTAGTCTTATGCTGGGGAATGTGCAGTTTACAGTGTATCATTATATGGTTTTTGGTATTGTTGCTTTATTGTATATCATTATTAAAAAATGCTATGCAAAAGCGAGGGATATGCTAAGTAATATAGTTATTGGAGTAGGGGTGTCAGCTCCAGTTCTGGTAAGTCAGCTGAATGCTGCAACGCGGAGAGATAATGTCGTTGGAGATGTGGATCTTTTTTTTTGGAATAGTATAAAACTTCGGGACTGGTTGTTGAACGGGATGCTCCCGGGGTGGCTCATAAAAAAAAGTAAGATATCCGTTATAATGGATGATTTTGGGGTTAATAATCAGATTTTCATGCCGGGAATGATATGCTGTTTTCTCATATTTGGGATGATTGTTTTAAGGCGGCTCTTTCGATTGTTGAGAATGCAAAAGCCATTTGCAGGGATTGAAATGGATATTGAGTTGTGTGATAGCAAGCTTGTTTTTTTATGTTGTGGATTTATTTGTACTTGGTTTTTTATTATTTTTCAAGCGGGAAAGGGGTATGGAATTGCAGATTTGATCCATATCCTGCCGGTTATTAATCAATTTCGATTGTTGGATAAGCTTTCAGTAATAATTGCACCTTTAATGTCACTAACTTTCATCTATATAGTCGACAGATATACGCGTATAGGAATGCTTTTGGGTAGTATTGCGGTTTTATTGGGCATAGTCCAGAATATGTATATTATGAAAAGTGATGAATCCTGGATGTATAATGAATTAATGCGCAGACGTGTTAATGGGATTTATGAGTATGAGCAGATGCATCAGGAATTGTCCCAAGCCGGAGTTGATCTGAATAATTATCGGATTCTTGGAATGAGTTCGGATATGGATATATTTGGAGATGATCATTATGATGCCAGATTTTTACCGGCTAATTTTCCTACCTTGTTTGGGATGTACTCGCTAGGGGGATATGAAATGGCGGCTATGGAAAAAGGATTTAGGGCAACAGAAGGGTTCTTCATAGATATCGGTTATGATTATTCATTGAGCGGACAGGCCAGAGCCAGCTTATTACTGAGAAAAAAGGAGGATGGTAATTTTTTGATTAACGAAATATTGGCCGCAATGATGAGTAATGCGACAAAATATTATATGTTTCGTAATGATGTTGTTGAAGAGAAATCATTTTTGGAAATGGTGACACGGGTGTATGGTATGCCGACTCCGCAAACGGTTCAATTATCCAATGGATATAGAATTTATGTTTTGGAAGATGCACCAAAACTCTGTGAAGGGGCTGATATGGCAGAAAGCAAAGCAATCGACCAATTGACATTCCGGGTGAACGAGGATTATGATAAAGATTTCTTGAGAGTGAATTTCTCGAAAAATGAAGGCTTGAAATCCTATGCTGTAGTAAATGGTGGAAAAAAAGAACTACAGCTTATGGAGGATGAGAAAGGGAATATTCTGATTCCAATGGAAGATGAACTTAAGGGCGCGGATATCGTAATTTTCTACGGTAATATCGGAGATAATGTTTTGTTATATTATGGCATTGTTGGTGCATTAATAGCAATGATAGTTGTTCTGCAATCTGTTCGGAAAGGGGACGATGGATCGGCGGATCCGGTAGAAAAAGTATGAAGATTTCAATTGTAGTGCCATGTTATAATGAAGAAAAAAATATACCACTTATATTGCAGCGATTTGATGAGGTAATAAAAAAATCCAATATAGAGGTGATTTTGGTCAATAACGGCTCAACGGATGATAGTGCACATGTTATCGAGGAACTGTTGCCGCAATACCCGTTTGCCAAGACCGTATTGGTGCCTGTAAATAAGGGGTACGGATATGGGATTCTGCAGGGACTGAGGTCTGCCGAGGGTGATTATATCGGTTGGACCCATGCTGACATGCAGACGGATCCGGCAGATGTGATTAAGGCATATAGGTATATTATTAAAACAGGAAACAGAAGTGTCTTTGTAAAAGGCAACCGCAAGGGGCGGCCTGCATTCGACAGTTTCTTTACCTGGGGGATGAGTGTGTTTGAAACCATATTTTTCAAGACGCCGATGTATGACATAAATGCACAGCCGAACATTTTCCCAAGAGCCTTTTTTGACGACTGGGTGGATCCGCCATATGATTTTTCACTGGATCTGTATGCGGTTTATATGGCTCACAGGTCCGGAATAAGGTTGGTTCGCTTTCCAGTCTGTTTTCCGGAACGGATTTATGGTGAATCCAAATGGAATAATGAAGGACTGAAATCAAAATGGAAATTTATTAAACGGACGATCAAATTCAGTTTTGAATTAAAAAAACGGATGCATTGAATTGCTCGGAGGATTATATGGAATATATTGCACATAGAATAAATACGTTAGAGGAATTAAAAGAGCTTCCCTTGGAATGGGGAGTGGAACTGGATCTGAGGGATGATCTGAATGGAAGGATCTATATTCAACACAATCCTTTTGAACCGGGACAGGATTTTGAAGACTATCTGAAGGCGTATCATCATGGCACGATGATCCTGAATATCAAAAGTGAGAGGATTGAACATAAGATCCTGGAGATGCTGCCGTATTATGATATAAAATCTTATTTCTTTTTGGATTCTTCTTTTCCGATGATCTGGCTGCTGAGCAGGGCAGGGGAAAAGAATATAGCGCTTCGTGTCTCCGAGGCAGAGGGGCTCGATACAGCGAGAAATATGGCAGGAAAAGTGGATTGGATCTGGCTGGATTGTTTTTCACGGATTCCGATCGGAAAAAAGGAATATGATGAGCTGAAAAATCTGGGATATAAGATCTGTTTTGTGTCACCGGAGTTGCAGGGGAGAGAGCAGGATCTGGTGAGTTATAAAAAGGAATTGGCTGTGAAAGGCATGATCATGGATGCGATCTGTACTAAAAAACACAATATAAAAATCTGGAAAGCAGATAAATAGGAAACTGATGCCTTGTGTGCCATAATCTGCGGTTTATGAAATAAGTTATCTGCAATTACCGAAGATGATTTAAATCAGTTATGCCGGAAATATATATTTTGCAGAAATGAAATGTTAAATGCGTGTTGAGTGAAGTTTGGGAGAATTTGAGTTATGGTAATGGAGAAAAAAACAGATTTAAAGGAAGAATTAAAAAAATATGAAAAACCGGTAGATAAAATGTACTGGTTTTTTCTGACGTTCATTCTAATATATGAATTGTTAGGTTCTACATTTTTTTTGGGGTATTTTACGCAATGGTATGCGGGTCTGTTCCAAAATACATCCCCGGAATTGGCAGCTATGCTGTATCAGACGATGGTGAATTTGCGTTTTCTGATCATTATCCCGGCAATCTATAATATTTTGATGAAAACAGAAAACGGGAAGGAAAAGCTCATCCTCTCCGTCATGTTGATCTTGGGATGGTATTATTCATTAAGGATGCGGGAGCAGAATGATACTTACATTTTCAGGGATATGTCGATGATCGTGGCATCCTATAAAAAAGATTACAAAAAGATATTTCATTACGGTATCATATTGGCCGGCGGGATCATGGTATTTACAGTCATCATGAATCTGCTTGGAGTGATCCCGGAACGGACTTTGGAACGTGACGGAAGAATCCGGCATTCATTTGGAACATTGGGCCCGACGAACCTTGCCGGTCACGTTGGATTTGTGATCATGGCGTACATTTTTGTAAAAAATGGAAGAATGAAGTGGTGGGCATATGTTGTGATCGGTATATTGACTGCTCTCAATCTGGTGTTTGTGGATGGGAGAACGTCTTTTCTTTCTGTTTTTCTGGGGACTTCAGGATGCCTTGTGTACACCTTGATTGAAAAAAAGCATTGGAATATACCGGAAAAGATTTTAAAAATATGGAGAGGCATATTGATGATGGCTTACCCCGTGGCAGTGACTTTTTATATGTTTCTGATGTTTACGTATAGTCCTGCGCCGGAGATGTTCTACAACCGGATCCATGTTCTGGATTCTTTAAGAAACCGACTTGAAAATGCGAACCGGGTTATGGGGGTGATCGGGATCACTCCATTTGGAAATTATTATGAAAACTATTGGGTAGAAGGTAATACATTTAAGAATACCGGGTATTATGAGTTTTTGGACTCTTCTTATGCCAGAGTGCTTCTAATGTATGGATGGATCGCATTTCTCCTGATCCTTGGATTAATCCTGTGGTCGCAGTACCGCCTGTTTAAGAAGAAACAGACATTTAAGATGTATATCCTCGCTGTTTTGGCGTTGCATTTTATGATGGAACATCATATTCTTGAGCCGGCTTATAATATTTTTCTACTTCTGCCATTTGCTGATTTGGATGATAAGAAACAGAATCAGGTGAAAAAACATGAGAGACACAATAAGAGAAAAGATCGATAAATGCGATATGCTGATCGTTTTCGGTGTCAGCGTATTGATTATGCTGATCCAGACACGATTTCAGAGTCATATTTTCCTTGTAGATGATAATGCGGTACAGTTTCATCCGGTGATTGATCAGGTTTATAGCAGTTTTATGAGATCCGGCAGACTGGCGTTCTACGATTTTTTTCAGATGAAGGGAATGACCATCGGCGATGAGGGATATTACTGCCAGACAAACATCCTGATGTTTTTGTCGTGGGGATTGACAAAGTGTATTCTGAGATCATTTGATTGCATAACATTATATGGGATCATTTGTACGGTGATGGGAAATTGGGGATGGAATTGTCTGTTTAAACAAATGAAGATTTCTCTTGTGAAACGTTTGTTTGTGATCACTATGGGAACCACGGTTTCTGCCTTTGTCTGGTTTGGATATTGGTTCTATGCATTTAACTCTTATATCGTTATCCCGTTTCTTTTGCTGCTGTTGTACAGGGAGATTACAACACAGGAGCGAAGAAATTATTTTTCAGCCGGATTACTGCTGTTTTTCAGTCTGACTTTAGGAAATGTACAGTATACGGTCTATCATTATATGATCTTTGGACTGATTTTGTTTCTTTACATATTCATCACGAAAAGATATGAGAAAACACGCTATCTGTTCAGTAATATTTTGGTTGGGGGGATTCTTTCGGCGCCAATATTATTGAACCAGCTGAATGCATCAGCACGTAGGAAAGAATTCATTTTTGCGGAAGATTTTTTTCTGAGAAAAGTTTCATTTATACGCTGGATATTCAATGCGCTATTACCGGCGGGGCTGCTGGAAGAACATCCGATCCTGCATGGATTGTCAGCTTATGGAAATTATCATCAGCAGTTTATGCCGGGGGTGGTGATCTGTTGCGGTATATTTATATGTTATTTGTTAAAGAAAGCAGTTATAGGAAGAAGAGAGAAAAAAACAGCTGCAGAATACCGTGAGATGTTCGCCCAAAATATAAGAGCAGTATTTGTGGCTTGCGTTTTTTTCAGTACATTGTTTTTTTGGCTGTTTCAGTGTGGGAAAGGCTATATCGTAGCGGACGTGATCAGTCATATTCCGGTGATCAATCAATTTCGTCTGCTCTATAAACTGGCCTTGGTCATTGCACCGCTATCCATAGTGGTGGTGGCGTTTGTAATAGACCGAAACTGGCGGGCAGGAAGATGGATCGCGGTGTTTTCGATTGTCTTGGGCATATATAATAATCGGTTTATTACAACAGGACATGGTTTCTGGATGTATGAGGATAACATGAAAAAGATGGTATCCGGAGTGGATAACTATGATGAGCTCGAGACTGAAATGGAGAGTAACGGCATCGATCTGGCAAACTTCCGATTACTTGGAATGAGTTCGGAAGAAAACTCGTATGGGGAAGATCATTACGAAGCGTCGTTTTTGGGGGCGAATTATCCAACTCTTTTTGGATGCTATGCTCTTGGGGGATACGAAATAGCATTGATGAAAGAAAACTATGCTTCCGTGTCGGAGCTATTCCGAGGATATGTGGATGATTACGCAATTAGTGGCCAGGTCAAGATCAGCGACTTGGTTGGAGTGACGGAGGAGGGGCAGATCTGGTTTCAAAACGGCTTCATACCGCAGATGAAGGAAAATGCGGTGAAGTATTGTCTGTTCCGTGAAGATTCAAAGGAACAATATTTGTTTCACAGGATATTGAGAGAAGGATACGGAATGGATGCGGAGGTGATCACATTATCAAACGGTTTTCGCATATATGTATTGGATGCCGAAAGAATATGTGACGGAGCGGATGTTGAGAAAAACGGGTTGATCGATCAGCTTACGTTTCATATTGATGAAAACTTTTGTGAAGATTTTCTCAGGATCCGCTTTTCTTATAACAAGGATCTCAAGGCTTATTGGCTCGATGATGGTAGAAAAAAAGAGATTCCGATTCTTCGGGATGATAACGGAGATATAAAGATCGTTATGGAGCAAGCTATGAGGGGCAAGGAGCTGGTGATAAGATATGGAAATATTGCAGATCACCTGGTTCTGTATTATGGAATGCTTGGTTCACTTGTAGTACTGTCAATGCTGTTAGTTGGATTGGTTTGGAATAAAAGGAAACAGGAGAAAGAAGCAGAATGAAAGGATTTGTTAAGATTTCAAGATATGCCGGAATGCGGGAGGATCTCGTACAGGCAGGAGGGGGAAATACTTCATTTAAGATTTCCGATACACAAATGATCATTAAAGCATCGGGTTATCAGCTTTCTGATATTACCGAAGAGACCGGTTATGCGAAGGTCGATCACAAAGCGATTGAAGAGTTCTTTATGAACTGTAAGGATCCGGAGCTTTTAACGGAACAGGATGGAAAACGGATTCTCGAACAGACGCTCATTAGCGGAAAAAGGCCTTCGATAGAAACCTTTTTGCATTCGATATCGGGGAGATATACGCTTCACACGCATCCGGTCGTAGTGAATGTGCTTACCTGTAGAAAAGGCGGTATGGAAGTGCTGAAAGAATTATTTCCGGAAGCAATGCTTGTGCCGTATGCTACACCGGGGATCGAACTGGCAAAGGCATATTACAGGGCATTTAAGGATTTAGGGCAGAGTCGTTTGCCGGAGATTGTTTTTCTGCAAAATCATGGGCTGGTGGTAAGCGCGGATAATGCGGATGCTGTTATCGAAAAAACGGAGGAAGTGACAAGAAAAATAGAAGTGTATCTCGGAAAGGACCAGGAGGGATATCACGATCTGACGATTCTGTGGAACCGATTTCCGGATAAAATCGTGTGGAAGGTTACGGATAGCAATATTTTGAATACCTACAACAGACAGGGGGGATGGGAGCACGCATTTTGCCCGGATTGTGTAGTCTTTTTGGGAAAGAAATTTCTGAAATTACAGAAGCAGTTTTCGCAAAAGGATATTGAACTGTTTTGTGAACGCTATGGAATGCCGGTAGTGGTTGAATATAACAGCCGGCTTTATATCCTGGCAGACGGTGTTAAAAAAGCGTTGGAAATACAAAGTGTGATGAGTTTCAGTGCGCAGGTGATGGCGATGAATACCGGATATGAATGTGAAATGCTTTCGGAACAGGAAATGGACTATCTGCTGAACTGGGATTCCGAAAAATACAGAAAACAGATCAAATAACGGCATTCTATGGAAGCATTCTACGGAAAAAAGAAAAGCGTTGACATGGGTTGAGTGTAGTGCTATAGTAACATTTACAACAGATAAACAAAGATAGAGGTTGCGGGTTTCATCAGTAAGCTGCCGGATGTTCGGAAAACAGGAGAAGGCAGAAGAAAGGGAAGACCGCCGAAAGGGAACCGATACCGTAAGGTTTGCCTTGGGGATGCCGGAAATACCGGTATCACTGTCATCTTACACAAGATGGGGCGCTATCAGATTTTGAAAGATACGCCGGCATATCATGTCGGCTTTTCATTTCCGAAAAACGTTTCCCAACGCAAAAAATGCATAGGGAGGTGCGATTATGACGAAGTCATAATCTTGCATCGCACCGACCGTGCGGGCAGGATTCGTTTACGAATCGTGCCATTA
Organism: Lachnospiraceae bacterium; assembly: GCA_017634975.1. Taxonomy (GTDB): domain Bacteria; phylum Bacillota; class Clostridia; order Lachnospirales; family Lachnospiraceae; genus NK4A136. Next base: position 16,787 of record JAGBMJ010000006.1, on the reverse strand, counting down.
CAGAATTAATAGGAGGAAAAGAAAATGGCAGTATTTACAGGAGCAGGTGTAGCGATCACAACACCATTCAAAGCGGATGGTTCGGTGGATTACGAGCAGTTCGAAAAGAACATTGAGTTCCAGATTGCAAACGGAACCGATGCGATCATCGTATGCGGAACGACCGGTGAGGCCTCGACATTGACACACGAGGAGCATTTGGATGTGATCGAGGCTTGTGTGAAGTACGTGAATAAGAGGATTCCGGTGATCGCAGGAACCGGTTCCAACTGCACGGAAACCGCGATCTATCTGTCACAGGAAGCAGAGAAAAGAGGGGCGGATGCATTGCTGGTGGTAACCCCGTATTATAACAAGGCAACACAGAAAGGTTTGAAGGAACACTTTACGATGGTCGCCAACAGCGTAAAGCTGCCGATCATTCTGTATAATATCCCGGGACGTACCGGCGGCGTGAATATCCTGCCGGAAACCATCGTATCGCTTTGCCGTGAGGTTTCCAATATTGTCGGAGTAAAGGATGCAACAGGCAATATCTCCCAGGTGGCGAAGCTGATGAGTATCGCCGGGGATGATGTGGATCTGTATTCCGGAAATGATGACCAGGTAGTGCCGTTGTTATCCCTGGGCGGAAAAGGTGTGATCTCGGTATTATCCAATGTAGCACCGAAGGAGACGCATGAGATGTGTCAGAAATTCTTCGACGGGGATGTAGCCGGCAGCCGTGCGATCCAGCTGAAGGCACTGGCTTTGATCAATGCGCTGTTCTGTGAAGTGAATCCGATCCCGGTCAAGAAGGCAGAAGAATTGATGGGACACTGCACCGGTGTGTTACGCAGACCGTTGACGGAAATGGAGCCGGAGCATGCAGCAGTATTGGAAGCAGAGATGAAGAAATTCGGGATTCTGTGATCAGGCTTGAAATGAAGGAGATGTAAAGATATGACAAGAATCATTATGCATGGCTGCAACGGAAAGATGGGGCAGACCATTACCAATCTGGTAAAAGAGGATCCGGATGCACAGATCGTAGCGGGGATCGATGTATCGGATCATATTCACAATGAGTATCCGGTCTTTTCAAAGATCACGGAGTGTGATGTGGAAGCGGATGTAGTGATCGACTTCTCTAATGCGGCAGCGATTGATGCATTGCTGGACTGGTGTGAGGAGAAGAAGATGCCGGTGGTGCTCTGTTCTACGGGACTGAGTGAGGTGCAGGTTGCACGTGCGACCAAAACAAGTACGCAGAAAGTGGCAGTATTAAAATCGGCCAATATGTCTTTGGGGATCAATACCATGCTCAAACTGTTGAAAGAGGCAGCGGCGACGCTTGCACCGGCGGGTTTTGATATCGAGATCGTAGAGAAGCATCATAACCTGAAATTGGATGCACCTTCCGGGACGGCTCTTGCACTGGCAGATGCGATCAACGAGGAGATGAACGGCCAATATGAATATGTATATGACCGCAGTCAGGTGCGCAAGAAGAGAGAAAAGAAGGAGCTTGGAATTTCGGCGGTTCGCGGGGGGACGATCGTGGGCGATCATGATGTGATCTTTGCCGGAGCGGATGAAGTGATCACGTTCTCGCACAGAGCATACTCCAAAGCAGTGTTTGGAAAAGGGGCGATCGAGGCGGCCAAATTCCTGGCGGGTAAGCCGGCCGGTCTGTATGATATGTCGGATGTGATCGGTTAAAAAAAGGTTTTTGATGGTATTACGGGCCGTTACGCATATCTGCGGACGGCCTCTTTTATGAAAACGGAGAGTGGAGATGGAATTCAGACCCTGCATAGATATTCATAATGGAAAAGTAAAGCAGATCATAGGCGGTTCCCTGAATGGAACGACCGCGGCAGAAAATTTTGTGGCAGAACAGGATGCGGCCTGGTATGCACGATTTTATCAGGAACAGGGGATCCGGGGAGGACACGTGATACTGCTGAACGGCGTCGGAACAGAAGGCTATGAAGAGACGAAAGAACAGGCACTGATGGCCTTACGGGCTTATCCGGGAGGTTTGCAGGTGGGAGGCGGGATCACGCCGGAGAATGCGGCGGATTTTCTGGATGCCGGGGCAGCGCAGGTGATCGTAACGTCCTATGTTTTTCGGGGAGGGAAGATCGACCGGGAACGGCTGGATCGGATAGTGCAGGCGGTCGGACGGGAGCATCTGGTATTGGATTTTTCCTGCAGAAGAAAATGGGATGATCCGGCGGATACGGATTACTACATTGTGACTGACCGGTGGAGCAGGTATACCGATACGGTAATGAATGCGGAACTGCTGGAGGATTCGGAACGATACGCTGCGGAGTATCTGATCCATGCAGTAGACGTAGAGGGAAAAGCGTCGGGGATCGAGACGGATGTGGCAGGGATCCTCGGAACCTATAAGGGAGTGCCGGTGACTTATGCAGGAGGCGTTCACAGTTTTGATGATCTGATGCGTCTGGCAGAACTTGGGCATGGGCGTGTCAATGTGACGGTAGGTTCCGCACTTGATCTGTTTGGCGGGACAATGCACTTTACGGAGGTACTGGAATTCTGCAAGGCATTTCGACAAAACTAAAATCCATATCTGATCCTACAAAAAAGCAGGTTGTCATTTGACAACCTGCTTACTTGATTTAATCGTTCCATATGATTGCAACAGATTAAAATCGTGGCCGCACAAGAATTATTTCTTAATTACATTTGCTGCCTGAGGTCCCTTCGGGCCGTCAACGATGTCAAACTCTACTTCCTGACCATCGTCCAAGGACTTGTAACCTTCTACGTTCTGAATTGCGGAGAAATGTACGAATACATCCTTGCCTTCCGGAGTAGAAAGGAAACCATAACCCTTCTGTGCGTTGAACCACTTAACTGTACCCTGCATGTCTTACTACCTCCAAAAAATGTTTGCGTCAAAAACAATGACAATGTCAATATAGCACAGCGGCAAAGAAAAGTAAAGAAAAAACTGTAAAAAATGACGAAAATATGATATACTATTCAATGGTCTTTTATGTAAACAGTAGGTATTGATCTTGAGGTGGCTATGGGAGAACATTCCGGGCAGAAAAAGAATATAATGATCGCAGTTGTTGCGATCGCAGTTGTGCTGGCATTTGTTCTGGTGATCGGCGTGCATATATCGAGCAACAGGGCTTTGAAAGTGCAGATCGCGGAATTGCAGAGGCTGACGGATGCTTTGCGTGCGAATAATACGGAACAGGCCGGGCAGATCGAGGAGCTGGCGAACCGGGATGCAGAACAGGATAAAGAACTGGTGGCGATGAGCAAGTCTCTGACGACCAAAACGGATGAACTCGAAGCGATGCAGGAGCAGGAGGCGGCACGGTATGTTCCGAACATTTTTCCGCTGCGTGGAAATTCTTCGCTGATACAGGAGACGGAGATCACTGAAGAGGGAGAAGAGGAGGAACCGGACGAAGAAGAGGAAGAAGAGCCGGAGACGGAAGAAGAGCAGATGCGGCTGGTGATCCCGAAGGATGCCCCATCGGCAACATTTATGACTGCGGCAGAAAGCCGTGCGATCGCTACGGCGGATGGCACGGTGGTAATGGTGAACGGTGATGCGCACAAGGGCTATCAGATCGTACTGGATCATGGAAACGGATATACTACGGTATATGAAGGGTTCGGACTGGCACTGGTCAGTGAAAATGACACCGTGGGACGCGGGAGCGTGCTGTTGTATTTTGTGGATGAGATCAATACGTTTACCTATTGGATGCGGTATGAGGAGAACTGGGTGGATCCGCTGGAGACGATTGATATAAATGGATAATAATGGGAGGATGAAATGACGATAGATATGGAGGACCTGATCAATTCGATCATGGCGAGTCTGGGACGGATCGATTTTATCAAACCGGAGGATATTCCGAACATCGATCTGTATATGGATCAGGTGACATCATATATTGATACCAGATTGAAAAAAACGGCGCGGCATCAGGGGACGGATCGTATCCTGACCAAAACGATGATCAATAATTATGCGAAGAATAACCTTCTGCCGCCGCCGGATAAGAAGAAATACAACAAAGAGCATATCATGCTGCTGGTGTTTATCTATTATTTCAAAAATATCCTGTCGATCAGCGATATCCAGCAGATGCTCGGGCCGATGGCGGAGAAATATTACGGGAAAAACGGAAAGGTTACGATCGAAAAGATCTACAATGAAGTGATCGGAGCGCAGCGGGAACGTATCGATGACTTTAAGGAAGATATCCTGGAGACGTTCAAGGAGTCGCAGAATTCGTTTGAAGACCTGCCGGAGGGGGAGGAGAAAGAGTTCCTTCAGTTATTTACCTTTATCTGTGACCTGAGCTTTGATGTGTATGTAAAGAAGCTGATGATCGAAAAGATCATTGACGGGTACACGGAAAAACACAAAGAAAACAGAAAGAAATGATCCGCAGTATTCAGCTGCGGATCTGTCTTACCATTTCATCATACTGGCGGTACATTTTCTGTACCCCGTTTTCCAGAAGAAAATAGTGCAGTATATACGGGACGAGAAGCACGACGATCAACACAAACAGAAGGATCAGACCGATGTTCGGACGTCCTGCCATCAGTTCCATATAGTTGAGGATAAATACGGCAAACGCCAGCAGGGCGAACAGGATCGTGACGAGCAGATGGATCAGGCGCTCATGTTGAAAGAACGCGATCTGATGCAGATGGAAGGAGAGCAAGCGTTCATAATCCTTCCGTGTGGGGATCGCATCCTTGACCAGAGTATCGGTATGCTCACCACCATCGTGGAACGAAGAGGTGACGGGCAGATCGTGTGCCAGGATCTTGTCGATAAAAGCCAGATAGGCATTGATTCGTTTTCTCATATCATCTTCTCCGAAAGCTGCTTTGGAAACAGCACCATAAGACGTTTTTGGCATATAAAGAACCCGGGCATGACGGTACCCGGGACTCTCTACAGTATCTTCTTTATGAATTGGCTCAGCCAATCTTGTTCACAGCAAGATTCAGACGGGAAATCTTTCTGGATGCGTAATTCTTGTGATATACGCCCTTGCTGGTCGCTTTGTCGATCACGCTGGTAGCATTGAGCAGAGCTGCCTTTGCTGCTTCCTTGTCATTTGCATCGATTGCTGCATAAACTTTCTTTACAGCAGTCTTCACGCCGGAACGGATCGCTTTGTTACGCTCTTCCCTTGTCTCGCTGACAATGATTCTCTTCTTTGCAGATTTGATATTTGCCAAGTCCCTACACCTCCTGACTTTGATGATAATGTTTCTACAGACGTTTATCGGGGCCGGACACGGACAGTCCGATAAACACAAAAAAGATTTTACGATTTATTGGTATATCTGTCAAGAGTTTATAGAAAAAACTTTACAGAAAATAACCTTAGATGATATAATCCTAAAGGGTGTCGCCTATAGAAGTTTTGGCTTCCGAAAAGATGGTGGACGGTTAGCCCTCTCCGGAGGGACTGTGACCCTCCGTTTTCATACTATATCTGCCGAGAGCAGAAATAAATGAAAGGAGGGCGAAGCGGATGTTGACGATGGAAGGACTTATAGCCGTGATCAGCCTGTGCGTTGGTTGCTTCAGTCTTGGATATGTCTTCGGACGTAATGATAAAACACAAAAATAGCCGCCCTAGTCCTAACAAAACTGACGGCTATTTTAGCTAAAAAATTTGTGCTGGGCTAACCGTCTACTGACGGCACCTTTTTTATATACTCATACTAGCATAATTGTTATAGAATGTCAATTAAACTGATATATGGGAGTTTGTGATATATGACAGGACAGGAAAACATCCGAAATTTTTGTATCGTAGCGCATATCGATCATGGTAAGAGTACGCTGGCGGACCGTATCATTGAGCGGACCGGGCTGCTGACGGAGCGCGAGATGCAGGAGCAGGTACTGGATAATATGGATCTGGAGCGCGAGCGAGGCATCACGATCAAGGCACAGGCGGTACGTACCGTATATAAGGCAAAGGACGGGCAGGAGTATATCTTCAACCTGATCGATACACCGGGACACGTGGATTTTAATTATGAAGTGAGCCGTGCACTGGCGGCTTGCGATGGTGCTATCCTGGTCGTGGATGCAGCGCAGGGTATCGAAGCGCAGACTCTGGCGAATGTTTATCTGGCGCTGGACCATGACCTGGAGGTCTTCCCGGTGATCAACAAGATCGATCTGCCGAGCGCACAGCCGGATGTGGTAAAGGAAGAGATCGAGGATGTGATCGGTATCGAAGCAATGGATGCCCCGCTGATCTCTGCCAAGAACGGCATCGGTATCGAAGACGTGCTGGAGGCCGTGGTGCATAAGATCCCGGCACCGACGGGAGATCCGGCGGCACCGCTTAAGGCGCTGATCTTTGACTCCTTATATGATTCCTACAAAGGCGTGATCGTCTTTATGCGTGTCAAGGATGGCACGGTAAAGCGCGGTACCCGTGTAAAGATGATGGCGACCGGCGCAGTCGTAGAAGTCGTGGAAGTGGGGACTTTTGGAGCAGGACAGTTTCTACCGTGCGAAGAGCTTTCGGCCGGTATGGTAGGGTATCTGACAGCATCCATCAAGAATGTACAGGATACGGCGGTGGGCGATACAGTAACGGAAGCAGACCGACCATGTGATGCGCCGCTGCCCGGCTACAAGAAGGTACAGTCCATGGTATACTGCGGTCTGTATCCTGCCGATGGCGCGAAGTATCCGGATCTGCGGGATGCTCTGGAGAAGCTGCAGCTCAATGATGCTTCGTTATTTTTTGAAGCGGAGACTTCCGTGGCGCTGGGATTCGGTTTCCGCTGCGGGTTCCTGGGACTGCTGCATCTGGAGGTGATCCAGGAACGGCTGGAACGCGAATATGATCTGGATCTGGTGACGACGGCACCGGGTGTAGTTTATAAGGTATACAAGACCAATGGAGAGATGATCGAGCTGACCAATCCGTCCAATCTGCCGGATCCGTCCGAGATCGATCATATGGAAGAACCGATCGTGAAGGCGGAGATCATGGTGACCAAGGACTTTATCGGCCCTATCATGGAGCTTTGTCAGGAACGTCGTGGGCGCTATCAGTCCATGGAATACATCGAGGCGAACCGGGCATTACTCAAATACGAGCTGCCGCTCAATGAGATCATCTATGATTTCTTTGATGCGCTGAAATCCCGTTCCAAGGGCTATGCATCCTTTGATTATGATCTGAAGGGGTATGAGCCTTCGACGCTGGTGAAGCTCGACATCCTGATCAATAAGGAAGAAGTGGATGCACTGTCCTTTATCGTGCATGCGGACAGTGCGTATGAGCGCGGTCGGCGGATGTGCGAGCGTTTAAAGGATGAGATCCCCAGACACTTATTCGAGATCCCGATCCAGGCGGCGGTCGGCGGCAAGGTCATTGCGCGTGAGACGGTCAAGGCGATGCGCAAGGACGTGCTGGCGAAGTGCTACGGTGGTGATATCACCCGTAAGAAGAAGCTGCTGGAGAAGCAGAAGGAAGGCAAGAAACGTATGCGCCAGGTGGGCAATGTGGAGATCCCGCAGGCGGCCTTTATGAGTGTGCTGAAGCTGGATGAAGACAATTAAACCACTGGCGATATATATCCACATCCCGTTTTGCGTACGAAAATGTGCCTACTGTGACTTCCTGTCCTTTCCGGGAACGGAGGAGATGCAGGAGCAGTATATACAGAAACTCCTGTGGGAAATACGGGAGAATGCGTCGGCATATCGGGGATATGAAGTAAAAACGGTCTTTATCGGCGGCGGTACACCGACAAGCATTCCGGCGGAGCAGATGGTTCGTGTAACGGAAACGCTGCAGGAATGCTATCAGATCGCCGCAGATGCGGAATGCACGATCGAATGCAACCCGGGAACGGCGGATGCAGTGAAGCTGGCGGCATATCGCAGCTGTGGCATCAACCGGATCAGTATTGGTTGTCAGTCGGTTCATGACCGGGAACTGAAACTGCTCGGACGGATCCATAATAGAGAACAGTTTTTGGATTGTTTTCATGCGGCACGGAAAGCGGGATTTGAAAATGTCAATGTGGACCTGATGAGCGCTTTGCCGGGGCAGACGGTGGCAGACTGGGAAGAGAATCTGCGGACATTGGCAGAACTGGCGCCGGAGCATATCTCGGCCTACAGTCTGATCATAGAAGAGGGGACGCCGTTTTACGGACGGTATCACCGGCAGCTTGAACTGCGGGAAAAGGGGCTGGAACCCGACGAGATCCGGCGAAAGATACAGGCGGAAAACAGAGCAGACAGAACCGAACAAGCCATTTCGGAAACGGAGTTGCTTCCTTCCGAAGATGCGGAACGGGAGATGTATCATCGGACGGCGGAACTCCTGTCAGAGTATGGTTACCGGCAGTATGAGCTGTCCAACTATGCTAAGCCGGACAGAGAGTGTCGGCACAATATGGTTTACTGGAAGAGAGAGGATTATGCCGGTTTCGGATTGGGCGCAGCGTCCTGCGTAAAGGATGTGCGTTGGAAGAATGAAACGGGGGTGGAACGGTATCTGGCCTGTGAACAGGCTGCGGATCTGCAGACAGACCGGGAGGTGCTTTCGCCGGAAGAACAGCGAAGCGAAGCGATGTTTCTTGGACTGCGTCTGACGGAAGGCGTTAATATAGAAGAATATGTACAAAGATACGGACGGGCGCCGGAAGAAGAGTATGGAGAGCAGATCTGTAAGATGAAGCAGGAACGCCTGTTGGCGGAACGGGACGGAGCATTACGCCTGACCGGGACCGGACGTGACCTGGCAAATGTCGTGATGGCCGGGTTTATTTAAGGGATCACAATTGGGGAGAGAGTGAATGAAGGAACAGGGGCTTGGAGCTGATCTACGCAAAAAACTGATGGAATATCAAAAGCCGATGGAGCGGATGTATTATGTATTTCTGGTGATCATTCTTTTCTATGACCGGCTGAATACGACTCCGTTGATCTCTATGTTGCGTGTTTATACCGGGCAATGGCTGCAGGATATGGATCCGGCATTGGTCGATGTACTCTTTAACAGCTTGTTGGGGCTTCGGTTCCTGATCGTTCTTCCTGCCATTTATACCATATGCTTTGAAGCAAAAGGAAAGATGACCAAACTGCTTTTATTGGCTTTGCTTGCGCTGGGATGGTTCTATGCTTATTACTGGAGAGACCGGAATGATACCATGGTGTTTGAAGCACTTCTTCTGATCGTTGCTTCTTACGGGAGAGATTACAAAAAGATCGGCAGGATTGCGATCCTGCTTACGGTGGGAGTTGCTGGTTTGGCATTTGGCCTGAGTCAGATGGGAATTTTACCGGATTATATTGATGAACGTGGTGATCTATTACGCCATTCCTTCGGGACCTACCATTGCACGGATCTTGCGGCGCTTGGCTGCTATGCGATCCTGCTGTATATGTTCCTGAAAAACGGGCTTATGAAATGGTATGCCTATACCGTGATAGCGGTTTTAAGCATTCTGAATATCTGTCTGCTGGGGGGGAGGATCTCCCTGTTTTGCGTAGTATTGGCATTGATCGGCTGCGTATTCTGCACGATCAATAAAAGACATACGTTGCATGTTCCGCCGGTTGCAGAGAAAACATGGCAGATCGTTTTGCTGGCATCCTTTGTCGTATGCGCAGCTGTGTATTTTGTGCTGAATTTTACTTATACGGAAGATCCGGGAGCTTTTTATCACAGCATTGGTGCACTGAGCAGTTTTGAAAACCGGATCCGGACTTCGGCAAATGTGACCAGAGTGTTGCCTTTTTCATGGTTTGGAAAGTATTTTCTGCAGTTAGGTGCCGGGGGAGGAAATCCGGCGAGCAAAGAAGGGTTCTATACATTTTTGGATTGTTCCTATATCCGGGTCTACGTTATGTATGGTGTCGTAGCTTTTGTGGCATTTCTGCTGATCAATACCGGGATCCAGTGCCGATTGATGAAAAAAAAGCAGACCTTTCGGATGTTTCTTCTGGCGATCGTGGCATTTCACTGTTTCTGGGAGCATCGGATGATCGATCCGGCATTCAATATGTTTCTGTTACTCCCGTTTGCGGCTTTAGAGGAAGAGAATACAGGTAAAACAGATGTCGGATAAACACCCGGGAACAAAAAAATATGTAAAAACGATAACAGGAATCATGCTGGTTTCTGTGTTGCTGGAATTGGTGTTTTTTAATTTTCGTAGCATTCAGTCTCTGTTTCTGACGGAAAAAGAATATCCTTTGGACGAAATCTATGCAGAAGGTATGCTGTATGACGGGGATTGTTATTATCTGACGGAAGAAACGGCGGTTGTGTATCTGACCGACCTGCCTGAAAAGACGGATGGCAGGGGCGTTCATAATGTCCGACTGGATATAGAGCTTCCAGATTCACAGGATCTGCCCTTTATGGAGAGCGGAGTACTGCGTTTGTGGCCGTATCTTCAGGATGAAGGTCATGAACGTTATTGCGCATTGACAGAGCATATTTACCGGGAGGATATTCCGCAGTCATCCTGGCTGGCTCTTCATGGAAGCGGAGAGATACGATCTATAGCATTTCAGCTGTCTCTTTCAAATGGAAATGCGGTACGGCTGAAGCAGATCGTGCTGAATGCTCACCGGCCGTTCTATTTTTCCGTAGTTCGTTTTCTGATGATGTTCATTGCGGGGGTGGTGGTATATGCTTTTCGCGGCAGAAGCGATCTTTGGAAGAGTGTACAGGAGGTTCCGGGATGGAAAAAGAGGGGGATCGTGATGCTCCTGGCAGTGATCCTGATCCTGCCGGCGGTGATCCTGATCGGAAAAAATATTTATCTGAACGAATATACTTTTTTCCGTCCGTATCAGAAACTGGCGGAACGGCTGCTCGCGGGAGAAGTGAGCTTACAGGAGACGCCGCCGCAGTGGCTGACAGAAATGGAGAATCCCTATGATGATACCCTCCGAACGGTTCTGGCGGAAGAGAGCGGGGAAGATTTTTTGTGGGATTATGCATATTACAACGGGAAGTATTATGTATATTTCGGTATTTTGCCCTGTCTTATCTTTTATCTTCCGTTTTATCTGCTGACAGGGACGCATATATCCAATGCGGTTCCGGTTGTTCTGTGTGCGGTCATGCTGTTTGCCGGTTTTTATTTTCTGTTCCGTGTACTGGCGGACCGCATCGGCAGGATCCCGTATGGGATAGTACTGATCCTGAACGTGTTTTCCTATCTGGGAGCACAGATGCCTTTTTTTATGAACCAGCCGGATGCGTATGCAGTTCCGGTGGCGCTGGGAGAGGTACTGATCGTCTGGGGGCTCGTCTTCTGGTGCATGGCTGGAAAAGAGATGCCTTCCGGAGCGGAGGAAACTAAGGGGGGGCGTCGGATGTATGTATGCCTTGGCGCCGGAAGCCTTTGTATGGCTTTGGTGGCAGCCAGCAGACCGAATATGCTGGTCTACGGTATTCTAGCGATCCCTTTGTTTTGGATAGAGCGGTCAAAGATGGAAACGCTCTGGAAGAAACAGCGCAGAGAAGTGCTTCGGGGAGGAATTATTTTTGTAATCCCCTATCTACTGGTGGCTGCCGGGGTGATGTATTATAATTATGTGCGGTTTTCCAATCCGTTTGATTTCGGATTTGCCTATAATCTTACGGTTCATGATATGACCAGGACCATATGGTCTTTTGACAAATTGCTCATCGGAATTTGGGAGTATATGCTGAAACTGCCGGATCTGTCGATGAAATTTCCCTACCTGTCGATCCCGGGGGATGGTGTGGAGTATAATGCTTTTGGTCATACCGTGGTTCATATGGAGTATATATTCGGAGGGCTGCTGGCCTGCAATCCGCAGACCTGGCTGATCTCCGTTCTGTTTGATGTGAAGAAAAAAGAGACAGAGGAGAGAAAGTGGATCCTTTTTGCAAGGATCGCGGCAGTGCTCGGGATCTGCGTAATGCTGCTGGATGCACAGATGGCCGGAGTGGTATACCGCTACATGGCGGATTTCTCGCCGGTGCTGCTGCTGGCAGCGGCAATCTCTGTGATGCTGTTGTGGAAGCGGCTGGAGAAAGACGGTGATCTTGCGCTTTTGAAGGGCTTTTTGGTATTCTGTGCCGTGGTCGTTTTGGGATTTCATTGTAATTTTTACTGGCTGACCGGTCTGAAATATCCGCTATTATGGGGGGATACAGGACTGTATTACCGCATATATTATGCAATGATGTTTTGGTAGAAGGATGATGAACGAAAAAAAGAGCAATAAGAAAAAGTGGCTTCCGTTTTTGGTGATGATGCTTCTGGCGGTGATGGCAGAACTTTTTTTGTTTAATTTCCGGTATTTTCAGTCCATGCTGTATACGGAGCTCTCCTATCCGGTGGCTGCGGTAGAGACGGAGCAGGCCGTGCTTGCTGAAAACGGGACGGTGGTTTTTGAGGAGGATGCGACCGGACGTTTTTATCTCACGGGGCTGGATCAGCTTTTGGGAGAGAAAGAACTGCATAATATCCGCCTGGATTGGCGTTTGGCAGATGCACAGGAGGATCCTGGGAGAGAATCCGGGATCTGTTCCTTACAGTGTATCGTGAGAGATGAGGGCCATGATCGCTATGTGACAGTTGGAACGCATATCCTGCGGCCGGAGATCGTATCTTCCCGTTTTTTATGGATACAGGGATACGGTAAGATCAAAACGATTGTTTTGGATGCGACTCTGAGCGAAGGAAACAGGATACAGATCGATGGTATAACGATCAATGCCAGACAGCCGCTTGCTCTGTCCGGGATACGCTGCCTGATCGTATTTCTGTTGTTAGGTATGATATGGGGGCTGCGGAAACAGAGTTCCATTTGGACGGAAAGTATTGCTGTATGGGACAGGAAAAAAACAGCGCTGGTTGTGATGATCGGGCTGGCATTCCTGCTTCCGGCGGCTTATCTGATCTTTGAAAACGAGCAGATCATGCAGGATAGGCACTTCCGGCCGTATCAGAATCTTGCGGAAGCGTTTGAGGCGGGTCAGCTGCATCTGCTCACAGAGCCGGGAGAGGCACTGAAACAGATGGAGAATCCCTATGATTATACAGCCAGAACGGGACTGGGGCTGGTCGAGGGAAGAGATTACCTGTGGGATACCGTGTATTATAACGGACACTACTATGTATATTTCGGAGTGATTCCATGCCTGTTGTTTTACTGGCCGGTGTATCATTTCACGGGTATGCATCTGCCGGATGCAGTGACGATCTTTCTGAGCGCTGTATTCGGATATGCCGGGATCTTTCTGGCGGTCCGGGAATGGTGCCGCAGGAGAGAAAAGGAGATTTCGTTCGGGCATCTTCTGCTGATGTATACTGCGGTCTTTGCGGGGAGCATGATACCGGATTATCTGGGGACGCCGGATCCGCATGATGTGCCGCGGATCACCGGGATCGTATTTCTTGCGTGGGGACTCTATCTGTGGCAGTCGGCTTCCGGAGAAAAGGGAGAGGAAAAGACAGAACATCCGGTCCGGCTGGCGTTGGGAAGTCTTTGCATGGCACTTGCTGTGGGATGCCGGCCCAATCTGGTAATTTATTCTTTTTTGGCACTTTTTCTGTTTGGCAAGCAATTCCGAAAGCTGCTGTCCGAAAAAAAAGGATACGGTTTCCTTTGCACACTGTTGCTTCCGTATGTTCCGGTAGCTGTGGGGCTTATGATCTATAATGCGATGCGTTTTTCTTCACCGTTTGACTTCGGGGCGGCGTATAATCTGACCGTGCAGGATTGTTCTAAGATCAGCCTGTTTGCAGACAGTATCGTGGGTGGACTGTACGAGTTCCTGCTCCGTTTGCCGCGGTTTGACTATGATTTTCCGTTTTTGAAAAGCGGCGGTTTTGCGCAGCAGAACCCGTTTGGGCACGGGGATTATTATTATACCTATGGTTATTGCGGGCTGCTGATCTGCAATCCGGTGCTGTGGTGCGTACCGGCAGCACTGATCTCGATGATCCGGCGGAAGAGAAAAGAATATGACTATGGGATGTGTGCGCTTCTGATTTTGGGAAGTGTCAATCTGCTGGTCAATATCGCGATCGCCGGTATTGCCTATCATTATATGATGGATTTTGCCGGTGTATTTGCGGCAGCAGGATGGATGGCGGCTTTCTATGTACGTAAGGGGTGCAAAGGAGAGACGGCGAGAAGGCTGTTTGACGGTTTTCTGGTGTTCTCTCTGCTGGCTTCGCTGTGGTTCCATTTGAATTTTTATTTTGTATCGAGTCTTCCGAGTGGAAATACGCTGCTGTTTTATAAGATCTTTTACGGAGTACATTTTTGGTAAGGGGAACAGGAAATGCAGGAAAAGCAGGAAAAAGAAAACGGGAAGGACAGTTTGGCGCTCCGCCTTATGCTCTGGGGTGTAGGGATCGTCGCCGCTCTGCTGGCAGAGGTGTTTGTATTCAATGGCAATTACTGGAACGATGCGATGCTTACGCCGGTAGAAGTGCCTTTGGAATTTGTCAGTTTTGCGGGAGAGACGGTTCGGGAAGCGGACGGCAGTGTCCTCCTGCAGGATGCAAATGACAATAATCTGCTCCAGATCGATCTGCGTTCATTGACAGTACCGCTGCGGAACATTCAGATCTATGCAGAATGTACCGACGGAAAAGAAGAGTGGAGAAAACGTACCGGTGAAGTGTATGCTTCACCGGAATCTGCAGCAGTGCAGGCCAGAATCGTGATAACGATGGGAAGCGAGAACCGGTTCCTGCCGGATCGACTGCTGGCTGCAGATACGGCGCAGATTCTCCGGATCCCGGGGCAGGCACATCCTGAGGTGATCACGATGCTGCTGCAGGGGGAGAAGGGGCATACCGTGCGCCTTTACGGGATACGGCTGAATGCCCGGGCACCGTTTCGCTTTTCGCTTCTGAGATTTGCACTGCTGATGGCATTGCTGTCATTCCTGTACACGTTCCGGCCCTGGGGGCCACTGTGGAAAAGACCGTTATTTGATCCAAAGCTAAGATCGGGGGGGCTGCCGGTACGTGAGCTGGCAGTGATCCTGTTGCTGTTGGCCGCAGCGATACCGTGCATGATCCATCAGAATACGGTATATATTCAGAGCGAGGGGGGCTTCGCTTTTTATCGGGATCTTGCTCATGCTCTGGCGGCCGGACATACTTATATGGATACGGTGCCTTCAGAAGAACTGCTTGCGATGGAAGATCCCTATGATCCGGTGGCACGTTTGGAGCAGGGGGTGCCTTTTCTTTTGGACTATGCGTTCTATCAGGGGAAGTATTATGTATATTTCGGTATCGTTCCCTGTCTGTTGTTTTATCTGCCATTGTATCTGATCTTTGGAGTCGACGTACCCGGATGGTGTGTTTTGACCCTGCTTTTGTGGCTGGTATGTGCAGGGATGGCGCTTTTGCTGTACCGTATGTGCAGGCGCTATCGTCCCGGGATCTCGCAGGCCGGCTTTCTGCTGCTGTGGGTGGCGATGGTATCGGTACTGTCGCTTCCGCAGGTCATGGGGGATGCCAATAACTATGCGATTCCCATATTGGCAGGGAATGTATTCTTTCTCTTTGCTATGACCGGCTATGACGTCGCCAGAGAGCAACAGGAACAGGGCAAAAACTGCTGCAAAATGCTGGTGGCAGCCTCTCTTGGAATGGCGTTGGTGGCAGGCTGCAGGCCGCAGATGATCCTGGGAGCCGTGATGGCGCTGCCGGTGCTGAAACAGCTTTTGATCGTTAAGGAAGAAGGCAAGACCCGGATCGAATGGAAGCGATGCATATGTGTTGTATTGCCGTATCTTATCACGGCGGTCGGGCTGATGGTATATAATGCCGTGCGTTTCGGAAATCCGTTCGAATTCGGAACACGGTATAATCTCACTTTTGCATTTGTCAATCAGAGCGGTTTCAACGTGGAGACACCGGTGGCGGGGCTGTATTATTATCTGTTCCGGCCGGTACAGGTAAGCACAATCTGCCCTTACTTTGTCCGCAGCAATATGGACTGGAGCAATCCCGGGATGCTGGCAAACCATCCGTCGGTCGGGGGACTGTTCTGGCTGTATCCGGTGCTTTTGACGGGGATACTGCTGTTTTTTTACAAGAACAGGAAGCAGGAGAAGGAACTGTTTCTCCATGGACTGCTGGCAATGGGGCTCACGACAGTGCTTGTTATGGTGGATGCCGTGATGGGCGGGATGATGGACCGCTACAAAATGGACTTTGCCGTGTTTGCAACGTTGTGGATGGCTTGCGGCTGGCTGGCTTCACAGGAAGATGCGATGGAGGGGAAAAAAGTCTATGCAATGCGTGTGGCCGGGCTTTTGCTGACCCTGGGGGCTGTGGCAGTCAGCAGCTTATCTTATCTGATGGAAGGCGTGAGCTGTTTAAGACAGGTAAATCCGGAAGCATACGCTGCGATCGTGCGGCTGATCGAGTTCTGGAGATGAAATAGCAGGAGGCTGTGACGGCAGGTATGGCGGCGGAAGCAGGAATATAGTTTACATAACTGAGGTTTCCGGCCGGTACAAACATGAACAAGCAAAAATAGGACATCAGCAAACTTGAAATAATGATCGAAGATGCTAGAATAAAACCATAACAAACAGGAACCGAAAAGGTTCACGAAAAAACAAAACATTCCAAAAAGGAGGAAGTAAAAATGAAGAACAACAAAGGTTTCTCACTGGTAGAGCTGATCATCGTAATCGCAATTATGGCGATCCTGGTAGGTGTAATGGCACCGCAGCTGATCAAGTACATTGAGAAGAGCAAGGTAT
>JAGBMJ010000134.1 GCA_017634975.1 Lachnospiraceae bacterium | reverse complement strand
GTCTCTCCTCATTAAGGCCTAAATTTCAAAATCATTCAAACCGAGCATAAGAGAGTCCGAAATTCAGTAAAAACTGAATGAAGCGCAAAAGCATCGCCGCAAGGCGGTCGATGTTCATTGCAATGATGCTGAGAACAATCGATGCTCTTGTTGTATCTTCTCTTTTTGTAAGCAGCAGTCCCAGACCGAATTTTCGTTTTGCGAGACTGAACTTCCGCTCCACTTCAATTCGGTCGGTATTATCCTGATAGGCGATCTTCTTCTCAGCCTTGCTGTCTGCATCCTTCTTTGGTCTTCCGAGTTTCTTGCCGGATAGCCGAATACCAAGATTGTTGCAGTAAGAAATGTTCTCGCGATTGCGGTAGATTTGATCAACAAGCACACGTTCCGGATAATGCCCGGTGCGTTCCTTGTAATTTGCAATCGCTGTTTTCAAAACGGCACTCTCATTGTAGGCATCGAAGGAGAGCTTCTCAATTCTGCACATCCCGGTTTCATCAACAGACAGATCCAGCTTGGCGCCGAACTCAACCGGAGATTTCGCTTTTCCTCTGACGATCGGTCGGATATACGGCTGGCTGATGCTGACGATCCGGTTCACGACTGAATGTGTGTTGTTCGCAAACATATATTGCTGCTGTGCATACAATGTCTGAAGCGTATCGAGCATCTGTGCGTCAGAACGGGAAAGTGCTATACCGTTGTTTTCAAGCAGATTCATGATATAGCCCAGATCACGACGAATGTATTGCAACTGTTTTCTGATTGCTCTTCTGATTCTTTTCGAGCTGCGTTTTCTGCATTTGGCAAGTGCGAGATAATCCTTTCTCGCCTTTTCACGGTACATTCTCGGTCTGTAGAAATTGTATTCATCGCTGACACGGCAGATCATATCTTCCAGTTTTTCGCGTGCTTCATTCAGCAGTTCAATGTCCTGCGGATACTTGATATTCTGTGGTGCGCATGTTGCATCAAGGATCAATGTGCCTGCGTTTTCGGAATCCGTTGCAGAATCCTGTTGATCAGACTGACCGGCATCTCCGCTGCTGTCATCTGAATCGTCATCGTCTTGCTGTACATTGTATGCGATGATCATTTCATTGATCTCGTTCAGCACATCTTCAGACAGGCGCTTGCGGAATTCAACGAGCAGAGACGGCACAAACGGAATCTTATCTTCGTAGCCGGGCAGACCGATGAAATACTGATAATACGGATTCTCCCGGATCTGTTCAACCAGTTCTTCGTCGGGATAGTGATACTGCTTTTGGATCAGTAGCGAACCGAGTGCCATGCGCAGAGGCTTTGCAGGCATACCGGTATGGCTAGGAAAAAGTTTGGCATATTCCGCTTCAATTGTATCCCACGGAATCATTGCCGCTTTTTTCACCCAGCGGTTATTCGGATTCATTTGCATTCCCTGCGGCTGATTGAAATCTGTGAATGAGATCTGCTTTTCTCTCTTGAATTTATACATGGCATCCTCCGAAGTGCAAGCTTTTTTCTCGTTTCCCGGCTTTTTCCTTGCACTTATATTATACCATGTTTTATCGTTTTTGTCGATACTACGCGG
>JAGBMJ010000133.1 GCA_017634975.1 Lachnospiraceae bacterium | reverse complement strand
AAAAGTTGCCGCTCAATATAAAAAACGCGCTGATCGTAAATACCTTAAGGGGCGTGAATACACGGACTATCAGGCGTATATCGCTGAGAATCCTAATGCTTATGTTACTCAGATGGATACGGTATACAACGATGTTACCAACGGTCCTTTTATTCAAACCTTCAAGTTTATTAAGCCCGGCATTCTCTTCTGCATTTATCATGAAGAGAAGACTGCCAAGTCGATGTGCGCAGGTATTGACCTGCTCGAGAAGGTTCTCGGACAGGATATCTTTCGCAAATACGTCGAAGTCCTTTTGACTGACAGAGGCTCTGAATTCTCTGCTGCTGATGCTATGGAGACCGACAAAGACGGTTCAAGACGTACCCGTGTCTTCTACTGTGATCCAATGAGATCTGGTCAAAAGGGAACACTTGAAAACAAACATATCGAATTGCGTTATATTCTGCCTAAAGAGTGTGATCTAAGAGCACTGGGGCTTACAGATCAGAACGCTCTCAACCTTGCAGTAAGCCATGTGAACTCAAAATCCGAGGAATCTCTTGAAGGCAAGAGTGCACTCGATCTGACAAGATTTCTTTACAAAGACCTTTTCAAAAGACTGAAAGCCTTTGGAATCGAGCTCATCGATAAAGATGATGTTACATTAAAACCGTACCTGTTGAAGAAGCGGAAATAACTTTTACAGAAAGTGGAATATTCTTTGCTTCCGAATGACAAAATGAAAAAACATAAATCTGCTTCTTTTCTTCCTTATGGCGCCCACATTCCGTCTGATCATTCATTTTGTCAAGACGACTCAAATAAAATGAATGATTCCGAATTATACTTTTTGCACTTTCCGCCATGGTATAATGACAAAATTTCGTTTCCCCCATAGAAATCTCCTCTCATCCACTTCAACATGTTCAATTGAGCAATTAGCTGTTTATGATCATCGTAATAACATATCGTTTCTATAAGGTCTTCACATCTATAACTATATTAAAAATGTCTCATTTGAGCAAGTCAGTAATTACATCTGAACACTATTTTATTACCATTCTGAACATTAAAATATGATATGGGTGAGGTAAGCAAAATTATGGACATTATAGGAAAAATCGATTTATTGATGAAAGAACGCGGATGGACAGATTACCGGCTTGCTACAGAATCCGGTCTGTCTTCATCTACGATTGCAAATATGCATCGACGTAATACAATTCCGTCAATCCCTACCCTGGAAACGATATGCAAGGCATTTGGAATTACATTGTCACAATTCTTTGATGAAGGTATGCATACTGTTCACTTAAACACAGAGCAACAACGACTATTTGATAAATGGATGGGACTTACGGAACAACAGAAAGATCTTGTTATGCTACTGATTGATGAACTACGATGAAACAGTAACAATACTGTATACTCGAATTTCTTTATTGCTCTCCCAGGAAATTTGCATAAACAGAAAATCTATTTATTACTATTTTATGCTTTATTTATATTTTTCGCTCTTACCCCACAATCTGCCCCCCCCCCTATATACATTATTATTTTGAGAAGTCGCCACTAACACTCCCTTGTTTCTCCAAATATAATTTCTGATGATTGATACCTAAAAGGTGATAGCTTTACCTATTATCCGCAATTGACACCTGCCCGCCAAAGGTATATACTTTGTATATACCTTGGAGGTAGTCTTATGCAGACACAGATTAAGAACTGGGGAAATAGTCAGGGAATTCGGCTCTCAAAAGAAGCCATGCAGGAAGCAGGTTTTGTAAACGACGAAACATTAACTATGATCGTAAATAAGGGACAGATCATTCTTCAAAAAGAATTTCGGCACAGAACTCTCAAAGAACGAATGTCTGCTTATGGCGGAAAACTAGAACTTATAGAAGAAATCGACTTCGGTACTCCAGCAGAAGGTGAGTTATGGTAAAAAAATATCCACAACAGGGAGATGTCATTTCTATCGAGAATGTTCCCCATAAACTACTGGTAGTAAGCAACCAGACTTTTAATGATGCCGGCGGTGTTGTCGTATGTCCAATCTTAAAGGATGTTACCGAAAGCGCATTACACATTCCTGTTGATTGCAAACAGGTAAAAGGCACTGCTGTTTGTGAACAACTTAAATTTTTTCAATTAAAAAACCGTTCCTTTCGTATTGTCGGAAGTATTAGTTTCTTTCAGGTAACAGACATATCAGATGCAATACAGGGAATATTTGAATTTATCTGACTCTTAATCAGAAAATAATCCCCCGCCATACAGCGGGGGATTAACAATTCAAAATACAAATCTTACATCAACTTCCAGGCTGCCGTCCCGTCCGCTCTGGGTAAAGTACAGGATGCGCCGGATGCCGTTTTTGTCGGTATACGCTGCCGCATAGTTTGGCATAGAGCCTGGAAACGCTGCCGAGATCACGATCGGTTCATTTGCTTTCACACTGCCGATGGTCTCGATCGGTGCGGTCGTAAAACCTCCCACCGGTCCGTCGCTATCATCAAACATAACGGAATGCACTTCAAAATCCGTAATGTCCTCCGATGTCGTGATCACGATCTCCCGTTCATAGGGATCGTTGCAGGTATCATAGTGATCCAGTTTTGATGCATCCCCCTTATAATCCTCCGCATACTGTGCTTCTACACAGTTGCCCATCTCCGCCAGTTCCGAAAGACGTGTCAGCTTAAGATCTGTGATCTGCTTCTCATAATCCTCCCTGATCTGCCAGAATTCACCCTCATCAATCTGCAGAAGTTCAGAGGCATCCGCATCCCATTCACCGGTAGTATTATGATAAAATTCGATCTCTCCCTTAGTACCGTTATAGGTAGAGAAACAAAAATCGGTCCACTCCTCTTCGGTTCCGTCTTTGGACAGTCGATACATACCATGCGAAGATTCCGAAGCACCGGAAGAACCTTCATTATATAGTTCACCGCTCTTTAACAGATACTGACGGTTTCTGCCCCATCCCTGTACGACCAGAACACATTCGCCATCCTTGATCGTATAGATATTGTGGATGTTCATTCCGAGATCCCATTCCGTTATAGCTTCGCTTGCCAGGATCAGCTCCGGCACACCATCCCCGGACAGATCCGTGATCGCATATCCCACCAATTCCGGCACACTGCCGCCGACAGATTCCGCGGTATAACGAAAATCCGCCAGCCAGTACAGATCTTCACCGCCGTTCATCAGCGCCTCGTCCACATCCCGAAGTGAGCCATACAGCTCATACAGTTTTACAAAATAGATCTCTTCTGCCGAAGGTTCTTCCGCAACCGTGGGCGTCGCTTCCGGTTTGTTATCGTTTTCCCCGCCTGGTTTTTCGGTCCCGTTTTCTTTATCGTCGCCTTCTTCTGCCTTTTCATTTGCAGAATCTCCTATACGGGGACGTGAGTTTTCTTCAGGTTCCGTCTGCGCGCATGCTCCGAGCATACCGGCTGCTGCAACCATACCAAGTGCTGCAAGCATAGTTTTTCTGAATTTTTCCATAAAACCCCTCATCCGCCCACTATTTTTTCTGCTTTTCCCACTCATCCAGAAATTCTTTGAAATCGATGCGGGCGGCATCGATACGGATCGGATCCTGCGTATTTAATGCCTGCTCGAACTTACGGATGTGCTGCTCGATCACCATACGGTCGTCACCGAAGTTTTCCTCATAAAGACGTTCACTGCGCACCAGCAGCAGTTTGTTCTTCTCCTGCTCTCTGGGCGGGATCTTTAAGTATGCCAGCTCTTCCATACGCGCCGCGATCTCTTCATCCGTCATATCGACATCCTGTCCCTTCAGGATCTGCCTGACGATCTCACCGGTGGAATTGACTTTTACCTGCACTTCCAGGATGGAGTTGATATCGTAGGTATAGGTCACATCTACACTGTTGTCGTCTTTTCTGCCATCGGGCAGTTTGATCTCCATCGTTCCCAGCTGCAGATTGTTTTCCGCAAAACGGCTTTCGCCCTGCAGGACGTTTACCCGGATGGTCTTCTGATTGTCCCGTAACGGGTAGAGTGTTTCCGTACGACTGGCAGGGATCACCGTATTCCGCTCAATGATCGGACACACATGACCGCTTTCAAAAGTGCCGTTATCACGTTCAATACTCACTTCCGTACTTAAGGTAAACGGACATACATCCGTCAGGATCACTTCACGGATCGTATCCACACGTTCCTTCATCGCCGCCTGGATCGCTGCACCGCATGCGATCGCCTCGTCCGGATTGACCGAAGTATCCGGCAGGGAACGAAAGAGTTTCGCAACCAGATGACGCACGATCGGCAGTCTGGTCGCCCCACCGACCAGTACGACCTTATCGATCTCGCTCAGACGCAGCTTCGCATCCGACAGACTCTTACGCACCGGAATGCGGATCCGTTCCAACAGATCTTCACATTTACTCTCATAAGCACTCAGGGAAAATCTGCTCGTGATCTCGTCTTCCCCGATGAGACAGCGCATCTCGGAAGTATTCCCTTCGCAGAAACCCAGTTTGCACAGTTCTGCCTGCTTATGGATGTGCCGCAGCGTCTTCTCATCCATATTGTCACGGTCCAGATCATGCGCCTTGCCGTTCTCCGCAAACCACATATCTACCAGCACTTCCGTAAAATCCTCACCGCCCAGATAGTTATCACCGGCTACGGCGCGCACTTCCAGGATCGTACCGGACAGTTCCAGGATCGACACATCAAACGTACCGCCACCCAGATCAAAGACCAGGATCCTGGCATCGTCATGCATCTCATATAAGCCGTATGCGATCGCAGCTGCCGTCGGCTCGCTGATGATACGTTCCACTTTTAAGCCTGCCAGCTCCCCAGCACGCTTGGTTGCTTTTCTTCTGGCATCGTTAAAGTATGCCGGTACGCTGATCACAGCCTCCGTCACTTCTTCGCCGAGGTAGGCTTCCGCATCTTCCTTTAAGGAGCGCAGCACAAAAGAAGAGAGTTCTTCCGAGCGGAAAAACTTACTTCCCAGGCGATACTTCTTATCCGTACCCATCGTACGCTTAAATACCGCTGCACTTTCCTGCGGATACAGCTGCATACGCTCTTTTGCCACATCCCCCACATAGATCTGATCCCCGTCCACGCTCACTACGCTTGGTGTCAGATGTCCACCCAGGCGGTTGGGGATGATCTGCGGTCCGTCTTCTTTATAGCAGGCCACCAGGCTGTTGGTGGTCCCCAGATCAATACCGATGATCATGATAATACTTATCCTTTCCGTATTTCCCCAGATCCGGCGGATACCGGTCCGTAATTATACTATTTTAGCAGAAAACAGGTGATTTGTAAAATACCGGGCAACGTTTCCGAAGATCAGATCAGCCGGCAGTTTCCTGCCGGCTGATGTTTTTTATTCCTCTCCTGTTTCTTTGATCACTTTCGCGTTTTCCTTCTGGATCTCCGGATCGAAGGACAGCATCGGTTCGATGTCCTCTCCCCGGATCCGGCGTCTTACATAATTCTTTGTCAGCTTCATTACCAGCGGGGTTAAGGAAAGCACACCGATCAGGTTGGGGATCATCATCATACCGTTAAAGGTATCAGAAATATCCCAAGCAAGTGATGACGTCAGCAGAGCACCGGAGATGATCATCACAACAAAGATGATCTTGTAAACTCTAGTGGCCTTTGCCGCATTTTTCCCGGCAAGATATTCCACTGCTTTGGTTCCGTAATGGGACCAGCCCAGAACGGTCGTAAAGGCAAAGAGCAGGATCGCGATCGCGATAAATCCCCGTCCGAATTCAAAACTGCCGGCCTTAAAGATCGTATTGAACGCTTCCGCTACCAGTGTTGCATCGTCACCGGTTACCGGGATACCGGTCTCCAGATCGATCACACCCGAAGTAAGGATGGTCATTGCCGTCATCGTGCAGACGATGATGGTATCGGCAAATACTTCAAAGATGCCCCACAGTCCCTGCTTGACCGGTTCACGCACATTGGAATTGGAATGTACCATAACGGAAGAGCCAAGACCTGCTTCGTTGGAGAATACGCCTCGCTTGCAGCCCTGTGTGATGATCGTCTTGAACGCAACACCCGTTGCGCCGCCCCAGGCCGCATTCTTTGTAAACGCCATACCGAAAATGTGTCCAAACGCCGTACCGATCTGTCCTGCATTTGCGACGATGATCACCAGGGAACCCAGGATATACATCACTACCATAAACGGGATGATCTTTTCTGCCACGATTGCGATACGCTGCAATCCGCCGATCACGACGAATCCGACCAGTGCCATAATGATCAGACCGACGATCAGCATATACAGTGTAACATCTGTTCCGTCAGAGGAATACAGTACATGCGAAGAAAGTGCCTTGATATCAAATGCCGAAGTCAGATTCTTGACGATCTTGTTGACCTGCCCCATATTACCGATACCAAAGGATGCCAGTACGGCACAGACCGCAAAGAGCACCGCCAGGATACGGCCGACGGATTTCATCCCTTTATAGCTGCCCAGACCATCCTGCAGATAATACATTGCTCCGCCGGACCATTCGCCGGTATGGTTTTTGCGACGATAATAGATGCCGAGGATGTTTTCCGAATAGTTGGTCATCATGCCGAAGAACGCTGCCAGCCACATCCAGAAGACGGCCCCCGGTCCGCCCGTAATGATCGCTGCGGATACACCGGCGATATTGCCGACACCCACCGTTGCCGCCAGCGCCGTGCATAACGCCTGAAACTGCGAGATCGATGCCTTATCGTCGGTATGCCCGATCACCTTCTTGTCAAACATAGATCCGACGGTCTTTTTCATCCAGTGCCTTATGTGTGTCACCTGGAAAAATCCCGTCAGCACCGTCAGGATCACACCGGTAGCGATCAACAGCCATACACCGACTTTGGTCCAGACGAACGTGTTGATCAGGTCATTAAACTCCGCTATTTTTTCCATAGATTCCACCTCCGACGGGTATTTTCGCCCGTTTTATTAATCTGAAATCTTTATTATTTCTGCTGTGCTTCCGGATGTGCCGTATAATATGCACACAGTGTACACTCAAAATCCGTCGGGCAGATCCGCAGCGCGGCGGCAAAGTATTCGGCCGCCTCTTTCTGATTGCCGGCAAATTCCGCCGCATAACCCAGGGTCAGCAGACGGTCGTAGCATTCCTGATACCGGCAGGAAAGACAAAGTGTACAATCCGGGATCCGGCCCAGGAGTTCTTCTGCCTTTTTGGTATCGCCTTTGCACAGATACATCTCGGCGATCTCTTTGTAATGCAGCGGATTATCACATTCGTAGGAATGGAAAAAGTACTCTTCGGATTGCATTTTTTCCTGACCGCCGTTTTCTTCGAGCACGTCTTTCGGACGTTTGATCTGCGTGAGCAGTAACTGAATACGCATTCTCGCATACTCGGCCGCTACCTTATCATAAACGCGACCTCTGAGCGGAGAATACTCTGACGGATTGAGCGGCAGTTCCATAACGGATACTTTTCCCTCGCCGAGCAGTTTGTAGCATAAAGCAAGGCAGCGGTAATTGCTCAGATTTTTTCGTCCGAGCATGGAATAATATTCTCTGGCTTTCTCCAGGTATTTTCTGGCCTGTTTCAACTGCCTCGCATACAGAAGCATTTCTCCCAGAAATGCATAATACTCTGCAAGGCTTTCCAGTTTTTCTTTCCCTTCTTTGGTAGTGGGAGCCGGAGCATTCATTGACGGAAACATTTTTGCAACGAACCCTGTCTGGTTATCGATCTTCATCACCTTCTGCAGAGGTTTCTCAAAGTTTCTGATATACGTTACGATCTGCTCCGGATGTGCCAGGGCGTGCATCTTCAGCCATTTGAAATGGTATTCTTTTTCGTTGATGATCTTTTCATCCCGCAGAAAGGTATAGATCTTCTCCGCTTCGTCACAATGTCCGGACGCGATCAGAAATTCTGCCAGCTTGATCTGCAGATCCCGATTCTTTTGGTATTTCTCCGAATACTTCTGCAGAAATCGTGCGCCGCCTTCCCAATCGCCTCTGGTGCCATACAGATCGGCAATCTGGAAGATCGGTGCGCTCTGGTGGTCACCAAACTGTTCGATCGCTTTTTTGAACTGTTCTTCTGCTTTTTCCGGCTGCCTGTTCAGGAAATACATATCACCGAGACGATAGCGCAGATAATCATCGGAATGCTCGCCGGTGGGATCCTTCTCCAAAGCGGTTTCCAGATCTGCAATGGTTGCTTTCAGATCTCCGCGCAGACGCAGCAGCAGAGCGCGTTCCGAATACACGAACGGAGACGGGTTCAGCTCTACCAGACGGTTGAAGTAATCCAGAGATCGCTTATAATCCGCAACACCGCGGTAATCCTTAAAACGGTTCCGGTAGATCCTGGCCAGTTCATAAACCGCCCGGTCTTCTTCCGGATCGAGTTCTACGGCTTCTTTGAAGTATCGGATCGCCTGGTCGGTCACGTTGGTATGCAGATAGCAGAGAGCGCGATAATAGGCGATGTTCGGATTCTTCGGATCATCCTTTGCGATCGCATCATAGCATTTCAGTGCTTCATCATAGTGTTTGAGCATGCGATGCAGATTGGCCTGCAGCATAAACAGACCTTTTAAGGTTGCTCCCTTGCTGATCCGGTCATTGACGAGATCCAGCGCTTTTTCGTCCATATCATACTCGGTGTAGGCAGCTGCAAGTTCAAACCATGCGTGGTCTTCCGTGATCACATCATCCGGCGGGGTGTCCACTTCGATCTTCTGGTCTTTGATCTTTTCGAGCAGTTCTTTGACACCGTTTTCGATCTGCTCCCGGTTTTCATCGCTGTGCGGAAGCCGGCGCAGGTAGCGCAGTTTTTCCGCGCGGAGTGCCGGATGATCGATGTTGTTTTCTTCGGCGTCTTTAAAGACACTCAGTGCATCTTCCGGCTGGTTGTAGATCATGAACACGCGGATCGCCAATACATACGGACGGTAGTAATCCCGGTACAGATTCAGGATATTGTGATAATCGTCGATCACACCCTGGCCATTGTGCAGATGATAATAGGCTTCCTGTCTGCGCAGGTATGCCGGCAGGAAATTAGCATCTTTTTCCAGCTGCCGGTCCGCCAGCTCGATACACGCATTATCCTGGTCGGAGTGCAGATAGATGCGGGCCAGCAGATCCTCGTAAGGGTAGAGCATCGATTTGTCATCTTCTACGTCGATCCCCTTTTTCAGGTAATCCTCGGCTTCTTTGTAAAGGGGATCCTCCTTACGTATCATTGCCAGATGATAGAGACAGTCGGCAATGGTAAAATACTGGTAACCAAGTGTCTTCTTGCGTTTTGTGAATTTCTCTGAACCGTCATCCGGCAGTTCCGCCAGAGCTTTTTCCCATTGCTTCAGGTAGGGATAAGCTTCCTCATACTGTTTCTGATCCAGATAACAGCGGCCCATCATATCGACATAGTCATAGTATTCCGAGGTTCCTTCGGTATAGGTATGTTTTTTCAAAGCCTCCATGGTCTCTGCCGTGCGGTCGCTGTGGAACAGTGCCCAGCAGTATTCCATATAGGCATCCATATTGTCCGGATCATCGGTGAGGATCTTTTTGTAATGGTCGTGCATATCCTGCTGTACTTTGAGAAACAGGTTCTTGATCTTTGCACTGCCGTTTAAGCTGGAGATGTTCTCGCGGATGATGGTCTCCGCTTTTTCAAAATCCCCTTTGTGATGATAGTAGCGCGCTTTATCATAGAGCGTGGTGGAGTGATCCGGGATCTCTTCGAGAGCCTTTTCCCAAAGGGGCAGTGCCTCTTCCCAAAGATCTGCGGCAGCCAGTGCTTCTCCGCAGACACGCAGGATATACGGATCGGAATACTTCTCCAGCAGCCGCCTTGCCGCAGCTTCGAGAGTTTCCTCCTTTCCGTTTTTGCAGATATGATCTTCCTCTTTGATCAGAGCCAGATGGATGCGCTCCAGATCTTCGTAGGGATGATAGATCTCATAAGCGGATAACGCATCCAGCCCTTGTTGCAGTTCGTCCGCCTGTTTTGCCAGATCTTCCTCTTTTGCAAGGATCTCGGAGGTTGAGGAAAAGACGGTATCGCCCTTTTTATCCTCCTCATCTGCATCCTTTAAGATCTCGTTTTCCACCAGGTCGTCCAGCTCACGGACGCGGCTGTTTAAACTATAATATTCATCCAGATAGCGGTCGTATTCCGCTTCGCCTTCATCGGCTCCCAGATAGGTAAACCAGGGATAACTGCCGAAGGTTTCGTTTTTGGTCTGGTAGATCACATAGTCGATGAAATTGGCCGCAAATTTCTCTACCAGATCATCCCGTTCCGCAGTGATGTTCAGGGCCTGATCCAGAACTTTCCAGACCTCTTTGGGCAGATAATGGTGTTCCATCAAAAAGACCAGCAGGCGTTCCCTGGCTTCATAAGCGGTGTCCAGTCCGACGCACAGAGGATCGTCCAGCTTTTCCTTCCATACGTTCGGATCGATACGCATATCCATATATTGATAGATATCGCGGAACTGATCCACCCACAGATCGATCTCGTCCTTGGGACGTTCCTCTTTTGCAGCTTCTTCTGTTGTTTTTCCGCCGTTTTTGATATAGGCCAGTACGGCTTCATAAGCCTCACGGAGTGCACGAAAACCATCCGGATCGTCTTCCGGATTGTGCAGTGGCAGTAATTTGCGGTATTGTGCTTTTACGGCGGCTTCATCCGTAGTTTCCTCCATCTGTAATATATACCACGCTTTTGCGATATCCATGCAGGTTCTCCCTTTTTTAATCAATGTAAAAAATTCCTATCATATTATAGTAGGAAACCGCCTAAAACACAAGAAAAATCGCCCCACAGGGCGATTTTCCGAACTTCATACGCTCACAATCCTGCATTGGTGTTTTTTTTCACCCGCCGGAGCATCCTTATCATAGTTGATCCCCACCAGCAGAATTTCTCTTCCGTATCCATTCAAAATATCCGGATAATGCTTCTTAAGTATCTGTTCAATTGCGCCTTCCGCACTCTTGTTCCACTTAAGTTCCACCACAAGCACCGGCCAATCAGAGTCCGGTTTGGGAAGATATACCACATCCGCATATCCCTCTCCCGCAGGTAGTTCCTCCCATTGCAGGTAATTATCTCTATATGTGTAATAAGCAAGCTTGATCACGCTGCGAAGACTGTCTTTTTTATTATAATGAAGAGGCGCAGTCTCTTCTCTGTGAATCTTTTCGATCTGAGCCGCCACAGCCTCCTCATTTCTATGGATGGTATCAAGGAACAACTGATCGCTCTCTTCAAGACGCCGGCTTGTTGCTTCATGATCCACTGCCCGGATGGCCTTTTGGAATTCCAGCTTTATTTCCTCGTTCGGAATATGAACAGTACCTGTTTCCGAATCATAAGCCAGATAACCGAGATGTATCATCAATGTCAGCACATCATCTTTTCCGCGAAACGTTACAAGGTCGTTAGCAAATCCTTTTGTATTCACTTTGACATCCACACCACCAATTAGTTCCGCGATCGTTTTAACCAGACCGTTGTATGGCTTACTTATAAACTTCATTAAGCCTTCCGCAGCGGAACTCTCTGTCCAGTAGGAATCAAAGTCATCATTCTCTATCGCCAGCATGACAGAATTGGGATTATATACTGCTCCCACTTCTTTAAAATCATATCCGTCATACCACTGTTTCATAGCACTAAAACTGATATCATGCTGATCGCACATACTCCGGACTTCCTCTTCCGTAAATCCCACATATTTGCCATACTGACGTGGTTTGATCATTGTATATTCCCTGAAGTCCGAAAGAGGTGATTGTGATCCGTCCTTCTTGATCGGAAGGATGCCGGTCATATATGCAGCCGCAAAAATCTTTGAAGTAGTACCGCTGCTTTTGAACAGCATACGCAGAAATTTCAGATAATCTTCTTCAATCCTGGGGGTCTCTCTGATCGGCGCATCCCATTCATCAATGATAATGATGAACTTGTTGCCTGTATGCTCAACACATTTTATCAACGTTTGGTCAAAGGTCTTCCCTTTTTCCACTCCCGGATAATTCATGACAATCTCATCGGTTACACTTTCGGCAATGAACGGGATCAGTTCTTCTGCCTTTCGGTTACCCAGAAGATTTGTCATATCCAGGTATATAACATCATATTTTCCAGTGTGTTCTTCATAAGACGGATCCCCAACTATTTCATACTTATCAAACAATTCATGAGAATCACATGTCTTATCATAATATGCGCACAGCATCTGAGCAGCATAGGATTTTCCAAACCGGCGGGGTCTGCTGATGCAGGTAAGATTCTTTGTGGTACCGATCGTTCCGTTGATAACTCCGATCAGTCCCGTCTTATCTACATAATCGCTGTTTATTATTCTTGCAAACCCGCTGTTTCCGGGATTCAGATACATCCCCATCTGCTCCTCCTTTCATGCCGATGATTTGCCTCTATTATGGAATGTACGTTCGTAATTGTCAAGAAAAAAGGCGTGCCCGCGTCTGCCACTGTTTAGTGTAACTTTTTTTGCAAAGTTAACATTCACAGAGTTTCCGTGGGGTCTGGCCCCGGTTTGGTGTGCATCTGGTCCTGGTTTGCATTTTTAATATACATTTTTGCAATATGTTTGCATATTTTGCACTTTCGCATTGACTTATGCCCTTAAATATGCTATTTTCGTCACAAGACGATATGGAATCGAACTGAATCTTTTCGTCATAAGCAGGGCAGCTCCATGTATTCTATAACTGCCCCATTGTGCAGAAAGGATATCCGATATGCTTCTACAATTCAATGTATCCAACTTTATGTCCATAAAAGACGAGGTCGTATTGACCGCTTTTGCAAATGCTGCCAAAGATCACGAAGACTCTCTGATCCCTTTGGGAAGTGACCGTATCCTTCCAACCATCGCGTTGTATGGAGCCAATGCCGCCGGCAAATCCAATCTTTTCAAAGCTCTGACCCGCGCGATCCTGCTGGTACGAAACTCCAACCATTTGCAGGTAAATATGCCAACCGGCATAGAGCCTTTTCTGTTTGATGAAACTGCCAAAAAAGATAAGACTAAGATGGATTTTCTTTTTACCCAAAACGGGAAAAAATATGAATATGGTTTTCTGGCAGACTCGCAGTATATCTATGAGGAATACTTATATGTTTATAATTCGTCCAGACCTACCATGATCTTTGAACGGACGGATATCAACCAATACCGTTTTACATCTGCATACAAGCACCTATCCGAATACCAGCACAAAAACACATCAAACAAATTGTTTATGTGTACCGCTACTGCCTGGAACTGCGAAGCCACAAAGGATGCCTTTTTGTGGTTTGCGGAATCCATAGACACCTACAACCAAAGATCCATCGAGAATAACCAATACTTGGAATATCTTGACCGGAACAATGGCAATCCTGAGATGAAAAACTTTCTTCTCTCCATGCTAAAACATGCCGAAATCAATATCCAGGATTATAAATTCGAATCAAAAACGATCGAGAATCCAACCCTACCGACTACGCCCGGTGTTATGATCGATCCGACACTATTAGGCTCACTTAAACAGTTTAAACTGGATGCTATTCATCAGATCAATCAGGGGAACGGCAAGACCAGATCCTATTCGCTGCCGTTTAATCGTGAATCCGCCGGTACACAACTGCTTTTTGCGTACGGGCCGATCATCATGGAGGCATTAAACAAAGGAAGAACGATCGTGATCGATGAACTGGATAACAGTCTCCATCCAAATCTGTCAAGATATCTGATCGATCTGTTTAACGACCGGACCATAAATAGGACCGGCGCACAGCTTATCTTCAATTCGCATGATATAAGCCTGCTGGATCTTGAACTGTTCCGCAGGGATCAGATCTATTTTGTAGAAAAAAATAATTCTACCGGCGTAACCGACTTATACTCTCTTGCTGATTTTTCTCCAAGAAAGTCGGAGAATATACAAAAGGGATATCTTCAGGGTAGATATGGAGCAATCCCCTTCCCCGAGAAAGGCATCGAATGGTAAAGAGAATCAAAAAAGTCACAAAAGGGAAACCTACCAGAGAGCGAAAAAAGATCATTGTAGTGGGTGCTGAAGGCAAGAATAAAACAGAAGAGTTATACCTTCGATATATGGAAAGAACGCAAACGAAATATCATTTTGTGTTTGCAACCGGCAACGATACGGATCCTATCCGTCTGGTCCGCAGCATTGCCAAAAAAATCAAAGAGGAAGATCTTTCCTTCAAAGACGGCGATCTTGCTTATTGTTTATTTGATCTGGATCTGGATAAAACAAAAGAGCCACAGATGATCACAGCCAAAAGTACCGCCGTCCAAAAGAATATTCAATTAATCACCTCAAACCCTTGTTTCGAAGTATGGTATATCGAGCATTTCGGATATACCACCAAGCCATTTAACAGCAGTGCAGAGGTGATCCGGGAGTTAAAAAAGTATATTCCGAACTACAACAAAAATACGTCGAATTACGACGAACTTTTCCCACTTACCAAAGATGCGATCAAAAATTGCAAACGCCTGGAGGATCATCACCAAAAGAACAACTACGGTACAACATCTGAGTATAGCAATCCGCATACAGATGTATACAAATTAATAGAATTGTTGTTATCACAAAATCCCACCGGAGAATAAAATCTCCGGTGTTTGATTGTAAATCCACCCCTTCACAAAAAGATACTTTTCGTGAAGATGTCGTTTCACTTTATTAATTTGTCAATAGCTGTGATCAATATTTCACAGAATTTTCGTGGGGTCTGTCCCCGGTTGTGGTAAGAGCCTGCAGGAATTGATGACGTTTTTGGATGTTTAGGCTTGATCATGGAAGTTAGCAGGGTGTTTAGTGTAACTTTTTTGCAAAGTTGACATTGATACGAATTATTCCGTGATTCTTGAGTTTCCCTCTTTTTCGCATCTGCTTCCCCTCTATATATCCCCAAACATCTTCTTCAATCTGAATGTCGTTATTCCATCTTTGCTCTCGCTATCCAGTTCAAGAATTTCATCCTGTGATAACATCAGCTCTGATGGATTGCGACCGATGATAATATACTGGTTTT
>JAGBMJ010000132.1 GCA_017634975.1 Lachnospiraceae bacterium | reverse complement strand
TACCAAAGAAGTAACCGTGACCATCAACAAGGCAAACGCTGTCCCAGCCACCGTCACCGCCAACAACCGCACCTACGACGGAACGGAGAAGCCGCTTGTAACCGTTACCGGGACACCGACCGGCGGCGAAATGCAGTACGCCCTCGGCACTGCGACCGGAGCCACACAACCTTATACCACATCCATCCCTACAGCTACCAACGCCGGAACCTATTATGTTTGGTATAAGGTTGTTGGAGATGAGAATCATAATGACACAGTTCCGGCCTGTATCGTAGTAAAGGTTGCTCCGGATAAGACCGAATTGGGGAATGCCATCGCCGAAGCAGAGACTTACTATGAAAACATCAAGGATAAGGAACCGAATGCAGCTGCAGTTCTGCTTGAAGTTATCAATAAAGCAAAGACAGTGAACAATAATGATGACGCAGTGCAGTCGGATGTTGAGGATGCCATAACAGAACTTAAGGAGGCTGTGACAGCGGCAGAACTGGCAGAAGCAAAGACGGAGGCGATCCGGGAAGTAGAAGCTGTGAGCGCAACCGACTATGTAGCGAAGGATCAGCAGAGCGTGACAGCGGCAAAAGAAACCGCACTTGCAGCGATTAAAGCGGCAACAACGAAAGCGGAAGTGGAGACGGCGCTGAACGCGTTCCGTGCAGCCATAGAAAACTGTACCACGCAGGCGGAATCGGATCGAAAGGCAGTAGATGAGGTAACAAAGAAGATCAATGCGCTGCTGGAAGCGGGTGGAGTGACGACTGCGGATAAGGGAGCGATCGAGGAAGCAAGAAAAGCGTATGACGATCTGACGGAAGGGCAGAAAGCAAAGATATCCGAAGAAACGCTTAAGAAGCTGACAGACGCAGAGAAAGCGCTGGAGAAAGCGGAGAAGGACGCATCCGATCAGAAAGCAGCGGATGAGATAACAAAGAAGATCAATGCGCTGTCGGAAGCGGATGGAGTGACGACTGCGGATAAGGAAGCAATCGAGGAAGCAAGAAAAGCGTATGACGATCTGACGGAAGAACAGAAAGCGAAGGTATCCGAAGAAACGCTTAAGAAGCTGACAGATGCCGAGAAAGCGCTGGAGGAAGCAGAGCAGCAGGAAGAAAAGGACGCATCCGATCAGAAGGCAGCGGATGAGGTAACAAAGAAGATCAACGCGTTGCCGGAAGCGGATGGAGTGACGACCGCGGATAAGGAAGCGATCGAGGAAGCAAGAAAAGCGTATAATGACCTGACGGAAGAAGAGAAGGCGATCGTATCGGAGGAGATGCTTAAGAAGCTGACAGATGCAGAGAAGGCGCTGGAGAAAACGGAAACGGATACGCCGGAGAGCCGGAAAGGAATGGCAGAGGATGACCTGACGGATGCGCAGAAGGTAGTAGCAGGGGATCTGGACTATACCGGCAAAGCAATGGCACTGGTATCGGCACCGCAGGAGCTGCCGGAAGGGTATGACAAGGTGCAGTATAGTGTCACCGGTGGAGAAGGCACCTGGACGGACGATATCCCGTTCGCGACAGAGGAAGGAGCATATTGGATCAAAGTAAAGTACGTCGGAGATGAAACTCATGAGAGTTTTGAGACGGCAGAGATCATTGTCAGGATCGGTGGTTCCGATGATGATGAGATGACTCCGGAAGAACGCCATAACCTGGAGTACGCCAAGCAGCATCCTCATGGTCAGCATACCTGGATCCAGAAGATCGTCAAGGATCCTACGGGAGAGGTGGACGGTATCATGATCAACGTCTGCCAGTACTGTGGATTTGTGGAGCATGACAGCGAGCAGGAGATTTCCGCGTATGGAGTGTTCAATGCGAAGACGGTCACGGCGATACAGAACAGCCCCGAAGTGGGAGCCGCGGAGATGGAGACGAAGCGCTGGATCAGTGTGCACCGCAAGGTACTGGAGGCGCTGGTGCAGAAGCCGGGCGTGACACTTGAGATTCATTACCTGTACGAAGGAAAGCATTGTGTGCTGCGCATTTCCGGAAACGATCCGCTGCTGGCGGAACTGCTGCAGATGGAGGATATGTATTTCGGTTTCCGCTATCTGGGTACGATGTTTGAGACAATCGAGGAATAAGGATCGCTCAGGCATCCGGATATGCCGGTCATACCGGTTAACGTGAAGGAAGGCAGAATGTAAGAATACACGTTAACCGGTATATACCGTGGACATGGATTAAAACGGGCAGTTCTGTCCGTCCGCGAGTATAAGAAAGGAAAGTTCAGAGATTTACAAAGACCGCCATGGCTGTGGCGGTCTTGTTTATATCTGCCGGTTTGAATTCTGACAGGATTTCATATTTTCTGAAGTTTTAATTTCACACTGTTCTGGTCGGCATCGATCTCAAAGGCGGAAGTGTCGAAACTCTGCAAAAAGGAGGAAAACTTGCTGTAGCCGAACTTCTTGGCGGAGAAGTTTGCATTCCACTGCTTGAGTTCTTCATTGATCACGGCCATATTGTTGCAGATGCTGCCGTGGCGGATCAGGATCGCGATGATCTCATTTTCCACATCTTTTTTGTCGATATCGGCATTCTGGATGCTGATGACCGTGGAACTGTTTTTGTGCTGCAGCACCAGGTTCGGCATCTTATCCTCCAGGAAGGTGGACAGCTTGGTACAGCCGTAGTTTCGCACATCAAAGTCGGGATACTTGTTCATCAGGCGGGAACCGATCTCGCCGATGTAGGTGTCCTTGCCGCGGTTCGAATTTTCGTCGATGATCTTGTAGATCGAGCTCTTGATCTCCTTGATGGGGGTCAGGGCATATTCTTTCTTCTTATTCTTTCCGGCATTCTTCTGTGCAGGTTCATCGTCGCTCGTATCATCGCTTCCCGAGATGACCTCCAGCAGTTTAAAAGAATTGCAGGCGCTGCGGAAGGCGGAAGGCGTTTTGGCTTCGCCGACGCCGACCACAAATTTGCCGGCCTCACGCAGTCTGGCCGCCAGGCGGGTAAAATCGCTGTCGCTGGTGCACAGATAGAAACCGTCCACATTGCCGGTGTAGAGGATGTCCATAGCATCGATGATCATGGCGGAGTCGGTGGCATTTTTGCCGGTGGTATAGCTGTACTGCTGCACCGGCATAACGGAATGCTCCAACATCACTTTTTTCCAGCCCTGTCTGGCCAGGCTGGTCCAATCAGTATAAACACGTTTATAGGTTGCCACACCGTTATCTGCCACTTCGTCCAGAATGGCTTTTAAATACTTCGGTGCGACATTATCGCCGTCGATCAAAACGGCAAATTTCAATTCGTTCATAGGATTCTCCTTGCAGTAATGGTTCTCTGCTACAGTATAATATAGAGTTCGGGGATATGGCAAGGGACTTTTCAGTGGTGGATTATTTTGATACAATATGGTGTGATCTATGCTTGATGAGGGGTACGATGAGAATAAGAGCTTTTGACCGATTAAGAGTGTTTGCCTGCATCCTGGTGGTGCTGGTGCATGTGTCCGCGCAGGGGATCAGTGCATCGGCAGTGGACAGTGCTGCGTTTGCATTTTGCCAATGCTGTAATATCCTGGCATTTTCCGGTGTGAGTATCTTTGTGATGATGAGCGGAGCGCTGGCGCTGCGGCCGGGAAAGGAAACGCCGGTCCGGGATGTTGTGGTGAAGCGCTTTTTGTTTTTCCTGGGGTTGTATTTTCTGTGGAAAGGGATCTATCTGGTATTTGATCTGCTCCGTGCAGGGCAGGGAGTTTCCGGCAGCGGTCTGAAACAGCTGGTTCTGGATCTGATCGGCGGACGCGGATTTTATCATTTGTGGTATCTGCCGATGATCGCTTTTTTGTCGCTGCTGGTGCCTTTGCTCCGGCAGGGGGTGCAGAAGAAGGAAGTATGTCTGTTGTATCTGGTGCCGTTTGTGGTATTGGCGCTGCTGTTCCCGACGCTCTTTTATTTTGAGTTTCCGTTTAAGTATCTGCTGATGGATTTTCTCGGGCAGTTCGAGACGGAGTATTTTCTTGGGTATCTGGGATATTTCATTCTTGGGCATTTTCTGTATCAATGGAAAGAAGATCAGACCGGCAGAAAGAGGATCGCATTGATGATCGCCGGAGTTGTGGCACTGATCTGCGGATGTATTTTCGGAGTACAGCGCAGCCGTGCAGACGGTGTATTCTTTGATGGATATTCCTCACCGCTGAGCTTCACCAATCTGCTGACCAGTAGTGCCATCTTTGTTTTCTTTTTGCAAAACCAGGGGGACGAAAACCAGGGGGACGGACCTTGTGGTTCTGCCGCCGGGGCGAAGAAAAAACCACAAGGTCCGTCCCCGTGGTTTTCGGAGCTGACGCTGGGGATCTATCTGATCCACCCGATGGTGATCGAGATCCTGAAGGATTGCGGGATGTTTATCATGGGGGATATTGCAGCGGTTACCGTTCCTTTGTACGTGGTGATCGTGACTGTAGTTTCTGCAGCTGTTGTATTTCTGTTCAAGAAGGTAACTGCGATGATAAAGAGATAAACATATTTTTTGTTTGAGGGAGAGAAGATTATGAAAAGAAAGGTGTTTGCGCTGGTCGCAGGAATGGTTTTATCCGTATGCACGCTGGCCGGATGCGGCGTGTCGGACAATGATATGGTAAAGAATCTGGGTGAGCTCATGGGGGATATTGTTCCGGATCAGAATACCCAGGGGAATGAAAGCAATGCATCGGAACCGGCGCCGGGAGTGCTTCATCTTCATGATGAAAATAATGAAGCTTTTTGTATTGACATTCCGTCGGACTGGATCAGTCCGGGGCAGACAGAAGAAAACGGGAAGACGGTCACCCGGCTCACTCCGGGCAGTGATCCGTCCGGTGACAGCGGTCTTGTTTTAGTCTCTTTTGGAAGGAGCAGTGATCCTGACATAGACGGATATGTAGAAAGATGGAAGGATTATAACCTGGAAAAACATCCGGACTGTGTTTTCGAGGAAGGTACCACCGAAATAAACGGATATCGCTACCATTCGGTTACCTATATAACCGAGGATGACTGTCAGCTTACGGACTATCGTATCCTTGACGGAAATGCCGAATTAAGGATCCGGCAGTATACAGGTAAGGATAATGAGGAGCAGACAGCTGAGATCACGGATATTGCCATGATGATGGTGAACTCTACAGTCATTTATCAGCCTGAGGAGAAGACGGAAGAATAGAATCATATGTTTCCATAAAAAAAGCATTCCATCTTCGTATTGGTATTATAGGGATATTACAGATCAGGAAAAGGAGAGATACTTTTGTTGGCTGTGATCCTTCTTGGAGGGATAGTGCTCATACATGAATTTCGAGAAAATATCCATATAGTCTGAGCGTGATATAATCAATGAAAAACCACGAGGTCCGTCCCCGTGGTTTCAAAAAAATCGATTGGGAGGAAACTATGAGTAAGAGCAGTTATCGTATTCCGTTGTATGTTGCAACCGGTCTGAAGGCGCTGATCATGATCATCACCTGGGGCATGCTGGCAAATCAGTCCGGCGTTTATAAGCTGATGGGAACCAATTTCCATAATTCGGCGCTCCGCGTAAGTACGCCAAACGGGATCTATTCTATCCTGGATCTGCTGATCTATGGTATCTTTGTGGGTATCGTGCTGAAATATGAGGGGGAGCAGAGACGGCTGGTTTCCGGTATCTTTATTGCTTTGAGTATCTGTATGGGGCTTGGTTCCATTTTGGTATCCCGACTCTGGCAATCACATATTATGAGAAATAATGGTCAGGAATATCTTGCAGCATTCAGTATACTGACTTCAGCGATCTCATTCAGTACGTCGGTTCCGAATGCGATCGCACAAGCGCTGTTTTATGTTTCTGCCGGGCGGTATGGTATGTCGTATCACCTGGAGGAGGAAGAGATCCCGGCGCCGCAGTATCAGAACTATCAGCCGTAAGAAGAGAAAAACAGACAGAAGAGATGGTGAACCATACAGGAGCAGGTAAAGCGGAAGATCATTTTACCTGCTTTTGATCATGCCGCTGCAGATAGGCTTCGTATTCTTCGGGATGTTTGTTTTTAATGTAGTTACGGATCACTTTTTCATGCTTGTTCAAGAGCCGGAGCGCGTGCGGATTCAGTTCCTGCAGTTTCTTCTGCCCGAAGGACCGGCGGCGTTCGATATGCCGTTCGATGCGCTCTGCCATATCGGCGGAGATCCGCCCATCGGATACCAGTTCCTCCAGATGCAGCTCCAGCAGATCCCAGAATTCGTTTTCATCAAATCGGCCGAGCATTCCCCAGGAAGTGCGGATCCCGTCCTCATCCAGGATCTGCGCTTCCAGTTCGTTTCCGCTATTCCCGGCATCGGCCAGCTCTTCGGCCACGGTGCGCGCCAGCAGTTCCATTTTTTCTTCCGCTTCATCACCGAATACCCATTCAAATTCCGACAGGCGTTCCTCGGCTTCGATCCCAGTATTGTCATCCGCCAGACGGATGCCTGCCGTCTGAAACAGCGAGGGATTGGCTTCGCCTTCTTCCAGTTCGTAGGGCTTCTCCAGTCCGGCGTCGCGCAGAGCCAGCGTGATGGTGCGGCGGATGGCGCCTTCTTCGATGAGCAGGCTGCCGCCCAGAGTACGCAGCTGGTCATTTAAGCTGCCGTCGTGTTCGGTCAGATAGAAGAGGATACCACGCTCCCGCAGACTCTGATAAAACTGTACCAGGCGTTCGGCGGCAGTCACATCGATATTTCCGATCCCGCGGGCATCCACTACGATCTGATGCGTATCTTCCCGGATGGCGCTTTCGATCTCGTCACAGAACAGATCGATATTGGCAAAGAAGAGATTGCCGCTGAAGCGGTAGATCACGGTGTTTTTGATGGGACGGGCAGCGGTGTTGCGCTTTAAGGAGTAAAAATTGCCATGCCCGGGGATGCGCCCGACAAAGGCGGTCGGCGGGGTGACGGAACGGATCGCAATCTCACCGAAGGAAAGGATCACGCCGATGATCACACCGTAGAGGGTACCGAAGAACAATACGCCGAAGAAAGCAATCAGAAAGACGAGCCATTCGTTGCGGCTGATCTTCCAGAGTTTGCGCGCCATTTTGGTCTCTAAGATACCAAGCAGGGCTGTGATCACGATACCGGTCAGAACCGGTACCGGCAGATACTTTAAAAGCGGTGTACCGAAGAGGAGTACCAGCAGCATCGTGATGGATGCGGAGACAGACATGACCTGGGAGCGTACTCCCTGGGAATCTGCGATACCGCTGCGGGAGACACTGCCGTTGATGGGGCAGGCGCCGGTGAAGGCACTTGCAAGATTCATTACACTGTAGGCAAGCAGTTCGGTGTTGTTGTCCAAAGGATCCTGGTATTTTTTGGCATAGTTTCCGGAGGCCAGCAGGGTCTGAGCCATAATGACGGCGGCGATTCCGAGGGATTGCATCAGCAGATCGGGGAGAAACGAAGTAAATCCTGCAAAATCGAAAAGCGCAAAACGAAGCTGCCTGTCTGCCGTGAAAACGAAGCCCGGGAGGATCAGTGCCGGCAGTCCGGGAGTGGCGGGTGATAAGGTTTTGACGCCGTATTGATCCAAATGCAGGAAAAGCTGCAAAATTGCACCGAGGATCATAAGGATCACGGTCATAGGGATCTTTGGCAGCAGTTTCCTGCAAAACAGGATGATCAGAATGGTGCCCAGACCGAGTGCAAGGGAAAGCGGATGGAGCTGCGGGACCTGGTCCAGGATGTTGGAGAGCAGCGGGATCACTTCACCGGTACCGGGGGTTCCGCCGAAGAGTTTCGGCACCTGCATCAGGATGATGGTGAGACCGACCCCGGAGATAAAACCGCCCATGACAGGGACGGAGATATATTTGACGATCCGGCCGGCTTTTAACAGGTAGAGCAGGAAAAACCAAAGTGATACAAGCAGGGTGATCACGGGAACCACAAGAAGCGCTTCTTCGGATTCGGCCGCAATCTCCATCTGCGCCAGCAGGCTGCCCACGATCACGGCGGGCATGGCATCAACGCCTACGACAAACTGTCGGGAGGTGGTCAGGAAACCATACAGGAGGATCGGCAGCAGGGAACCATAGAGGCCGTAAACCGGCGGAAGTCCTGCGATCTGTGCATAGCCCATAGAGATCGGGATGGAGACCAGCGCGATCACAATGCCGCCGAAGATATCTTTCGCCCAATGAATGCTTTTGCTGTCGGTTTTGATCTGTGTGATCAGACGCATGTACCATCTCCCTATCTGTCTTATACAGCCATGCTACCATGGAGAAGAGTGGATCCGCAAGTCCATATCAACGGATGAAAAGCTTGTTGAACTAATAGACATATTGCGATAAAATATGTCTATAAACAGGAGGTGATCTCAATGTATGCAATACAGGAAACCATTCGCCCGTCGGCGGATCTGAGAAATCATTATAACGAGGTATCCAGACAATGCCGTGAAAACAACGAGGCTGTTATTATTACCGTAAATGGAAGGGGAGATACCGTTTCTCTTGGTTACGAAGAGTATAAACGGATGAAAGCCCGAATAGAGTTGTTAGAGATTTTGGCAGAGGCTGATGAGGATGTAAATTATGGAAGGGTAGCTCCGATGAAGGATACCTTCGAGGATCTGCGAAGGATGCTTAAGGAGCTTCCTGTATAATTCTAAGAGTAGGGCAGCCCAGAGAAAGAAGGTGAAAAAATAGATACCTCGATGTAGAATAAGAAAGTTGTTTGCTGACAATAATACTTATTCAAAACACGGAGGTATCTGAAATGAATTGT
>JAGBMJ010000131.1 GCA_017634975.1 Lachnospiraceae bacterium | reverse complement strand
TTTGCCCAGGAAGCCCTTCGGATCGCATATGAATTACTGTCCATGCACTAAACCTCCCCATTAGAATAATCTACTTCTTACAAGATCAATACTAATGGGGAGATTCATAACCGTACAGACTCGATTATTTGACGCTTACTTTTTATGTATATGCCCCCCAAAAAAAGAACCCGTCCCCTGGGGGGACAGTACTCTAATTTTTATACGTATGCTGATAGTATCTGTTGTATAAGTCGCTATTTAGGACCAGGCCTATATTAGGATTTTGATTATACACCGTTATATTTAATATAAATGTTTTATTTGAATATGAAGGAATATATTGACTTGTACTTGTTTTTAGTATTAAGATAATAACTTGGAATGCTTGATATATAAGGATTATATGACAGCCTTAGGAAATGAAATAGAACTAGAATGCATTCTAGAATAAAAAAGACTGGAGAATTAGAGATGGGCAATTCTGAAACGAAAATTGAAGGACCGACAAAGAAGGGCTCCAAAAAGAAGGACTCTAAAAAGAAGGATTTTTTTGTTGGAATATCATTTGGCTTTATTATAGCCGTACCTATTATTTATGGCTCGTATGAGATTATTAAAGGCGCTGTTTATAAGGATATTTCGTTGATGATTATAGGAGTTGCATATATACTTGCTGGGTTATTTTTTTTCTATATTGATGCGAAACATATACATAGTACACAAAGCAATGCGATAAAATTTAAAACCACGAAATTTGCTTATTCTGAAGAGTATCAGACGTATATTGATATTGAGAATCCTGATAATAACAACGGAATTAAAAGTTATACAGCTTGGAGAAAACATATTGTTGATAAATTGAAGAATGAAAAATACGAGATAGACATATGTTTGGCTAGGCGATTAAGGGTTGTAGAGACATATATAGATACAACCAAAACGGTATTAATACCATTTATAATTGTAGTCTTATCAATCCCCATATCTGATTATGCCCTGAATCAGAATAATGAGGAAAAACAAGTAATATTATCAGCGCCTATATATGATTATGTTGTGAGCAAAAATACTGATGATAATCAAATGGTATTATCAATGCCGGTATATGATCAGGCTATGGAGCAGGATGGCGTTGAAAAACAAGTAGTAATATCAGTGCCTGCGTCTGGTTTTTCAAGGAATCGAAACTCTATGGAAGATAAAATAGAGTTATCAATATCTATGTCTGACTTTCTTATTAATCAGGATGAGGATGGTGTATTAGGGGCAGTAAAGAGCGTTACTCCTATGATTCCGCCTTTGGTTATAGTGTTTTTTATGGTAAGTATCCTTATTGATATTCTGAAGTATGAAAAAGAAAGAGGGTTTATTCTAGACATGCGTGATATTATTGCTGGTATGAAAGGAGATACGGGCAAAGACACATCGGAAAAATAGACACCTGAACCTCAAAATAGTTAATCTTGGCCAGCGATACCCTACACCCATATTACCACCAACCTTGATTGGTCCAAACACCCCCGGGGGTATCCACCGGGGGTGACTATTATTATATTTTAAAATAGTAAAATTTCTGCCCTTTTTGTTTCCGCCTATCAGTCCTTAT
The DNA here is from genome assembly GCA_017634975.1 of Lachnospiraceae bacterium. Classification (GTDB taxonomy): domain Bacteria; phylum Bacillota; class Clostridia; order Lachnospirales; family Lachnospiraceae; genus NK4A136. The sequence continues at coordinate 19,014 of JAGBMJ010000131.1, read as the reverse complement.
CTCATACCTATATCCATAGAGCTACGGAAGCCTAGGTTGCATGGATTCGCTAATTTAGCGCTTATACTCTACAAGTGGAAATGATATTTGAATGTTTTTGGCTTGACATAGAGTAGTATACGGAGTATACTCTGAAAAAATGTAAATTTAACAATACGAAAGGGAAATAGATGTTTTATCGCGTATCTGTAATGGAATGTTCATCCGTCTGGGCTAAGCATGTCGTCAACGTGCTTGGTTTCGGTATTGTGCATTCAAAAACGGATCCAGATAAGCGGTAGGTTATCTCTTTATATTTTTACATCTGCAAATGAAACCACTTATCTGTCCGGGTAAGTGGTTTTTCGTTTATAGAGAACAATATGCTGGCGAAATATTAATTTCGGGAGGAGGAGATGCGTATGTTGAAAAATGAGGAAACAGAAAAGATCCGGGAGCATTATGATGCGGATCCGAAAAAGGAATGGGACAGACTGCAGGTCCGCTTTCCGGTGGAAAAGTATATCACAACGCATATGATGGACAGGTACATAAGGCCGGGAGAAAGTATACTGGATATCGGCGGCGGTCCGGGACAGTATTCTATCCATTATGCGAGACGGGGGCATGCAGTGACGCTTCTGGATCTGAGCGATGAGAATGTGCGTTTTGCTAAAAAGAAAGCAAGGCAATACGGAGTAAAGATCGATGCTATGCAGGGTAATGCAACAGATCTTTCCGGTTTTGCAGATGATTCGTTTGATATCGTTTTTCTGATGGGACCGCTCTATCATCTGATGACAGAGGAAACGCGTATACGCGCGATCCGGGAGGCGACACGGGTGCTGAAGCCCGGTGGATATCTGTTTTGCAGTTTTATCCTTATGTTTGGTGGCGTGATCTATGGCTTGCGGGAACTGCAGGAAACCATCTTGTCGCCAAAGGAACAGATTTTGTTTGATGTTGCGGCGGAGGATAAGAGCCTGTCTTTTGAGGCCTTCACCTATGCTTATATGACAACTGTCAAAGATGCAAAGTCGTTAATGCGGCATATACGGGGGCTTACGACAGAGACAATCTTCGGACAGGAGAGCATTCTGGCACCGTATAAAAATGAACTGAAGAATAGTTCTAAAAAGGTTCGGGAAGCGTGGTTTGAATACGCTTTACGATACTGTGAAAAAGACGAATACTTAACACATTCGGAACACTTGATGATCGTGTCGAGAAAAGGATGAACAAAACGAATGAAACATATCACAGGAGAAAACAAATCGAGGAGGACAAAATGAGCAGGATTGAGTACAGAAAAGCAGCAAAGGAAGAGGCCGGGAAGGTATGCGATATCGTTCAGGGAACGAAGGCAGCTGTCTATCCCTATTATTACACAAAGGCAGTGGTGGATTTTTTCGGGAGGCTGCACAGCCTGGAGAATATTATAAAGGATATTGAAGAAGGCAGGATCGATATTCTGATCGTGGATGGAGAGGTGGTCGGAACCGGAAGCCACATCGATGACCATATTACAAGAGTGTATGTATTGCCGGAGTATGAGGGGAAGGGCTACGGAACGATCATAATGGACCATCTCGAAAGTGAGATTTTTGCGCGGAAAGAAACGTTTTTCTTCTGGGAGAAAACTGGCGCTGTATCGACATGGAGTGCTTGAGGGCGAATCCCTTATAGTTCTGAACGGTAACAAAACGTATGATTTATGGTATAATCGGGAGGTGTTTATGGATATTAAATACAGGCAGATCCGTAAAGAAGACGGATACGAATGGTACACACTTTTAGACAAAGTATGGCGTGTTTCTTACGGTCACATTTTTCCGGAGAAGGTTTTTGCAGCACGCGAAAACGCAATGGAAAACAGACTCCGCGCGTTCTCGGAAGATAAGTTTATCGGTGAAAGAAAAACAGCCTACGTAGCAGAGCATGAAGGAAGGATCATCGGATTGACGTTTGGAACATTAGATTCCGGCTACGAGTATTTCAAGAACGATTATGCTGATCTGGTTGCGCTCTATATAGATCCTGGGTATCAGGGGATGGGGATAGGAACTGCCCTAAGGGACATCTTTATAAATTGGGCAAAAGAGAGAAATGCGGATCAAATGGTGATAGGCGTATTAAAAGAGAATACGAAAGCCCGTAAGGTATATGAATCCTGGGGAGGAACATTGTCGGAATATGAACAGGATTTTGTGCAGATGAAGGTGGGATATCCGGAGGTGTTTTATACATATAAAATATAGAAGGAGTATCCGTTTCGAAAGGAACGGGCTACGCTGTGGCTTTTAGGAAAGCAGGCAAGCATATGGATCGGGTACTTTAAGAACCATTATGCTGGCAGGGGGAGGATAAATGAGAACACAAATTGAAACAGAAAGACTGATCCTTAGAAATGTATCGCCGGAGGATTATCTTGCCTGCTATAAATGGTGTGGGGATCCAGAGGTGAACAGGTATCTGATCTACACCAGATATGAAAATGCGGAAGATGTAAAAAACTGGCTGGCATCCAGAAATGAGGATGATCCGGATAACTATGATCTTGGATTTGTTCTTAAGGAGACCGGGGAACTGATCGGCATGGGCGGGATATTATATTCCCCGAAAAAGGATGTTTGGACCATCGGTTATAATCTGCGAAAGGATATGTGGGGAAAAGGACTGGTCTTTGAAGCGATGAGTGCCATCATCGCGCATGTAAGGCAGATCCGGCCGGTGAGGATCCTGGAGGGGCAGTTCTGCAAAGAGAATACGCGCAGTAAGCGGGTGATGGAAAAGCTCGGTATGCATTATTATGCGGACAGCCAATATGTCAAAGCGGACGGAAGCAGGGTATTTGAGGCGGAAACCTACAGACTGGAGTATCCCGTTGCAGAGGATTGCGGTTTTTCAAAAGGTAATCACTGGTTCCGGTACCGCACGGGAGCCTTTATCCTTCACGATGGAAAGTTACTTTTTATTAAGAGTAAATTCGGCGGCTATTACTATATGATCGGCGGGGCCGTTCATTTGGGTGAAACATCTGCAGACTGCGTGGTCAGAGAAGTCATGGAAGAAGCCGGATTGGAGACGAAGGTTGATCGGCTGTCCGTTGTGACGGAAAATTTCTTCAAAGGAAGAGACGGCGTATTCGATGGCAGGGATTGCCATGTGCTTGAGTTTTATTATGTCTTGAGTATCGAAAACGCGAGCGGACTTAAGAACGTGAACGATGAAGGGGAAGAACTGTGCTGGATCCCGGTTGACAAAGTAAAGAATGCAGATATAAAACCTTCCTTTATACCGGAACGGATCGATGAGATCTTGGAAAGCAGATCGATCCTTCATATCATAGAAGAACGGGACCGATGATATACACTGCAGCGATGGTTTCCTGTGGTGAGCAGAAAGAGTATTTGGAGTAAATATGGATGCATATTACTTATATGGAATGGGACTGGAACAATATGAACAGGGTAACTATTCCAAGGCAATTGAATACTTTGAACAATCCAATGCTGTAGAAGAGCATTTTAAAACCTATGAAAGGCTTTTTGAATGCTGGAAGAAACTGGGAAAAACAGAAAATGCGAACAGCTGCATTGAAATAGCATATACATATCTGACAACTCCATAAAAAACAGGGATCTGTTTCGTTGCTATGGTAGATGCAGAGAAAAACTGCAACGTGCCTGAAAGGAAAGGACGCTTATGGAAACGAAAAAGCTGGGTGGAGAAGAGAAGAAAGAGATGATAATGGTGGTTATCGGGATTGTTCTTTCGGCAATAGTATTACTGGTTTTGCCAATGATATTGGTTGACGGCAAAAGTGAGAATCATGTAGAAAGGACGATCCGTTGTTTTGCAGTTAATCCGGTGTTTTTAGTGGCGTTAGGTATCGCAGCCGGGATGCGTATCAAAAAGCGCTGGTTTGTGCCGGTGATGGCAGCTGTTTTCTTTGTCCTTGGTGAAATGGTTATCATGAAGGGGCGTTTGCTTGGCGAGTTTGCGCTTATCGGCCTTATCTATATTGTCCTGGCATCGGTATTTATGGGAGTGACTTCTTATATGCACGATGCAAAAAAGAAACCGGATTATAAAGCTATTTTGAAGAAATCTTTACTGGTTGCCGGGATTGTGAACGGAGCAGGAATCCTTTTCAATCTGCTGAGCTATTTTACTCTGGGGATGATCCTTTTGGGCATCCCGACAGGAGGGGCGGATTGCCAGGGGAGTTTCGGTTTTGGGCTGTACGCGGAGAGAACATTTCCGATCACGTCACAGGATGATCCGGCGGCTTCCGGAACAAGTTCACTGACATTTGATCCGCTTGGTCTGTTCGTTTCCTGTGCAGTGGTATTTGTAATCACATTTGCTATATTATCGATCCGGGAAATTTCCAGGCTGAACAGGCATTAGCCTGTATTATTCACCGAATCATTCGGTGAATAATATAGGATAAACGCTCAGAAAGCAGAAGTAGCAATACTTGGGGCATTCGGATGCGGAGTGTTTGGGCAAGATCCGAAAACGGTGGCACGATTGTTTAAAGAAAAAATGGAAAGATCATCTGTTAAGAAAATTGTATATGCTGTGATTGATAAGGGCGGACATAGTAAAGAAGGTGCTTATGCATTATTCCGACAGGTAATAGGAGATTAAGGAGATTCCGGTTATGAAAGTACTTGTTATATCGGACGTACATTTGAAGCCGTGGATCATCGAAACAGCGGGACAGATGATGGAGAGACACGGATTTGATAATGCAGTATTTTTGGGTGACTTTGCAGATGACTGGGACCAAGAAAGGAATATTGATCTCTATAAGGAAACTTATGCTGCGTTGGAAATATTTCTGTTAAAATATCCGGATAGTAAGGTGTGTTATGGAAATCATGATCTGTCTTATGTATGGCAGAAGCTCGAAACCGGATATTCCAGCTACGCACGACAGACGGTGGTAGATTGCCTGAATCAGTTGTACAAGACAGTCAATGTGAGCCGTTTTCAATACATCCATAAAATTGACAATGTTCTTTTTTCGCACGCTGGGATCACGATGAGTTTCTTGCGAATGCACTTTGTGGACATACCGATAATTGGGGATATACTGGTCACGATCAATGGAATGGGACCGGAAGATATATGGAATGATGCATCTCCGATTTGGGCGAGGCCGGAGAACAGATTTGGATTCTACAGGGGATTCATTACAAGAAATGAAGATTATCTGCAGGTAGTCGGGCATACCCCGGTTGACCGGCCGGAATACCGTGAGAAAGACGGGATCCTGATGACAGATGTTTTTTCTACATACCAGAACGGGACGCCAATTGGTACGAGGCAATTTGTCTGGGTGGATACAGTTACTAAAGAGTGGGGAGTAATTTGAACGGTAAGAGGATATAAATATGAACTTATATATAGGAGATACTCATTTCGGACATCGAAATGTGATTGGATTCGACCACAGGCCTTTTTCTTCGGTAGAAGTCGATGCGATTACTGCCGGGGCGTTCACTACTGTTCACTATAAATGAAAAACCCCTCAAACATAATGTTTAAGGGATTTCCCGCGCAGCAGGTGATGGGAATCGAACCCACGTGTTCAGCTTGGAAGGCTGACATTCTACCATTGAACTACACCTGCATATTATCGTCGGGGTGACAGGATTCGAACCTGCGGCTTCCTGGTCCCAAACCAGGCGCTCTACCAAACTGAGCCACACCCCGAAACATATCACCTTTTGTTTGAATTCTCAAACGCAAGTGCAAGTATAGCGGATTTGAAGAAGTTTGTCAATCATTTTTTTTTTGAAGGAAAATCAAAATAGTGCTGCATTCCTCTTATCCTGCGACTTTTCGCGGATAACGGAGCCTTCCCGGCAACGGAGAGTGGTTGACAGAGAAATTTTATTATGGTAAACTATAAGAAGATTTTGCTTGCTTATGAGGGCGTGTGGATATGGATAAGCCTGTGATACAGGTGAAAGATTTATACAAGATCTATCGTATCGGTACCAATAAGGTGCGTGCGCTGAATGGTGTCGATTTTTCGATTGAAAAAGGCGAGTTCTGTTGTATCGTCGGTACTTCCGGTTCCGGAAAATCCACCCTGTTAAATATGCTGGCCGGTCTCGAAAAGCCGACCAAAGGTCAGATCGTGATCGCGGGAGAACATATCGAAAGCAAGAACGAAAGCCAGCTGGTGAATTTCCGGCAGGCACATGTCGGTTTTATTTTCCAGTCTTACAACTTAATGCAGAATATGACCGCCATCGAAAATGTGGCGATGCCGCTGACGTTTCAGGGCGTGAGCAAATGGGAGCGGGAACGGCGTGCGATCAAGATGCTCAAGCTGGTGGGCCTGGGCAAGTATATGCGGCACCGGCCCGGGGAGATGTCCGGCGGTCAGCAGCAGCGTGTTGGTATCGCCAGAGCTCTGGTAGTGAATCCGGAGATCGTCTTTGCGGATGAGCCTACCGGAAACCTGGATTCCAATACCACGATCGAGGTGCTGCAGCTGATCAAGAAGATCAGCCGGGAAAAGAACCAGACGATGGTGATGGTCACGCACGATAATTATCTGGCCGGCTTCGGGGATCGTATCATACAGATCCGGGACGGAAAGATCATCCGTAATGTGGATAACCGGGAGCAGGCAAGACGGCAGATGGAGGAACTGGTGAACGGTACGGCTTCCGCGCCGGAAGCGTCTCCGCAGGCAGAGAATACGGCAGCAGCACAGACACCGGAAAACACGACGGCAATGCAGACCGAAGACGGAGCACAGCAGGTTACGGATGCACAGAACAAACCGGGCAGTATCTGGGACGAAGTAAATGAGACGATAAAGAACGGAGGAGATATACAGTCATGAAAAAATCGGGAGCACAGATCATCGTTAAGATTCTATTGGCACTGTTTGCTCTGGCAGTGGTGTTTACCATACCGTTCCCGGGGATCGGGATCGAAGGGATGGAGGTATCGGCTTCCTTTAATGCGGCATTGCTCGCAACGAAGGATCCGGACAAGATCATCAAAAATGAAGACCGTGAAGTGGCCTATGTCTTTTTGATGGAGCATATCCACAGTCTGGAAGCGCTCTATGATATCTCGCCGGAAGCACATGCCAAAATGGATGCGGTTTTTCGTCAGGCAAACGTGTTTATCGCCAATAATGATATGACCGTATCCCAGCTGGTAGCTTATGTCAGCGAAGTGGAAACGGATCTGTCTGAGGCAGCGAGGATGAATATCGACGGCGCCGAGCAGTTCCTGTTTTTGAACAATACGGTAGGGATCCCGTCCGGAAAATACAATGAGCCGGTACGCGTGATGCTTTCCGTGATCAATCTGGGCAAAGCAGCCGTGACCGACGTGGTGATCACCCCGGTACAGGATACGGATCCGAAGAAGTGGCCGTTCGTGATCCAGACGGCTACGGATACCCGTATGATCAAATGCATCTCTGCAGCTTCTACCATAGAAGAAGGTTACCGCCTGCATCAGGATGTGGCCTGGGACTTTATCATTTCCAATGATGCTTATACAGGCACCTATCCGATCAAGTTTCACGCGATGTATTACCGCAACGGCAAGATCGAGGAAACTGACCTGACGACCTACGTGAATGTTACCGGTCGTCCGGGCAGACTGCTGATCGAAGAGGAAAAGAAGGAAGACGAGGAAAAACTGCCGCCTTCCACACCGAGGATCATCGTGACCGGATTTGTGACCGACCCGGCAGAGGTGTATGCGGGCGACACTTTCCACCTGACCATAACGGTGCAGAACACATCGACATCCTCTACGGTATCCAATGTACAGTTCGATCTGAAAGCGGCGACCGAAGGCGATAATAAAGAAACGACTTATGAAGCGTTCCTGCCGACTTCTGGCAGCGCCTCGATCTTTGTGAACAAGATCGCACCGGGAGAGACGAAGGATCTGAATATCGAAATGACGGCCAGAAGCGATCTGGCACAGAAGCCTTACGTGATCGATCTGAAGGCAAATTACGAAGATGCAAAACACAATCCCTTCTCGGCAACGACCAGTGTATCGATCCCGGTGAAGCAGGAGGCGCGTATCGATTACGGCGACGCAGAGGTGCTGCCGGAATCGATCGAAGTGGGCGGCCAGTCCAACGTGATGTTCCAGGTGTACAACAAGGGTAAGACCACCCTCTATAACGTGCAGGTAGTATTTGATGCACCTTCCGTCGAAGGCGGCAGCACCTTCCTCGGCAAGCTGGAGCCGGGAGCGACCGGCAATGTGGATGCTATGGTAAACGGTGTGGCGCCGACGGAAGATGATGGCATCGTGCGTGCGGTGATCTCTTATGAAGATGAAGCCGGGCGTGTGACGACACTGGAAAAAGAGCTCCACCTGTATGTGTACGAACCGATGATGGACGAAGGTGAATGGGATATGGGTGAATTTGAAACGGGAATGGAAGAAGAGAAGCCGTTCCCATGGGCGGCGGTGATCGGTGGCGGCATCGGCGGTCTGGTTCTGCTCATCATCATCATCTGCGTGATCGTATCTTCGGCCAAAAAGAAGAAGGCACGGCAGCAGGAACTGGATGACCTTGATGATTAAAACAATTTTGGGTGATAAACTATGAAACTGGGTGATCTGCTCAGCATGAGCCTGAGCAGTCTGTTCAAAAGAAAAGTGAGGACCATACTGACGGTGCTGGGCGTGATCATCGGTACCACATCCATTGTGGTGATGCTTTCGCTCGGTATCGGGATGAAGCAGTCCATGCTGGATGAGATGCAGTCCTATGGCAGTCTCACCGGGATTACGGTACGTACGCAGCGCGGGTATGATGATGGCGGCGATAAAAAGGGCGAGGAGCTGCGGCTGGACGATAAGCTGGTGGAAGAACTGTCGCATCTGGAGCATGTGACCGGCGTGGATCCGATGCTGGAGATGTATGTGATCGTGAAGAAGGGGCAGTATATGTCCTATGTGGACCTGTATGGCGTATCACAGAGCTATTTCCGCACAAGAAATATGGAGCTGGGGGAGGGGGATTATCCCACGGCAAACGGAGAGCTGGAGATCGTATACGGAAACTGCATTCTGCAGTATTTTCAGAATGAAAAGAACGGGCGGGGTTACTGGGAGACCGGAGAACTGCCGGACATCGATCTGATGAACGATCCGCTGTATGTGGTCTTTGACACGGACCGGTATTTCCGCGGCGGCTCACCCGATGAAAACGGACAGCCTGTTCCCAAGGCAAAGAAGTATCTGATCCCGACGGCCGGAGTGGTAGCCGGGGGCGTGGAAGACTATAATGAGTTTTCGTATTCGGCTTATTGCGATATTGATGCCATGAAAAACCTGTTGCAGAGAGAGTTTAAAGGACGCGCGATCCCGGACCAGCCGCTGCAGAAAAACGGGAAACCTTATCGGGAGATCTTTTATTCCATGCTGATCGTCAATGTGGATGATATGGAAAACGTAAGTGCGGTACAGCAGCTCATTAACGACATGGGGTATCAGGCCTCTTCGAGTATGGAATGGATCGAATCGGATATGCAGATCATGAACATCGTGCAGGCGGTACTGGGAGGCATCGGTGCCGTAGCCTTGTTCGTGGCGGCGATCGGTATCACCAATACGATGATGATGTCTATTTATGAGCGGACCAAAGAGATCGGCATTATGAAGGTGATCGGCTGCCGGATCCGTGATATTCAGGCACTGTTTCTGATCGAAGCCGGCTACATCGGGCTGATCGGCGGTACGCTGGGGGTGGGACTGAGCTATATCCTCTCCATCGTGATCAACAAGATCATAGCGGGGACGGAGATGGGATTTGACCAGATCTCCCGTATTCCCGTATGGCTTGGCGGTATATCGGTGTTGTTTACCATCCTGATCGCAATGCTGGCCGGTTTCTTCCCATCGGTTCGGGCTATGAAACTAAGCCCTTTGGCAGCAATCCGCGCAGAATAACAAATGTTACGAAAAAACAATAAAAATCCCTGTTTGGGGTGGTAAAATTGCACATTTTCGTGTATAATGTCAATTGTAAAAATCATTACTGAAAGCATATCTGGTTTTTGGGGGATATAATGGAGCAGTCTGAAATCGGAAAAATCTGTCTTCGGTGTATGAAAGTCAGCGATGACGTGGGAATCTGTCCGTACTGCGGAAAAGAAAAGGCAGGACAGCAGACCTGGTCGAAAGCACTGACCCCGGGCACGATCTTAAATAACAAAATCCTGATCGGTAATATTCTCGGAAAAGGCGGCTACGGCATAACCTATATCGGTTATGACATGCTTTTGGAGTATCCGGTAGCCGTAAAGGAGTTTTTTCCAGATGAAATGGTTGACCGTGCAGAGGATGGCAAAACGGTCCTTGTTTTGGATGCAGTCAACAAGGAAGAGTATGAAAAAGAAACAAAGGCATATCTGAGAGAAGCGCGTATTCTGGCGGAGTTCTCCAAATTCCCCGGTATCGTTTCGATCAAGGACCTTTTTTATGAAAACAATACCGGTTATCTGATCATGGAATACCTGCGCAGCGGCAATCTGCGCAAGTACATTGATTCGCAGGGTGGCTGGCTTTCTGTGGAGGAGTCGCTGCGCCTGATGGAGCCTGTGATCAGCATTCTGGGCAAGCTCCACCAGTCCGGTCTGATCCATCGCGATATCAGTCCGGATAATATCATGATGGACGATGACGGTTCCATCAAGCTGATCGATTTCGGCGGATCCAGAAAGCTCGGTTTTGCAAACCAGCAGGTATTCCTCGGAAAATGGGGCTATGCGCCGCTCGAGCAGATGCTCTCCAAACTGTCCGAGCAGGGACCATGGACGGATATCTACGGGATCTGCGCTACTCTGTACAGTATGATGACGGGCGATGTGCCGCAGTCTTCTTATGAGCGTAACGAAAAAGATGAACTGGTCAATCTGGCAGATTACACGATCCAGATCGACAAGAAACTGGCCAAGGCGATCATGAAGGGGCTTTCTATGGAACCACAGGATCGCCAGCAGACCATAGAAGAACTGTACAAGGATCTGTACGGTATCTATCCGGATGAAAAGGCCGGACTGGCACAGGCGGCACCGGCAGGTCCGGTGGTCCATCTGCTGAAAGACCGCAATGAGCGTGTCTGGTTTGGTGAGTATCCGATGAATGAGATCACCGGGGCACAGCTGGATTCGGATATCGTTTATGCGGATTATGATAATGATGATATTGCCGTGGTAAACGGAGAACGTTATCTGCGGATGCCTGTACTGAAGGAAGAAGCACAGGATTCCCGCGATATCTTCAACATCCGCAAACAGGCGAGACCGGAAAAGGAAATCTCGGGATACCGTTATTTCAAGTTCAATATGCTTTCCTGGAAGGTACGCCAGACCAGAGGAGGGCGCGTAACCCTGCAGGCGGAGTACATCATCGAATTCCGCCCGTTTGATAAGGACAAATATCTGCTTATGAACGACCGCGAGATCCAGAAGATCCGCACCGGGATCTATTGGGAAACCAGCGAGATCCGTGGCTGGCTCAATTCGCGCTTTGTCCGTATGGCTTTTACGGAAGAGGAGCGTGCACTGCTCAACAATACAAAGGTAACCACGCCGGTATCGGCGTTCTCGGATCGGACATCTTATGACAAGGTATACCTGCCTTCCATCGAGGAGATCCGATTCGGTTTTGATATCGACCTTGCGCTGGCACGCGGCACCGGCAGGACCAAGATGGAGCCGGAGTCGGTACCCTGTTCCCAGTATGTGGCTGCACAGGCCAACAGCATTCTGTCTCACGCCAGCTACGGCTTGCGATCGCGCGGGCATATCGACGGCAGCGATTCCTACAAGTGCGCCGAGAATTTTGAAGGGCACGCCATTGTAGACAACCAGCTTTCACTTTGGAAATTGAACGAAGCAATGGGGATCCGGCCGGTCATTTGTGTGAATGAGGCGGATATTGTGGAGATGCAGTGATATGAGAACCTTTGTACTCAGTGATATTCATGGATATTACAACATATTTCTGAAGATGCTGGAGAAGATCCGCTTTTCGGATGATGATTTTATGTATGTGATAGGAGACGTGATCGATCGCGGAGATCAGGGGATCGCGATCATCAGGGATCTGATGCAGCGCAAGAATGTCGAGATGTTTCTGGGAAACCACGAACTGATGATGCTCAATGCCATCGACTACCAGCGCAGGAAGAAACAGGGGCTGGTGCAGGAGGATCCGTTTGATGACCATCTGACACCGTATGAGCTGTGGACACATCCGGCAAATGGCGGCAACCAGACCTTTGATGATTTTTACGGGCTGAGTCAGAAAGAGCAGGACGAGATCGAGGTATTTCTGCGAGGCCTGCGGCTGATCAAGAGAGTCAAGGTCGGCGGTCACAGTTTCCATCTGTCGCACAGCTATTCCGTGGATTACCGTTTCGGTAAGGAACTGTTCTTTAAGGATGTGACACCCAAGCAGGCGGAGCGCATCGTATGGGACAGCCTCTTTGAGCAGGACGGCGATCCGTTCGTGGAGCCGGAGGTGTATTCCTTCGGGTACAAGAGCGATACTTATGTGGTGGGACATATCTTTACACAGCGTCTGAATCATGTGGATGAAAAAGGGCGTGGAATGATCTACAAAAAGAAGAAGTTCCGCGGATACCGTGTCATCGATCTGGACTGCGGGATGGCGCTGAACAACCGCTCCAGCCGGCTGGGCTGTATGATACTGGAGACCGGTGAGGAGTTTTATGTACCGCTGTATGATTCCTGAGCGGTATTTCCGGGCGAAAGGATGTGGGATCCTATGAATCTGTTTTCGGATATCGAGCAGGCGGAGATCGACAAGATGCTCCGCTGTTCCAGAGCAGTGAAGAAGAAATTGTCTGCAGGCGAATATATCTTCCGGCAGGGAGAGACGCCGCAGATGATTTTTTTATTACAATCCGGTGAGGCGGCGCTGGTGAAAGATTTTGCTTCCGGCAAGCGCAATCTTTTGTATACCGTCAAACCGAACGATGTATTCGGGGAAGCGTTTCTGTTTTCCAATCAGTCGCATTACTGGTACGATGCGGTGATGGTAAAGGCGGGAGAGGTGCTGCAGATCCCGTGGAAATTTTTCTACGGCTTTTGTGAAAATGCCTGCGGTCACCATCAGATGATCACGCGGAATATGCTGGAGATCCTGGCCGGGCGGAATTTTACGATCACCAAGAAGCTGCATCTGCTCAGCTCCACCTCGATCAAGGAGAAGCTGGCGATCTATTTTCTGGAAAATGCTGACGCCAAAGGGCGTGTGGTGCTCTCTATGAACCGTGAGATGTTTGCGGATTTTCTGGGTGTGGCAAGACCGTCACTGTCCCGGGAACTGATGAATATGCAGAAAGACGGACTGATCGAAGTGGATCGGGATACGGTGCAGATCCGTGACCGGGAGGGATTGGAGGATCTGTATTAGTTAAAAAAAGATTTTGTATTGTAACGAATGTTACAGATAGATTTCTTTCTCTGCGTTATACTTACCTCAGAAACTGAGACAGGGAGTGATCCCGAAACCATAGTATAGCAAAGATTCAGGAAGAGGAGGGAATCATCATGGAAGCAAGCAAGAGTCAGGTAAGCAATCTGGTATCCTTATTGGATGGTTATGCAACAAAGGGCGGTCATCATCTGAATGTAAATGTGCTGAACCGCGATACGCTGCTGGATGCACAGAAACATCCGGAGAACTATCCGCAGCTGACGATCCGTGTATCCGGCTACGCAGTAAACTTTATCAAGCTTACACCGGAGCAGCAGGCGGATGTTATCAGCAGAACATTCCACGAAGCAATCTGAGTTGTTACCCCTTTATGTAAAAGCCCCCGGTGCGGAAAAGCTGCCGGGGGCGATTTTTATACACTGTTATTCAAATGTGTATCTGTTTACAGATCCGCTCACACCATTTTTCAATAGTGCGGTGGAACAGCCATGCGGAGAGCAGTACGAGGATCAGCAGGATCAGATAGACCGGGATCGCGGCATGGGCCGCGCTGCCGGTGAGGTCACGGAACCGGTCCATCAGATAATAGCCAAGGTATTCGATCCATGGCATATGGATCATATAGATGGGAAAGCTGATGGCTCCGAGGAACTGAAACGGCCCGGCGGAAAGGAGATCCGGCAGGGAAGCGGCCTTCCACAGGTGCATCGCGCACAGGAGCAGGAAGGCGCCGGCAATATGCAAAAGCACGGAAACACCGTTATTCCGGGAATCCAGCACCATGAAATGGCGGTAGAGACCTTCGGGTTCTACATAGGAAGGATAGCCGCCCAGCCACAGTCCGGTAAGCAGAAGCAGTAAGGACAGGAGCAGAAGCGGCATTTTCCGACGGAGTGCGGGAAAACGTCCGGTGAGAAAAGCAAAGCGATCGTGGCAGGTGAGATCCGCCAGCAGCACACCAAGCACACCGGCCATATAGTAGTCAAAAAGAATATCATATTCAAAAAATGCGATGAGCAGTCCCGCATAGATACATGGCATAAAACGGTTTTCTCTGCGTGCCGGGATCGCGAGCAGCATCGCGAAGAGCGGTACCAGAAGGAAATAGTGCAGTGTCCAGAACGGTCCGATCAGGGTACCGTCTGCCTTGGTCCACATCAATACGAGACCGTGCATTAAAAGACCGCCGACGGAGTAATCCAGCGGCTTGTTGATGTAGTTCATATGCAATGCGTTGAGGATGTGCAAAAGGATAAAGTTGATCACGGCGACCGAGAAGGTCGGCAGCATCAGCCGGGGATAACGTTTCAGGATCATCGTTCCGGCGCGGCTGCGCAGTTTATCATCCGGCGTACGCATGATCTGACAGGCCGGAAGGTAAGCGGAGATCAGCAGAAACAGGCAGACCCAGAAATTTCCGTTTAAAAATACGCCGTAGGGCTTGTAGGAAAACAGGGTATCCACACCGCCGGGCAGCAGAGAGGGCATCTCCGCACCGTAATAACTGGACGGGAAATTGGCCAGAAAGAAATGGTGCGTAAAAACACCGAAACAAGCCAGTCCTTTCAGACCGTCCAGCCAGGTGAGACGGGCAGTATTCTTTTGCGATACGGAATCTTTGCTGTTTGCCATAACCGTGATTTTAGCAGTATCCGTATGTATTGTCAAACCGGTGGAAACGTGCTATCGTAAGGAAGCAAAAAACACATGATTTAAGGATAAGATCGGAGATTCCCGGCTTTCGATCCAAAGGAGGAGGCAACGATGAAAACTATGAAAAAAAGAGGCTGTTTTTTGGGTGCAGTGATGCTGGGAGCGATGCTTGCAGGATGCGGGACGCCGAACACACCGGCAGCGGTAACGGAACCGATCGAGACGGTAACGGAACCCGGACAGGCGGCAGAGACGCAAACGGCTCCGCAAGCCGTGCAGGAAGCGGTTCCGACTGAGACGGTGGCCGGACCGGAAACGGAACAGGTTGCGGTTCGGATCGGTTCCCTGAAAGGACCGACTTCGATCGGGCTTCTGGAACTGATGGAACAGGCGGAGAATGGCGAAAACAGCTATTCTTTCACCATGGAGACCCAGGCCGATGCGCTGCTGCCGAAGATGGTCTCGGGAGAGATGGATATCGCACTGGTACCCGCCAATGTGGCAAGCGTATTGTATAATAAGACGCAGGGAGGTGTGGTAGCGATCGATATCAATACTCTGGGCGTTTTGTATATGGTCAGCGGAGATGAGACGATCGGAAGTGTAGCGGATCTGTCCGGCCATACGATCTATACCACGGGAAAAGGCACTACCCCGGAGTATGTATTACAGTACATTCTGAACGGAAATGGTGTAGAAGCACAGGTGGAGTACAAGTCGGAAGCTGCGGAAGTGGCTGCGGTACTGGCGGAGGAACCGGAAGCTGTGGGTATGCTGCCACAGCCGTTTGCAACTGTTGCCCTGAAAAAGAATGACCGTCTGCAGATCGTACTGGATATGACAAAGGAATGGGAAGCACTCGATGCGGATTCGGCGCTGGTGACCGGTGTGACGATCGTACGAAAAGAGTTTCTTGAGGAGCATCCGGAGGTGGTAGAGACATTTCTGGCGGCGCATAAGGAAAGTACGGAGCATGCAAAGAACGATACGGCAGATGCTGCCGCGCAGATGGTAGAGCGGGGGATCCTGGAGAATGAGCAGATCGCACAGGCTGCGATACCGTACTGCAATCTGGTCTGCCTGCAGGGAGCAGATATGCAGGGCAGACTGGCTTCCTATCTGTCTGTGTTGTATGCGGCAGATCCCGCATCTGTAGGCGGAGCACTTCCGGGAGAAGATTTTTACTACGGTAAATGATGACCGATGCAAAAGGACGGAATGCAAAAAAAGCAATATCTCCGAAAAGGCCTGATCATCTTAGGGTGGCTTCTGGTCTGGCAGATCGCTTCATGGCTGGTGCATAATCCGGTCTATTTTGCAGGACCGGCGGAAAGTGCCGCGGAACTGCTGCGACAGGCGGGACAGGCCGTATTCTGGCAGGCGGTGTTCGGATCGTATCTTCGCATCATGCTTGGCTTTCTGCTGGCATTTGCCGCAGCCTATCTTCTGGCGTTTGCGGCATACCGCTTTCCGCTTGCGGAGGAAATCCTGGAGCCGTTTGTATCGTTTCTGCGGTCGGTTCCGGTAGCGGCGGTCGTGGTGGTCTTTCTGATCTGGTCCGGCTCGGCGTATCTGGTCTTTTATATCAGTTTTATGGTGGTATTTCCGAATCTGTACGGTAATCTTCTGATGGGACTGAAGAAGACGGACGAGAGAATGCTCGAGATGGCACGGGCGTTTCGTATGCCATTTTGGAGACAATGGCGCTGTATCTACCGGTCGGCCTATCTGCCGTATCTGAAAGCGGGGCTTTCCTTTTCGACCGGGATGTGTTTCAAATCCGGTGTGGCGGCGGAGATCATCGCTCTGCCGGACCGGGCGATCGGTACCCGCTTGTATATGGATAAGATCTACCTGAATACGGCAGGCGTTTTTGCCTGGATGGCGGTGATCGTTTTTGTGAGCTTTCTGACGGAAAAAGTGATCGGACGGATCGCAGGTGCCGGAGCGGTGCCCAAAGTCCGTGACGGAAGCGCGGCGGTTTGGGAGCAGACAGACCGGGATCTGGAGATGCCAAAGATCCGGAAGAGCTACGCGGAAAAGAAAGTACTGGATCTGCCGGAACGGAAGGTGTCTGCAGGGGAGTGTATGTGCATATTGGGATCTTCCGGCAGCGGAAAGACGACGCTTCTGCATATACTGGCCGGACTGCTGGCGGATGATGACGGACGGACCGGAACATGGAAAGCAGGCGTATGTTTTCAGGAAAACCGGCTCTGGGAAGAGGCAGATGCGCGGGTAAACCTGTGGATGGCCGGATGTGCGGCGGAGGATATTGAAAAAATATACGAATTGCTTCCGGAGGAATTGTGCAAAAAAGAGATCAAGACATTGAGCGGTGGGGAAAAGCGCAGGGTTGCTTTGGCGCGGGCGGTACTTTTTCCATCCGAAATTCTGCTTTTGGATGAACCGTTTGCGGGGCTGGATGAGGAAAACCGGAAACGGGCGGCAAAGTGGATCCTGAAATACCGGAAGATGCGGCCGATCCTGATCGCAACTCACGACGAGGAAGACATTCTCCTGCTGCAGGCGAAGTCCTTCCGGCTTTCCGATTGACAGAAAAATGCTTCGTTTTTCGATGAAGTCCAATGCCCTGTGCGGGATATGCGGATTTACATAAAATGTCACAAAAAAACGGATTTTTCCGAAAAGAAAACCGTCATATTTCTTGAATATTTCACAATCTTATACTATAATATGGACTATGGGGAAAATATCATAAAAAGCGGGGTGTTTTGTAATGGCTAGAGTCTGCGCAAAATGTGGTGAAAAAATAGGAAAGACAGAACAGTTCTGCGGTCGATGCGGGTCTTCCGAGATCAAGGAAACCAGTCTGTTTAACCTGGATTTTGGCACAAAGCAGAAAAAATGTATATATTGCAGTGCGGCATTGGAAGCAAAGGCGAAGTTCTGCTGGTCATGCGGCAAGCCTTGCGATGGCGCGATCTCACTGTCTTTCATCGATGAAAAGAAAGAGGAACCGGCACCGCCGGCTCCGGAACTGGACTTTTTGAAGAGCGCGGAGGAGTTTTCTTCCGGGCTTGGAGGCTCTGCGGTGTCTTCTCCGGTACCGGGGCGCACCGGGGCTACTTTTGTGTCTGAGCAGAAGACACAGGGACCCAAGCAGGAAGTACCGCAGGCGGCACCGAACAATCCGTTCCTTGCAGCATCGGCAGCGGAGAGTGTTCCGATCCCGGCAACTTCGATGACACCGTATTCGGCTCCGGGCGTAATGCCGACGATGAGTCCGGCGGCGATGCAGGCACAGACGACACCGCCTCCCATCCCTGTTCCGGTAGGGCTGACCAGGGAAGAAGCGGAGCAGAAGGCAAAAGAGCAGGCACAATGGGCGGCAGAGGAACAGCGCAAAGCGGAGGAAGCCGCCAAGAAGGCACAGGAAGAGGCTTTAAAGAAAGCGGAAGAGGAGCGTAAGGCTGCAGAAGAGGCCGCCAGAAAAGCGCAGGAAGAAGCGGAAAAGGCTCTGGAAGCCGCCAAGAAAGCACAGGAGGAAGCTGCAAAGAAAGCAGCTGAAGAGGCAGCAAAGGCGGCCGAAGCTGCAAAGAAGATGGCTGAGATCGAAGCGGCCAAGAAAGCGGAAGAAGAGCGCAGGGCTGCGGAAGAAGCTGCCAGAAAAGCCGAGGCGGAACGTAAGGCGGCCGAAGAGGCTGCACGAAAAGCGGAAGAAGAACGCAGGAAAGCGGAAGAAGAAGCGAAGCGCAAGGCGGAAGAAGAAGCACGCAAGCTGGCAGAGGAAGAAGCAAAGCGCATAGAAGAAGCCCGCAAGAAGGCGGAAGAAGAAGCAAAGAAACAGGCGGAAGAAGCAGCCAAACTGGCCGAAGCAGAGAAGAAAGCTGCGGAGGAAGCGGCAAAGAAGGCAGAGGAAGAGAAGAAGGC
>JAGBMJ010000130.1 GCA_017634975.1 Lachnospiraceae bacterium | reverse complement strand
TGGGAAAGGACGCCGCAGATGCCATCAATATGACTTCGGATGAGATGATAAACTTCGAAAACCTCATAGCGGGCGGCTGGGGCGAAGAACACATTATGCAGAAAGTATTTAATGTCGGTGCGGACGAGAAGGACACGGCAGAGGGTTATGATAAGTCAGCATCCGATTTTCATTTTTCCGGACAGAAGCTGGAGGGGATCGAGGATATCGTATCCTATGATCCGGATAAGGACCGTGTAAAGGGGCTCTATCAGGGCAGAACTGCCAATTCCACCACGCTTGGCCGGGATCCGCAGAAACTGCGGGAAGAACTTGCGGCACTGCCGGAAGGGGAACAGTATGACAGGCGCAGGGAAGTACTGCAGTCGCAGATCGAAGGTTATGAAAACGGTACCTATGGACTGAATGTCGGCGCAGAGGTGGCAAGAATGCATTCCTCCGAACTGCGTGATAAGAATAAAGTGAGCTTTGGTGATGTTTATAAAGCATATTCCGAGATCAACAAGGCTATGCGTCCCGGGGATGAGGCCGGCGGAAAGCTCCGCGGCGAGGGCGTGAAAGCCGGAGCGATCAACGGAGTTGGTGCATCGGTTGTTCCGGAAGCGGTATTTAAGACCATGCAGACCATTGCTGACGGCATGAATGAGATAAAGAATACTGAAGATCCGGCGTTGAAGAAGTCCATGGCAGTAGAACTGGCTTCCTTTGCATACCAGATGACGCTTTCCGAGCATTCCTTTAAAGACGGGAATGGAAGAACCTGCAGGCTTTTTGCGGATACTATATTGCAGACCTTCGGCCTGCCTCCGTATACTCCCTCCAAGGATGAGGCAGTTAATCTTAAGATGCATACCATCGGAGAACAGATGGATTTTGCGAAAGGCACAGAGGTGCTTTTTGACGGCGTTAAGGAAAGCAGCAGGGTGCTTGCGGGGGAGCGAGCACTGGAAGCGAACAGGGGTGTGATAGGTGAAGCGGGAGAGATCACGGAATTCGTCCGAAAGCAGGCAGAGATCAAAAAGCAGTTTGATGAGGAGCTTGTTCCTGATCCCGTAGCACAGCCGGCTCAGTATCTTGCACATAACAGCAGGAAGCGCTCGGAGGAAAGAAAACTTCAGGCGGTGAAAAATGCGCTGGAAAACGCTCCGGTAAGCGATGAGCAGTGGGATATGGCATATAATGCCGTCATGGGAAGCATAAACGGGAAAAAGAAACTGCCGGAGGATGCGAAGCTTGTGGATTTTGCGCAGGCACTCGAAATACGTATGACTCCCGAGCAGAAAAAGGCAGTCAGTGACGCAATGAACGCTTATCGTGATCCTGTGGATATGCCGGCAGAGGAGAAGGTGGATCATATCTATCAGAACAGGGCGGCAGAACTGAAAGCAAATATCCCGGCGGATATTGCTGCCGATAACGATCTGAAGGCACAGTATGAGCATTCACTTGACTTTGCAGCAAAGCATCTGACACAGGTTAAAGAGGCTGTGCGTGCAGACCTTCTCAGTGTAGACAAGGATGTCCAGCATATGGAGTACGCTGTGGATCAGAACATTAAGAATGTAGTGCGTCCGCAGTATGAAAACGGCAAATATGATAATCTGGTCGTTAAAGACAATGAAAATGAGATCGTCCGTCTGGCGGAGGGAAAAGATGCTGTCTATGATGAAGTCATAAATGAGGGTATCAAATTAAGCGATAAGACCAAGGAAGGGTATCGGCTGCTTTTTGCCAAAATGGATGAGATGGGAATGCTGGCTTATCCGTATGCGGCCAGTGGTGAAGACGGATCCAAGGCTTATTGCTTTGCTAAGCTTCATACTGATCGTAGCACATTTACCGAAGCTATGGACTCCGGAGATCCCGGCAAGATCATAAGTGCACAGATAATCTATGAAAAATCACTGCGTGATTATGACGAGATCTTTAAGATCGCCAAGGAGCATTTTAACCAGGAGCCCGGAATTTTCCCCGGAAATATGGACAGCATACGAAACAAGGGTGTTCCGTTTGAATTTGCCGGCGATATGAAGACTGCGGCACAGGTCAATGCCGTATTCCAGACATATATCCAGTGCAAGACCTCAGGAAAGAATCCGGAGGAATACCTGGAGGAATATCTGGCAAATCCCGCAGGCGTGCTGCTGAAGGATGCGGTGAACAAACTGAAACCGGTAAGTTTCCAGGAAGTGAGTAAGGGGTTGAACCTGGAGGATTCTTTTGATCTGCTGGCCGGAGTGGGAGCATATGAATTTTCAGCAGATGAGGTACAGTATGCCGTTCCTGGGATACTGTTTGGCAGACAGATCAATACGGCAAATATGTTAGAGTCTGATCCCGGACTCAATAAGAGAAACCAGGTGGTCGCCTATACTACGACAAATGCTGTCCTGAATAATGCGATCATGGGTGATCAGATGCATAAGTTCAAATATTTTAATCGAAATGATGCTCCGGATGGGATCCGGCATATGAAGCAGACGATTAAGAACCTTATGCTGGCAAAGGATGAGGACAGAAATCTGAATGCCATGTTCTCGGGGGAACCGGAGAAGGATCTGTTTGGACATAAGATCGGAGAAGGTTTTGATGCAACGGCATATATTGATCGAAAGCCTGTTGACTACGAAGGGATCATGGACCGTACAAACCGTCTGATCAACCGCAGTGATATGTATGGAGATTTTGCCGGTATGTTATGGTTTGCAAAGGACAACCGTGTGCGTCAGATTGCTGCCGAACTGTATCTGGAAGTGCTCACCGCACATCCGGAGGATGCCGATAAGCCGGAATATAAAAAGATGCAGGAGGAGTTAAACAAAACCTACGATGCTGTTGCAGACAAGGCTTCGGAGGAGACAAAAGAACGCGCCCGCGTACAAAAAGAAGCAGCAGCTGAAATGCTGGCGGAGAATAATCAGAAATACCGTATCCTGCATGATCCGGCTGCGTATCTGGGGGCGCTGGAAGCGGAAGCAAGACGTACCGGTGACTTTACGAAATATGCGGAAGGCCTTGTAACGGTGCAGATGATGGATCAGGATATTACGGATGACGTGGAAACAAACAAGCGTCCCAGGACACAGGAAGAACTTCAGTTCAGTCAGGCGTACAGCAACTACAATGATCAGGCATTTAACATTACGGATCCGGAGGATAAGGATAAGATCGATTTCTTCCGTAAAACCGCCGAAGCGGTCAATGCACTTAACTTTAAGGAATGCATAAACTATGCGCAGGAAGCGGAAAATATGGCCAAGCGTATCCGCAACGGTGAGGCAACGGTGGATCCGGAGTATGCCGATATCAAAACGGATCATCGTGCGAGCAAGAACATAGCTACGCAGATCCTCACCGGTTCCGAAGCAGACAGGCGTTCTCAGGCAACGCTTACGTTAAAGAATATCCTGAATGGTAAATCGCCGGAGCATGAAAGCGGGATGACTCTTTTTAACTTTGATCTTATAAAACAGACGCAGGACTTTATCAAAAATGGTAAGATCGGGAAAAATGCCGCAGAGAGAGAGCATCTGCTAAGTGTCGGACAGAACGGACTCACACCGAATATGAGCGAATTCGGTATGAAGTGGAAATACCTCCAGATCCCGGAAACGACCGACCCTGCTGCGGCAGGAAAACGTATTCAGAAGAGCCTGGATCACGTGTGGGAATACTACAACGATCTGCAGGATGTGCGTATGCAGGCGTCACAGAAGCTGGAGCAGATGAAGGGTAATAATTACGGCGGACGAAACGGTTCCGACGAATACAAGGCGATGTATGATGCGCTGGAGAAGGTTACAAAGCTGTCTGTGGACAGTACACCCAACCAGATCGAGCAGGCGATGACGGATCTGAAGGATACTGCAACGGCATATACAAAGAAGATCGATAAGCAGCTGCTGGCAAACATCCGGAGCAAAGGAAAGGCACGGTATCAGATGGCAAATGATCTGATCGAGATGGCGCAGGATGCGAGTGAGAATCTGCAGGGTATCTCCCTTGAGGATCTGACACAGGACGAAAAACTCACGGTTCAGATGTCGCGTGCCGAGAATAATGTGGAGATGTACAAGCAGAAACAGGCACAGAAGCAGGCACAGAATGTACAGGCTCCGGTACAGAATGTGAACGCACCGGTTCAGAATGCGAATGTACCGCTACAGGATGCACCGGTACAGAACGAACCGGTACAGAATGCGAATGCACCGCAGCAGGCACAGCCGAAACAGAGGCGGAAGGTCGATATGAACGAACTGACGGATGCGATCCGGGGCGAACGGAGATCGGATGCGCGCCAGAGGATCCAGGAACGCCGCAGTCTGCAGGCAGAGCAGAAAGAGGCAACGGAACAGCCGATCCGCAGGACCAGGACCGGGGTATAAGTGAGTACAGAAAGTGAGGCCTACGAGATGGC
>JAGBMJ010000129.1 GCA_017634975.1 Lachnospiraceae bacterium | reverse complement strand
TTGTTCAAAGAGCATGAAAAGTTCTATGCCACTTATAGGCTGCTTGAGGAAAAAGACCACTATCCCTATACGGATAAACTGCAGATCGGGGTGGTGGACCTGACCAGAATAGACCTTGCCACGCCGGAGGATCAGGAATATAATATAGACAAGTGGGCAAGGCTGTTTAAGGCAAAAACGTGGGAGGATATCAGGATGGTAGCTGCCAAGAATCGGATGATCGATGATGCTGCGACAACGATATACCAGCTGACCGCGGATGAACGTATCCGCCAGCAGTGTGAAGCCAGAGAGGACTATCTGCGCCGCCAGAGAGGTATACAGGAGATGCTGGAAGAGCAGAGACAACAGTTAGCGGAAAAAGACCAACAGCTAACGGAACAAAAACAACAGTTAATGAAACAGGAACAGCAGATTGCGGAGCAGCAAAAGCTAATCGAGGAACTTCAGAAGAAGTGTTCGAAGGAGTAGTGTTGTGATAGATAAGATTATTGAGATTGCAAAAGAAGCCGGACAGATCATGGTGACGGCAGTCAGACCGAAAGTCATGGAAAAATCCGGACACGCAAATTTCTGCACGGAAACAGACGAAAAGATACAGGCATTTCTGATCGAACGACTGTCAAAAGAATTTCCGGAATCCTCGTTTCTCGGAGAGGAGGACGGGCAGGATGTTTTTACCGCCAAGATGAAGGAAGGGCTTTGCTTTGTGATCGATCCGATCGACGGCACATCCAATTTCATTTATGCCTACCGGCCATCGGTAGTATCAATAGCACTTCTGAAAGACGGACACCCCTTTATGGCAGTTGTCTATAATCCCTACGATGAGATGATGTTTTCAGCGATCCGGGGACAGGGAACCTTTATGAATGGTGAGAAAATCATGTCTTCCGAGGCACCGTTATCCGATGCATTGTCGGTATTTGGGACAGCACCGTACTATATGGAATTGCAGGAAAAGACATTTGATATTGCGAAGAAACTGTTGCCGCTCTGTGTGGATCTGCGCCGTTCGGGCACCGCGGCATGGGATATGTGCTGTGTTGCGCTGGGAAGATGCAGTCTGTATTTTGAACTGAAAATACAGCTGTGGGATTATGCGGCAGCGGCACTGATCGCAGAAGAAGCAGGATGTACGGTTACAGATATTCACGGAACACCGCTGTCTTATCGTGGAGCGACATCGGTTCTTTGCCGGGCAAGAGGAGTGAAAGAGATCCCGGAGTGCTTTTCTTGATAAAGGTGAAACAACAGTTAATGAAACAGGAACAGCAGATCGCGGAGCAGCAAAAGATCTTTGAGGAACTTCAGAAAAAGCTCGGAACAGAAGGATAAACAGCAGGAAACCGGAGGAGCGCCTCCGGTTTTTACGTGCATTTGACATTAAAATAATTTCACAATTTTTTATAACAAATATTGTAAGTATTGACAAGATAATAAATGTATAATCTTTGATATAATAATGATATTTGGTAGATTAGTCAGATGGATATGCTGTAGTAAAAGATGCGGGAAATGGGATTCCGAAGTTGATACGATGATCTTATTTGGTCATTTAGAAAGGGGCTTGCCAGCCATGCGGAATAGAACTACGCTCCTTAGAGCAGAGCAGAGCAGAGGATAACTTCGCCTTTTTTGCGTCTTGCGAGGCGCTTGAAACTGCATATTACATTCGAGATGGATAACCGTCGGATTTGACGGGGGAAGTATACCCTGTCAGGTTCGGCGGTTTTTGTGTGCGTTAGCAATGAGAAGCGTCGAGGATCGTATGTAAAACAGACAATGCAAGCTTGCTTGCGATCGGCTGTTTTACAGACCGGACGCAGATGCGGCGAATGCCGCATCCTCGAGTGAGCAAAGCTCACGAGATGGGCGATTCGGAAATATTTATATGGTTCAGCGGCGGCCATAACAGCCGCGAATATAGCAAAGGAGATAACAGCTTATGAGAATTAAAATGAAACGATTTTTAGGCATCCTGCTCACCCTGACACTGGTGCTGGGCTTGATGCCGGGGATGAGTTTGACGGCACTGGCGGCAGGTACAACTATAACATGGGATAGCATTTTGAGCAATTATGGCATATCTACATATATGGGTCCTGATGGAATAGTAAACCATGGAACTAACTCGGACCAGGGAATCTCTGTTTCATTGGTTAGCGGAAGCGAGTTTGGAGATGGTTTTGATGGTGATACTATTAGAGGTCTTGGTGCGGGTTCTTTGGCTTTTACCTCAACAGTAGGTGATATTTCAAAAATTGTTATAACTGCTGAAGACAACGTTCGCGCTTATGGATTAGGTTCGGGTTGGGCTGCAACTGAGTCGACACTGACATGGAGTGGCACTGCATCGGACGTCGTTACACTGTCATGGTCTGACATGATTCGTGCATATCATATTTCAAAGATTGAGTTCACCATCGGTTCGCCTGAAAATAGTGTGATTATCACGGCAGGAAGCAATATGACAAAGACCGCAGGCTCCGGTGCGGAATCACAGACCGGACTGTCCGGAGCGATGACGGCAGTGGTCTATACCGCGAATGAAGGTTATTATTTTCCGACAGATTACAACGTTACCGCTGTCAACGGCATCTCCGTAACCCGGAACAGCTATACACAGATAACTGTTTCCGGTACACCGACCGCTGATGCCACGATCGCACTGACAGCACCTACGGCAAAAACAACACCGGATGCGCCGACGACAGCATCTGCAACGGATTGTACAACAGTAGATAATAACGACGGCAAGCTTACCGGCGTCACGACGGCTATGGAATACCAGAAGTCGGGTGATACAAGCTGGACAGCCGGAACAGGCAGCGATATCACCGGTCTTGTTCCCGGAACGTATTATGTACGTGTAAAAGCAACCGATACGGCAAATGCGTCCGCCAATCAGGAACTGACGATTGCGGGATATGTTGATTCGACCTATGATGTGACCATCACCGCGGGCGACAATATGACAAAGACCGCAGGCTCCGGAGCAGCATCCCAGACCGACCTGTCCGGTGCGATAACAGATGTGGCCTATACCGCAAATGATGGCTATTATTTCCCGGAAAACTATAGTGTTGAATCGGTCAACGGAATCTCCGTAACCCGCGACAGCTACACGCAGATCACGGTATCAGGAACACCGACCGCTGATGCAGCGATCACGCTGACCGCACCGACGGCAAAGATGACACCGGACGCGCCGACGACTGCAACGGCAGTTGATTGTACAACTGCAGACAACAATGACGGCAAGCTTACCGGCGTTACGACGGCTATGGAATACCAGAAGTCGGGCGATACAAGCTGGACAGCCGGAACAGGCAGCGACATTACCGGTCTTGTTCCCGGAACGTATTATGTACGTGTAAAAGCA
>JAGBMJ010000128.1 GCA_017634975.1 Lachnospiraceae bacterium | reverse complement strand
TTGCTTGCTTGCTTGCTTGCTTGCTTGAGCGTAGCGAATCTCGGCATACTTGTCAACCCCTTTCTGTAAATATCTCTATGATTATTTTACGCCTGCTTTGGTGCGAGAAGAGCAAGCACATACTCTCTGGTGACATTGTAAAGTTTCATCACCTTCGCAATAATATCTTCATCCGACGCACCATCAAGCCTGTAAGCTTTTATCGCTTCTGTAACTTCTTTTCTCTGATCACGTTTCTCCATCGCTTTACACATATCGACACCTCCCGGTTCCTCTTCAAGCTCAAGATTCAACTTCATTACCGCATTCAAAAAATACGCTGTCTCTGAACTGACCTTTCTATGTCCTTCCCTTACAATCAACTCGTCTGCATCTGCCGCCTGATGTTTTAAAAGCTTCATTGCAAACCCCAATTCCGTATGGAACTTTACGAACTCATCCTCATCCATATCCGCAGGGGATATTATATGGACTTCTATAATAATGACAACGGCATCTGGGAGCTTGCCAAACTTACTCCCAACGAATACTGTATTACGGGTATATACCCTTTACCAAAATACAATCCGGACTAACAGCAGCTTTCCTCGCTCCTGCCGATTTATCATAAACAACTTCATACAGAGGTCGGATACCAAGAAAGAACACCCCAACATATAGTCTTCGACATTTTACTGTACTGGTTTGAAAAGTGTCCTTGACAAGGGGTACACTTTACATGGCTGTCAACCCCTTTCTTCAGAATTCTTTGATGATTTTTCCTGTGTCTCAGCGGAAACAGCACTGCTCTACAGTAACCTCAAAAGCTGAATCAACTCATGAGGTTCTTTGTCTTTTTTCTCGGCAGTCCTTCTGTCAAAAGGCTGAAACCTGTTATTTCCATAAAACGAGAGGAGTTTATCCTCATTGTTTGCTTCAAGGAAAATAACCATACCACCAGCCTGATATTGCAACAATTCTATCTGGTTCACAGCCAGGCCAAGCAATTCTGCCCCTGTTATCCTCTCGTTTGCTCCATCGGCACAGTTTTTGCCAAGCTGAGCGATCAGATAAGCTGCAAGGCTGTATGTATGTTCCTCTTCATTCAGCGTACTGACTCTCGACAGTTTCTTTCTCACCGTATTACTGAACGGTTCTCCGCTCACAGTGATTGGCTTGATAGTTAGCGCAAAGTACCCAAGCAATTGTGCATCATCCGTGGCAAACACAAGGTAAGTCACGGACTGATTCTTGTTGGTAAAATCTATTGCCTGCCGTTTCAAGAAGTCTTCAACATCCTGATTTTTTTCGCAGGAAAACTCGGAGAGTAACTGTCTCAGGGCATCCTCTCCGAATTGCTCCTCGTCATCCACATTCTTCTTCAAATACTCACGAATATTGATGACAGTAAATTTGTCATCTTGCTTCATTCGCTTTCTTCCTCTTCTGCATAAACTTTGCAATATCCTTCGGGTCGGTCAGAACCCTGGCACTGACCTTGTGGATAGGAGTCTTATCATTGGCTGCAGCCTCAATCGCATCAGCAAACGCTTCCACTCGCTCCTTACCGGATATTACAAAGTTCTTCGTGATACTCGACGTAGCCATTTTGCTCACCTCCCTTTCCAAGTGCCTATGCCCCTCATACTTATATCGACACAATCCCAGAAAAATTAACCTCCGAGAAGACACAATGTTACAAGTAAAGCTTAGCAAAAATGCAGTCCAAAATCAACGAAATTCTCATGAGTTTTACAACAACGAGAAACAGGCGAGAACCATCGCTTCGCCTACAAAGAGTGTATCACAGGTGTGGATTTACACCTCAAATCTCAACCTCCACGGTCACTCCTGCCTTGAAGATCACCTCGTAGCAATCCTCCCTCACGACCACCCTGTCCAGGTATCGGATGACCAGATCGTTGTTGAAGCTCTCCATCTGCCCGTCCTCGGTAAGCACCCCCTCCGGCACCTGATAGAATACCGCCTTCGGCACGATGGGGTCGTGATCGTCTTCCACAAAATACTGCGGCCTGTCGCCCACACCAAGAAAAAAGCTTGCAAGATACTCCAGAACATATTTCTTCTTTGGTCACATCGCTCTTTAGATACATCCTCGTCCGCACAGTTCCCAAAAAGCGACAGCGCTGGCCGCTGCCACATTCAGGGAATCCACACCGTTCTGCATCGGTATCTTCGCTGTATAGTCACATTGGCGGATCGTTTCCTCGGCCAGTCCAAAATTTTCATTTCCCAAAAGGAGTGCCAGCTTCTCTGCCCGGTGCAGGCGCTCATCCGCAATACCGACCGAACGATCCGTCAAAGCCATCGCAACTGTGGTAAATCCCAGTTGTTTTAACAAAGGCACATCGACACGGTACTTTTCCGGTTTGCGTTTCGGATCCGCGTCTTCTCTCTTTTCCAAACCGGGCCATTCTGCCGCAAACTCCTCCCTGATCCCGGATCTCTCCTGCAGATTCCGGTGCAGCACATCTCCGGCATTCTTTTTGTCCGGCAAAAATCCCCACGGCACCTGAAACACGGTTCCCATACTCACTCTGGCCGCCCTGCGGTACAGCGGATCACTGCAATCCTGTGTCAGCAGTACTGCCTCTACACCAAGTGCTGCTGCCGATCGGAAGATCGCTCCCACGTTGGTCGGATTGGTCACACCTTCCAGCACCGCGATCCTCTTTGCTTTCCCGCATACGCTCTCCACCGCCGGCAGCACCTTACGCCGCATGGCACACAATGCCCCGCCGGTCAGTTTATAGCCCGCCAGTTGTGACAGCACCTTTGCCTCTGCAACATACACAGGTGCATCCCCGATCCGGGCGAATACATTTCCCTCGGTCTCTTCCAATACAGACGGTTCCACCAGCAATGACATCGGTTCATATCCGGCATCCAGCGCCCGTCCGATCACCCGCAGACTCTCCGCGATAAAGATGCCGAGATCCGGCTCATAATAATGCAGCAGCTGCGTCTCAGAGCTGCTGGCATAGATTGATAATTCCAAATGGTCTAAATCTGTTACAAATATTTTGTTCATACGCGATCCTTTTCTGCATATAATTCTATTTCACTCTACCCCGCTGCCCTATACTCCGTCAAGCGTAAATTCATGTTTGAGGACAACAGGACCGTCCCCTTGTCCTCAAACATGAATTTAGCTAAAAAAGCCCCGCAGGTAAAACCTGCGGGGCTTTGAAGCATTACCAAGATTGTCTCTTGCGGGGATCGCAAGGAATCTCTCCACATTCGTGGGTCCCCCCTTGCGAATATCCTAAAGGATCCTCCCGCTTCGCGGGCCCCTCCTTAGGATGATTAGCAAACACCCTGAGCGATCATTGCGTTTACAACCTTCTCGAAGCCGGCAATGTTTGCACCTGCTACGTAGTTGCCTTCCATACCGTACTTCTTAGCAGCCTCATCGATTGCATGATAGATACCAACCATGATACCCTTCAGCTTGGAATCAACCTCTTCGAAGGACCAGGAAAGACGCTCGCTGTTCTGGCTCATTTCCAGAGCGGAAGTAGCAACACCACCTGCGTTTGCAGCCTTACCGCCAACGAACGGTACATTGTTCTTCTGGAAGTACTCGGTAGCTTCGATGGTGGTCGGCATGTTAGCGCCTTCTGCTACATACTGTACGCCGTTTGCTACCAGCATCTTTGCATCTTCGATATCCAGCTCGTTCTGGGTAGCGCAGGGAAGAGCGATGTCTACCTTGTACTGCCATACACCGTGCTCACCGTTCTTCTTCTCGTGATACTCAGCAGACTTTCTTGCTGCAGCATACTCGGTCAGACGTGCACGCTTCACTTCCTTTACTTCCTTCAGCAAAGCTACATCAATGCCTTCCGGATCATAGATCCAGCCGGTGGAATCGGATACGGTAACCACCTTAGCGCCCAGCTGCTGTGCCTTCTGGCAAGCATAGGTAGCAACGTTACCGGAACCGGAGATTGCAACAACCTTGCCTTCCATCTTATCGCCGTGGCACTTTACCATCTCCTCGGTCAGATACAGCAGACCGTAACCGGTAGCTTCGGTTCTTGCAAGGGAACCACCATAGGTCAGGCCCTTACCGGTCAGAACGCCTTCATACAGATCACGGATTCTCTTGTACTGTCCGAACATGAAACCGATCTCTCTTGCGCCGGTACCGATATCACCAGCCGGTACGTCGGTGTCAGCGCCGATATACTTCTGCAGCTCTGTCATAAAGCTCTGGCAGAAGTGCATAATCTCGTTGTCGCTCTTGCCCTTCGGGTCGAAATCGGAACCACCCTTACCACCGCCGATCGGGAGTGTGGTAAGGCTGTTCTTGAATACCTGCTCGAAGCCCAGGAACTTGATAATGGAAAGGTTTACTGACGGATGCAGACGGATACCACCCTTGTACGGTCCGATGGAGTTGTTGAACTGTACACGATAACCTCTGTTTACCTGTACCTGTCCCTTGTCATCTACCCAGGGAACACGGAACATGATCTGACGATCCGGCTCGGTGATTCTCTCCAGGATAGCAAGTTTGCGATATTTCTCCTCGTTTGCGTCTACTACCGGGCGAAGAGAGTTCAAAACCTCGGTTACTGCCTGGATGAACTCCGGCTGATCCGGGTTCTTTGCCTTTACTTTCTCGAGTACCTCATCTACGTAAGCCATTTTGTAAATCCTCCTTTTTGATCCTTGTTAAAATGTGCTTATTTGTGTTTGTGATATAAAAAAACGATATTCAGGCAATAGCAATGCCAGAAATACCGCCTTTGGTATCATCTTTGATCCATAAATCATTCTTCTGTTCAAACACAATTGTTATCCTAGCAGATGTGCAGACAAAATGCAAGCACTTTTTTTCATAATACCTACCGGTCACTCCGCCACCTGATTCCGGCCGTGCTCTTTTCCATAATACAGCTTCTCATCCGCACGCTGGATCCACCGGTCGATCGTCTCATCCTTCTTACGATACGCCACACCGATGGTGATGGTCACATGGATCTCCCTCCCTTCAAAGGAGAATTCCGATCTGCCGACCTTCTTCCGGATCTCTTCAAATATGTCATCCTTCACCAGATGCCCCGACAGCAGGATCAGAAATTCCTCTCCGCCCCAGCGGCAGACATAGGCATCCTTACCGGCTTCCTTCAGCAGTTCCGCCATCCTCTGCAGGACATAGTCTCCGGCATTGTGCCCGTAAGTATCGTTGATCTTTTTGAAGAAATCGATATCGGCGATGGCCAGAACACTGCCATCTGCATCGGATGTCAGCTTTTCCAGCAACTCCATCATATAATGGCGATTGTACAGCCCGGTCAGTTTATCGATATGCGCCATCTGTGTCAGCCTGTCCTCAGACGCAACGATCGTACGGATCAGCCAGTTTGTGTAAAAGATCAGAAAGCCAAACACGATCAGGGAATTTGAAAACCAGAAGACACCGGCGATCGCGTTATCCCGCACGTAGACCGGTCCGTTATACAGAACATATCCGGTACAGATCAGATAAAAGATCACAACCCCGACACATACCGGCATAGCTTTCAGGCTCTTATGTTCCAGCTTATAGGAAATGTACTCCGTGACAAACATGACCGGGATCATAGACATACAATACAGATGAAAGCCAAAATCATGCCCGACACAGACCGTGGTGATCCCCATATAGGTGGTCAGCCACAGATAGACCATCCAGACATAAATATCCAGTTTTTTCTGAGAGATCAGGTAGTATCCGAACAGATAGACCCCGGCCGTCGGAATACTGTAATAAAACAGAAACGGGATCTCGATGATCTTAAAAAACAGCATCAGACCAAGTACCATGCATAAGATCACGGTATTGATCCCATAGGTCAGTTTCTGCGCCCCCTGCTCTGTCATACAGTAACCTCCGAAAATACCTTACTTTTTCATGTTACCATGGATTCAAGGCTTGTCAATGCTCGGATTCCGAAAACCGGGGGGACGGACCTCATGGTTTTTTCGGCTTGAAAAAACCATGAGGTCCGTCCCCATGGTTTTCCCCCACCAAAAAGAGCAGCCGCCCGAAAGCGACTGCCCTGAAAGATCATATATACGCTGTAAATTACTTGCTCAGGTACTCGTGGATACCCTTAGCGGCTGCCTTGCCTGCGCCCATAGCCAGGATCACGGTTGCAGCGCCGGTCACAGCATCACCGCCGGCATAAACGCCTTCCTTGGAAGTCTGGCCGTTTGCTTCCTGTGCTACGATGCAGCGGCGCTTGTCGATCTCCAGCCCCTTGGTGGTAGAGGAGATCAGCGGGTTCGGGGAAGTACCGAGGGCCATGATCACGGTATCCACATCGATCACAAACTCGGAACCTGCCACTTCCACCGGACGGCGTCTGCCGCTCTCATCCGGCTCGCCCAGTTCCATACGGATGCATTTGATGCCGGAAACCCAGCCCTTCTCATCCTCCAGGATCTCGGTCGGATTGGTAAGCAGATCAAAGATGATACCCTCTTCCTTTGCGTGATGTACTTCTTCCACACGTGCCGGAAGCTCTTCTTCGCTGCGGCGATAAATGATATGTACTTCCGCGCCCAGACGAAGCGCCGTACGTGCTGCATCCATCGCCACGTTGCCACCACCGACAACAGCTACCTTTTTGCTCTTCATGATCGGTGTCGTGGACTTTTCATCAAATGCCTTCATCAGGTTGCTTCTGGTCAGGTATTCGTTTGCGGAGAATACGCCGTTTGCATTCTCACCCGGGATGCCCATAAACTTCGGCAGACCCGCACCGGATCCGATGAATACAGCGTTAAAGCCTTCTTCTTCGAACAGTTCATCAATGGTGATGGACTTGCCAATGATCACGTCGGTGTTGATCTTTACACCCAGAGATTTTACGTTCTCGATCTCTTTTTCTACGACTGCTTCCTTCGGAAGACGGAATTCCGGGATACCGTATACCAGCACACCACCGGCTTTGTGCAGTGCCTCAAAGATGGTCACATCGTAGCCCATCTTTGCCAGATCGCCGGCGCAGGTCAGACCTGCCGGGCCGGAACCGATGACTGCCACCTTCTTGCCGTTCTTTTCCTTTGCTGCTTCCGGTTTGATGCCGTTCTCTCTTGCCCAGTCAGCTACGAAACGCTCCAGCTTACCGATGGATACGGATTCGCCCTTGATAC
This sequence comes from Lachnospiraceae bacterium, assembly GCA_017634975.1. Taxonomy (GTDB): domain Bacteria; phylum Bacillota; class Clostridia; order Lachnospirales; family Lachnospiraceae; genus NK4A136. The sequence continues at coordinate 30,823 of JAGBMJ010000128.1, read as the reverse complement.
CGCGTACGCACTGTCCCTCGCACTGGCTCTCCTGCGGGCACACACGTCCGCAGACTGCCGGCAGGGCGGAAGATTCGCTGATGATCCTGTATGCTTCCGCGATCTTGCCTTCCTTTACTTCCTGAATGAATGCCGGAATATTGATGGATACCGGGCACCCCTGCACACAGCGTGCATTCTTACAGTTCAGGCATCTGGTCGCTTCCGCCATTGCCTCTTCCTGATCATATCCCTTGCAGACCTCGGCAAAGTTCTTTGCGCGGACTGCAGGCTCCTGCTCCCTTACGGGTACTTTCTTCATTACATCTACTTCGATCGCCATGATTGATATCCTCCCCCAGTTCAGCCGTTTGTAAGCGCTTCTTTTGCTTTTGCTTCCAGGTCACGATACATTGCGCTGCGGCGCATTGCTTCGTCAAAGTTCACCTTATGTCCGTCAAATTCCGGTCCGTCCACGCAGGCAAACTTGGTCTTGCCGTCTACGGAGCAGCGGCATGCGCCGCACATACCGGTACCGTCTACCATGATCGGGTTCATGGAAACAATGGTGTGGATACCCAGTTTCTCGGTCAGCTGGCATACAAATTTCATCATGATCATCGGTCCGATGGTCACGCAGTGATCGTAAACCTTGCCCTCCTTGGTTACCAGATCCTCCAGACACTTGGTCACCATACCGGTACGGCCGTAGGAACCGTCATCCGTTGTGATGTAGAGGTTGCCGGCTACTTCCTTGAACTGCTCTTCCATGATAAGGATGTCTTTGGTCTTTGCGCCGATGATCACATCGGCGGAAATGCCGTGCTCATGCAGCCACTTTACCTGCGGATATACCGGAGCAGTACCCAGACCGCCGGCTACAAACACGATCTTCTTTTTCTTCACTTCTTCAATATCGTCAGTTACCAGATCCGAAGGCTGTCCCAGAGGGCCTACAAAGTCTGCCAGGAAATCCCCTTCCTTCATTTTGCTCATCTTCATAGTGCCGGCTCCGATAACCTGCACTACGATGGTGACGCTGCCCTTCTCTCTGTCGTAATCGCAGATGGTCAGCGGAATACGCTCGCCCTCTTCGTCCGAACGAACGATGATGAACTGTCCCGGCTGGCAGCTTCTGGCTACCATAGGTGCCTCTACGACCATTTCAAAGATAGTTTCATTGAGATGCTTCATTGATAAGATCTTGAACATGGTTTCTTCCTTCCTTTAGATACTGTTGTTAATGCCTGCTGTTTCTTCCCCAAACAGCTTCTTTTTTAAAAACTACCTGTTACACTATATCATATCTTTTTTGCTAAATACAAGGAATATTTGGGTTAGTAAATGCTAACTTTTCCGTGTCTTCCCGGGATCAGATCTTAAAGATGTCCGCGCAGATCTTTTCCAGAGATTTCTTATATATAATATAACTGTTGATCACCGGTGTGTTAAAATCGATCAGCGGTACACGCCGCAGCTGTTTTTCCTTAACATAATGATCCGCCATATCCTTCGGCAGGAATGTATAATTGTCCTGGTGGAGCAGATAGGGAACGATCTTCATACAGTCATCGATCTCCAGCTCAAACTGATGGTATTTCGGAAACAGCTTACGGATATACTGTCCGACATCCTGCAGCGCAAAGTTGCACATCAGGTATTTTTCCTCCAGAAGCTGTTCCACCGTGATCCCCTTCTTGTATTTCCGGTTCTCGATGTCGGTCACCAGCACCAGCGTATCCTGCTTGTACAGTTCACAGTGTACGGAATTTTTCCGAAGCGGCAGATAGGTAAACACCACATCCAGCATGTCATTCTGGATCTGTTCCAGCAGGTGATCGGTCAGTCCGATGGAGATCTTCAGATAATCCCTCGGATGACTTTTCCGGTGTTTCAGGATCAGATTGGCCAGATGTCCCTCGTAAATCGAGTCCGCACAGCCGATCCGCAGATAGTGATCATACTTCTGCACCGAGGACAGCTCCGCCAGGGAAGTATCCGTCAGTTCGATCACCTTCTCGCCATAGAGCCGGAATTTTTCACCTTCCGGTGTGAGTTCCACACTCCGGTTGGTACGTTTAAACAGCGAAAAACCAAGCTCCCGTTCCAGTTCATGGATGCGGTTGGTCACGGTGGATTGCGCCACAAAAAGCTGGTTGGCCGCACGTGTGTAATTCTTTGTATGTGCAAGAACCATAAAGGTTTTGATCGATTCGATATCCATAAGATCTTTCCTCTCAAAAATCAATTATTCGATAATCGAATAATTATAATTTATTTTATTCATTTTACAAATAATAGTATATATGTTACAACTTGTAAATAACAAATTTGGTAATTTTTTTATTCCGGGAGGTAATACAATGCGCGATATCACATTAAGCAACAAAACATTCAAACTGGAGCAAGATCCGTACAGCTATCAGTTGCAGGATACCGCCGAACCGGAACTGTTCCGTGAGATGTTTCCGTATACGGAGACACCCAAGATCGCATTTAACTACAGACGTGTACCGGAAAACATGCCGGAAGATATTTTCATCACAGATACGACCTTCCGTGACGGCCAGCAGTCCAGAACACCTTATACCACCGAGCAGATGGTGCATATCTACAAGCTGCTGCATGAGCTGGGTGGTCCAAACGGTATGATCCGCCAGACTGAGTTCTTTGTTTATTCGGAGAAAGACCGCAGAGCGCTGGAAGAATGTATGGCGCTCGGTTATCAGTTCCCGGAGATCACGACCTGGATCCGCGCCAACAAGCAGGACTTTGAACTGGTCAGATCCATCGGCATTCAGGAAACGGGTATCCTGGTCAGCTGCTCGGATTATCATATCTTCCATAAGATGGGGCTGACAAGAAAGCAGGCACTCGATAAGTATCTCGGCATCGTAAAGGAATGCATCGAAGCCGGTCTTCGCCCGAGATGCCATTTTGAAGATATCACCCGAGCGGATTTCTACGGCTTTGTCGTTCCGTTTGCATGCAGCCTGATGGACCTGTCGAGAGAAAGCGGTGTACCGGTAAAGATCCGTGCATGCGATACCATGGGATACGGTGTGCCTTATCCGGGCGCCGCACTCCCCAGAAGCGTATCCGGTATCATTTACGGACTGCAGCATTACGCCGATGTTCCTTCCGAAATGATCGAGTGGCATGGACACAATGATTTTTACAAGGGTGTGGTCAATGCGACCACCGCATGGATGTACGGATGCAGCGCCGTGAACTGTTCGCTCCTCGGCATCGGCGAGCGTACCGGCAATGTTCCTCTGGAGGCAATGGTATTTGAATACGCTTCCTTACGCGGACATCTGAACGGGATGAATACCCATAAGATCACCGAGATCGCGGAATACATCCAGAACGAGACCGGCTATGACATCCCGCCGATGACACCGTTTGTCGGTGAAAACTTCAACCTGACCAGAGCGGGGATCCACGCAGACGGTATGATGAAGAATCCGGAGATCTACAATATTTTTGATACGGAAACGATCCTGGGACGTCCGCCCAAGGTATCGATCAACAACGCTTCCGGTCTGGCAGGCGTAGCCTACTGGGTAAACGAATACCGCGCAAAACGCGGCGAAGCGGAACTGTCCAAAAAAGATACCCTGGTGCAGAAGATCTATGACTGGGTAACGTCCGAATATGACGCCGGCCGCATCACCGTGATCAGTGACGGTGAACTGATCGACCGCTATAACGAATACGCAGCGCAGTAATCCAACCCATTTCGACTCCTATAAACCGCAACAGCCCGCCGTAAAGGCGGGCTGTTGCGGTTATCCTAATAACGGGAATCATTATATTCGATTTTCTTTAAACATACGCATCATCTCGTTGGTGAGGCTCAGATTGTTGGGCTGCAGTTCGATCTCTTCGCGCTGCACCCATTCGGCATATTTCAGCTCCCCTTCATCCATATGGATGGTACTGTCCCCATCGGCATCACAATAATACCCGACCAGGATATCCTGCGCCATTCCCCAGGGCTGGGATTTGTAGTAGCGTATATTCTTTACCTTCACGCCGGTCTCTTCCATAACCTCCCTGGCCACGGTCTCTTCGAGGGTTTCGCCGATCTCTGTAAACCCGGCAACCAGTGCATTGTGCCCGTAACCGGTGCGATACTTCGTCAGCAGCAGCTTATCCCCGTTGGTCACGCCCACGATCACCGCCGGATTGATCCGCGGATACACCGTGTTTTTGCATTTCGGACAGCAAAGCGCTCTCTCCTGCGTACTCGGAACCAGTGCTTCCGCACATCTGCCGCAGTACCGGTTGTCCGCATACCACCGCCACAGATGATACGCTGTAAATACCGCAAATATATCCTTACCGGTCACGCCAAAATCCCGGACCTCCCGTATGCTGCGGCAGGTGTACCCATCCCTCGGATCCGCCGGTTCTTCCGTCACCAGAAAATACCGTTTCTCATCAATTGCAAACAGATAGATCACCGGCTGCCCTCCGATCTCCTTTTTCGACAGAAACGTAAGGGTTCCGTTTTCTTCCCACGTCATCAGTCGCCCGGTCGCATCAAAATAGAATGCCGTATCCTCCTCCCGCATCTCACAGATCTTATATTCATTATGCAGCTTGCTCAGGCCAATATCCTGTATCATTGGATTTTTCCTTCCGTAATCATCAATACAAAGTCATTCTTGCCTTCCCCCTTTTTGGGGGGAAGGTGCCCGAAGGGCGGATGAGGGGCCATCGTATGAATATTTCACCCCTCCATAGCATAAAACGCTTCCAGATTCCTACGGAACAGCTTTGCAGGCCGATGCCCCGGTCCCGTCACCAGTTCATCCGTCTCGATCACAAACGGTGCCATCTTCCTGCGGAAATTCGGAGTCAGCAGCTTCTCTCCCAAAATGATCTCGTGCGCTTCCTGCAGGGTATTTAAGGTGAAGAGTTCCGGCATCAGGTCAAAGACAATGCGTCCGGACTGCGCCGTTCTCGCTTTCAGTGAAAGATATGCCCGTAAAATGATCTCTGCATGGTCAAATGCAAATCCATCGTCTTCAACAATCTCATATTCCACCGTTTCATGGTGACTTTGGAATGTGCGTTTCTCATCCACCAGCGCCGACAGCCGCTCTCCGTCCCGCTCCAGCTGCAGACGATAGCGGGTACAGATCTCTGCACTGTCTTTGCGGACATGCTTTTTCATCTCATCCTGTTCCACATTGATATAAAACCATTTGGCTTCCCAGGCATCCGTACCGGCACGGATCTGATACTTCTCTGCATCCACCAGTGCCAGGAAACCCTGCGAGATAATCCAGCCGCGCGGATCCCTGCCGGGTCTGCTGAACATTCCGAAAGGCTCCAGAAAAGCACTCTCCAGAGACGTTTCTTCCTTCAGTTCGCGAAACGCCGTCTCTTCGATACTCTCGTCTTTCCTTGCAAATCCGCCGGGCAGCGCATAGCAGTCTTTATACGGAAACGTCCCTCTGCGTATCATCAGAACGCCCAGCTGTTTCCTCGGATCCTTCCGGTATTCCGTCGCATCCTCCGCTGTCAGGATCGCAAACACTGCCATATCCGCCGTCAGTGATGGCCGGTCATATTGCGTGATATCGTATTCCTTTATGAACTTCTTTTCCTCGCGGCTCATTTCATAATTTTTCATGATCACCCTCTTAGGAACAATTATCGTTTCTCATATTATCAATTCTATAATATGCCGGAGGCTGCAAAATAGCAAGATAATTATGGAACGGTTACACACTCCCCATCCATGTGTGTACCAGATCGATCCATGGTCTTACGACCGGTATATCTTCCTTCCCGGACGGAGACAGCGTCCGCCGGTCTCCCAGTCCGAGTCCGTGCCCGCCGTGCTCAAACAGATGGTACTCTGCGTGGATACCGTGCTCCACCAGCGCATTCACATACAAAAGCGAATTCTGTACCGGAACCGATCCGTCCTCAAAGGTATGCCATACAAAGGTGCGAGGCACGGAATCGTTCACCTGTGTTTCCATAGAAAGTTCTTCTTTCTTTTCCTCATACGCATCTCCGAGAAGACTGTGGAAAGATCCTTGATGCGCATGCTCTCCGGAAGTGATCACCGGATAACACAGCACCTGCCCGTTGGGACGCAGCAGTTCCTTATCACAGCCCAATGCATCCGACAGAAACGGCTTTTCCCAAAAAGAACAAAAAGAAGCCACCAAATGTGCTCCTGCCGAAAAACCGAGAACAAAGAGCCGCTCCGTATCCACATGCCATTCTGCTGCATGGGTACGCACTTCTTTGACCGCTGCAGCAAACTCCAGCAGGGCCGTCGGATAAACCGCCGGATGGCAGGAATACCGTACCACCACCGCATGATAGCCTTTTGCCAGAAACTGCAATGCAATGATCTCACTCTCCCGGTCGGAAGTATAGGCATACCCGCCGCCCGGGCTGATCACTACGACAGGGCGTTCCTTCACCATCAGTGCCTCCGAATATTCCTGCCCGTAAAAGGTTGCGTGTGCATACTCCAGAGAGTCTTTGTTTTTAATATCCAGTTCTTTAAGTATCATAAATGTTCTCCTTGCGACTTATTTTGTAATTCATTCCGAAAAATGTAGACATACGCCTTATCAACCGTTACGGCAGACGCAATGTCTCAAGATCCTTTACTACATCTCCATCCACAGAGCTTTCCTCGCCGTATACACCATCCGGGCGCAAAAGATCCGTATACTGCCATACGGTCCATTCCTGCAGCGGCGGTAAATACACTGCCCGGATCCACAGCGGGTATTCCTCAAAGTACCCTTGCAGGAATCTTTGATAAAACGGCTGCGTTGAATAGATCATCGGTTTGCAGCCATAATATTCCTCCAGAACCTGCAGCATCTCTTTCAATTCTGCCCTGACCGCATCTGCATCAGGGGGATCCTTTCGTTTGTTTCCGTAGTATTCCACATCGACCACGGGGATCAGATCTCCGGCAGCATCTCCGGTCACTTCGATAAAATGCGCTGCCTGTCCGCTCCCGGAGCTGTCAAAGGAAAAGAAGTGATACGCTCCCGCCGATATGCCGGCTGCCTGCGCCCCCTGCAGATTTCGCATATAAAATTCATCGGTATAGGAACTCCCTTCCGTTGCTTTAATATATGCAAAACGGATCCCCCGGGCAGACATCTTTTCCCAGTCGATCTCTCCCTGGTAATGTGACACATCAATACCCTGAACCTCATACGCACCGGCAAGCAGTTTTGTCGGTATCTGAACATACAAAAGCCATATACCGATCATTCCCAGCAGGATGATTCCGAAAATAACAGCTATGCGTTTTTTCATGCCTTACTCCCGTAGTATTCTTTCCGAATCCCATCCTGAAAATTTTACGTAATAATCCATTTTCTGTCAAATCTGTATTCCTCACAAAAAACAGCGTATTTACCAACGCTGTTTTTTCAAGATCATTTATTGAGGCTTCACGCTGTCTCTGCTTTCGCCGTCCGAGACATAATCTCCCATAGCGATCACACGGCCCGGATATTCATTCTCATGCGTTACCGCCAGAGTTCTTCGGATCCGGCATTTTCTCGGCAGCTGTACGCTGTCAAAATCTTCCCGGATGCGCTTAAGCAATGCTTTTTCGTCCAGCAGTCCGTAACGGATGGTTCCCTGGTGCGGATTGGGCACGTTGGTCCGATCCACCATATCCACATTGATCTCTTCCTTTGCACATTCCTCCGCAAAAGGTCCTGCACCATGTCTTGTAAGATAGGTTCTTGTTACATAGCAGCACTCCGCCTCTGTTTCCACCCCCCGCAGGTTTTCCCGGATCAGCTCCGCCGGATTGCGCAGACCGGTATTGCTCGGCGTGGTATGCTGCGAATGCTCTCTATGGGAACGATCCAGCAACAGTCCCTGTCCGTTTTCAAAGATCAGCGTATCGTATTCCCGCAGGAGCTCACCGGTTCGAAGCGTTGCTATCCGGCTCATATCGCGCAGATCACAGATGTAGTTTTCGACCAGTCCGGGATCCTCCGTGACCTCCTGCCAATGCTGCGGAATCTGCGCGATCCCATTCTCTGCGAGACGATACCGCATCTGCTCTTTGCATTCCGTATTCAGATACGCACGGATCTCATCCTCCGTCATCGCCAGCAGTGCTCCGAGCTCCTTTCCCTGCCGCAATAGTGTCTCCCAGATCCCCAGACCGCAGCTGCCATGTCTTGCATTTCCCCGGCTCTCCTCCAGGATCTGATTCGTGATCATATCAAAGGGCGTGGTGACCGGGCATTCCGGATCCATACAGATCCGAAATCCCTTTGCTCCTTTTCCGAGCAGTTCTTCCCATTCCGTCATAAAGACCATCGGATTGACGATGAAGAACCGCGGCAGATACGTATCCGCACCGGCCAGGGTACCGGAGCCGAAATGATGAAACACATGCCGTACCCCCTCGGGCGTGGTGACGGTATGTCCTCGCTGTGCACCGCCGTTTGCCGGGATCACCAGGGTTTTCCGTCCTGCGGATACAGACCGGGCTGCGAAATAATCGGTCATCAGTCCCTTGCCTTCATCCCCGTAATTGGCACCGATCACAATACGGATCTCTTTCATACCGTCACCTTCTTTCCCTTAGCAGTATCAACATCTTCCAAATATATGAGAATTTACCAGCTGATCTCTTCCTGCTTCGCCGCGATCATTACCTTTCCGGCTCTCTTATCTTCCGCTGCCCGGGCCGTTACGATACGGATGATCATGTCCGCGATCGCATCGATCTTTACCACCCGGAAGTGCTCATCATCCATCAGCTCCTTCCAGGTACGGATGAAGCTCTCATTTCTTCCGTTTCTGTGATCCACATAGATATGATACACATCGTATTTTTCCAGCACTTTCGGATACAGCTGCACGGTCTCCACATCGCCGTTTTGCGGCCGTCCGGTGATCTCTGCCAGCCGCTCCCCCGGAAGGTACGGGTTGAGTCCTTCATCGCCCATGGTGATGATAATGCCCTTTTTCCCCCGTTTCCAGGCATCCAGCTGTACATGCTCTACCCCGAAATACCAGGCTGCGGTATAGGATTCAAAGGCATTCCCTCCGCCGCCGAATTCAAAGTATACTTTATCCAGCTGTTCTGCAATGCGGATGTCGGATTCAAACTGCGATACCTGCAGCGGGCATCTGTCATACGCGAGATCCCCGATGCCCATCACCATAAACTCCACATCCTTCACCTTTTCATACAGCTTTGTCATAATGATGTTGAGCTGCTTCGCCACTTCGACTGCCGCCTGTCCCATAGATCCTGTCACATCCAGCGCCAGGATCACGGGGATGGTTGCCGGATGTTCTTCATTGTCGCAGCACTCCCGCATCACGTCTCTCGGATCCAGCATCGGATCGATCGTTCTTGCGGTAAACATCTCCTGATTGCTCATATCTCCGGCCAGACTGCCGTTCTTACCGACGGTTCTTCCCATTCTTCTGGAATACTGCCGGAAGGTATCCTCTCTCCATATTCCGCATCCCATAACTGCCTCCTTTCCGGGTTCTTCTACCCTTGCCGCTCCTAATGTCCCCTGCGATATCGATACACAAGCTCTTTCCAAAACCGGTCGACTCCGGGAACCATATCATCGGTCATATGTTTTATTCCGAATCCTTCTCCGCTTCCGGAGCATCCTCCGGATCCTCTTCGTCAAACAGTCCCTCAAACAGCCCGTCTCCAAAACTGCCTCCCATCATCAGGAGCGGAAGCGCATCGGAGAGTCCGCCACCCTTTCCCTTCATCATCTGGGAGAGCATCATATATTTCATAATGTTCCCGGGCTTCTTTCCTTTCTTCATCCCGTTACCAAACATCGATACCACTTTTCCGTAGAAGTAGGTATTTCCCATAAAAATGTACCGCTCCGGTATGATCTGCTCCAGGGTAGAATCTTCATAGTTGACTGCGGTGATCCGGTATTCCTTTACTTCCACCACACATTTCGGCTTCCCGTTTGCCAGGATGATATCGCCGGTCTTTACTTTGTTGGTCGGCATAACGAAGAAGAATTCTTCTCCGATATCGAATACGAAACTGCTGCAGTTGGTCAGCCGTCCGGTCCTTCCGTCGTAGGTTCGGTAACCGTTTGAAGTCTTGATCGCGATCCCTCCATCCATAGACAAGCGGCACATTCCCGGTGCAATCTTTCCCAGCATCCCGTTGAATAATTCATTCATAGATATCATCTCCTTTCATATTATCTTTTTGATTATATCTCTTTTGATGATTTTATCATATAATCTTTTTGATAATATGTCAAGAGATGTTTTCAAAAAATAAAAAAGAACCACAAGGTCCGTCCCCGTGGTTCTTCCCGTGGTTCTTCGTCAGTCAGTGTAGTCAGCTTACCTTTTCAAAGTCCTGCTTGCCATGTTTGCAGATGGAGCAGATGAAATCATCAGGCACTTCCTCACCGATGTATTCGTATCCGCAGATGCGGCAGCGCCAGATGGTCTGGCCGTCCTGTGTCTTGCCGACCGCTTCCGGCTTCGGCTTGATGTTGGCCTGATAGTATTCATAGGTTGCCGACTTCGCATCGGAAAGTACATCCATATCCGTCACCTGCGCCAGAAAGATCGTGTGCGTTCCCATATCCACGGTTTCTTTTACCCATGCTGCGATATAGGCATTGGTGCCTTTGGTGATGATCATGCAGTCATTGGCTCCGCGTTTGCAATCGGTAAAAGATGCAAATTTATTAACATCCCGGCCGGACTGAAATCCGAAATTCTTAAACAGAGAAAATTCGGCATCTTCCGCAATGACAGAAACCGTAAACTTCTTTGTCTCCATGATCATATCATGTGTATAGTTGTTTTTGTTCACAGCGATACTGATCACATTGGGATCACTCGTCACCTGGATCGCCGTGTTGATGATACAGCCGTTGTCCTTCCCGTCCTTCTGCGCTGTCAATACGAACAGGCCGTAACTTAACTTGTACATTGCTTTTTTGTCCATTTTGGTAACCCTCCTGTTTTTGGTATATTTATGTGCTATTCGTATCCCTGCCTTTTCCACCTCATCCGACCTTAGGCCACCTGTCTCGCCTGCCGGTTCTATGCCCCGCTCCGGTCGATCCTCAAGGGAAAGGTAAGGAAAACATCGCTAACTATGAATACATTCCGATATCTGTAATGATTTACAAGTGCCACTCCCGCAACAGGTAAATAAATCCGAACAGTCTCGCAGAAGGCTCGCCCCAGGATCCCCGGAATTTCACATACAGGCTCGGCACTTCCGTTCCGTCTTCCTGCGCACGCATCTGCAGATGTTTCTTCGCCGTTTCTGCAGAAACCGGCACTTCGATCACATACTCTTCCAGGCTGCCGGTGTAATGCAGTCTCTTGCGGAAGATCTCCTCATCGTCCAGATATACGCACAGCAGCTTTCCGTTATCTTCACGCAGCAGATGCAGTTCCAGAAGCAGCTCTGCATTCTCTTCCGCTTTCATATGATATGCAAAAAATCCGTTTGGTTTCGCATAACGCGAAGTCCCCTGATCGGTAGTACCTACCGTATCTTTTTCTTCCATCGCATGGAAATCGTCATTCTCATACTGTCCGTATCCGGGCTGTACCGTATCCAGGATCGCATTGCGTCGTTTCTCTTCCTGTTCCCGCTTCTGCTGAAGATCCCCGGCATCTCCTGCCGCAGCATCCTGATCCATAAAATACCAATAGATACCGTAGCGTTCCCTGGTCTTCCGATAATGCGGACGGAAGGTCAGTTCGCGGTCCGTTCCGCGCAGAAGAAAGCGCAACTGCTCGCCCTGCCGTTCCATATGCGCATCAATATTTGCAATAAAATCTGCTACCGTCCCGTCGGCTATGGTCAAAAACTCATTACCCGCGATCTTGTTGGTCGGGATCGTCACATCCACACCGGTCATACCGTCGATCATATTTTCCGTACCCAGATCTGCGGAAAGCAGCAACGGTCCGTACGAAAACGCAAACACGGTATCGCAGTCCGGCAGACCCTTCGCCATCACCTTGCACTTGCATTTCAGGGAAATACTCTCGCCATCTTTCCAGATGCCATCCACGACATAATAACCGTTTTCTTCCGTTACGGTTTTTCCGTATGCGGAAAGCATCGTTTCCGCTGCCCATTCCGGAATACGGATCCGCAGTTTTACCGAAGCACTGTCTCCCTCCAGCGGATGTACTGTAAAGACCGCGGTATCTTCTGCAGGTATATTCGATTGCTGTACCAGACGAATACCCAGATCCGGATCCGTTACTTCAGAAGAAAGGAACAGATTGACCGTGATCCCGTCTTTTTCTTTGAAATAGATACTGTCGTTCAGCTTGGTAAAGTTTTCCATACCGGTACCGGTGCAGCACCAGAATTTATCCTCCGGCGTCCCGTACACCTTATAGTATCCGCTTGCCATCGGCTGGAAATACATCGTCATACCGGTCTCGGGGTTCTGCGAAGAGAGGATCGCGTTGATCAGCGTGTTTTCATAATACTTCGCATACTTCTTATCCCCGGTGATCATAAAGAGCTTGCGGGTCATCTTCAGCATATTGAAAGTGTTACAGGTCTCGTTATTGCAGTTGGTACGCTCAGTATCCAGGATATCATCTTCCCCGAAATGCTCCCACTCACTGTTACCGCCGGTTGCATAGGTATGATGCTCCGTGACCAGTGTCCAGAATTTTTCCGCGTATTCCAGATACTTCGCATCACCGACCGTCAGATAGCGGTTTAATGCCCCCAGAAACTTCGGGATCGTCGTGTTGGCATGACGATTGTTCACGGTATTCTTCTCACCGGACGTGATCTTTTGGAACAGGTGCTCATCATCAAAAAGATGCGCTGCCTTCAAATGCTCTTCCTTTTTGGTAAATTGATACAGGTCGTAAAGTGCATCGTTCATCCCGCCGTATTCAATACCCAGCACGGTACGATGTGTCTCCTCCGGCCACGCGGAAGCACGTGCATAGGTCCAGTCACCGATGCCGCTCCCCAGCGTAAGTGCCGGTTCGTAACCGGTGAAACGGTATACATTCACAATACCGTCCAGCAGCTTATGCATCGTATACCAGGGAACCCAGGCTTCGGTAATGATATTGGTCCTGTTCTGCTCGACCAGGTCAAACTGCAGTTCCACATTCTGCGGATCCTTGATCACGGCGCCGAAAACAAATCCCGGCTTGCCCTTGGTATGTGCCTGGCACTCCAGCAATCCGTCGATCGCCCTGTGGATCCGGTCCAACAGGATCTCCTTATGCTCCGGAGCACACTGCGCGTTGGCATAAGCCTGTGACACTGCGGTCAGGTAATGTCCCAGGGTATGCCCGCCGATCAGCATATTTTCCCAGCCGCCATAGCGCATCTTCGGCATAGCCAGTCCTGCGTTTTCATAAAAACCGGCAAGCAGCCGATCCACGTCCAGTTGCTCCAGATATGCCACATCCTTTTTAAAAGCATTCACACAATAAGGATCGTGCATTAACACCTGATCCAATCCGTACGCTGCGGTCATTTTTCTTCCTCCGATCACTGTCTTTTAGCCCTACGCCGGCTTTCCTCTTTCATACACCCTCAGCAGCAAAGTGTTTCGGGCTGTTCTGAATAATTACCGCCATACAACATTTATACGATCATAACATATTTCGAATCAATTATCTATCCCAAGTATGATAGTTTCTCCCTCCCCAAATCGTATCTCATCCGCCCTTCAACCGCTTAGTCCGCAAGTGAAAAACAGGAACCAAAAAAAGCGTCATCGGGGACAGTTCAAAACTATCCCCACAGACAGCTTTTACGCGTTATCAAGATCATCCCAAAAAAGGTTTTCGTACCGTGCGCAGGTCTGAAAAACAGAGCACAACCGCAGTTTTTTTGTATCGTCCAGATCCTCGGTTTCCCGGTCTGAGGCATCGATCCAGCTTTGATTCGTTTCGATGTAGGAAGCGCAGGTATAGGATACAAACCAGCTTTTATAGGGCGACGCAGATAAACGCTCCGCCTCGCGTTCACTGACCGTCTGCCCGATATAAGCGTAGGCCCATGAGCATTGCAGCAGAGCGACCAGCCCCCCTACGAAGCCTTCCTCCCGCAACTGCTGCTTCATATATCCGACATACTCCTGCAGAACCTGCGCCATTACGGCATTTTGGATATCGGTATCCGTGATCCCCAGCTCTCGCATCGCCGGCAGGTGCACCCGTTCGGCCTCTTCCTGCGTTTCCCGAAGGATCTTTTCCAAAAATGACCGCAGTGATTTCTTTTCCGTGCTCTCCGAAATCTCCCGCAAGAGTTCGATGTAATCCGTCAGATAAAGATAGTCCTGCAGCATATAGCGGCGGTATTTCTCCGTCTCCAGTGTGCCATCCGCCATCTTTTTCACAAAAGGTTTATTGACTGCTTCTTTCCAAAGATCTTCCGTCTCTGAAAAAAGCATTTCCGAAAAACGTCTGCCCATCCTGTCTTATTTTTCCGCAATGATCGCTACGTATCCGCCGCTCTGGTATCCTTCGATGACCTCTTCCGCTTCCTCATTTGTGTAAAGCGGATTCTTCACCAGGGTCTGATAAAACTGAAACTTATGGATCCCCAGATCTTTCAATACCCGGATCTTTTCCTCTGTCGTATGCCATACGCCGGAAGAAGCCAGCGCCAGAGGGTAAGGAAGTGCCGGCATGGCATCCTTTAAATACTCGTGATCATAGGTATTCAGACTCTTTCCGAGCAGATACATAAATCCAAACGCACTCTCCTTCGGTACATCCAAAAGGATCAGTCTGCCGCCTGCCTTCAGGGCTTTTAATGATTTTTCATAAACCGGTGCCAGGTTTTCCATATAACTGGAGCTTCCGTTGAAGTAGATGATATCGTAGGTTTCCTCCGGCAGATCCACGTCTTCGATCATGCCGTACCGGATCACATTCACACCGCGTTTTTCCGCGATCTTTCCCATATCTTCGGACGGCTCGATCCCCTCCACGCCGGAACAGTCGATATAGCTTTCAAACAGCCCGCTGCCGCAGCCCACCGACAGGAGTCTCTTCCCCGTGATATCCCCCAATACCTTTTGAAATAACCGCAGTTCGCTGGTAAAGAGCTTGTCATTTACCATAAACCATTCGTCATACTGGCTTGCATACCCGTCAAATTTCTGTTTTGTTTCCATTCCCTTTTTCTCCTTTTTTACAAGATTGCAAAATTATGCGCAAGCGGCCCGCTGCCTTTTCCGAGGTCGAGCATAGCAGCCAGTGCCCCGGAAATATAGTCCTTTGCATCTTTTACTGCTTCCTCCATGGTCTTCCCTTTTGCCAGATTGGACGCAATCGCGCTGGATAGCGTACATCCGGTCCCATGCGTATTCGGATTGCAGATCCTTTTTCCGTAAAACCACTGCGGACCTTTTTCGTCATACAACAGATCGTTGGCATCGTTGATCTGATGCCCTCCCTTACAGAGCACTGCACAGCCGTATTTCTCATAGATATCTTTCGCAGCGATGACCATATCTTCTTCCGAAGCGATCTTTTTTTCGGACAATACTTCCGCCTCCGGAATGTTTGGTGTGATCACCGTGGCCAGCGGAAGCAGATATTCTTTCAGCGTATCGATCGCATCGTCACTGATCAGCTTTGCTCCGCTGGTAGCTACCATCACCGGATCCACTACGATGTTTTTTGCATCATACTGCTTAAGTTTCCGTGCGATCACTTTGATCAATTCTGTGGAAGAAACCATACCGGTCTTTACGGCATCCGGATAAATGTCCGTAAAAACCGTATCCAGCTGCTGTTCCAGAAACTCCGGCGTCACCTCCATAATGCCGGTCACACCGGTCGTATTCTGCGCCGTGAGTGCCGTGATCGCACTCATCCCGAATACGCCGTTCATCGTCATGGTTTTCAGATCTGCCTGGATCCCCGCGCCTCCGCCGGAATCACTGCCTGCGATCGTTAATGCTGTCTTCATACCGCTTTCCTTCCTTTACCTTTTTATTTCTTCAGAATCTGTTTCGTCGCTTCCATCAATTCCTCCGCCGCGATCTTCGGATCTGCTGCCTTCATAATCGCAGAGACAACACATACCCCCGCGATCGGGATCCCTGCCAGCACCTCCAGACGGTCTTTATTTAAACCGCCGATAGCATTTACCGGGATCGGTACCGCTTCACAGATCTTTCGCAGCATATCCGTGGAGGTCAGGATCGTCTTTACCTTGGTCGTCGTCGGATAGATCGCACCCACGCCGAGATAATCCGCACCCTGCTCACAGGCTTCCGTCGCCTGTTCCACCGTCTTTGCGGTAGCTCCGATGATACGGTCGTTTCCCAGGATCTTTCGCGCGATCCCGACCGGCAGATCACTCTGTCCCAGATGTACGCCCTCAGTCTCCGCTGCCAGCGCCACATCCAGCCGGTCATCGATGATCAGCGGCACATCATATTTTTGGGTCAGCGCGTGTACTTCCCGCGCAAGTGCAAGGTATTCCCTTGTCGTTCTTTCTTTTTCGCGAAGCTGTACCAGGGTAACACCTCCGCAAAGAGCCGCCTCCACACGGCGCAGAAACTCCTCTTTTTCAAATCCTGTACTGTCTGTAATAAAATACAGGGTTGTATCCATGTTCTGCTTCACCAGATTTTCCTCCCCTCATCCGGCACTCTTTCCTGTGCCCTCAGCATCTTCATTTCTTCCAGCTGCTCGTCCGTCACCGTAGAGAGCCGGTCCAGCAGATTTACACCGAAGCTTCCACTGCCCTTATCCGTCTCTGCCAGCTGTCCGCATACACCGAGCATTACCGCAGCCATCACCGCTGCCGAAAACGCATCTTCCGCGGCTGAAAGATACGCCGCACACAAAGCCCCCTGCATACAGCCTGTTCCCGTGATCTCTGCCAGCTGCGGTGTGCCATTGCTGCAGCAGAGCAATCGTTTTCCATCCGTGATCCGATCGGTCTGTCCGCTCGCCAAAACCACCGACGCATACCTTTGTGCCAGCGCTTTTGCAGCTGCAGCGACTCTTTGTTCATCGATATCTTTTTCCGCGTCCACACCGCTCGCATTATAATCCGGATCGGCAAGGGCCAGGATCTCCGAGTAGTTTCCTTTGATCACGGAAGGCGTTGATCCCTCCAGCATGCTAAGCGCATACTCCCGCCGGTTGGAAAGGCAGGCCACACCGCACACATCCAGCACAAACGGAATTTCCTTCTCCTTTGCCGTCTCTGCGGAAAGCCGCATGGATTCCATCCGCACATCGGTAATATTTCCGAGATTCAAAAGCACCGCACCGGCATTTGCCGTTATCACCGGAGCCTCCAGCGGATGCTCTGCCATCATCGGCCGTCCGCCGACTGCCAGGATCGCATTGGCACACTGGTTGATCGAGATCGGATTGGTTATGCAATGGATCAGTGGATGTCTTTCTTTTAATGTCTCACGCAGTTTTTTGATCACACGCCTTACTCCTTCCGGACTTTGCTATCAGATAAACGACCGCCGCAACAACAAATACGGCCAAAGCTCCATAGGCAAGGTGCGACCAGATCTGCCCCCCCATACCAAACACTCCGGGTACAATGTGCAGGATCACAAACAGGATCGGGCCGAACGCTGTGATCGTAAGCGCATTGGAAAAAACCGTTCCCTTATCCGCATATACCGGGGATGCCAGCATCTGCTGCATCTTTGCCAGCATTCCGTTATCGATCAGTTTCCGAAGGAAGAAAAAAGCAATGCTTCCTCCGATCAGCGTACCGCAGGTAAAGGACGGCACATAAAACAGCCAGCTGAGTCCTTCCCTTCCCATCAGGTATGTCATGACCGGATAGGAGACGATGGCCCCGATCACGCCGGTTCCGATCACCTCACCCAGTACCGCGCAGACCAGTTTCCCCTTGGACAGGCGGTACAGCACACCGGAAAGAAACGCTCCGAACACCGCTCCGGTCAATGCTAATGGTGGGATCCCCATCAGCGTCATGCGAAGGATACCGATCACTGCCGCACAGAGCAGCGAATACCAGGGTCCCAGCAGAACCGAGCATACGATATTGATAAAGTGTGCCATCGGGCACATTCCCTCCACACGAAGGAGCGGCGATATCACGACACCGAGTGCGACCAGCATGGAGAGTACGACCAGTTTCAGTAAACTTTGAGAATTCTTCATTTCTTTTCCCTCTTTTTTTCGATTTACTTTTTTCAAAACAGAACTTCTGCTTTGTCCGGTCGGGAATCCCTTTTCCCCTCTCACGCCGAAACACGGCTTCCCATCGCTCTTTTCGTATACAAGGCGCTCCCCTTGCATCCGTCCGGTTTCATCCGGATCCTTCGCTTCACACTCCTTCCATATCCGCAAAAATGCTCTGTCCAAACGGTTCCTGCGATCAGATCTCTTTCCTGCTAAAGTAAAAAAGGAAGCCGATTTGGCCTCCTTCTACGCGTCGTAAATATTTCTACATCCCTACGTTGGCATTATCCAAATCAGGTATCGGTCGAAGGTCCCACCTTCCTCTCAGCCTGTCTACAAGCTCCCGTGTTTTTTATTTTCGACTTATTGTAAACATATTCTGCCCAAAAAGCAAGTCTTTTTTTATTTCTTTACAAAATTCTTAGCAATAAAGAAATCGATATAAGCTTCGATCTTCTTGATGACCTCGTCATAGCGTTCGGGATCTCTGTCACATAACTGGATCAGAAGAGAAGCCGGCGCATAGTATTCCATAGCAAGCAGTTCCGGATCACATTCCTCGATCACTCCCTGTTTCATCAGTTCCGCGAATATCGTTTCAAACTGTTTCTGGATATTATACATCTGACAATTCGATGCCTGATCCCGAAGTTCTTCATTGCGAAACTGTTCGATCGTAAACATTTTTCGGATTTTTCTTACTTTTTCATCTTTGATCGTAAACGTAAGCTGATGCATACTGAATTTTTTCAGTTCTTCCGCATTATGGATCCACACCGGGTTTTCCTCGGACATATTCATCTTACTCTTGTAATTCTCCGATGCTTTTGCGTGGAGGATATCAAAAATCTCTTTTTTTCCTTTGAAATATTTGTAAATATTCGGTGCTTTCATCCCACAGGCTACCGCGATCTCATCGATGGACGTACCGTCATAACCCTTTCTGGAAAACAGTTCCAATGCCGCCTCCAATACTTTATCTCTTACAGATTCTACACTCATATGCTCTCTCCTGTCCTGCCCGGTATATCGAATGTTGATCTCCCGACCATATCCTCTGGTCTGATGCTTCGTCGTCATTCGCCGCAACACTAACTTTTATTATATATCTAATATAATAATATAATATTTATTATAAGTCAAGGAGAATGCAACTTTTCACACTAAAAACACAATGTTCGAACAAATCCTTCAAACTTCTTGCGCCTACAGCCCTGTGAAAAACAAGGGGTCATCGGCGCTTTTTGACTGTATGTCCGGGCGCTGCCAAAACAACGGTCTCTTCTTCGTATTCTTCGTATTCATCATATTCCTCTTCCGCGTATTCTTCATCTGCATCATCTTCTTCTGCAACCTCTTCCGTAAACGGCTCCCGGAAGATCAGCTTCAGGATCCCCGTATTATTGAGAAGGAAGATCACCAAAAGGATAAACAAATGGGTATAGAAAATGCCTACAATATAATAATTGCGCTCCAGCAGATAGCCTGCCTCGAATCCGAAATGACAGAGCAGACCGGTCAGCAGAAGCCCCAGTATGAGCAGATAGATGTTTTTAAACATATCTATCAGGGCATGAATGAAATCAATAAACGATGCATCAAAGTAAACAAACCGCCCGATCATCAATCCGAGATAGTAGATCATTACCGGATTGTACTCGCTCTCATCCCCCACATTGTTCAGTCCAGCCAGAATGATGATCACGTAAAACATCGCCAGCATACGGATACAGGCCTTCTCCGCACGACTGATCCTTTTTAACGGAATAAAGAGTTTATCCAATAACGTATTGATCACGCAGGATAAGCAGATCAGCAAAAGCAGGATGAAATCCCTGCCGTTTTGCCATACATCCATGATCCAATCCAGTGTCGGCCCGCCTTTTGCTCCACTCCTATACAGCGTGTTGATATGGTTTAGGATCACGTATGCACAGGAAAACGAAAGTACCGAACACCCGGAGATCATCATCTCATAAAAGCGCTGGATACGGTTATGCACGCCTTCATACAACAGTTGCGCCTGCTCTTCTTTCTCTTTCCGCAGGGTAGAGATCTTCACTCCTGCGATGATCAGAAGGTTGCATATCAGAACGCCTGCCAGCGCGGCCGCAAAAAACAATAATTTTTGTTGTATGGTAAAGTCCGGATTTGTGTATGCCTCAAATGTCATGTTACTCTCTCCTTTTTTCCGAGGAAACAGAATAACACAAAAGCGCTTCCCGTGCAAGTTTGAGGACACGGGGACGCTTTGTACGAGGCAAAATCCGGCGGACGTAACTGCGTCATGGTCGGATAAAATGTAAGAGCAATATAGTAAAAATAGCGTTCTGCTTGCAGAACGCTCGCGCCGAGCGCGGTTGCGATAGCAACATCTTCCTTACGCGCGAGTGCGCATCCCCCGGAGGGTTTTGCCATAGGAAATTGCAGAGCAATTTCCTATAAGGTAAAAGAAAAACTGCCGCATCCCTTCGGATACGACAGTTTTTAATGATTTGATAAACGATCGGATTTAGCCAAAGTATCTCTTCAGCAGACCTTCAAATGCCTTGCCATGTCTTGCCTCATCGCGTGCCATCTCATGAACGGTATCATGGATCGCATCCAGATTCAGCGCTTTCGCACGCTTTGCCAGATCGGTCTTGCCTGCAGTAGCACCGTTCTCGGCATCCACACGCATTTCCAGATTCTTCTTGGTAGAGTCGGTCACCACTTCACCCAGCAGCTCCGCAAACTTTGCAGCATGCTCTGCCTCTTCAAAAGCGGCCTTCTCATAATACATACCTACCTCCGGATAGCCCTCACGGTATGCCACACGGGCCATCGCCAGATACATACCTACCTCGGAGCACTCGCCTTCAAAATTGGAGCGAAGATCCGCAAGAATATCCTCCGGCACACCCTTTGCAACACCGACAACATGCTCGGAAGCCCAAACCTTCTCGCCTGCCTGCTCTTTGAATTTCTCAGCCGGAGCCTTGCATACCGGGCACTCTGCCGGCGGATTGTCGCCTTCGTGAACGTAACCACACACAGTACATACAAATTTCATGATAAATACCTCCTGATACATAATTTTCGTTACCTTTTGTACTCTCTTATTGTATTATGCCCCACTTCTTTGGTCAAGTAAGATTTGTTACGAAACCCGCGATTATTTTTCATCCGAAAACCCTGCCAATCCCTTGATCCGGTCATTCCTCCGTGCGGTCCGTCACATCACAGTTCGATACCGTTCCCTTCGCCCATGGACTGCCCACATCACATCTGCCATGATGATAAACTTCTCTTTTCACACCGGTCTGCAGATCCTCACTGAAACCGATTGACAGACGGCTCACACCACTGCTCATTTTTTGATCGATCATATCGATCAGTTCATCTACTTCGTTCATACGCACCTCCCGATTTTCTCATTCTTCACCGTAAAAATACTGCAACAGCAGCAATGTCACACCATCGTAGGAATTCTCCTGCAAAATATCCCCCTGTACTTTCCAGCCGGTATCCGCGGTTTCGGTGATCACTTCGTTTACTGCAGGCATATTGTCGATCGGATGGGAATCCTCTTCATAGATGGCCTGTTCCTCTTCCGCAGCCGCCGCATAGATCCGGTATACACGATCCGTAAACTCCGGTTCCGGCCCGAAGATCTCGGAATATATCCTTGCTCTCTTCACGATATCTTCCTTCGTTTGGATCTGTTCCGGCCAATCCGTTATTTCTCCGGCCGCGATCTTCTGATCCAGGATCTGATCCATAGCGCATATATAATCCTGGTACAGATAATCATACATCTCCATAAACGCCGCCAGGCGCAGATACGGATCTCCACTGCGGCTGAGCGCCAGCACACTTAAAAGATTTGCCTCATTTTCCTTATAATACCCCTTGTGATGCGAATACTCATGCGCCTCCAGTACCGGCATCCACATCGGCGACATATAACGGTTGTGCGTCGGCTCCATTGTGTAGGGATAATTGTAACCACCGATCCCCATACGATCCAGAACATCCGAGCAGAGCGCCGTTTTTACCGGCGGATAATAACCCTTCAGTCTCGGAAACTCCGCTCCAAGATCCTGCATCGCTTTGATGACCAGCGCCCTGTTTTCTTCCGTACTCCTAAACGTCACGCTTCCGTCTTCCCCTACCGCAATCTCCTCTGCAGCTGCATTTCCTTCTTGTACGACATAGTTCAGCAGCTCACTGATCTCTTCATAGGTAAAGGTCGTACGCAATTCCGGGTTTCCCTGTCCGAGCACCGTTCCGCAAAATGGTACAAACCAGGTGGGCATATAGATCAGGACAACGACCAGCAATGCAATGGAAAACGACTGAAAAAATTTTTTAACAACTCTCCGGTAGCCCGGCTTTTTTCGTAAAAAAATCAAAAGCAACAGGAGCACAATGCCGGCCATTAAGAGAACTATACCCAGATACATGATGATCTCACCTACCGCAAACGGAAAGAGCCCTGTAATATGTGATACCGCATCACAAAGGATCCCGTAGATGTGATCCGTATACCAGTCACACAGACGGGGCGATAACGCCGGCAGACCTGTAACGAGGATCAAGGCAAATAAAATAATGACTGTTTTTAAGTATCCGGGTAACTTTTTCATTGCTGATGATCGTATTCCTTTTTTTATGCCAGTATTATTTTTCCTCCATCCGTTTCGGAAAAGATACCCCGGCGGATACCTTCATCCAGTGCATACCGGATCACCGCTTCGATCGTGGATCCCATACGCGGGCAGCCGAAACATTTTGCCGTTGTTTTGACCAGATCCTCGCGGCTTAAGCTGACCTGAGCTTCCAGGATATCCCGTATGGCTGCACGGATCTCCTGCGACGGCACATCCTCGATACTGCGAAATACGCCGTTTTGATCCGCTCCGCGGTATTTATCGTACGTATCCGGATCCTGATCGGCTCTCCAGTAAAATACTCTTTCGCCTTCCTTCGTCTTGATCCCGGAGATCCCCTGTACGGCCTGGTCAAAAATATCTTCCATCCGTACAGTGGTACGGCTCACCCCCCAGTCTGCAAAGGTCTTTTTCATCAGCGCCCTGCGGCTGATGGGTGCCTCCGCGATCAGATAACGCACGACCGTCTTACGCACTTTGGTCAGCTGGCTGTGATCCGCATAAGCTTCCGCCGTACCGGCCTTTTCCGGTGCCGCACTCTCATACATCTCCTGCCGTTTACTCACACCGGCACTTTCCATACGCTCAAAGGTATAGTTTCCGAGCTGGATCGTATCCGCCGTCTCTTCTGCTCCCGGATCCTCTTCTTCCGCCGGTCCGGCTTCCGGATCTTTGGTTTCTGCCGGGATGTTTTCTTCTTCTGCTTCTCTTGCTGCAGCTTCCTTTGCTTCCGCTGCTCTCTGTTCAGCCAGACGTTTTTCCTCTTCCTTCTGCAACTTTGCTTCTTCAATCCTGCGGCCGATCTCCTGCAGGACTTTCTGTGCATCATCCAGCCACTCGATGGTCCAGATGCGCATTGTCCGCCAGCCCAGTCCCTTCAGTACGGACGGCTGCACCGCAAAACGGTCTGCCGCAGTCTGGTCACCACTCATATTCTCGCCATCCAGCAGGATGCCCAGCAGATAGTCTTCCTTGTTTTCGGGATCCACAATCCCCATATCCAGACGGTATTTCGAGCATCCCACATTGGTACGCACTTCGTACCCGAGCCGGCTCACCTCCGCTGCGATCTCACGGACCACTGCATCCTCGTGCACCGTGCCGGTACCACTCTTTGCCACGATCATGCCCTGTCCGTGTTTTGCAAACTCGAGAAATCCTTTGAGTCCCGCCACGCCTTCCGCTCTGGTACGGCTGATATCGATCTGCTCCGGCCGCAGTACGGAATACACGATCATCTCTTTTCTGGCACGGGAGATCGCCACGTTCAGCCGGCGCCATCCGCCGTCACGGTTCAACGGTCCGAAGTTCATCGATACCTTGCCATTTTTATCCGGTCCGTAACAGATCGAGAACAGGATCACATCCCGCTCATCTCCCTGCACGTTTTCCAGATTCTTGATAAATACCGGTTCCGCCGACTGCCGGTCCCACTCCTCCAGTTTCGGATGCGCCGTAAAAGCTTCCGTCAGCAGATCCTCGATCAGATGCTGCTGTACCACGCTGAAGGTGACCACGCCGATGGAGTCGTTACGAAGTACCGGATCGGATAAGCGCCGCACGATCTCCGCCACTACAGCTTCGGCTTCTGCCCGGTTCTGCTTGGTCTTGCCCATATCATACACACCATCGAGCTGCACCAGTTTCACCTGGGAGACCAGATCGTTGGGCGAAGGGAAGGTGTACAGTTTGTTATCATAGTACTGCATATTGCTGTAGGCGATCAGGCTCTCGTGCCGGGAACGGTAATGCCACTTCAGGTATTCCTGCGGCAGCGTGATCGCAAGACAGTCATCCAGAAGGCTCTCCAGATCCTCATGCTCCGCATGTTCTTCGTCGATACGGTTGGACTTAAAGAAACTGGTGGGCGGCAGCTGCTTGGGATCGCCCACGACGATCACGTTTTCACCTCTTGCTATGGTTCCTACCGCCTCACTGGTCGGCAGCTGACTGGCTTCGTCAAAGACCACCAGATCAAACTTCGGAAACTTCGGATCGATATACTGTGCCACCGAGATCGGGCTCATCAGCATACATGGACACAGTCTGCGCAGCAGGGCCGGGATCTGATCAAAGAGTTTGCGGATCGACATCATACGGCCGTTTGATTTGATCGCTTTCTTTAAGATCCCCAGTTCGGAAGAAGCGGCTGCCTCCCCGCCTCCCGCAGGTACCTCCGACGACAGCTTCGCCACCAGTTCCTGCACGGTCAGTGCACGGAACACTTCCAAAGTATCCCTGTAGCGATCGATCATGCCTTCAAATTGTGCTCCGCGGAATTCACTCAACCGGGAATCCGACGAGATCAGTTCCGAAGCAAAACGGTAATGCAGGCTGCACAGAAACGCCGCCTTCGCATCCTTTGCAGATACCCTGCCTCCCTCCACGGCTTTGGTCACGCAGTCGAGCCCCATACTGTCCAGAGCCTGTTTCACCCGCTGATAACCGGTCCAGTCACGCAGCAGCCCGGTGTGTTCCGAATAGGTCCGGTAACGCTTCTCCGCCTGCTGCAGATAATCGGGTGCCATTTCGATATCAGAAAAATCGATCGTATCTGCCTGCCGCACGCCGGCTTCTTTCTCCAGAAAACGTTCGATATTTTCGATGCGCCGCGGCAGTTCCACAGGATCCACCGGACCGGCACACTTTGCGGTATAAGCTTCCCACTCCTTCTGCGGCAGCGCCGTACGCAGCTGTCTTGCCTTGTCCGCTTTTTGTAACGCCTGTTCCAGTGCCGCAAAATCGGTCCTTTCGGCCATATACAGACCGCCCAGCAAGGAGGTGATCTCCTGCGGTACGTCATTCAATTCCGCTTTTAAGGTTTCCGCTGCCCACAGCTCTTCCAGTATGACTTTGATGTTGTCTTTGGTCACGGCTGCCGGATTCAAGGCATAGGCTTTGACTTCCTTTACAATGGCAGAAGTGCCTGTCATTTTCGGCAGGAACCATTTTTGCTGTGCTGCCTGCAAACGTACCAGCGCATCCCCGGCGTTATAGCCCGTAAAGATCTGCGGCCGGAAGGTCTGCGAGATCCGATCCATCTGCATCAGGTAGTTCCTTCCGTTCTGGATCAGAAGGCGTACCCGCTCCATGATCGTATCATAGTTTGGCAAAGAAACCAGGGCTCCGAGCATCGGTCCCTGTTCCAGCATCAGTCTGCCCATACGGCAGAGCATAGCCAATCCGTCCCGGCTGCCCACCAGATCCGTACCGACCTGACTGCGCAGCAGATCGGCATCCTTCCGGGCGGCTTCGCAGGAATCTGCCGTCTCCTTCCATACACGCTGCGCATTGTCACGCAGTTCCATGGAATACTCCGTTTTGCACACACCCTTGAGCGGGTGGGACTGCAGATCGCCCGCGACCGAGGATGCGGTCGCATATTCCCCCAGCAGCTCCTGCCATTCAGCAAGCAGTTCTGCCGAAACACTCTCAACCGTAAACGGCATCTCCCTGCTGTCCGCCAGATCTACTTTTCCCTTCAGGGCTTTGTTCTGCTCATACACGGCGATCGCATCGTACAGTGAACCGCCGAAATTTTTCTTTTCATGGATCGCTGCAATCACATGATTTAACTCTCTGCGCAGGGAATGCAGCTGTTCCGCCGTATGCGCATACTCCTCCGGTTCTTTGATATGCCCCACTTCGAGCGTCTTTTCGAGCTGCTTTAAGACGGCTGCCTTGTTTGCTTTATTGCTGTGCAGTTCCAGACAGAACGGATCCAGACCGATCGCCGCCAGCCGGCGCTGTACGACCGAGAGCGCCGCCATCTTTTCGGCAACAAACAGAACGGATTTGCCCTGATAAAGCGCATTGGCGATCATATTCGTAATGGTCTGGGATTTGCCGGTCCCGGGCGGTCCATGCAGCACAAAGCTCTGTCCCTTGGCTGCCGTTGCGATCGCCACCATCTGTGAAGAATCGGCACTCAGCGGTACCGCCAGATCGGACGGCGCAAATTTCTCATCGATATTTCCCGCATCGATCCCAAGGTCATCGGCTTCCCAGGTCATACGACCTTCCAGCAGGCTTTGCACGACCTTGCTGCTCTTTAAGTCCTCCGTTCGGTTGCGCAGGTCGTTCCACATCACAAACTGCCCGAAGGAAAAAAGTCCCAGAAAACAGAAGCTCTCGACATTCCAGCGTTTCTTGTCCATCACGGCCTGCCGGATCGTCTGGAACACAAGCGGCAGATCAATGCCATGCTCATCTTCCGGCAGCGGGTCCAGTCCGCCAATCGCCACACCGTGATCCTGCCGCAGATACTCCAAAAGTGTCACGTTGATCTGCGTTTCCTCATTACGGCTGCGCACAATGTATCCGCTGTTTTTGATGCTGCGCACCAGCTCTACCGGGATCATTACCAGAGGTGCATAGCGTGCCTTCTCTGACAGCTCCGTCTCATACCAGCGCAGAAATCCGGCAGCAACAAAAAGCGTATTGGCGCCGTTTTCCTCGAGGCTTACCTTTGCCGCACGCTGCAATCCCTTTAAACTGTTCTGCAATTCTGTTTCGGATAAACAGGTACGAAGACGCTTCTGTGAGAATTCCTTTGCAGAGATACTCTCCACCAGCGCCTTATCGTTTTCCATGGAGAACATCTTATCATCGCGCAGATCCGTTTTCAGTTCCGGCGGCAATGCCTGAAGGGTAAAATCCTTTCCGTCCGCCAGCGCATCTTCCAGCTCGGCGGGATCCGCTACCAATAGCTGCACTGCACTTCTGGTCACACGGAAATTGAGCAGGGCATTTCGCAGACTGAAATCCAGAAGTTTACGCTCCCACAGCTCCTTACGTCCGATCTCCACAGTTCCTTCGATCACACGTCCTTTCAGGTTCTGCCGGAGCACACTCGGTGCTGCGGCAAAGCTGTCTGCACCTGCCGCATCCACTGCTTCCTGCTGTGCTTCTTCCAGTCTTGTCGGAATGGGGCGGATATTGCTGTTGCGGCAGCGACTCAGGTCGATCACAAAATCAAATTCCTCCATCCTTGCCAGATGGGCTCTTGCATGCTGTATCGCCGTATCAAAAGGTACATTCTTCCCCCTTACCACGTCCGTCATCTCGACCAGCAGGATCTCTTCGGCACCATCTGCGGTACGTTTCTCGAGCGCCGATACATCATCCACGGCACAGTCGGCAAAGCTTTCCTCTTCCAGCCAGCAGCCGCCGAAGGCATGCCCTTTTGTGAATACGATCAGGCCGTTTAGGCCCGCTGCTTCCAGACAGGAGGCATACAGGATCGAGAGATCCAGACAGTTCCCCTGTTTCTGCTCCAGTACCGTATGGGGCAGACGGATACGCTGTCCCGCCGGTTCAAATGTCGCCGGATGCACCACATAGTCGATCTGCTGCGCCTGGATCGCCGCATAGATCGCCGCCATCTGCAGTTTTACATTGTTGGTATTCTGTGTCTGATAGGCCGTAAAAGCCGGATCCCTGCCCCACTTTTGCAGCTGGTCGGATGCGCTTCGCAGAGTTTCCGCGATCTTCGGATGATTGGGTGTTACAAATGCCGATACCAGTTCCGGCATAATGCCCAGACCGCTCCACTGGTCTTTGGCGAGCAGTTCCACTTCACCGGATGCACTCGACAGGATCTCCTCTTCGGTTTCAAACTGCGGTATGACACTCTCTTCTTCCGCTGCTTTCGGGATCAGCAGTTCCCGGTATACTTCGATCGTATAATTTCCGATCACCTTCTCCGTAACGGAAAACAGGTATTCTGTCGAGAGCAGGATCTTAACCGGGCTGACCTCCACACTGCTGCCGGGCTCCATCGCATCGAGGAGCACCGTATATTCCTGCGCAAAGGCCGGATCAAACCGTACCCGCAGCTTCAGATCATATTGTGTCTCATCCGATACATTTGTAAGACGTATGCTGCGCAAGAGAGGTACATAATTCTGCTGCATGGAAAAATTGACTGCCCGCATGCCCTCTGCTTTGATCGTGATCCGTTGTTCTGCCATGATGATCTCCCCCAATCATTTATCGTATTACCTTTACAATCCCGTGCTGTTCCTGCTTTATCCCGGCCTTTAGTTCAATGCCGTGCCGATATCTTCGCGATATCGCAGTTTCACTTCGATCCCCCGGTCCGTGTATTCCCGTATATCTCCATCCAGCTGCACCGCATCCTTCTGCAGCAGCAGCAGGATCGTCGAACCGCCCAGCCGGAAATACCCCTTTTCTTCGCCCTTTCGGAAACACCGTACCGGATAGTTGATGATGCGTCCCGCAAACAGCGCTCCCACTTCGATCATCAGGATCTTTCCGAAATGCTTTGTTTCCAGCAGGTTCACCACACGATAGTTTTCCTGATAGACTTTCCTTTCCGAAGAGTACGGACTCACCGTATGCAGACGTCCGGGAACGGTATGCCGCAGTCTCTGCCATCCGTCTGCCGGAAAACAGTAGTGATGGTAATCATCCATCGTAAGCCGGAACACCAGGCACTGCCCGCCGGCAAACTCGTGAGCAAAGCGCCGGCTGCCGGTCAGCTCATCCAGTGTGTAGTCCAGGCCTTTTACCTTCAGATGCATATCTTCCCGCACCGGATATACCAGCAGTTTGCTGTCTGCCGGGGCAACCAGCCGGTCAGGATCGATATCCATCGGCCGGGTCTCCTCCCGGATGGGCCGGGTAAAGAACTCATCAAAACTGCGGAATACCTGCTGTTCATACTCTGCCATATCCACATGATACTGCTTAACGAACCCGGGGATCTTATTACAGCTGAACGGTGTGCACTGCCATGCGCCCCACAGCCGTGTATAGATCCGGCTCGTCACCACAGGAAGCAGGAAACGGCTGCATTTCCCCTGATAGGCTGCCTGCATCATCCTGCCGCCATACTGCGTGATCTTCGTCATTTTCCGGTTTTTCCGGTCATATAATAAACTGCTCATAATCTCTGATCGTTTATACTCCACTCTTAAGATTCACCTCATCCGTTTTTACACCATCATCGAAAGACGTATTTTATGTCCCTGTCTTCTGCACTTCCACGACTCTGCAAATATCGTCCCGTACGGTAAAGCGGATATTATAGCCACCATACGCTACGCCCCAGATCCGTTCGGGATCATTGATATATGCCGTTCTCGGATCGCAGGCCAGAATATCCCGTACCGCACCACGCAGTTCTTCCGGCAGCTGCACCTCCAGTTCCGCCGGAAACTCCACGATCAGTTTCCGATCCGAATACAGCTCCCCAAAGCTGCCTTTTGCCTCCGGATGTGCATCCGCATAGGGCAGGTAGGGCTTGATATCATAGATCGGTGTCCCGTCCAGCAGGTCCACCCCGGATACATACAGAAGATTTCCCCGGTCTTGCGTTGCTTCAGTTTTTTCTAATTTTACACAGGATAATCCCAGAGGATTGGGACGAAAGGAAGAGCGGGTGGCAAATACGCCTCTGCGCTCCTTCCCGCCAAGACGCGGCGGTGTCACGGTAGCAGCCCATTCTTTACGATGATTTTTGGAAAAATCCCAGATCAGCCACAGATGCGAGTATTCCTCGATTCCCCGCAGCGCATCGGGATGCCGGTACTCCGGCACAAACTCGATCACACCAACCGCATCCGGCACCAGGCCGCTTTGCCTGGGTATGCCGAATTTCTCAGAAAAACCGGTATGAATATACGCGATCGGTGTGATCTCCATAACGATAACCCCCGATGCTTATCATACCATATTTTAACGGTTTCGACAAATTAAAATAGGAGCCGGCGGCTCCTATGTGAAGTGAAAAGTTAAATTCCACTTCTAATACCTCTAAGTAGATCTTACTCTTACAGGATCTCCCCCTAAGTTCCACTTATATGTAGTTGAATTTAGTCTTACAATAGTGATTTTGGCAACCGTCCTTGAAAGGACTGGTGATAATCATGGGTAACAATCCAAATTCACATTTAACTCTCGAAGATAGAAAGATCATCGAGCAGGGTATCAGTAATTGTGAGCCCAAGGCATCTATTGCCGAAACTCTAGGAAAG
>JAGBMJ010000127.1 GCA_017634975.1 Lachnospiraceae bacterium | reverse complement strand
GCCATCTCTTCCGGTGTCTCTTTCCCGGTATAATAATGTGCTTCGTCTTCATTCGGCGTGATATAGTCCACCAGCGGCAGACTATCGCTTACGTCTGCAAGC
Organism: Lachnospiraceae bacterium; assembly: GCA_017634975.1. Lineage (GTDB taxonomy): Bacteria > Bacillota > Clostridia > Lachnospirales > Lachnospiraceae > NK4A136. The sequence continues at coordinate 21,538 of JAGBMJ010000127.1, read as the reverse complement.
GTAAGTGGGTGAAAGTTCGGCAGCTTGGTATCGGCAAAGATCATCACCCCCGCCTCTTTTGCCTGCTGCAATACCGCATGGATGATTGCCGGATCGTCAAAGGGTGCCCGGAACAGGGAACCTAAGATGATCGCCCGTGCACTCCGGATGCACTCCGGGAATCGTTCCGGATGAAAATTGTAACGGTGTGCCGTATTGGTGATGGATTTTCGCGTACCGTCTGCATGGACAAACATGGTCGTGACCGGTGTGGCATGCTCCTTTTCCCGTACAATGCAGGAAGTATCTATGCCAAACGCCTGCAGTGCATGCAGGATCATATCCCCGGCCTGATCTTCCCCCAGGAAGCAAAGGATCCCGGTCTGCATGCCCATCTTTACGGCGGTCACCGCTTCGTTCACGGCTTCGCCGCCGACATTTAAGGAGCCGGACTCCGCCCGGTATCCGGATGCGGAGACCGGCGTTTCGTCAAACCCTTTGATGATCGAATCCACCAGTGCCGTTCCTATACAAAGAATATCAGTCTTTTTCATATTCGCTTTCCCTCATTCTGAAAAACCACAAGGTCCGTCCCCATGGTTTTTGAAAAACCACCAGGTCCGTCCCCATGGTTTTTCCCATGGTTTTTATTTTGCCCGGACGAGCCGGAGCACATCTGCAAGTTTGACTTTGTTTCCCTTATACAGAGACATTGCCTTATAGAGTCTGCCTGCCGTGATCACCAGCAGCAGGGTCAGCGCAAGCGTGATCAGCAGTGAAACCAGTCCGGTCGCTGCCGTTACCGTTCCCAGTGCCAGCTGGGAAGGCATCAGGAGTGCAGCCGTAAACGGAATGTAATCCATCCATAACGGGGCTCCTCCCGCCGTCAGTCCGCCGCCCATCATCACCAGCATAAACGCAGCCAGCAGCGGCATTACATATAAGGAACTCTGCCCGGCCACTTCCTCGCGATTGGACGATATGGATCCCGCAATGGTCGCCAGACTCAGATACAGAACAAAGCCTACCACAAGAAACAGCATCCCGATAATGACGTGAACCGGCTGAAAGATCCCCAGCTCGTTCATAAAGCTGAAAAATACCGTGATCGGTGACTCGTATCCGGGATGGGTGGCCTCGGTGAGCTTTACACCGGCAAACATCCCGACGACGATACTCAACAGCCATCCGAAGACCTGGAGCAGTCCGGAACAAACGATCGCCAGGAATTTGCCGGCTACCATCGCTTCCGGATGCAGGCTGATCAGCATCGTATCCATCAGTTTGGATTCTTTTTCAATCACCATGGACTGTGCGGTAGCATTGCCGTAGGACAGGATCAGAAAATACAGGAGCATAATGGTAAAATACGGCAGTATCATCTGAAATACCTCCAGAACAGAATCCCGGATCAGCTCATCCGCCCCCTGCTTATCTTCCTCAATCGTGATTCCGGCTGCATAGCCGCTCTCCGTATAGGTACTGTATCCGTTTCCCGGCATCAACCCCATGATCTCACTTTGATTGAGTCCGGTCAGCAAAAGTGAAAACAGGGTCGGATTGGCCTCCATAAATGCAAAATAGTTCTTCGCCGTCGCAGGATCGATCACATCCTCTTCCCGGCCATCCATCTCCGGCAGGATAATATCCGCACGGATATAGTCTTCCTCCAGATAAAAATGCAGCACAAAGGCCTTCCCGGCCGCTTTTGCCGATTCCAGCGCCGCATCCACGCTGTCCGCATTTTTATACCGGATCTCTTTATAATTCTCCTCGGTCACTTCATGGAACAGGAGCAGATTCGGCACTGCCTCATAATCGCTGACAATGAATACGTTTTCTGCACCGCAGCTCTCGATCGTTTTTTCCTCTTCCTCCTGCTTCCCGGCAAGCAGCATCATAACGATCGCCGGTACGATCAGAAAAAGCAGCGCCAGGGTAATTGTAAATGCTTTAAATCCTTTGCTCCCCATCTGGTTATGTATCGAGAAAGCAAATACTTTTCCGAAATTCCGAAACACTCAGGCCACCTCCTTTTGAAATGCCATTTTCATGATCTCTGAGAACCGGAGCCGCTTACTGTCATTTACGATCAGTTTACGGTACGTCCTGGCACAGATCAAAAACAGCAGCACACAGATCACAATCTGTAATGCTACGCCCAGAAGGAATGCCCACAAAGGAACCCTTCCGCAGATAAATCCGACCGGTGCCACATAAGAAGATACAAAGGGAAGAATGGAAACCACCGTGGTCACCGTATGATTCTCTACATTCGGCACGATCACCCCAACCATATATCCGGCCATGTTGAGCATGGTTACGGCCCCGATCGCAGAAGATGCATCCTCCGTCCTGGTACATGCGCTTCCCAAAAGTCCCGCCAGGATCGAGTACATAAAATAGGTCAGGATCATACATGGAAGCATCAAAATCCCCTTTGCCCCCGCAAAGGTAAACAGTCTGGAAAAGTTGAGCATTCCGCCCACTTCTCTGCTGATGGAAGGTTCCGTGATCGACTCCATGATCGTATTGCTGACATACGAAAGCGCCGCACCGATCACGATCATCAAAAACACATAGCACATCATCGCCAGGATCTTTCCCATGATCAGTGCCAGCGGCCGTACACTGACCATGAGATTCTCTACCAGTTTGGACGTCTTTTCCTCCATAACCGAAGAGACCACGTACGAGCCGGTGAGTGCCACCAGGATCATCAGGATAATCGAGTACAGCATATTATAGGAGCTGATCTGACGGTTCGTATAGGCTGCATTAAGCTCGGCCTCATAATCCTCATAGCTTAAAACGCTGCCCTGCTGCAGTCCTTTCTGCAGGATCTCCATCTGCGTATCTCCGAGATTCACCACCTCACGGCGTGCCTGTGCAAAACGCTCCAGCAGATGATCGCATAAAGCATCCAGCTCTGCTGCGGTAATATTGGAATGATCGGATACGATGGCATTGAGCATATAGGTACTCTGTTCTTCCCCTTTTTGACGGTCGATCAATACCGCAATCTCGTCATCCGCCAAATGCTCCGGAACCGCCTCTGCGTCCGTAAGCTCTGCCACGCCAAATCCGGTATCTGCCAGTTCTGCATTTGCAGAAGTAAACGGTATATACGTGGTATTCACGAAGAGGATCCGTTTCAGATCCATTTCGTCGTTGATCGCATCACTGCTCTCGGCCGCATTCATCCCGGCAGAAGTGCCGAGATAATTGATCGGTCCCATCAGCATCATCATCACGATAAACAGGATAAAGCTCATCCTGTATGTGCGGTTTTTAAACGTCTGCGCCAGGGTAAATGCAAAAACCTTGGAAATCCCCTCGCAGCTGTAGATATTATTGCTGCTCTTCTTCATTTGCCCCCACCTCTTTTACAAAAATCTCATGCAGTGACAATTCTGACAGATCAAAACGGATCACCGGGATCGCGGCATGTACCAGTTCCCACAGCAGCGCATTGGCCTGCTGTTCCCCGGTCACTTTCAGCTGATACTCGTTTTCTTTTTCCGATACCACCTGTATCTCCATCTTTTCGATGTATTCGCGGATGTCCTGTTCACACTTTAATGCCAGATTGACACGTCCGTAACTCTTCTTGATCTCGTTTAAGTTGCCCTGTACCAACGCTTTGGAGCGCGACATAATGGTGATATCGGTGCAGAACTCCTCCACGGCCGCCATCTGGTGACTGCTCATAATGATATATTTTCCGGCAGCGATCTGTTCACGCACCACATCTTTTAAGATATCGGTATTCACCGGATCCAGACCGGAGAACGGCTCGTCCAGTACCAGCAGTTCCGGATCGGAGAGCATGGCGATCAAAAACTGTATCTTCTGCTGATTTCCTTTGGACAGCTGATCCGGGCTCTTGGGTTTCACCTTCTTTACACGTCCTCTGGCATCTTTCACTTCCACCGGATACAGATATTCATCCAGTTTCAGCCGCTCCGACCAGTACCGGATCTTCTCCTTCAGTACAGCATCCTTCACACCGCGCAGACGGCCGAAATACATGATCTGGTCCATCAGTGGATATTTCTGATACAGACCGCGCTCCTCCGCCAGATAACCGATGTTGCAATTGCTGAAGCTGAGCGGCTCCCCGTTCCAGAGCACCTCACCGCTGTCCTTGTCCAGCATATCCAGAATCATGCGGATACTGGTGGTCTTTCCTGCGCCATTGGTTCCCAGCAGTGCATATACGCCTGGCTTCTCCATTGAGAAACTCACATGATCCACCACGGTCTTGTCACCGTATTTTTTTGACAGATCTTTTACTTCCAAACCCATCGTTTTCTTTCTCCCTCATACTGCGTATTTTTCCACCCGACCTTTGGTCAGATATGTAAAATCTTTTTATAATAGGCTTTATCAGTTCCCATGATTTGTCAAGCCACTGCACTCACCGACGGGTCACTTCCACCAGCACCATAAACAGGAGCATTCCTCCCAGCTGCACAAAATCCCAGACGGACAACGTATGGTACACGCCCAGGGAGATCCCGCAGCGGATCAGCATAACCACTGCCGTATACGGTACCGTGCGCTTTAACATTTTCCGGATCCGAAACAGCATAAGCTGTGTCCGCTCCACCGGCAGATAGCATAAAAGCTGCGAAACCGAAAGGATCTTCCCGGAAAGTTTTTCACGGAATCTGTGATAGCGTGCTGTCGATAATGCCACTCCCATAATATACAGATACGGCCCCATAATGCTTAGGTACTTATCCCCCTCCCATAGCCGAAGCGGCGGGAGCAGGAGCACCAGACTGCATGCTGCCAAAATATAATAGGCATAATCGCTCATCACATGATCCGGAAAATACGTGGTCTCCTCTTTAAAAAAGGCTTCGATCCTCTTCTGCTGTTTTTCATCCATCTGTAATCGTTTCATGAAAACCTCCCAACGTACCGTTTTGCATCAGTGCCACATAATCTGCATTCTTCCGGATCTCTTCCTCATTATGACTGCTCATCAGGACCGTCATCTCCGTTTCGGCGATCCGGCGACGGAGCCGCTGAAACAGTTCCCTGCGAAACACCGGATCCAGCCCGGCCGTAGCCTCATCCATCAGCAGCAGCCTGCTCCCATGCGCAAGCGCAAAGGCCAGCTGCATCTTGATCTTTTCTCCGCGCGACATCTTCCCATACGTATGCGTTGGTGCGATGCCCATTTCTTTTAATGTTTCCTTAAACAGCTCCATATCAAAATCATCATAAAAGGCAGACAGCATCTCGGCATTCTGGATCGCAGAACGTTCGTTAAAAAACGGATGCTCGTCCGAAATGAATCCGATCGGATTCATCAGTTCCCGGTGTCGTCCCGCGATGTCCGTTCCTTCAAAACAGATCGTCCCGGTATAGTTCTGTTTCTCGCTCAAAATGTATTGGAACAACGTCGTCTTGCCCGCACCGTTTGGCCCTTCGATCGCATAGATATAACCGGTTTCCAGCGCAAAGCTCACATCGTTTAATGCAAACTTCCGGCTCGTACCGCTCACATGTTCAAATGACAGACTGTTTATCACCATTTCTTTTTCCTCTACTGTGTTTCATACAATGTCTTTGCCATCTCCAGAAAATCCTTCTTGGAAATCCCCGCCTGCTTCACTTCGCCGATCACTTCGCCCAGCCGTTTTTCCAGGATCATCAGCTGTTTCTCCTGCAGATAATCCGTATTGTATTCGCAGACATAAAACCCTTTGCCGGCCACGGAACGGATCAGTCCTTCCTTCTCCAGCTCCTCGTAGGCCCGCTTGGTCGTGATCACACTCACGGAAAGATCCGCCGCCAGATTCCGGATGGACGGCAGTGCTTCTCCCGCCTGCAATTGTCCGCTGACAATCGCATTCTTCAGCTGGTTGATGATCTGCTCATAGATGGCCAGCGTTCCCTGCGGCAAAATCGTTATCTTAAGCATTGGCCCCTGCCTCCCCGTAATCTGCTGCCTCTGTGATCTCCTCACGGATGCATTTCCATACCGAACGAAAAGCCGGCAGGATGGCGATGACGAAAAACACCACGCAGCAGATCAAAAAGGTATGATCTTCCTTTTGCAGATCGTTCACGGGTAGAGCAAACTGCAACGCGCTACCGATGATGATCGCCGGCGTAAGAAACAGGTTCATAAGCATGGACTTTTTGCTGTCACGGGTCTGGCTCAAAAAACTGCAGAGTACCGCGTTCAGAAAAACATATGCCACGGAATATCCGTTGAGTGCCCGCATCAGATACAATGCGATGCATAGCATACTCAAAAGGAACAGATGCAGCATGCTGCGGAAATGATACGCTGCCCTGATCTCCTTAAGCCGCTCCTCGCGGCTCCTCGGGCACAGATAATACATCTTGCCCGGCCGGAGGGGATGCACATATTGCGAAAGCAGCACAAGCAAAAATCCGATCACCACCAGGCTTTCTGCCGCCACACCCTTCCATGTGAAACTTCCCTTCCCGAGAAAGATCAGGCGCACATAGATCGGAAAAATAAATATCTCTGCATAAACCAGGATCGGCCGGTACGATTCGATCTTCCCGATCATCCAATAATCTTTCCATTGTTTCCTTAACATTTTCATCTTCTCCTTTATGCCCGCCTTCTCTCAGAACGGTAATACATAAACTCCTCGATCGAAGGCGGTACGCTTACCAGCTCTTCCGGAATCCCTTTTTTATTTTTCACCAGCGCCTTGGTTCCGTAGGTTCCCATTTCCGATCCGATCAGCCAGTCCTTCGGAAGATTCCGGATCAGGTAATCTTCTCCGCTGACGATACGGTAACGATCCCGAAAGCTTTCGATATCTCCGGATACAACAAGTTCTCCGTTTTCCAAAAGCAGCAGGTAATCCGCCATCCGATCCAGATCCTCCGTCAGATGTGTCGCCAGCAGCACCGAATGGGCGCCATCCGCAATAAATGTTTTCACGATCTCCCAGAACTGTTTCCGGAATTCCGGATCAAAGTTTGCCGTCGGTTCATCCAAAAGCAGATATTTCGGATGATGCGCCAGCGCAAACGCAAACTGGCATTTCAGTTTTTCTCCCTTCGACAACGTCTTAAACTTTTTCCCCGGTACAAGGTGGAATTCCGATAAATACTTCTCATACAAGCCCGCATCGTATGCCTCATAGTATTGTCCGAAGTATTCCGCATTGTCCTTGAGACTCATCGCCGGCAGGAACAGTTCATCCACCAGCACACACCCGAGAAGATTCCGGATCGCTTTTTCCTCTTCCTCATAACGCATCCCGTCGATCGTAAGCTCGCCATCCTCCGGCTTTAGCAGCCCCAGCATCAGATTCAGCAGTGTCGTCTTTCCCGCGCCGTTCCTGCCGGCCAGTCCGCAGATGTATCCCTCCGGGATTTCCGTCGTGATCTCGTGCAGCTTAAACTTCCCAAAATCTTTTGCAACCTTTTCCAGTGTGATCATATTCCCCTCCGTATATGCACTGTGTATATATAAATATACAGTATGTATACAGTTATGTCAAGAGAGAAAAACAGTGTATTACTATTTGTCACTATTCACCGCCTTCGTACTGTGATCGTAACGTTTTTTGCAGATGAAAAAGCGTTCTGCTTGCAGAACGCTCGCGCCGAGCGCGGTTGCGATAGCAACATCTTCCTTACGCGCGATAGATGATTTTCTTACGGTTTTACCGTTAGAAAATCACTATGCGTAACGTAGTGAAGAAGTGCGCATCCCCCGGAGGGCTTTTTACCATAGGGAATTGCGGAGCAATTTCCTATAAGGTAAAAAGTGCCTGCCGCATCGGCAGGCACTTCCGCAATATTTCTTTCCTTATTTTTCCTTCACCGGAACCAGTTCAATATATCCCCGCTCTCCCCTGGGTTCCAGCTGGATCCTCGGGTTGTCCGCATCCCATTCATATCCGATAAAAGCAGGATCATACTTCTTTTCCGCTTCCCAGATCTCACCGATCGCCTGCGCATAATCTTCCTCAGCAAACGGTTCTCCGCGAAACAGAAGATACTTCGCCGCCGGCAGATCGATGAGCTCAAATCCTTCCGGTACGCTTCCGTCAAAATCGCTCTCCACTTCCACCCCCTGCACATACTCATTCGTCACAGGCTTTCTTAAGTGCTTCGGCAGCCACATACACACCGGCTCCCCACTGATGGACTTTATGCTCGTCAGCAGCCCCCACACATCACAGCCGACTTCTTCACAGTAACTGAAATACTCGTCTGCTTTGATCCCCCGCTTGATGATCACCTTTCTTGCCGGCTTTTCGATCACCTGAATAAAGATGTTCCGGATTTTTTTGTTTTCGTTCATTTGGCTCACATTCCTTTCTTTGGCTGACTTGTTTTCGATCAGGGAAGGAGTAAACAGCCAGACCGGAACCGGACCCAAGGAATACTCTTTCGGGTTGCATCCGAATTCTTTTCGGAAGGCCCTCTGGTATCCATCCACACTTCCGAATCCCAGATCCATGGCGACATCCAGAACGGTCACCTGTTCGTCTCTCAGTTTCAATGCGGACTTTGACAGTTTCAGGCGCCTGATGTAAACTGCCGGTGACATATTCAGATACTTTTGGAACAGCCGTCTCGCATACCACGTTGAAAATGCCGATACTTTCGCAAGATCTTCGATCGTGATATCCTCCTGAATATGTTCGCGGATATAGTCCTGCATTTTCCGAACCGCTTCTCTTTGTTCGTCCATCTGCTCAACTCCTTGTGAGCCTATCATACTCTATCACCGAGTGTTATCTCTCGACTTTTTTTGCTCTCTTACTTCTCTCCTACTGCAACGCCTTCGTTATATCCTCTATCAGTATACGATCCGAGCTTCAGCAATGCCATTGGCTCTTTTCGCTGCGTTTCTTCACAGCCGAAATCTGCTTCTGTGATCTGTTCTACCGTATAGATCTCCATTGTTTTCCTATTCTCGATTTCTGATCGGATTCGTTTGATGCGTCTCGATTATAACATGTAACTGTAATGCCGTCTATCTCACATATCATACGTGCATCCCCCGGAGGGCTTTTTTATTGAAATTGCAAAACAATTTCCTATATAGAATAAAAACAGGGAGCCCTTTACGGACTCCCTGCATACTGTTTATTTTGCAGTTTTATTTATTTCTTCTTGCTTGCGATAGCGGCCTGTGCTGGTATGTTGAACAGGCGTTTTTTTCAGCCCGCTTTTCTTCCAATCGGTTGTGTTGATGTCAAAGCGCTCGTTTCCAAGCTTCGGATTAAGGTACAGAGTAAATACGCCTTTATCATAGATCACTCGTTCAACAAACGCATCTATTAATGTCTCCGGCACCTTCCCTCTCGGATCAAAAGCCTTCATATTAATGAATTCCGTCAGGCTTTCAATACGATGTCGCTTTAAATCATCATCTTCCGACTCAAGAATCTGCTGTCTGCACTCATTATTGTTCTTTTCAAGGTTAATAATCTGGTCATCAAGTTTCTTTTTCTTCTGTCGAAAGACTTCTCTGGAAATGTCACCTTCCGAACACATATCGACAAGCGTAGCTATCTGTTTCTTCAGTTTATCGATCTGCCGGATATTGTTCTCGACTCTTTCTCTGTCATTTGCCTCGACCATCGGGACATTGATCAAATCTCCGGCCATGGAGATCGCCTCGTCATATATCGCCTGCCTGTTGTTTATGAGTTTCTTAAACAAAAAGTCTGCAATAATATCGAGTTTCCACTCCATAAAGGTCGAGTTATCACATATCCCCTCGATATCCAGACCCTTTTTCAACCGAAATCTTGGCGTACCGATCCTCACCTGCGCATAGCACTGATACACATAGGAAATATCCCCGGATTTACATTTGTGAGCAATCCTTCGATTGAATGAATGTCCACAGGTACATCCGCACTTTTTGACCCACACATACTTGCTCAGTGGTTTGCCGCTACGAACTTCCTTACCATCCGCATCCTGCCCAAACCGGGTTTTGCTCTTTCTGATTTCCATTGCCCGATCATAAACTTCCAGTGAGATGATCGCCTCATGCTTGCCCTCTACATAAATCCGATCAACAGCACCATGATTATTGATCTTTTTCTGGGTAAGATAGTCTTGGACATACTGTTTGCGATATTCTATCCTTCCGCAGTAAAATGAATTGCCCAAAACGCGGTTGATATTTCCTGACTGCCATCTCGTCAGACCAGTGGCGGTCTTACGCCCTTCCTGCTCCATAATGTCCTGAATCCGCCTGACTCCGTTTCCCGCCAGATACAGTTCAAAGATCCTCTTTACCGTCTCGGCCTGATCCTTGTTTACAACCAGATTACCATCCACCCGGTCATACCCCAGAATATTACCATTTCCGTATAGCACGCCATTCTTGAAAGAGATCATTTGCCCGGCTTTTACACGCTGTGAGATCTTTTTGCTCTCATTTTGGGCCAGTGTTGCCATGATCGACAGTCGGAGCTCTCCGTCCTCATCATTTAACGTCCAAATATTGTCTTCTGTGAACCACACCTCCACGCCATAGCTTTTGAGGATTCTTGTCTGCTGCAACGTATCTACCGTATTTCTGGCAAAACGCGAAACCTCTCTTGTAACGACCAGATCAAATCGTTTTTTCTGAGCATCCTGCATCATCCGGAGAAAACCTTCCCTTTTATGAATGGAAGTCCCGGTGATCCCCTCATCAATGTATCTGTCGACAAGTTCCCACTCAGGATGTCTCTGTAATAACTCATTGTAGTATTGCACCTGGTTTTCCAGCGCCGAAATCTGTGCCTCGTGCTCTGTTGAGACACGGGCGTAGATTGCAACTTTTCGTTTCATCTTCGTTCCTCGCATCTTTCCAGATGTCATACACAAATCAAATGACATCATTATACGTCCTATTCCATAGTTTCACAACTGATATTATGCTTTTCCGCAATGTACTGTAATTCTGCCTTGCTTATCCTGCCTTCCTCGCACAATTGACGCAATATATCATAAGCAGCCAGTTTTATAGCTATCTGCTCTGTTTCCGGCGGAAATACAAACTCAGGTATCTCTTTCATGTTGCATTTCCCCCTATATTTTTTCTATAAAATAGCCTGTCATATCTTCAATCAGCAATTTGTGGATCCTATATATCCTTTGCCGTATGCTTCCTTCAGATACCCTGTTTTCTTCTGCCATCTGGCAATAATCCTTGGTTCGCCTAAGATATGGGATGATCAGATTTTGATCTGTCAACCTAAGCGTGCGCAGATGCTTGTCAAATAGGCAGTATTCTTCCCCCATAATGATAAGCACGTGATGCTTCCTTCTCAGGATTCGTTTCCTCTCACTGCCAATCTGATCACTCAGCTCTATCTGTTCCGTCCCTTCAAAACTCTTCTCCAATGAAATTCTATCGAGAACTTCCTGTGCGGTCGGATCATCATAATTCCCAAGATTTTGAATACGGACTCCCAGCTCATCCCGATTATGGCAACGCCAAAACTGCTCTTCTGCTTGAATCTCGTAGATCAACCTCGCCTTGTAATCCTCAAGAATGCCTGCAAAACTGTCAAAATTGCTGTAGATCAGTTCCGCCCGTTCTTTTGCCGTGCCTTCCTCATATAATTGATAAATATTCCTAGACATCGCTTTCACCTTCCTTAAAAAATGTGTATGAAAGCTAAACCGGTTTGCTTTTGATAATTAAAGTATATTTGCTGCGCTCCCCTGTGTCGTTATCCAAACCTTGTACTTTTCGTCCCAAAAGTACAGCCACATTGTACCGAAACAATTTTCAAGCTACCGGCATATTTATATCAACAAAGGCTTGAAATTTCGCCTGGATATGATACTATATAATTAGTTTTTGGGCTGGTCGAAAGACCCTGGTCCACCAAGCGGCGGGGATATTTACCCCGCCATTTTTTTGGAGGTTCTCTTAATTGAAAAACACTTTAAGCATCTTCATAGATGAGTCCGGCGTATTTGGAGACTTCTCCGAAAAAGCCCCTTACTATATGGTTACAATGGTATTTCACGAGCAAAAGGTTGACATTTCCGAGGACATTGCTGTTCTTGACAGACACATTCAAGAATTAGGCTTCCCTCCTCACGCCGTCCACATGGGGCCGCTTATTCGCCGTGAGTCAATATACTTTCAATATGATGATGAAGCAACACGGGCCCGTCTGATTAATACTATGTATAATTTTGTTAGGAAATTGGATATACATTATATATGTCCTTTTGTTCGAAAAACAGAGAATCAAGATGTTATAGACTTATACGGTAAATTATCACGTGAAATCTCTTTACAACTTCGTAATCAGATGGATTATCTGAATACTTTTGATCATATCATTATATACTACGATAACGGCCAGCATGAACTGACAAAGATTCTCACATCCGTCTTTAATGTTCTTTTTACAAATGTCGAGTTCCGTAAAGTATCCCCCGCCGACTATAAGCTTTTTCAAGCTGCAGATCTAATCTGTACTTGGGAACTTTTAGCTTTAAAAGCATCTGAGGGCGAATTTACCGTATCCGAAAAACGATTCTTCGATTCACCTTCTAAATTTATGAAAAACCGTTACAAGCTAATTGCAAGGAAAAAATTATAGAGATATTGATAATGCCCTAATTTGCACCAGAAGCGCCTCCCGGACATTCGAGTCCTTAATCGCTTTAAATAGCCGTGCCAACTCTTTCGTCTCCGGATCCACCTCCACTCCAAGCAGATAATTGGGCGTGCTAGCCAAAGCTTGTGCCAGCTCCGCTATAACGCTACCCTTGATATCAATCTTGTCATTCTCATAAGCAGAAATGGTTGATTTCGGAAAATGCATCCTCTCTGCCAGTTCCTCCTGGGTAATTCCCATCCTTTTTCGCACTGTTCTGATCCTCTGCCCAAGTGTTTCCTCTGTAATGATATCCTTCTTCATTTTCTCCTCTTTCCGCCCCAAAACGGAAACAGGCAAAAAGAAAGAACCGACAAAACGTATTCAAACAATACCGGAAAAAAATTCCGATGCTTGTTTCCGTTTTGTCGGCTCCTAATAGTTCTCTGCTAAATCCAGCTCGTAACAAACTCTTGACCTGCAGTGCCGCCCCTGAAGGTTCTCTGCCAAATCCGACGATTCTTCTGCAAGTCTCAATATATTCGAATGTATATTTATAAGCAGACTATAGGATTATTCTGTTTATGCCAGTAACCCTTTCCTTCTACCTTATCAGTACTCCGCAGATGCCGTCGCATACAGGGCACGTATGTTCGATCTGTCTACTGTGATTGAAATTATACATCCGTTTTACAAACATTTCAATAGACACATGTGTCATATTTCATATGGGTGACTGTTTTACTTTATATTTCTTATCCAAATACGCCTTGCCTTTATTCACATAAACCCATATTTTCTTCAAGCAGGTTATATATTCCTTCTTCATCATCAAAACCATTTAACACATACTTGTAAGCACTTCTTGTTCGCCCACCGTTTCCGTTCGGAATATCGAAAAAAATATTTATTCCCAAAAAATCGCTGTCAGTAAGATCCGCCCCCGGCGTGTAGTTCCATTGATCACTTAAGATATCATTACAGTTGGCAAGTGTTTCGGATACTGCCTTTAAATCCGCCGGTCCGTTTATATGAAATACAAAAACATCTTCCGTCTGACATTCACTATTCTCAAACTCTTCTTTCAACCGAGGATAATAATAGGCATAAACGCCCGCTCCATAGTGCATGGTAAAATTCTTCTGTCCATTCTTTGTATCTGCTTCAACATCGAATTCAAGGTCTCTCTCCCTTGAACGAAACATATACGTTTTGTAAAATGGATTCCCACTGCTATTAATTATCCTGCAATCTTCATCCGTCTGATTCGCTACATAATTCTCAACTTCTTTTTTCGTCGGTGCAAAAATGCATCCTGATAAAAACATCATACATGCCAAAGGAACAACCGTCGAAAAGATTTTATATTTTATATTTCGGCAAATCATTTTGTCTCTATTCTCCATAACAATGTTCGTGTCTTTTTAAACTATAATCTGTAATCCATATCAAAGACCGTTTCGATTTTTATCTTTTGCCTTTATCCGTACAACAGACAACACTATCTTATCGTATAATAGTTTCAAAATCAGCGGTCCGAATAAGCCAAAGATAACGTAGATTGATCTTACATTGCTGTTGATTTCCCAATAATACCATTCGGATTCCATAAAGGATTCAGAATTAAAGTACGGTATAGTAATAATGTTTTCATTGATTGCCATAAGAATGCAGTTCAGCACATTGAAGAACGCTACATGAAATCCCATTATCCAGAACGTATTACAGGAAATATAGTTAACAAGCCTGCTCTCCCGCAATGGCTTACCAACTAAATCTACAATCGTCAGCCAGAATGCTATTCCGATAACGGAAGATATCAGCGGAGTGAATATATAAGGGCTCGAAAATCCCGACAGATCATCAATTCTGTCGAAAGCGATATCGTAAGCCTGCGGCAGATAGTTGGAACGCACCACATTGGCGATAAAAAGTGCGAACAGCAGTCCGACCTTCCATCCCCCTGAGAGTTTCTCGTGCTTGTCTTCAAGATACTCCCTATAAAGTATACCTATCTCTATAAACGGAAGCAGGAACAGCACCTTTAAAGGAAGCAAAAAGTTCTCCAGAGTGACCGGATCCATATTCTTCACCAGGTATACTACCAGCAGGCTAAGACAGGCAAATATTGAGAACATGATGTAGCTGCGCCATATCTTGAAAAAAAATTTCTTCAAGACCGCATATACCATAAGAACAGAGAACAACGATATCACAAACCACATGGGTGTTACAAGCGGATAAGGAGCGCCTATAGTCACTACTCTCTGTAGCATATACAAAAGATACCCAGGCGGATAGGAAGGCACTTCTCCATGCTTATAGAAATTGATCAGCCATTGTAGCCCAAATACAACCACGGATATTCCCAGATACGGCAGGAGCAGTGTTCTTATCTTCTTCCACAGATAAGCCGGAAGTTTGGTAGAAGAGTCCACCTTATTGAAGTATCCGGATATGAATACGAACATCGGCATAAAGAACGAATTGTAAGGGATGTAATTTCCAAACAGATTAAAAGCCGTAAAAGTATGCGAATCAACTACCATGAAGATGCCTATAGCCGATAACAACATAAATTTCTTATTGGATTTGGTTCGCACGGTTTTTCACTCCCTATCTGATAATATCATTGTCTTTTGCCTTTATTCACATAAACCTATATGTTCTTCTTTTGTGGTATCTTTAATCAAGTATGATTTGTTATCCATTTTCGTTCTTCTCTCCTTCCGGCGACAATATTAAAAACACTCCCGTTGCGCCACCATAAACCTCTAGTGCTAAATCCGCCGAATCTGTGCACTGCAGCAAGCCATACGAGCTTTCTTCGCCATCAATTGTTACGCTTACTTTCTCAAGTGTTGAATAATCTATATAATCCAGATTGCTCCGATCATATGAAACGTTTTCACCATCCCAGGTGTATGTAGTATCGTTTATCGTCGCGATAACTTCTTTGCCCCTAAAATTATTCACCCTTTTCAGACGACTTGCATTAAGTTCACATGTGAAGGCTCCCCTGCCTGCAGCAAAAAGATAAATGATTATAAAAGCAAAACCCAATAGCCATACAAATCGTTTTCTGATTAACACTATCAGAACTGCAATCATCGCAATTCCAAGTAACACAAAAGCAAAACACCACACATATCTGAGTGTGTACGGCAGTGGCTTTAAAGTACTTGAGATGCTTAGTAAAATGCCAAATGCCAATATTAAAACCTCTATGATTGCAAGAATAGATATTCTTTTTTTCTTTGATTGAACTGTTTTGTTATTCATATCAAAAACCGCTTCACCTGTTCTAAAAATCCATTATTATTCAAACGTTTCATAAATTGAAAAATGAGATTATTCCTTTTCCAAGTAGACAAATATGAGTTCATCCGTTTTGTTGTTCTAAGTTATCCTATAAGTTAATTTATTTAGTAAAATTGCGATTTTCCCAAACACCGTTAGCACGTTATATTCCAATATAAACTACCATCAATGTCCTGTATAAGAATTCCGCAATCTTTTTAGCTGATTCTTTCAATCCAATCAAGAATTGTATCAACAGCTATGTTATGATTTCCTATTTGGCAGTGCTGTTCTCCGCCTTCTTTTATGGTAAAGCAACACGATGTCATAGATTTAGCATTTTTAATCTTTTCCCTGCATCTTTCAAACTGACACATTGGTATATAGTGGTCTTTTTCACCGGCAAGTAAAAGCACATCTTGATCTATTTTCTCATACAAACCTGTCAAATTATGCTTGCCAAGAGATTTATACATCGCAGGAATTGAATCCGCGCCCGTAATAAACTGCCCTTGAGATAGCATCCAGTCTGCCAATACACTTTTTTTCGCTATTCTTGTCAACAACCTGATAAGCTTCGTCTCATTCCCGTTCTTTATGAGCTTACGGATATACCAGCATATAAAGCAGGGGAAAATATTAGTCATCACCTCCACTCCATCGTCCATAGCATCATATGCAACTACGTGTTTTATCCTCTTTTCAAAAGCTGCTGACCTCAGGGCAAAGTACCCTCCCCATGATATTCCTACCATTGTGCAGGATGTAATACCAAAGTAATCAAGAACTGTTGCAACCGGGAGTTCAAAGCTTTCAGTAAAATATATTTTTTGCCATACGCAATCTCCTTGACCCGGTCCTTCCATAAGAATCACATCAAAACCTTTTTGAACAAATTTGCGAACCTGAAGTACAAATTCTTCTATAAAGGAATCATATCCGCCGCAAACAAGTACAGTCTGTTTGTAATTTCCCGGAGTCATTCGAATACACTTAAGAAACCCTTTTTCATATGGAACCTCATATGCCTTATACTCTATACCTAACTGCTCAAACGCTTTATGATATTCTTCAATGCATTTATCATATAATGCCGGCTTTCGGCTATCACTCTGCTTTAGAAAGAATTCTGCCATTCTATCATAATATGCGGCATGCATATACTTGTTACCATCAATTGCTATAACTGATAATTTAGTCCATGCCTCGTACCATTCTTCTATTGTACGAACATCTGACAAATACTTGATAACCAGTTCTTCATCACAAGCTTCTTTTCCATAAGTTAACACTCTGTTGATCTGGAAATTGAATTGTTTGATTCTATTAACTTTTTTATATCTTTTTAATTCCATCGTATCACGCCTCCCTTGGGGTAACACTTGTAACCTATTCGGGATTATTATATAATTGCGTTGCAAACGATAGCAAGTAAAAAAGCTAATGTGTCACACATTCAGGAGATCTGTTACTCATGAACAATACAAACGGGCTTATTGCCGAACAATCGAAGAAGAAAATAGCTAAGGCTATGCTCAAGGTAATGAATACTTATGATTATAAAGAGATCACGGTAACTCAGATTACGCAGGAAGCCCGGATATCAAGAAAGACTTTCTACAGGCATTTTCGGGATAAAGATGAAGTCTTGAAACATCTGTTTGATGCGCTTTATCAGGAGTGTTTATCTTCAATAACGGAAAGCGGAATACACCATTACTGGGATGTAGTACAATGTTTTTTTGATTTCTGGGAAAAGCACACGGAAACGCTGAATTTGATGAGGCGAAGTAATCTTCTGCCGCAACTGTTTGAAGAGTCATACGACAGATCATTCGAAGTGTTCAGATTCATAAGACCCGCAGATTTCGTTGATCATTATAGAGATCAGCTACCATACCTTCTTGCTTACAGTATTGGTGGTATGAACTCAAT
Source organism: Lachnospiraceae bacterium (assembly GCA_017634975.1). Classification (GTDB taxonomy): domain Bacteria; phylum Bacillota; class Clostridia; order Lachnospirales; family Lachnospiraceae; genus NK4A136. The sequence continues at coordinate 3,737 of JAGBMJ010000127.1, read as the reverse complement.
GCTTATCAAATGGATAGAGGGCGGAATGAGTATTCCTTCATCAACACTTATTTTATGTCTGCGTGAAGGATTAAGTTCGGAAATGTGAAGTTATTAGTTCATCCGAGTTGATTTCCGAACTTATGCATAAGCCAATGTGCAAATCTATGATTGACCATCATTAATGCAATGCTGCCGGCCAAGATCAGGACTGTCGGCAAACTAAAAACTAAATATTCCGAACTCTTTATCAATATGACCACACTTATCGGAAGGCAAACAACGCTTGTGATCAGAGACGGAATATATTTCCTGATATAGATACTCTGTCCGATATGAACGATAAAATGTGCTGTAAGGGAAATCAGTAATCCCAACCAAATGGTATTTAACACATCATTTTCAAAATAATATGCCATCAGACTGACTCCGAAAAAAGGAATGAATTCTTCATATACCGCAAGTGCCATTCCCGCGGTTGTGTAATCCTTGTATGCTTTAGTAATTATCGGAAATCTCTTAAATATTTCCGGATTATTTCTGAAGAACCATCCAAATCCTATAATCTCTTCCATATCATGGAATATGAACAAGATTGGAAGAAGTAATACATATTCTCGCATTATCGCCCGTTCTTAATTAGTCCAATTATTCGGACACCCCCCGAGCTAAAATATAGACACCATAAGCGAAAGGGGGATCTATAAAATGTCCGTTTTGAATAATCTCAGAAAGGTACGCGCTGAAAAAAGCATACGCAGGGAGGAACTGGCCCTTGCCGTAAACTGCTCATCCCGCACCATCGCCCGCATTGAAACCGGCGATTGTTACCCTAATCTGGAGCTGGCGCTCCGGCTTGCCCACTACCTGGAAATAAGTACCGATGAGCTTTTTCAGCTGGATCTTAAATCGCTCCCCGAGAAAGGAGGCCCCAATGAATACGAGCACCTATCAGATCATAGCCGTTGATTTTGACGGAACACTCTGCTTCAGCAACTGGCCGGAACTCGGGGAACCAAATCTCCCGCTGATCCGTTACCTGATTGAGCAAAAACGCTGCGGCAACAAACTAATCCTCTGGACCTGCCGCGTCGGCGAATCATTAGAGGACGCCGTCTCCTGGTGCCGGGATCACCAACTGGAATTTGATGCCGTCAATGACAACCTCCCGGAGATCATCGAAAAGTATGGCACCAACTCCCGGAAGATCACCTGCGACTGCTACATCGATGATAAGGCTATACTGCCGGATATGTTAAGTGCGTAGGCTGTCATGGAAGTTTTCGCACTTAATGACACGATTTATTGTGCCCCTACTATCTGACATTCTTGATATTTTTGTCCGTAGTTTTATAATAATATCATAAAAATATTTAGTTTTCTTCCAATGATTATCGTTTATAGGAAGGATAGGTGAATAAAAATGACACTCCAACAAGAAGCATATAAATGGATCGACAAACTCCCTGATGATAGTGTAAGTATAGTCATCGAAATTATGATGAGAATGGCTCCCGCTGATGGCAACCGGAAAAGTCCTTCAAAATCATCTGATATTTCTACCAAAATGCAAGCTTATAGAAAAATGCAGGAGTTAAGAAAGCAAACTGCTGCTTATACTATTTCTGAATCAGAAAGAGCCGCTGCTTTGGATGAAAAGTACGGAATTCTTAATTGGCCTGGAGGTAGCACCGATTGAAAGTATTGATTGACACAAATGTCGCATTAACATATGTATCCGGCAGAGAAGACAAATTCTCCGATCAATCCGACAAAATTATGCTATTATGGTCTTACTTTGCCGATCCAGCCGTTCTCATTCCAATACTTAAAATCGGTGTACTCAGGATTCTTTTTACCAAGGCTTCTCAAAGAGATAATTCATGAATGCTTTCTGCTCAGCTACTGTCAGGGATTTGCGCTTTGTCTTCACCCATACATGGCTCTTCTTGATCTCTGTCAGTGCTCCCGAGGCAGGATTCACACGAAGGATTCCTTCACGTACTGCCATCTGGAATGAGTTGACCGAACGACAACTATCCAATAAAAGCATCAAAAAGGACCTCCGAAGAGATCCTTAGGGCACAATGTTTTATTCCGTTCGTATCTTTACTCTTTTTCCTGAGAATGCTATCCCGAATTTTATGATCTGAGTTACACCCTCCTCACGCATTTCAGTATCGTAGCCTTTGTCATTTATCTGATCAAGAGCTTCTGCAGATAAGGCATCCAGTTCCTCATCATTCAGATTTTTATCCCATTTCAGTTCCATGATCATTCCCGGATATTTATTTTCCCTGGGGAACAGGCTGATATCATATCGTCCGTCGCCGGACTCTCTGTTGGACCTGATCCGATACTGGTTATCCATCAAAGCAACAAGCCCAAGAACAAGTCCATGATAAAACCCTTCCGCACCGGCATCATAGAAGCTGATGCTCTTCTTTAAGTATTCTCCTATTCCGTCCTGCAGTTGCTTTGTATCCTGTGAAAAAAGGCTCTCAGCGATCTTATTGGCTGTAGCTCTCCCCATTGCGCCGATCTGCATCAAATGTGAGAGGATCTCACTCTTGTATACTGCAGCTATCTCGCGGTTCGGTATCGAAACCTCACACAGCCATGCTCCATCGCCCTGAAGTTCCTTCTTTGGTGTCTTCAGATATCCGGCTACCAGAAGCAGACTGTAGATATTCGCAGGATCTTCTGCAAGTGATCTGTACACCACGTTCTGATCGATCCTGGCAATCACGCGCTCGCCCTGAAGAAGGGAATACAGTTTCTCCGTGATATCGCCCGTTGCAGCCTTCAGTACATCTTCCAGCACCTCGTTCTTTCCGGTGTTCACCCAGTATGCCTGCGGCAGGCATCCTCTCGACAGATAATTGATCACTGACCACGGGTTATATATTTCCCTGTTCCCGAAGAAATATCCATCATACCAGTTCCGAAGTTCCTCCTCCTTATCAGATGCTCCGTAATAAACAAGCATTTCACCCACTTCGGATTCCGTGAAGCCAAAGAAACTGTCGTACTCCTCGTCCATTACCGAATTAACCGTAAGATTGTTCAGACCACTGAAAATGCTCTCCTGCGCTATCCGTAAAATTCCGGTCAGGAAACCATATGACAGATTACGGTTATCCTTGAACGCCCCGGAAAAAAAGTTCCTCATGAATCCGATGATCTCATCATAGAACTCTTTCGAATACCCTTCCTGGATCGGAGTATCATACTCATCAATAATGATGATCGGGGCTTTTTTGTAATGAGCTGCAAGCATTTTGGAAAGCTTTTGAAGAGAAGCCGAAAGCTCTACTTCATTCGCATGTCCGTTTAATACTTTCTCAAAATAGTCTTTCTCATACTTTTCGAGTTTATCACTGTTTTGCAGTTCAGAATGTCTTCCGAATTCTTCCTGCAGCAGCCCGGAGATCTTTGCAAACGTTGCTTCCCAGGAATCATATTTAACGTCCTTAAATGTAAGAAATATCACGGGATACTTCCCCTGATGCTTTCTGTACTCATCCCCGCACTTCCAGATCTCTTTGTCGGTAAAATACCTGCTTGTATCTTCATCGGATATTTCAAAGAAAACCCGAAGCATATCCATATTCAGTGTCTTTCCGAAACGTCTTGGTCTTGTAAATAATGAGACAAAAGCTTTACGATCAAGAAACTCTTTGATCAGGAGTGTCTTGTCCACATAATAGTATTCTGACTGTGCACGGATATAATCCGATATTCCTACCGGAAGTGGT
>JAGBMJ010000126.1 GCA_017634975.1 Lachnospiraceae bacterium | reverse complement strand
TCGGATGTGAAAGCTTATCTTGATAAGATTATTGCGGGAACTGCAGGAGATGGTAAGCCCGATTTCTCAAATGTTGCGGGTGCGATCAAGGATACGGATAACGGCAAGCTGTATCTTTTAAGCACAGCGGAAGCAAGGACACTTTCGGGTGATGTCCGGAAAGCAGGTTTTACAGGTGGGGACACTGATCATAATGAGTGGTGGCTTCGCTCGGCCGGTTCCCTTGATGATCATGCGGCGTGCGTGTTCGGCGAGTACGTGAGCGTTGGCGGCTATGGATGCCTTGTCGGCGAAGAGTTTGGTGTTCGCCCCGCTTTAAAGCTCAATCTGCCATCGGTCATCTTCTCATCTGAAACAAATACATTTACGGTTCTACATAGTGTGACCATCACTCCGGGCAGTAATATGACCAAAACAACGGATTCCGGCGCAGTGACGCAGACCGGTGTGACAGGCGCAATGACGGATGTGGTCTACACTGCAGACGAAGGGTATAAGTTCCCGGAGACAAGCGAGGCCTATACCACGACAAACGGGATCACCGTTGCCAGAACCAGTGATACGGTCATCACGGTTTCCGGTACGCCGACGGCAGACGTGGAGATAACGATTCCGGATGCCATAGCTATACCTACCTACACCGTGACATATAAAGTAGTTAACGGAACCTGGTCGGATGACAGCACGACAGATATGACGGAGACCGTACAAAGCGGAGCAAAACCTGCCAGCGTACCTACGGGTATGAAGGCCGCTTCCGGTTATATGGGCGGATCCTGGGACACAGATCCGACAGATGCAACGATCACCGGAGCAACAACGTTCACTTATACTTTCACGGCAAAGCAGACAGCAACCGTTACCAAAGCTCCGCAAGCTAAGACGCTGACCTATACCGGTTCTGCGCAGACACTTGTGACTGCAGGGGAAGCTTCCGGCGGCACTATGCAGTATGCCCTCGGCACAGCGACCGAAGCAACACAAACTTATTCGGCATCCATCCCCACCGGCACCGATGCAGGAACCTATTATGTCTGGTACAAGGTGGTTGGAGATGATAGCCATAGTGATACAGAACCGGCATATGTGACTTCGACAATTCGTGATGTAATCAGCCGGACCGTAACCTTCAAGGTAGTAAACGGCGCTTGGAATGACGGAACCACGGCAGATAAGAAAGTAACACTGAGCGGTAACGAAGGGGATACGTTGAAACTGTCTTCTGCGGATATCCCGGCAGTGGGAAATAAGGCCGCGGATGGCTACAAGGCCGGAAGCTGGGATGTGACACCGTCTGCAGGCACAGCGATCAACGAAGATACAACATACACTTATTCGTATGAAGCGAAAGACAGTATAAGTGCGACCGTAACTTTCAAGGTGGTGAACGGTGCGTGGAATGACGGGACCACGTCAGATAAAAAAGTGACGCTGACCGGTAACGAAGGAGATACGTTGAAACTGGCTTCTGCGGATATCCCGACCGTGGGAAATAAGGCATCGGATGGCTACAAGGCCGGAAGCTGGGATGTGACACCGTCTGCAGGCACAGCGATCAACGAAGATACAACATACACTTATTCGTATGAAGCGAAAGACAGTATAAGTGCGACCGTAACTTTCAAGGTAGTGAACGGTGCGTGGAATGACGGAACGACAGCGGCCAAAACGGTGATCCTGACCGGTTCGGACGGGGATGCGCTGAAACTGGCTCCTGCGGATATCCCGACCGTAGGAAATATGGCATCGGAAGGATATAAGGCCGGCAGCTGGGATGTGAAGCCAAACACAACGACGGAGATCACTGCGGATACGACGTACACATATACATATGCAGAAAAGTCGACTGATGGACCGGATGTGACAGAGTTTGCGTGGTTGGGAAAAGATGGATCAGCCGTCGTGAATACAGGGCTGGGTAACGGAAGCCGCTGGTATGTTCTCACCGATGTGGACAATGCCTTTAATACTGCAAGCTTGGGGGGTTACGGCAACTCGAAGGTGATCTTTGATCAGGCCGATCCGGATGGTGACGGTTCTGCCATCAGTGATGAAGATGTCAAGGAGTTTTGGGGGGTAAGCGGTACGGTTATACTGGAGAAAGCGAGTTTAACGGCTAAACCGTTTGTATATATTTGCTTTGATGTTGCGGGACAGACGAGTGATACGGTTAATATACCGGATGCTGTCGATGTCACGGACTGGGACGGTCTGACCATTTCATATGAGTGCGATGCTTCTCCCGAACTTGTACTTGAACTGGGGGATGCCGTAGATGACTCGATTGGCTATGCACTCCCGATCACTTGGCTTGGAAAAGCATCGGATCATGGTGTAGTAAAGCATTTGGCATGGAGTGATTTTGAGCAGCCTACCTGGTACAAAGGGGCAACTAAGATATCCGGCGAGGTAGCTGCCGGGCAGCTGGTAAGAGTCATGTTTAAGATACAGGCAGAGCCGGGAACCTACCATTTCCGGATTGCCGGGATCGGCTCCTATGATGCGGAGTTACCGGCGCCGGAGGAGCCTGTATATACCATTACTTACAATCTGGGCGGTGGCACGAATGCTGAGGACAATCCGGCATCATATACCGCCGATACGGAGAGCTTTACGCTGGCCGATCCCGTAAAGGACGGCTGTGAGTTCGCGGGCTGGTTTGAGGATGAGGAATGTACCACGCCTGCCACAACAACGATCACTAAAGGAACGAGAGGCGATAAGACATTCTACGCCAAG
>JAGBMJ010000125.1 GCA_017634975.1 Lachnospiraceae bacterium | reverse complement strand
GTACGCCCTGTAAATTCGTCCATATCCGTATTCACAAGGTTTGATATTTGTGTGACTTCTGTGTTACTTCCAAGCCACCGAAGTGCCGCAAACCATTGATTTTACTGAGTTTTTTCAGTTCACGCTCTTGAGAGTCGGGAAGAGCAGCACATCGCGGATGGCAGGGCTGTTAGTCAGCAGCATAACAAGGCGGTCGATACCGTAACCGATTCCACCGGTCGGAGCCATACCGATCTCCAGTGCATTCAGGAAATCCTCGTCCGTATGCTCTGCTTCGTCGTCGCCTGCTGCCGCATTGGCATCCTGTGCCGCAAAACGCTCTCTCTGATCGATCGGATCGTTCAGCTCGGAATACGCGTTGCACATCTCCCAGCCGTTGATGAAGAGCTCGAAACGCTCTACATGGCCTTCGTATCCCGGCTTTTTCTTGGTCAGCGGGGACACCTCGATCGGGTGGTCCATCACGAAGGTCGGCTGGATCATATGATCTTCGCAGAACTCCTCAAAGAAGAGATTCAGGATATCGCCCTTCTTGTGGCGCTCTTCGTACTCTACGCCCTTTTCCTTCGCCAGCTTCTTGGCAGCCGCATCATCCGGTACCTGTGCCGGATCATCAAAGTCGATGCCGGTGTACTCTTTTACCGCATCTGCCATACGCAGGCGGCGGAACGGCTTACCGAAATCCAGCTCGATATCGCCATATTTAAAGGTGGTCGTTCCGAGTACGCTCTGTGCCAGATGGCGGAACATCTCCTCGGTCAGATCCATCATCCCGTTATAATCGGTATATGCCTGATACAGTTCCATCAGGGTGAATTCCGGATTGTGTCTGGTATCCACACCCTCATTACGGAACACACGGCCGATCTCGAAGACTCTCTCCAGACCGCCGACGATCAGTCTCTTCAGATACAGCTCCAGGGAAATACGCAGCTTCAGATCCTCGTCCAGTGCATTAAAGTGGGTCATAAACGGTCTTGCCGCTGCACCGCCGGCATTGGCTACCAGCATCGGTGTCTCCACTTCCATGAAGTCCTTGGCTGCCAGGAACTTACGGATCTCCCAAATGATCTTTGACCGCTTCACAAATACATCGCGGGAATCCAGATTCATGGTCAGATCCACATAACGCTGACGATAGCGGGTATCCGTATCAGTCAGACCGTGGAACTTCTCCGGCAGGATCTGCAGGGATTTGGACAGCAGCGTCATCTCGGTCGCATGGATCGAGATCTCACCGGTCATGGTGCGGAACACATAGCCCTTCACACCGTAGATATCACCGATATCGCTCTTCTTAAAGTCCGCATACGCATCGTCGCCCAGCGCATCCTTGGAAACATACACCTGGATATCGCCGTTGCGGTCACGGAAATTGGCAAAGGAAGCTTTACCCATCACGCGCTTAAACATCATACGGCCTGCTACCGACACGTTGATCGGAGATGCATCCAGCACGGCGCGTCTCGCTTCATAAGCCGCCTTCTTCGATGCGCGGTAAGCCGCGATCGTATCATTGTCGGCGCCTTCTGCCGGCTCCGGCAGTACTTCCAATTCCACATAATCCTTCAGGACCTCTTTTTCATGCGCCTCATAAAGACGGATCGCCTCATCAGAATGATGCGTCTGATCGTACTTTGTGATCACAAACGGATCCTTGCCTGCTTCCTGCAGGGCCGCCAGTTTCTCACGGCGCACCTTCCGAAGCTGGTTTACATCCTGCTCCTGCGGTTTATTCTGTTCGTTCTTTACCTGTTCTCCCACGGTAGTTCTCCTGTTTACTGATATCTTTAGTTTTTGATCTCAAGAATTTCATACTTGATGGTACCGGCCGGTGCTTCCACCTCGATCGTATCGCCCTTCTTGTGACCGATCAGTGCCATACCCAGCGGAGATGTATTGGAGATCTTGCCCTCCAGAGCATCCGACTCCTTAGCACCCTTGATGGTATAGGAATACTCCTCTCCAAGCTCCACATCCTTGATCTTTACCTTGCTGCCGAAATGCACCTTATTCTTATCGGTCTTTACTTCCTCGATAACTTCTGCATTTTTCAGCAGTTCTTCCAAATATTCGATACGCGCTTCAATGTCACGCTGCTCATCACGCGCTGCATCATACTCGGCGTTTTCCGAAAGGTCACCCTGTTCACGAGCTACTTTGATCTTCTGTGCTACTTCTTTTCTGCGAACCGAGATCAGTTCATGCAGCTCTTCCTCAAACTGTAATTTACCTTCTTTTGAGATCTGTACTTTCTCCGCCATTTTTTTTCCTTCCTCTCTTTGAAATGTTGCTGTCATCTCGTTAGCGGTGTGCAAGATGTAACACCGATAACAAATAATTTTACCGTTTTCCGCGGCAACTGTCAAGGTATGACACCTCATCCGTCCGATTCTGTCCGTTTTTCCCCAAGGGGGAGGCCGGATTCTATCCTTCGATCATATCGATCAGGTGCTCCAGATCCTCGAGTTTCTCCATCTCGCATGCCTGCTTTCGCAGTCTGGCAGCATGTGCAAAACCGGCCAGATACCATGCGGCATGTTTACGCATCTCGCGCATTCCGATGTATTCGCCTTTCACCTCCATCTGCAGCTGCGCATGCTGCCGCAGTACCGTCTTGATCTCGTCCGCATCCGGTCTCGGCAGCTTCTCGCCGCATTCCAGATAATGCTTGATCTCTCGGAAGATCCACGGATTGCCCTGTGCTCCGCGGCCGATCATGATGGCATCTGCTCCGGTCTCTTCGATGCAGCGCTCCGCCGCTTCCGGGCTGTCAATATCCCCGTTGGCGATCACCGGGATCGCTACCGCTTCCTTTACCTGCCGTATGATGTCCCAGTCTGCCTTGCCGCTGTAGTACTGCTCTCTGGTCCTGCCATGGACTGCAATGGCCGCCGCACCGGCATCCTCCAGTCGTTTTGCCAGCTCCACGGCATTGACATGCGCATCATCAAAACCTTTCCGGATCTTGACCGTCACCGGCTTTTGGATCGCAGATGAGATCGCACGTACGATCTCTGCCGCCAGCTTCGGATCCTTCATCAGTGCCGAGCCTTCAGCGTTATTCACGACCTTCGGTACCGGACAACCCATATTCAGATCGAGCAGCGCAAACGGTCTTTCTTCTATACTATGTGCCACCTCCGCCATCAGTTCCGGCTCCGAGCCGAAAAGCTGCAGCGATACCGGCAGTTCCCGTTCGTCGATGGCCATTAAGCTTTCGGTATTTTTATTCTTATAGTGGATCGCCTTGGCGCTTACCATCTCCATACACAAAAGTCCCGCCCCCATCTGTTTGCACAGCAGACGAAAGGGCAGGTCCGTTACTCCGGCCATCGGAGCAAGTATGATCGGTGTGTCTATGGTGACAGAACCGATGTGTAGGGGATGCAGGGTTGCGTTAGATACGGGATGCATTTTTCTCGTAGATCAGGCGCAGGCCATCGAGCGTGAGCATACGGTCGTAGATCTCGATCACATCGGTCTCGTCGGCGATGATGGAGCCAAGACCGCCGGTGGCTACTACCTTGATATTGCTCAGGCCGGACTCTTCCTTTACTTTATTGACGATATATTCGGTCTGACCGATCTGGCCGTACACAAGCCCCGCCTGCATGGAGGTCACGGTATTCTGCGCCAGAATGGAATCGGGCTTTTTGATCTCGACTTCCGGCAGTTTGGCGGTATCTTCCCACAGTGCCTTGGCACTGATCTTGATCCCCGGTGCCGTGATACCGGCTACAAATTCGCCTTTTTCATTTACCAGGTCGTAGGTGGTCGCCGTTCCGAAATCCAGCACCAGTACCGGTCCGCCGTACTTCTCATAAGCGCCTACCGCATCCACGATACGATCCGGGCCGATCTCCTTGGGATTCTCGGTCACGATATGGATACCAGTCTTCAGCCCCGGTCCTACGATCATCGGCTTATGCCCCACATAGCGCTCGATCGCACCTACCAGAGCATGCATTACATTCGGCACTACGCTGGCAACGATCGCACCTTCGATCTCTTCCCTTTTCAATCCGTTATACAGAAGCAGCCCCAGGATGTTTGCGCCGAATTCGTCGGATGTACGCTGCGTCACTGTCATCAGACGGAAGGTATACAGCAGTTCCTTCTTTTCAAACAGTCCAAAGGTGATATTGGTATTTCCTACATCTACCGTCAGTAACATGGTTTATTCCTCCAGTTTGATATCTTCATGTAATACAAACACTCTGTAATACAGGCTCAGCGTCTCAAACAGTTCCCGGCGCTTCCTGCGTACCTGCCCGACCATCAGCCCGGCAGACACCTCGTCGTACAGATAATCCTCCTCCGCCGCTTCGGTATGCAGCAGTACGCCGCCTTCTTCATCAAAGGAGATCGTGAACACACCGCCCACTTCCTCGGTAAACAGAACGCACAGGATATGCAGTTCCTCTTTTACCGATTCCGGCAGATTTCCGTACTCCTGCTCGTTAAAAAAGTATTTCTGCTCATACGCGCTTGCACCGCAGAGCACATATTTTTCTTCCAATTCAGACATAGCCATAGATTCCCCTGACCGACACCTCTCCGGAGGAAACCGTCCGTACGCCGCCACCCGGCAGATTCACGATCAGTTCGCCGCGGTCATTGATCCCTTCCGCCGTACCTTCGTATTCTCCCTTCGGATCCAGCACCCGTACTTCCTTTCCGCGGTTCACCAGATAACTGTCATAGATATTTACAAAATCCGATACATCCTGGTGCTCGGTAAAGAGCCCGTAATAGTATTCGAAATAGTCCATCACGGCCAGGATGATCTGCGCACGGTCTACCGGCATGCCTTTTTCCAGCTTCAGCGACGTTGCCATCGACTGCAGTTCCCCGTCAAACTCGGTCTGGTTCACGTTGATGCCCACACCTACGATCACGTTGTGAATATAATCGGGTTCGGCGTCCATCTCCGTTAAGATCCCGCACACCTTCTTGTCACCGATCAGCACATCGTTGGGCCACTTGATCCCCACCGGCAGCTCCGGATACAGATGATGCAGCACTTCCGCTACACTCACCGCCATCAGCAGTGTGAGCATCGAGGCATTGTTCGGTGAAAAATCCGGCCGCAAAAGCAATGACATATAGATGTTCTGGCCGGACGGCGAGATCCACGTACGTCCCCTGCGGCCTTTCCCGCTGGTCTGCTTATCGGCCACCACCAAAGCCCCATGCACAGCGCCTTCCTCCGCCACGATCTTTGCATACTCGTTGGTAGAGGTCAGCTCTTTGCGGAAGTACACCTTCCGCCCCGCCCATTGCGTATTTACACGGCTCATCAGCTCACACGCACTGATCAGATCCGGGTAGCTGAGCAGTTTGTAACCTTTGTTGGTCACCGCTTCTATATCATAACCTTCCGCCTGCAGCTGCTTGATCACCTTCCAGACCGCCGTCCGCGACACGCCAAAGCGCTCACACAGTTCCTGTCCGGAGATATGATCTTTGCTGTTACGGATCGCTCTTAAGATCTCTGCTTTCATATGGTAGAATACCCAAGCGTAGCCGCCATCACTGCCTTGATCGTATGCATACGGTTCTCCGCCTCCTCAAACACCTTGGACTGCGGGCTCTCAAACACTTCATCGGTCACTTCCATTTCGGTGATACCGTACTGCTCGCCTTTTTCCTTACCGATCGTCGTCTTCAGATCGTGGAAAGCCGGCAGGCAGTGCAGGAAGATCGCGCCCGGTTTTGCCAGTGCCATCAGTTCCTTCGTTACTTTATAAGGAGAGAGTTCGCGGATGCGCTCCTCCCAGATCTCGTCCGGCTCACCCATGGATACCCACACATCCGTGTAGATGATATCGGCATCCTTCACCGCTTCCTTCGCATCTTCCGTGATCAGGATGCCTGCGCCGCTCTCTTTTGCATAGCCTTCGCAGATCTTCACCAGTTCCGAATCCTGCTGGTACTTCTTCGGTGCGCCTGCGGCAAAGTCCATACCCATCTTGCTGCACAGGATCATCAGGGAATTGCCGGTATTGTAACGGGAATCCCCAAGATAAGCCAGCTTCCGTCCCTTATGGTCACCAAACTGCTCACGGATCGTTAACAGGTCCGCCAGCATCTGTGTCGGATGATATTCATTGGTCAGTCCGTTCCATACCGGTACGGACGAATACTTCGCCAGTTCCTCCACGATCTCCTGACCGTAGCCGCGGTATTCGATACCGTCAAACATAGTGCACAGTACTCTTGCGGTATCGGCAATGCTTTCTTTCTTGCCGATCTGGGAACTCTTCGGGTCCAGATAGGTGCATCCCATGCCAAGGTCATGTGCCGCCACTTCAAAGGAGCATCGGGTACGGGTACTGGTCTTTTCAAAAATAAGCGCCACGTTCTTCCCACGCAGGGTATCTACGGGGATGCCGGCCTTCTTCTTTTTCTTCAGGTCTGCTGCCAGTTCCACCAGATAGAGGATCTCCTCCGGCGTAAAATCCTTCAGCGTCAAAAAATCTCTGCCCTTCAAATCCATAACTCGTCACTCCTTTGCGTTTGTTTCTGTAAAAAACAATATGGCACATTATACTCCAAATGCGGGGGAATTGCAACCGCTCCCCCTGTAAAGAGAAGAACGGGAAGGCTTATAACCCTCCCGTTAATTTATCTTTAAATCCTGACCCCTTTATATCGGTTTCTCGGTCTCTTTACCAGAATACGTGGCCTGCGATCACGATGCCGTCGTGTGCACCCGTCCTGCGGAAATGCGTTGCATTGCCCACATTGGAGCGGCCGTTCAATGCTTCCTGGGCCGCCTGCAGACAGGACTGATCCACGCCCTTTGCGATCCGCCGGTCAAGTGCCCCGCAGCCTGCCGGTGAAAACTGATGCGATGCATAGATAACACCATAGAGCGTATTCGGATAGGCGGCGCTGCGCAGGCGGTTCATTACCACCGCACCGACCGCTACTTTACCTTCGTACGGCTGATTGCCGGCTTCGCACTGGATCAGTGCACCAAGCAGCACCACATCCGAAGCATCCGCTGCATATACACCATAGTACTGATTGCGGTCCGCCTCTCTCTTGGCGGCTGCCGCTGCTGCAGCCGCTCTGGCCTGCGCAGCTGCTGCCTCTTCCCTGGCCTTTTTCTCTGCTGCCTCACGTGCCTCGATCGCCTGCATCGTCTCACCATAGTCGATATGAAATGAGATATCCGCATATTCCGTATTGATATATCCGTTGTCCCCTTCGTAGTCGATCGCTACCCATCCATCTTCCTGGGAAACCACTTCATAAATGTCCCCTTCGGCCACCATACCGGAGCATGCCGCCTCCGTGGAAGGTTCCGTACGTACCCGCAACGTAGTGGTATTCACCGTTGCCCGGTAAGATCCCACCTCTTCCGCATTTGCCTGCGCTTCCTCTCCGAACATCAGGTAATCGTTACGCACCCAGCCTACCAGTTTACCGGACTCGATCTTCGTCCAGCTGTCGGTGTACTCCAGGATATAGCCACCGCAGTCCTTGTACAATTTGCCGGCCAGTTCTGCATCTTCGCTCGGCTCCGTACGCACATTTACGGAAGAATACACATCTGCCATCACAATGCTCCCGGGATTCTTCCAGGCATTGTTCTGTGCGATGATCTCCGCCACTTCTTCCGGAGTCGGCTCGATATTAAATTCTACATACTCCGCAGCGCCCGCCGCCGCTTCTTCCAATACCAGCCGGTCTACAACCTGTGCCGCACTGCCCCTTACGGACATTCCGTACACCAGTAAGGAGATAACGGGAATTGCCGCTATTCTTGCTGCGATACCTGACTTCATACCTTTGTCCCCGTAACCTTTTTTGCAGGATCTACAATACTGTTATGCCCCTATCCTTCCGGGGCTTTTTTCATAATTTATGTAAACTTATTACGAAGTTATTGCAAATGTTACAAAAGTGTTACATTTAAGTTGCAAGGCATAATAGCACAGTTAAAATCATTTGTCAAATTTTCGATCCGGTTGCCTTTTTCCGATCTTATGTGAAACAAAAACGGATTTCGTGAAACACCCGTATTTATTACTTCTCCGCCACCGGGGCCTCATGTAAGCCCTTACAATGACGTGCAAATGGGAAAATCGCCCGAAAAAACAGAAAAACCCGCCAAAAGCGTGCTAATGGCGGGTAGTTGTTTACATAAGATTGTCAGTTTCCGGGAATCACAGTTCCTTATTACGCTCTGCAGCAGCCTCCACTGCATCGATCACTGCGCCGCGGAAACCGGCTTCTTCCAATACACGCACTGCTGCGATCGTGGTTCCGGCCGGAGAACATACCATATCCTTGAGTTCGCCCGGGTGCTTGCCGGTATCAATCATCAGCTTGGCACTGCCGTAGACAGCCTGTGCCGCGAATTCATACGCCTGCGCTCTGGGCATCCCCTCTTCCACCGCGGCATCGGCCATCGCTTCGATGAACATAAACACGTAGGCCGGTGCGGATCCGCTCACGCCGACCACCGCATCCATCAGGTGCTCCGGTACCACGCTTGCCCGTCCGCAGGATTCCAGGATCTGCAATGCGACTTTCAGCTCTTCTTCGGTTACTTTACTGTTCGGTGTAACTGCGGTGATCGCCGCTCCTACCAGCGCTGCAGTATTGGGCATGCAGCGTACGCACTTGATCCCGCTGCCCAGATGCTCCTCCAGCCACGCCACGGTCTTGCCTGCCATAATGGAGATCACCACCTGATCCTTGCGCAGTTCCTTTGCAAAGCCGGCGATCGCATCTGCCGCAAACTGCGGCTTGACTGCCAGTACCAGATAGTCTGCTTCTCTGACGACCGCCACGTTATCTTTGCCTGTGTGGATGCCGAATTCCTTCGCGCGCTTTTCCACCATGGCATCGCTCACGTCTGCGCCGTAGATCTCTTCCGCCTTTACCAGGCCATTCTTCACCAGGCCGCCGATCATGGCGCCTGCCATATTACCGAGTCCGATAAATCCGATCTTCATAGTTATTTTCGTCCTTTCTGTTTATAGAATCATCATATTAACAATAATCGATGGAACGATTGCACTTCTTGGCGCTGAAACCGCGTTGTCTGGCTGCCTCATACAACAGGACTGCCGCGCTTACGGATGCGTTCAGGGATTCCGTTGCTCCCGCCATCGGGATGATCACGACCTGACCGGCCGTCTCTGCTGCCGTAATGGTCGATGCCTGCAGACCGTTTCCCTCGTTGCCGATCAGAAATGCGCAGCCTTTCGTGTAATCCGGATCCGTATACGGTACGGATTTTCCGGTCAACGCTGCTGCGTAAACCGTCACACCGTTCTGTTTCAGCTTTTCAAAACATTCCGGTATACTCTCCACTGTAAGGAACGGAAGCCGCAATACCGCCCCCATCGTAGAACGCACCACTTTGGGCTGATACACGTCCGCACAGCCTTTGCTTAAGATGATGCCATCCACACCGGCCGCTTCCGCCGTACGGAAGATCGTCCCCAGATTGCCCGGATCCTGCAGATCCTCCGCCATCAACAGCAGCGGTGCCTTGTTCTGCAGCAGATCTCCCCAGCCGTATTCCCTGCGCTTCACCAGAGCCAGTACACCCTGCGGTGTTTTCACATCCGACATCTTTGCCATCACGGTATCGTTCACCATCTCGGCACCTTCCGGCACAAAGCCCAGAAGCTCCACCCCGTGCTCTGTGACATAGCATTCTGCCACACGCTCCTTTGGCACCTCTCGAAAAAGGCGTACCCCTTCCACCAGGAACACGCCCTCCTCTTCCCGCAGCCGTGCTTTATCCCGCAGCTGCACGATATGCTTTACTTTTTCGTTTGCAACCGATGTGATCATTATAAGATCTTACTCACTTCATATTCATATTCAGGAATGCATTTTTCCATCGCCAGCGCCTCATCGATATCGAAGTCCACGAACCGGCCGTTCTTCTGTGCAACCACCCTGTTGGTCTTGCCCTCCGTCAGAAGGTCTGCTGCCAGCGCTCCCATGATCGACGCGTAATAACGGTCCTTACAGGAAGGAGAGCCGCCTCGCTGCATGTAGCCCAGGATCGTTGCTCTGGTCTCCATACCGGTCGCCGCCTCGATCCGTCTGGCCATGGAAGTGGAATGCCCGATGCCTTCCGCATTGATAATGATATGATGCTTCTTGCCGACCTTACGGTTCTCTATGATATGATTGATGATGTTCTGCTCGTTGTAGTCGTATTTTTCGGGAAGCAGGATATCTTCCGCGCCGTTGGCCACACCGCACCACAAAGCGATATATCCGGCACCACGTCCCATTACCTCAATGATGGAGCAGCGTTCGTGGGAAGAAGACGTATCCCTTACCTTATCGATAGCTTCCATCGCCGTATTGATGGCCGTATCAAAACCGATCGTATAGTCCGTACATGCGATATCCAGGTCGATGGTCCCCGGCAGTCCGATCGTATTGATGCCCTCGTGGGAGAGCTTCTGCGCACCGCGGTAGGAACCGTCGCCGCCGATCACCACGATGCCGTCGATGCCGTGTTTACGGCAGACCTCCGCACCTTTCTTTACCCCTTCCTCGGTACGGAATTCCGCACATCTTGCCGTACCAAGGATCGTTCCGCCCAGACCGATGATCTCCGATACCGACCGGCGGTTCATATCTACGATTTCCTCATTCAAAAGACCCTGGTATCCTTTTTTGATACCTTTGACGTTCAGGCCGTTTGCGATCGCCTTACGTACCACGGCACGGATCGCCGCATTCATCCCCGGTGAATCGCCACCGCTGGTCAACACGCCTATGGTCTTTACTGTTTTATCACTCTTTTTTTCTGCTGTTTTTGGCATAGCCGTTCTGCCTCCCTTATGCCGATTCGGGTGCGCTTTCTGCGCTTTCCCTTTCCACCGCTATATTTTATATGATAGCGATGTGTTTTTCAACTAAATCTTTCCCACCTGCTCATTTCGTTTTGTAGGTAACACGGACATTATTCTCGCCGAGTACCGCACGCAGCTCCGCAAGCAGATCGTCACTGACTGCCACACTGCGGTTAGCCGGCAGGGATTCCACCGTCTTACTGTCCGCGCAGTACAGCTTCACGCTGTCCGTACCGTCGGAAGCATCCAGGATGGGAGTAAGCTTTTCCATCTGCGCCGCCTTTTCTTCCGCATCGGCAAACTGCAGCCACAGGGTTCTCGGGATTGCCGCAAAGTCCACGATCGTCTCGGCCAGAAGCTTGCTGTTACGCTCCTCTTCCGCATCCACACGACCGCTGATCATGACCTTGCGGTCTTCCACCAGAAGGGACTGATACTGCCGGTATACCTTCGGGAATACGATCACTTCGATCTGGCCGACCATATCCTCCAGAGTCAGAAACGCCATAGCCTCGCCTTTGGTCTTGGTATATTTGATCTTGATCCCCTGCAGGATGCCTCCCAGGGTCACACGTTCCCCATTGCCCACGGCGGCTGCCCGCGCCACGCCTTCCTCCTCGCTCTCCTCCACCATCAGATCCGAAGTCTTATGCGTGATCACTTTGTCCCACAGACCGCGGTACTCCTCCAGCGGATGTCCGCTGATATAGACGCCCAGCATTTCCTTCTCAAAACCCAGCCGCATCTCTTTGGAGTACTCCCCGAGCCCCACGGGCATCTTTACTTCCAGCTCACGCTTATCCTCTTCATCCACCATATCAAAGAGACTCATCTGTCCGGCGATGCTGTTCTTCTTTCCGCTCTGTACCGAGTCCATCAGCTGCTGGTAGACACTCATCATCTGTTTTCTGGTGGCGCCGAAGCAGTCCAGCGCTCCGGCTTTGATCAGGTTTTCCACCTGACGCTTGTTGAGCTCCCCGTCTGCCAGACGGGTCACAAAATCACGCAGGCTTTTGAAGGTTCCATGCGCGGTACGCTCTTCTACCAGCCCCGCCACTACATTGCGTCCGATCCCGCGGATCGCCGTTAAGGCGTAGCGGATGCCGCCGTCCGCACTTACGGTAAAGCCCACATTTCCTTCATTTACATCCGGCGGGAGCAGGCGGATCCCCATCTGTCTGGCGATCAGATTGTATTCCGCTACCTTTTCTGCTTTGTCCATCACGGACGTCATCAGTGCCGCCATATACTCTACCGGATAATAGTATTTCAGATAGGCGGTCTGGTAGGCAACCACGGCATAGCACGCCGCATGTGATTTGTTAAAGCCATACTTTGCAAAGTCGATCATCATATCGAAGACTTCCGCCGCCACATCGGCAGGGATGCCGTTCTTTACGCAGCCCGGCACTGCCTTGGGCCATTTTTCCTCCGGCAGACCTTTCAGCTTCGCATCTTCGATCTCCTGCGCATTGCCATGGATAAAGATGCCGCGCTCATATTCCATCACGGACTGCTTTTTCTTACTCATCGCACGCCGCACGTTATCGGAGCGCCCCAGCGTATAGCCGGCCAGCTTCCGCACGATCTGCATGACCTGTTCCTGGTACACGATACAGCCGTAGGTCGGAGCAAGGATCGGTTCGAGCTGTTTGCATGCATAGCGGATCTGTTCCGGATGCTCCTTGCGCACGATGTACTGCGGGATCATATCCATCGGTCCCGGACGGTACAGGGAGATCCCGGCGATGACATCTTCCAGGCAGCCGGGCTTAAGTTCCTTCATAAAGTTTTTCATCCCGGCGCTTTCCAGCTGGAACACACCCTCGCACTTACCGGTACTGATATAGGAATAGATCTTCGGATCGTCATAACCGATCGCATTAAAATCGATCTTTTTCCCCTGCGAATCCTCGATATTGCGGATCGCGTTCTGGATCACCTCCAGGTTACGCAGTCCCAGGAAATCCATCTTCAGCAATCCCAGCCGCTCCAGCGTAACCATCGTAAACTGTGTCGTGACCGGGCTGTCTGTACCGCCATTCAACGGTACAAACTCATCTGCCGCCTCCGGGCAGATGACCACACCGGCGGCGTGCATCGAAGTGTGTCTGGGCAGGCCTTCCAGCTGCATACACATATCCAGCAAGTTCTTTGTCGTCTCGTCCGTATCGTAGAGTTTCTTCAGATCCGGATTCATCTCCAGCGCCTTGGCCAGCGTCATCCCCAGCTCGCCCGGCACCATCTTGGCCAGCGCATCGCACTGGCTGTAAGGCAGCTCCATGGCACGGCCCACGTCGCGGATCACGCCCTTGGCCTGCAGCGTACCGAAGGTCACGATCTGTACGACCTTTTCGTGACCGTATTTTTCACTGACGTAATCGATCACTTCCTGACGGCGCTCCGGTCCGAAATCGACGTCGATATCGGGCATAGACACACGCTCGGGATTCAGGAATCGCTCAAACAGCAGATTATAGCGGATCGGGTCGATATCCGTGATATGCAGGCAGTAGGATACGATGCTGCCCGCGGCACTGCCTCGTCCCGGCCCCACCGGGATGCCATGCGTCTTGGAAAAATTGATGAAATCCCATACGATCAGGAAATAGTCCACAAATCCCATGGTCTTGATGACATTCAGTTCATAGTGCAGCCGCTCCTGCAGTTCCGACCAAGACAGGGAACTGTTGGTCTGCGGCTCCGTTCCATTCGCACATGCTTTTTCCAGGATCTCATCCAGGCTCTTCTGCTTCGCATCCGTGCTCCCATCCAGAGCATCCATGATCCCCTGCGCTCCGCCGCTTATATCCAGCTCGGTTTCCTCCGGCACCAGATAGCGCTCCTTCAGACCCTCCTCACACAGCTTATTCAGATAGGTCCATGAGTCATAGCCTTCCGGCACCTCAAAATGCGGCAGCTTGGTCTTGCCGAATTCGATCGTCACATTGCAGCGATCCGCGATCTTCTGCGTATTCTCAATGGCTTCCGGCGCATACGGGAACAACGCACGCATCTCTTCTTCGCTGCGCACGTAGAACTGGCCACGCTCGTAGCGGAGGCGGTTTTCATCATTCACATGGGCTGCGGTCTGGATACAGAGCAGCACATCATGCGAATCCGTATCTTCCTTTAATGTATAATGCACGTCATTGGTCGCCACCAGCGGGATGCCCAGCTCCTTGCTGATGCTTAAGAGCTCCATGTTGACCGTTCGCTGCGCGGGGATACCGTGATCCTGCAGCTCCAGGAAATAGTTGTCCGGTCCGAAGGTATCGCGGAACCACGCTGCGGTCTCCCTGGCCTCCTGAAGCTGCCCCCGCAGGATCTGCCTGGGGATCTCCCCGGCGATACATGCCGACAGGCAGATCAGGCCTTCGTGGTATTTCTCCAGCACCTCATGGTCCACACGCGGGCGGTAATAATACCCTTCCGTAAAGCCTTTGGATACGATCTTGATCAGGTTGTGGTAACCGGTATCGTTCTCTGCCAGCAGGATCAGGTGGTTGTACCGTTCTTCGCCGCCGGTCATCTCCTTATCAAATCGGGAATGCGGTGCAACATACACCTCACAGCCCAGGATCGGTTTGATCCCTTCCGCCAGTGCCGCCTCATAAAAATCGATCACGCCGAACATCACGCCGTGATCCGTGATCGCCGCCGCTGTCATTCCCAGTTCTTTGACGCGTTTTACGTAGTTTTTGATCTTGTTGGAACCATCCAGAAGGCTGTATTCCGTATGTACATGCAGATGAGCAAAACTCATGGCACACTCCTTTCGATCTTACAAAGTATAATTTTATCCGTTATGCACTATTATGTCAAAATGAAAGTGTCCTTAATCGGACAGTTGTCGTGAACGAGCCACGGGGACGGTTCTCTGGCCCAAAATGAGCCAGAGAACCGTCCCCATGGCTCACTTCTGTCCTCAAACATGAATTTAATTGTCCATGCCGAAAAAAAACGCCACCGTGGGTACGATGGCGCTTGTATGCAGCTGCGGTGATTCTTACAGGTACTTCTTGAGCAGGTCTGCCTTGTCGGTCTTCTCCCAGGGCAGATCCACATCCGTGCGGCCGAAATGACCGTAGGCTGCCGTCGGCTTGTAGATCGGACGGCGCAGGTCGAGCATCTTGATGATGCCGGCCGGACGCAGGTCAAAGTTTTCACGGATCACTTCGAGCAGTCTGTTCTCGGAAATCTTGCCGGTGCCAAAGGTATCCACGCGTACGGAAGTCGGCTGTGCCACACCGATCGCGTAGGACAGCTGGATCTCGCACTTGTCTGCCAGACCGGCTGCCACGATGTTCTTTGCCACGTAACGTGCTGCATAAGCTGCGGAACGGTCCACCTTGGTGCAGTCCTTACCGGAGAAAGCGCCGCCGCCGTGTCTTGCATAACCTCCGTAAGTGTCTACGATGATCTTGCGGCCCGTCAGACCGGAATCCCCGTTCGGTCCGCCGATCACGAAACGTCCGGTCGGATTGATAAAGATCTTGGTATCTGCATCGACCATATCTGCCGGCAGTACCGGATCCAGTACATACTTCTTTACATCGGCATGGATCTGCTCCTGGGTCACATCTGCCGCATGCTGCGTGGAGATTACGACTGCCTCAAGACGCTTAGCCTTGCCGTTCTCATCGTACTCCACACTTACCTGGCTCTTGCCGTCCGGACGCAGATAGGACAGTGTGCCGTCCTTGCGTACCTTGGTCAGCTGACGGGTCAGCTTATGTGCCAGAGAGATGGGATAGGGCATATATTCTTCGGTCTCGTTGCTCGCAAAACCAAACATCATACCCTGATCGCCGGCGCCAATGGCTTCGATCTCGGCATCCGACATCTTGTTCTCTTTAGCTTCCAGCGCCTTATCCACGCCCATAGCGATATCGGCGGACTGCTTGTCCAGTGCCACGATCACGCCGCAGGTATCACAGTCAAATCCCTTTTCGGAATGATCATAACCGATCTCGCGGATGGTCTCACGCACGATCTTCTGGATATCCACGTTTGCCTTGGTGGTGATCTCGCCCATCACCAGTACCAGGCCGGTAGTGATCGCGGTCTCGCAAGCCACACGGCTCATGGGATCCTGCTCCATCAGTGCATCCAGCACCGCATCGGAAATGTTGTCACAGATCTTGTCGGGATGTCCTTCCGTCACCGACTCGGATGTAAATAAAATCTTCTCTGCCATTTTATGCCTCCTTCTTTGGCTGGCTTGACAAGAAGTTCTCTCCTGCATAGAAAATCGCCAAATACTGCTCCGTCCGAAGCGCCGGTTTCACAGTCTGCGGGATCCGCTTTCCGTAAAATAAAAAATCCGCTCTTCGAAAGATAAGCGGAACATACAAAGGCTGCTCCTCTTATTGTTCGACTAAAGGCTGACTCCGGGAATGTCGAGTCCTTGCCATCTCGCTCAGGTTGGCACCTTCCATCGGTATACACCTCTGGGGTTGCCGTGGCTTCACAGGTCCTATGTACCTCCACCACTCTGAATAAGAGAACTTCCGATATTTAGTTGCTCAATTAGTCTACAATAAAGGGCAACCTCTGTCAAGATTGATTGACAGTATTCTGTATTCTTTTGTATAATATAGTCATTGTTAAACTCCGTTTTTAACGATGTTTAGGCATGATGACTACTTTATCTGGGGGCTGCTTCATGAAACACGTCAAAACATCCGTATTAGTACCCGGAATGATCGTCGCTACCGATGTGATCACCAAGGGAAACCAGCTGGTCTTCCCCAAGGGATATACGCTAACGGAACGCGCTATCGCGCGTTTGGAAAGCTATGGCATCAAAGACATCCGTATCGAAGATCCCGTCGACATCGAAGTCGAGGAGATTACCGAGGAGGAGATCCCCGAAGTAATGCCCAGTGCCGCGAATCTGGATTCTTTTCTGTCCGCGCTGGATGGTCTGGACATCCTGAAAGAAGCTGCCGCCGAAGCAGAAGAACCTCCGGCCGAAAAGCCGGAAGCGGCTCCGGAAGCAAAACCCGTGGTCACTGTCCATCAGCAGGAGGAACCTTCCCATTTTGAGAAGCTCAAAGCCAGCCGGGAGTTTCAGGCGTTCAAGCAGTCGTTTACCAAAAACGTCGACGGTCTGCGCACAAACCTCAATGATATCGTAGAAAAAAACACCCCCATCAACGTGGATAACATGATCGGCGATACTATGCAGATCATCAGCACTCAGGGAAATACCTTCGGCGTGTTTGATATGCTGCATAACATGCGCGACTTTGACGACTTAACCTATGCACACAGTATGAATGTCGCAATGATCTGTAACGTCTTTGCCCGGTGGCTGCGTTTTTCCGAAGAGGATGTAAAAACAGTTACTGCCTGCGGTATGCTGCACGATATCGGCAAGCTCAAGATCGATGACGCGATCATCAAGAAACCCGGTAAGCTCACCGATGCCGAATTCCGGGCGATCCAGTCCCACCCCGCGGAGGGCTACCGTATCCTGCAGAAACAGAACATCGATCTGCACATCAAGCTTTCCGCACTGGAACACCATGAGAAATGCGACGGATCCGGCTATCCCATGAAACTGACCGGTGCCAGGATCGATCCGTTCGCAAAGATCGTTGCCATCGCCGATGTCTACGATGCGATGACTGCCAACCGCGTTTACCGCGAAGGGATGTGCCCTTTCCGTGTGATCGAGATCTTTGAGGAAGAAGGCTTCCACAAATATGAAGTGGCCTATATCATAAAGTTTCTGGAAAATGTGGTGAACACCTATATCGATAACCGCGTGATGCTGAGTGACGGCCGCATCGGCACTGTCCGATGGATCAACAAGCAGCGGCTGTCCAAGCCGATGCTGCAGATGAATGACGGAACCTTCCTCGAACTGGAGAAATCACCGGGACTGCATATCGAAAAGATTCTGTGAAAAAAGAGATCAAAAAAGACCCACTCGGGTTCTTTTTTTGATCTCTTTATGCCAGTTTCAGTCTTGCTTTCTGCAGATCGTGCTCGCTGCTCACGCGCTCGATCTTGGCTCCCAAGCCGCGGAGTTTCACTTCAAACTCCTCGTAGCCTCGCTCGATGAAGCGGGTATCTTCCACGATGGTCTCACCCTCTGCTGCCATACCTGCGATGGTCAATGCTGCACCGGCACGCAGATCCGGCACTGAGATGCTGGCGCCGCTGTAACGGCTCACACCGGAGATCACCGCCATATTGCCTTCCACCTTGATGGATGCGCCCATACGCACCAGTTCATCCACATATTTGAAACGGTTCTCAAAGATACCTTCGGTTACAATACTGGTTCCCTGTGCCAGGCCGAGTGCCACAGTGATCTGCGGCTGCATATCGGTCGGGAAACCGGGATACGGCAGGGTCTTGACCTGCGTCGAGGTCAGCGGCTCCGGTGCGGATACTCTGACCGCATCATCGTATTCGGTGATGTGGCAGCCAATCTCACACAGTTTGGCCGTGATACATTCCAGATGCTTGGGGATGACACCGCGTACCAGCACGTCGCCGTGGGTTGCTGCAGATGCCAGCATATAAGTACCTGCCTCGATCTGGTCCGGAATGATCGCGTAATCCGTGCCGTGCAGTTTCTCCACACCTTTGATACGGATCACATCGGTACCGGCGCCCTTGATATTGGCACCCATGCTGTTTAAGAAGTTGGCCAGATCAACGACATGCGGTTCTTTTGCCGCATTCTCGATGATCGTCTTACCGCTCGCCAGTGCTGCCGCCATCATGATATTGATGGTCGCACCGACGGATACTTTATCCAAAAAGATATGATTTCCGCGCAATTCCTTTGCTTCCGCACAGATCGCGCCATGTCCGATATCCACCTTGGCTCCAAGTGCACGGAAGCCCTTGATGTGCTGGTCAATGGCACGTACGCCGATATTGCAGCCACCCGGAAGAGGTACTTCTGCCTGACGGTTCTTGCCGAGCAGCGCACCTACCAGATAGTAGGAAGCACGGATCCGCTTTAAGTACTCGTCTTCGATGATGCAGCTCTCGATCTTGGAGCCATCGATCACTACCACGTGTTTGCTCTGCCGGATGATCCCGACACCGATACGTTCCATAGCCTTGAGCAGCACGTTGCAGTCCGTTACATCAGGAACATTCTCTATCCTTACAGGGTCATTGGTCATTACCGCCGCCGCCAGGATCGCCAGAGCCGCATTCTTTGCCCCTCCGATCTGTACTTCTCCTACCAGCGGTACACCGCCTCTGATCACAAATCTGTCCATATATACTCCAACCCATCCGCTGCACCACAAAATATAGGCAGCTCATAAATATCGACCACATTATAATGCAAAATGCATCAAATGTCAAAGTCTTCCTTCAAGTTGACATAAATTTGACATGAATTTTTAATTCAAATTGACATAATTCCGCGGATCTACCGGTGTGCCGCCGATACGCATCTCAAAATGCAGATGCGGTCCCGTACTGCGTCCGGTGTTCCCGCTGGCAGCGATCTTCTGCCCCTGATCCACGTGCTGACCCACAGATACATAGATCTTGCTCAGGTGCGCATAACGTGTCTGCCTTCCGTCGGAATGGTCGATGAAGATCACGTTGCCATACGCACCGCCCCATCCTGCAAAGGACACAGTTCCACCGCAGGAGGCCCATACCGTTGTCCCGGTCGGCGTTGCCAGATCCACGCCCTTATGATAGGTGCTGGCTCCCGGCTTGGGGGCTCTGCGCGGTCCGAAACCGGAGGAGATCCGTCCGCCGGAGATCGGCTTGATATAGGAAGGCGGTACCTGGGTACCCACCTCGACCACTTTTGCCACAGCTTCCATACCCACTTCTTCATAGAGCACTTCTGTCGTCAGCACATCGCCGTTACGTCTGGTGATCTGCGCCACCGTCTCATGATAGCCCGCGGACGGCTGCTGTCTTGTCACCTTTTTGTCCGTATACCAGCTGTTATTATAGATAAATTCCGTTGGCAGATCAAAGATCCGATCATCCCTTGCCACTTCGGTCCAGATAACGGACAGCTGCGGCTCCGGCACCGTGATGATCAGCTCCTGGTCCACACGGATGACCGAATTTTCATCCTCCAGCGCATCATTCATCGCCACGATGGCGTCTAACGGCAGTCCTACCTTCAGGGAGATCTCCGAGAGCGTATCCCCGGACTGCACCTTGTAGATCTGCTGCTGTTCCTGCTGCTCGGTCAGCGTGGCTCTGGCCGTCTCGTAGTCCATCACTTCCGACTGCGGCAGATATGCCTCCACCACTTCGATCTTTTCCGAAAAGCCGATCTCAGTGACACCGTAGGTAAACGAATCAAAGCCCCCGGCTGCCTTCACCTCCGAAAAATCCCAGCCTTCTTCCTTCTCCGTGACATCTCCCGCTCCCGAGCATTTGAGCGGCATCGCCTTTTCCGCAGTGTCTCCTGCCCGTACGATCTCCGGTACCAGCACGTTCAGTTCGCGCTTGCGGTCCCGGACCAGTTCCACACGAAAGTTCTTCTGCGTATCATAGACCTCGATTGTCTCCTGCAAAAGCTTTCTCGCATCCTCGGCACCGGCCACACTCACCAGCATACCGCCCACCTTGACCGAGTACGCCTGGTGCAGGTCGTTCTTCTGCCCTTTCTGCATCTCCTCCAGCATCCGCTGACGGATCACCTCATCCGCATCCACCTCTCCGACGATCATCTCTTCGCCTTCATAAGTGAATTCCGGGATCCCGACAAACCCAATGCCTTCTGTTTTGGCGGCATACTCCCGCCGCACCTGCTTATACAGGTCCTCAGCGTGTTTCGGATCGTCCACCTTTCCGATCGCCACACCATTCATAAATACGGAGAAACGGTTATACCCTTCCTCGTGCCACCAACGGATTGGCGGCAAAAGGACGAAAAATAAGGCTGACACCCAAAGTGCCACCCTTATTTTTGTTACGGTTTGAATTCTATGTATCCTGCTGCTCATAAAAAACTAAAAATTCAGAATTCCGAGGATCTTTAATACGATCAATACCAGGTTTGCACCGCCGAGGATCGTGCTGATGATGGCCCATGCCTTGACTTTGGCAACACTGCTCATCACGTTCTGGTTGCCGCTGTCCAGACCTTCTCTCTGCTTATCATTCTTCTCATTGATGACTGCCTGTACGTTACGGTAGACCTTCACGCTCTCTTTGTGCATAAAGTCTTCCGTCAGCTTGAAGCGTTCCTCCAGCAGACGGCGGTCTTCTTCGATCCTTGCGCGCTCTGCCTCTTCCTTTCGCTGTTCCTTCTCGTCATCGTTGGTCCGGCTGGTCAGAGTTGCGTTCATCCGCTGCAGGATGCCCACCAGTTCCTTGTTGTCCTGCTTAAGACCGTAGATTGCAGTATCCAGTGTAGACTTTAAGGTATTCTTTGTATCATCGGATGCGTTCTTTACATTGCGCAGTCCGGTCGTCAGCTCGGAATGCCCGGACAGCAGCTCGGTCAGTGCCTGACGGATCTCATCGTCGCCCTCATTGACCTGCGGCTGCATCTGCAGCTGCTGAGCCTTGATATCGGAGATGCCCTTCTTAGCCTTCTCCAGAGAATCGTAAATATCCTGCAGACCGGCCTTGGTATCGTTGCCGAGTCCCTTTAATTCTTCGATTCCGCCCTTTGTCTCATCGCTGGAGGTGCGCAGATAGAACAGTGCTTCTTTCGCGCTCTTGGCATCCTGCTGTACGGCTGCCAGTTTCTCTGCCATCTCAGCTTCGCTCTTTTCCTGCGCCGAGCGGTCGCTCATACCGTCGAGCTTTCCGCGCATCTCCGTTAAGCTGTCCTGTGTCTGTGTATTTGACTGTGCCAGTGCCGCCAGTGTTTCCTGTGTCAGTTCGGTAAATTTCGCCTGCTGCTTTAAGGTCTCGAGCAGTTCCGCCACACGGGCTGCCGCCGCTCTCGCATCCTCATCCGGCTCCTGCTGCTTCTCATAGATCTTATCATTCTGTGCAGCCAGAGCCTGCAGCTTCTCCAGTACCGGCGCATTCTTATCTTCTGCTTTCAGTGCTTCGATCTGTACGGACAGTTCCTGCAGTTTCTCCGTTACCGGCGCATTCTTATCCTCGGTTTTCAGCGCTTCGATCTGCGCGGACAGTTCCTGCAGTTTCTCCGTTACCGGCGCATTCTTATCCTCGGCTTTCAGTGCTTCAATCTGCACTGACAGCTCCTGTACTTTATCCAGCACCTTCGCGCTCTGATCATCTGCTTTCAGTGCCGCTACGGTCGCTGCTACTGCGCCGATGCTTTCTACTGCCGTATTGTCCGACTTGCGTACCGCTTCCAGGATCTCCTGATTGGATACTTCCGGCGCACGTACGGCATCCTCGTGGAAGCGTACGCTCTCCTGCTGCATATCTGCGATCTGCTCTGACAGTTCCCGGATCTTATCCAATACCTGTGCATTCTTATCTTCTGCTTTCAGTGCTTCGATCTGCGTGGACAGTTCCTGCAGTTTCTCCGTCACCGGTGCATTCTTATCCTCGGTTTTCAGCGCTTCGATCTGCGCTGACAGCTCCTGTAGTTTCTCCGTTACCGGCGCATTCTTATCCTCGGTTTTCAGCGCTTCGATCTGTGCGGACAGTTCCTCTACCTTATCCAGCACTTCCCGTGATGCTTCCGCAGACGTATTATCCTCCCGCAATGCCGCTACAGCAGCCGCGATAGAACTGATGCTTTCCTCCGTCGTTGTGTTGGACTGCTGGATTGCAAACAAACGATCCCGGATCGCGTTATCTGCGGTTTTCAGTTCATCCAGAATGTCTGCCTTATTGTCTTTATTTGCAGTTTCTGCAGAACGCACTGCATCAAGGATCTCCTGATTGGAGATTTCCGGCTCCTGAAATGCATCTGCATTGAAGCGTACTGCCTCTTCTTCCTTCTCTTTGAGCCCTTCAACCTGTGCGGACAAAGCCTGCAGCTTGTCCAGGATCTCCTGATTGGACACTTTCTCCGGCTTCTCTGCCGTTCTCAGATCTTCGATCTGCATCGACAGTTCTTCCAGTTTGTCCATCACCTCCTGCGGGAGTTCCACAGGGCCATTATTCTCTCGCAGCGCGGATACCGCCGCTGCTACGGATGCCAGGGTTTCCTCCGTCGTGGTATTGGACTGCTGGATTGCAAACAGACGGTCCTGGATCGCATTATCCGCATTTTTCAGTTCATCCAGTACATCATCCTTATGACCGGTACCTGCTGATTCGATCCTGCGTACCGCATCGAGGATCTCCTGATTGGAGATCTCCGGCTCCTGAAATGCATCCGCATTGAAACGGACTGCCTCATCTTCCTTCTCTTTGAGCGCATCGATCTGTGCAGACAGTTCCTGCAGCTTCTCCAGCACTGCTTTGTTCTTATCTTCCTCCTGCAGCAACTCGATCTGCATCGATACTTCCTGCAGTTTTTCCATTACCTCCTGTGGTGCCTCCGCAGGTTTCTCTTCATTTTTGAGCCCGGCGATCTGTGCGGACAGATCCCGCAAACCATCCATGATCTCCTGCGGAGCTTCCACCGGCTTCTCCTCTGCCTTCAGGGCTTCAATCTGCGCAGACAGCTCCTGCAACTTCTCCAGCAGCTCCTGCGGTGCCTTGGCATCTTCCTGCTTCGTTACCGCTTCGATCAGCAGATCGGTAGCCGCGGAGATCTCGCGGAGATCTTCACGAACACCGCTTACCTCTTCTTTCACGCCGGCGATCTGTGTATCTACGTTCTGCAGTTTCTCATCTACATTTTCACCGGAGCTGCGCAGCGTCTCTACCGAAGCCTGCACTGCCTGCAGCGAAGTCTCCAGGGAATTGCGCACATCCTCCGCCATACGCTCATTGGATTGGCGCATCTCCGCCGTCGGCTGCTGTAAGGATTCAGCCAGCGTTCTGGCCATCGTCTCATCCATATTGCTGATGGCTTCGCTGACGGCCTGGTTCACCGCATCCTGCATCTCACGGGATACTTCTGCGGTATCCACGCTGCCCTCGCTTGCTTCGATCTGCAACGTACGTACTTTCTCTATGCTTGCATCCACCAGAGCATACATTTTTTCCGTCAGCTCGGTGTTTTTATAATTCAGTTTACGCATCTCCTGCAGCACGGCTTCATATGCTTCCACCTGATCCTGCAGACTCTGCATCTGTGCTGTTTCCGCCTGGGAATTTGCACGGATCATGTCCTGTGCATTATACTTTTCCGCCAATTTGTCCATGAAATTATCCATCTTTTTTCTCCTTTACATGGCTGGGCGTTCTGCAACCCCAAAATCTCCTTTATTTTATCAAAAGTGCCACATGATTACAATAACGAAATACCTTAAACTGATAAAAACTGCCAATCCGGCCGTTTTTCGTTTTTGTATATTTTTTACATATTATCGTGCTTGTTCATATTGTTTTATCGTCACTTTAACAGTATTTTAACCCATCGTTCATAAGGAGTTCATAATTGTTTTTTATTATAAGACCATAGCAAACAGCAAAGAGAAAAACAGGATACACTAAATCAGGTTTTCATAGTTTTCGTGCCCGGGTGTCTCCTAACCACAACCACCCGGGCACACCTCCTTTCTAGTTTATGATATGCAATTAGCCCCTCACCGAAAGGTGAGGGGCTGTTGTATTACGGACTGATTCTGATATTCTTTCAAAGTCTCTGCACTTCGTTGTTCAAAGACAGCATCTCGGCATCCAGCTGTTCCACGATCTTGGCACAGTTTACCAGCGACTGCTGGATATGCTCCGGCGCATTTCCTTCGAATTTGTAGTAAATCTTATGCTCCAGACTCGCCCAGAAATCCATCGCGACGGTCCGGATCTGGATCTCTACCTTTACTTCCACCACACGATTGGACAAAAAGACCGGCACGGTCACCAGCATATGATAAGACTTGTACCCGCTCGGCTTGGGGGATTTGATATAATCTTTGGTCGCCAGGATCCGCAGGTCATCCTGTGCAGCCAGCATATCGGCAATCCGGTAGATATCCGAGGTAAAGGAACAGATCACGCGGATCCCCGCGATATCATTCACGTGTTCCACCATATTCTCGATCGTCGATTCATACCCTCGGCTCTTGAGCTTCTTCACGATGCTCTCCGAAGTCTTCAGACGGGCTTTGATATGTTCTATGGGATTATATTTATGAACATCCTGAAACTCATCATTCAGGATCTCCAGTTTGGTTCCGATCTCTTTCAGCGCGGAATTGTAGATCAGGGTCACTTCCTTCCAGCGATCCAGTTCTTCCTTATCCGCAGATGGTTGATATAACATTGATGTACTCCTTGTTGTTCTTTATTCCCGGCTTCGCCGGCTCACGCATTCTATGCAGTGCACAAAGCGTGCTGCCAACCGTTTACTATCATAACATGTTTCCGCTGTTTTGAACAGTATCCCCACTTTACAAAAATGCTATTGTAAGGTGCAAATTCATGTTTGTCGAGCCGGCGAGCCACGGGGACGGTTCTTGGGTGAGCCACGGGGACGGTTCTTGGGTGAGCCACGGGGACGGTTCTTGTGGCTAAAGATCTTCGATCTTGTTGCCACAAGAACCGTCCCAATGGCATTTAGATAGCTAATTCCTAAAAAGTATTATATAATAAAAACGCGATAAATCCAAACGAAACAAAATCAGTTCTCGCGTTTACGGCCAAAATCTCGATTTTTGGAAAAGGCAAACAGACAGTC
>JAGBMJ010000124.1 GCA_017634975.1 Lachnospiraceae bacterium | reverse complement strand
TTTACAAAGGCAGGACTTAAAAGCATTGTTTTAAGGCTTTCCTGCTCTGCGACAGTCAACTTACCGATAATATCTAATGCGTCTTTGATAGTAGGCATATCCAATTACCTCCTTCGGTGGTACTGTTTCTTACTATTATTAGACGCTATTTCTCGTCAAAAATCAACCATTTGTTGTGACAGAGCCTTTCATAAAATTCCTCCCTGATACAGTAATCCCGCAGTGTTCTGCCTCTGTTCAGCAGGACGCTGCGGGAATGATGTTTACTGTTTTACCGCTGCAATACTGCCATCTTGTCGCCGGCCTGACTGCTCATTCTTTATGATCACCAAGCGCCCGGAGCGGATCCTTCAATGCCTCCCTGCAGACTGGGGTAAGGGATGGGATCATGTCCATATCAGCTGTACCTGCGAAGATCAAACCCGGGCTGACCGCCGACTTCCGGTCTTTCTCAAGCTTCCGATCCGGCACAAATCCATTACGCATGAGCCGATGCTGGAAGCCATTGATATACGCAAATATCTGGCGGAATACGGGAGCAGTGTGAACGAGTACGGAAGCCGCATCCTGGAGTCCGTCTCCTGCGGGGGAGAATCCGGCCCAAAAGCCCGTACCTGTGATTACGTCTGGGTCCTGAATACACATATCCAATGCGTGGAATACAGCGTCCCCTTCCATTTCCACCAGACAGGTGCCAGGCTCCGCAGATCTGTCCCGGACGGACATGGAGGTCACATTCTGAAAATCTACGAAATCCCGCGGGAATACCAGCATACACAGGCAGAAAAAGCAGGACTGGACTATGGCGTGGGGATTGAGATCCCTGCCTGCCTTTCAGCCGACAGTCTTTCTATATGTAAAGAGCCAGAAGAAGAGGGAAGCAATTAAACCTGGTATTCATCTGATCAGGTATATTATCTATGGATACTTTCGTAGTAATATTTAATGTGAGCAATAAGAAGAGAGGCGCAAATCGTTAAGGAAAGAATCGAAGATGGTGCAAACGAAAAAGCAGCATTACGCTTTCCAATAGCTGCCCTTTCGTTTGCATCAATTTCGATTTTTCCTGGTTGAACAAAGCGCGTCCGGATTGCCGGTATATATGGGTTTTCAATCAGACCGCTTCTGTCCAGAGTGTAGCATGGATCCTCTGATAAATGTACTGTTTTGTACGAGAAAACCACGATGATCGCATCAGAAATAAGCCTTTGAATGGCTTCACAGGATCCGTATTCAGCTTCAAGGTATCAACAGAGCATATGCGGTTCTGATCGGAGCAAAGATGGATCAGCACCTACAGGAATGATCTTTCCGCCACAGGATGAGCACTTACAGACATCCTTGTTATAGAGTAGCCGGATGATCGCCGGGGCATCCAGATCCTTCAGCCGGGACAAATACTTTTGGCAGTCCAGAAGATTCCGGCACAGCGTGATCTTACGCTTCTTGTTCCGTGAAGACAGAAGACCGTAGTGACGGATCCGTACGACCCTTTTTGGAGGGACATGCATCAGGAACCGGCGGATGAATTCTTCGCCGGTGATTGTAACCTCTTTCCATTGTCCCTGGTTTTTGTAATCTTTAGCAGTAAAGGTAACCGTGCTGTCCGTCATACTTTTAATACAGTAGTTGCTGATTGCGATCCGATGGGTATACTTCCCGAGATATTTGATAACGGACTCCGCGCCATCAAACGGTTTCTTGCAGTAAGGAATCCATTCTTTGCTGTAACAGGAGTCCAGCA
>JAGBMJ010000123.1 GCA_017634975.1 Lachnospiraceae bacterium | reverse complement strand
ATCCTCCTCTTGATTGGGTTTGTACATCCGGCCAAAGATGCAACTCAATCGTAAAGGAAGATCCTTTTTTATGCAACTGTCAATGTGCTATGCCGCCTGATCAGCGGTATGGGCATCACATAGAATTTGTGATTGACCCAGTATAAACACAGAGTGCGCAAGCCGGACGGAACCTATATCACGATCCAGCCCAGAGCGTTTGTCCTTACGGATGAGCAGGGGCATCCGGAGTATTTTGGAGGGATCATGATACCACAGTAAAACGGTGATCCTACAGGAACGGTTGAAAATATGCTCATAAAACATGTTCCTTTTTTGGGCTCAAACATCCAAAAACCTCCTGTATATCATTAACCGGTATGAACTGGAAACGATCGCCGCTCACGGTATTCCACAGTATTTATAATCCAAAACCGCCGTTTACGAACAGTTCCTTACGACCGAAACACTAATCAAGCCGGATGCCCTATGCAAAACAATATAAATCAGACGGACAAGACTGTCAAGGGATAACGCGCACGTGAAAAAGGAGCAAGAAGATCTGCTGTTTTCATTCATAAGACACAGAGTCAGGATATTGGTTTTATTGCAGCAACCGACGGGTGCATAGAAGTAAAGTGCAATTGGTTGAAAAGACGATTCCTGCGGATATATAATGTTCTCAATGCTGATAACAAATATTATAATAAGTGGGGGAAATGAGATGAAAAAAACAGTAATCGTCCTTTCTGCGTTATTGACAGCGGCAGCATGCGCAGGCTGCGGAAATGAGAATAAAATACCGAAGGACTGGTATAATGACTCGATCGCTTACTTTGGAACCGCAGTCAGAAACGGATGGGATAAGGCGGATCCGGAAAAGTACAATGTGATGGAGCCGATGCAGGCGAGTGCCTATGTTGTCGGTGCTGACGGAGAGAAGCGTACTTCCGGAGTGACCGTGATGAGCGGTTCGGAGGAGTATCGTGACAGCAGCAATCAGTTCGGATACCTGCTGAAGGATCTGGATGGCGACGGCGCAGAGGAACTGCTGGTCGGACTGATCAACGATGCTCCGCAGACCCAGTTTCTGGATCTGTGCGTATGGAACAGCGACTTTGGGGCGACGCATATCATGAGCAGCGGCGACGGTGATTATATGTACCTTTGCGATAACGGAACGCTGATCAGAGAATCCAGCTTTGGTGGGACGAAGGAAACGGAAGCGATGAAGTATTCTTCGGAGAACAATTCCTTTGAGATCGTTGGCAGCGGCGGGATCATCACTGCAGGAAAATACGAACTTACTCCGTTTCAATAAACATACCGGTTGAGCGGGGCAGCATAAAACCAGGGGGACGGACCTAGTGGTACTGAAGTACCACTAGGTCCGTCCCCCTGGTTTTCCGTCCCCTTGGTTTTCTCCTGTTTTTTTAATGTTCGTTTAATCTTTCGATGTTATCCTGTTTTTGCAATAGGGAATAAGCAGGATTCCCTGTAACAAAAAGGATGAACGGCGAATACAGGAGGGTAAATCATGAAGAATCACGATTTTAACGGTTTCAGAAGGCGGCTTGGTGGATTGGCATGTGTGAGTGCACTGACAGCATCGTTTTTTACACCGGCAATTACAGCCCAGGCGTATGAAGGAACCTATGACAGCAGTTTTACTTTTTCGGAAGATGGGATCGAAGCGGAAGGTAGTGAAGACGGCTATAAGATCGATGGGACGGATCTGACGATCAGTGCCGCAGGAACCTACCGGATCACGGGAAAATGTTCCGAAGGAAGCATAAAGGTGAAGAAGGGAACGGAAGGTGTAATACTGATCCTGTCAGATCTGGATCTTACCGCTTCCGAAACAGCACCTCTTGTGATCGCAAAATCCGCAGAGGTGAAGCTTGTGATCGACGGCAGCAATACGTTGACCGATCTGGAAGATCCGGCAGATGAAAACTCGGAGGATGCGGAAACCGCGGATGCTTTTGAAGGGGCTGCGATCAAAGTAAAAAGCGGCTCAACGCTGTTGATCAGCGGTGACGGAATACTGAATGCAGATGGAAGTGACTGTAAGAATGGAATCAAAGGCGGAGCGGAAGCCAGCATTATTGTAGGGGAATCTTCGGAGGACAGCTTTACACTATATGCCAAAGCAGCCAATAATGCATTGGCCTGTGATGGTTCAGTGACCGTAGTCGGAGGCAATCTGAATCTGACTGCAGAGGGAGACGGTCTGAAATCTTCGCCGGATGAAGGTGATACCGCCTCTGCCGGTACGATCACCGTGAACGGAGGAACCCTGGTGATCGACAGTGCGGAGGATGCCATTCAGGCAACGGGAGATCTGACGATCCGCGGAGGAGAATGTACGATCAAAGCAGGGGATGACGGTGTGCATTCGGAAGCGGTACTGACAATCGGGAGTCAAGACAGCAGTGATGGACCTGTGATAAATGTCACGGAATCCTGTGAGGGACTGGAAGGTGCAACGGTAAATATCTATTCCGGAGATATCACGGTAAGGAGTACGGATGACGGAGTGAATGCGGCGAACAGTGAGCTGAGTAACTATAGTTTTGCGATCAATGTAACGGGTGGAAATCTATATGTAAATGCAGACGGAGACGGACTGGATTCCAACGGAAGCCTGAGCCTGACCGGTGGTGTGGCAGAGGTTTATGGATCTTCGAGCGGGGATAATGCTCCATTGGATTATGAACGTCCCGCGGACTTTTCTGTGAATGGTGTTACTGCTTTGGCTGTCGGTAACAGCGGAATGGCAGAAAATCCATCAGAAGGAGAATATGTTGTATTTGGCGGAGGAAACGCAGGACCGGGCGGAATGAGTGGCATGGGAAATCCACGTGGGATGAATACTTCCGATAACGGCAGCATCTCGATCAGTAAAGGAACTGCGATCGAGATCAAAGATGCATCCGGGAATACACTTTTTACCGGAGAAGGGGTGAAAAGTGCAAATTATGTACTGTTTGCCTCACCGGAACTGTCCGAGGGAGATAGTTATACGCTGTATCTGAATGGCAGCAGTGTGGCAACATCGACAGCAAACGGCAGCGGGACCACCGGTGGAACTTCGGAAGGAGATTGGAGAGAAGAGAAATATCCGGAAGAGCAGCCGGAGAAATACATCGATATCGTAAGGAATACTCTGAAACTGGCTGAGGATGGTATTTGGTATTATTATGGATATGACGGAACGATAGATACACAGAAATACGGTTTTGTACCCTATGGCGGTGCATCCTTTCTGGTTGCTAACGGGAGAGTGGCAGATGTGAGCGGTCTGCAGCCGGATCCGGATGGAAATGACTGGTACTTCTTATCACACGGTCAGGTCTGTGATCATACCGGGCTGGTCATGTATGGTGGTGAATGGTTTTATGTGAAAAACGGAAGACTGGATACGTCTCTTTCGGATTTTGTATCTTATAATGACGGACTCTTTTTTGTTGCAGCAGGACGGATCGTTACGGAGGCGAACGGGCTCTGTATGGATCCGGATGGAACGGACTGGTATTATCTGGCGAACGGACAGGTGCAGACGCAGTACACGGGACCGGTACAGTACAGTGGAGCATGGTTCTACGTAGTTAATGGCAGGCTTGCGGAAGACTATACCGGGTCGGTTGCGTATGATGGAGCCACATTTGATGTAGTAAACGGGATGCTGCAACCGGCAGGTATGTAATTGCTGGAAAATATGATCCGGAAAAGAACAATGTGATGGAACCGATGCAGGTGAGTGCCTATGTTGTGGGTGCTGAAGGAGAGAAGCGTACTTCCGGAGTGACCGTGATGAGCGGTCCGGAGGAGTATCGTGACAGCATTGAACCGTTGTAAGCAGGAAGCCATGGGGATGTATCACCATGGCTTTTTGCGTATGGAAAGTTTTTTGAAAATATACCGGGAAACTTGCACTATGCTTGCACATGGGTTTGTATAATGGGGTTCAATATCGGGAACAATTATGTCAGCAGTTATAATAGAAAACAAAATGGAGGACAAATCTATGCCGAAGCCGAAATATTATACACCAGTGGAAGGAATGACAGGAACCGGTGAACCGGTCGTAGCACCCGGAGCACAGTCGACGGATCAGAAACTGAAACCGGAGGCACTCACCGGAGGTGCCTTTTCCGGTATGCAGGTCACGAAAGAGATCATGGAGCAGATCGAAGCCGGCAGTGCTTCGGATTTTCTGTATTTTACGGAATCCAAGGAAGAGCCGGGCTTATATGATATGCACACAAAGCTGCCGGAATACGGATGCGGAGGCCCCGGACAGCCCGTATTTAAGATGCGTGAAAATGTAAACCGTCTGATGAAGGGAACGGCAAAGAAGTTTCTTGGAGAAGACGGACAGCCGGATATGGACAAAGGATTACATTTCCTTCAGGAGTTCCAGAACCATTTCGGACTGAGCGGCATCCCGATGAATCCGGATGTGCCTATGGAAACGGATATAGAAATGCTTCGGGAGAATGCGACCGAATGGTTATGTGATGAAATGGAAATTCCGCTGACGGAAAGAAACAGTTTTAAGGATTT
The DNA here is from genome assembly GCA_017634975.1 of Lachnospiraceae bacterium. Classification (GTDB taxonomy): domain Bacteria; phylum Bacillota; class Clostridia; order Lachnospirales; family Lachnospiraceae; genus NK4A136. The sequence goes on along the minus strand of JAGBMJ010000123.1, from coordinate 50,912 downwards.
CTGTAAAGCGTCGATTTCCTTTGGTAACGAATTAAAGCCTATCGGGTTTAACAATTATTTCAGTCTGTGGCAGAAGTATGTGAGAAACCAGATGACCCTGGACGAGATGAAGTCGATGGAAAATTCTCCGTTTACGGGGATCGAAGCCGGAGGAAATGCAGATAATGTTTTCCAAAAAAATATCGATGGTTATGCCAATAGTGTGCAGCAGCTCCGGGCGCTGTCCGAGATCGATCCGGTAACGGAAAAGAGGATGATCGTTCCGAATGAATGTGAAGGAAGTATGCATTTTATCAAAAATGTGGTGAAGAGCGCGCATCAGGCAAATATCGAACTGGGGAAGGAAAAAGAGAAAGATGCAGTAGAAGCTTTTGCGATCGATATTGATCAGGAAATGAGGAAGATCCGTGATCGTCCTGCGGAGATTCAAAAAGAGATTGATGTGCTGACGGAAGAAAAAGGAAAAGAAAACGCAGCCGCAAAACAGGAAGAGATTGAAAAACAGATCACTGAAAAGAAGGAAGAACTGAAAACTGCAGAGGAAGCAGCAAAGAAAGCACCTAAAAAGGATGATCTGAAGTGGGAGAGACATTTTGCAGGCGTGATGGGATCCTTTACTACCGGAGAAGGGGATCAGAAAAAGACATGGTATCTCACTGCTGAGGCTTTTGCGCCGGAGTCGGATATGCTGGTGGAGCATCCGGGTATTACGGATGAAGTGTCCATCGGGATCTATTCCGGAGCACAGGATTTTTTGAACTACTATATGAAGGACAATGCCGGTATCGCTGCGGAGCAGGAGGATGTAAAAAAATTCATACAGATCAGAGATGAGAAAACACCGGGGATCATGGAACGGATGGAAGATATGATCGAAGAGGTGGATAGAGAGCCGTATGCGATCTATAGGACCGTAAAACCGTTCCGAACCGAGTATAAAAATGCGAAAGATCAGATGTTTGAGGAGCGCAAAAGTGCGAGCATGGGAGAACTGTGGGAGAAAAAGCGCGCCAAAGCTCTTTCCGGCGGAAAATATGTTCCGTCCGCAGGCTCCCGGGAAGGATTGGATAATGACGAAGAGATCGGTCTGTCCGAGCATATCCGAGCATTTACCGCGAAACGGAGCGGTGTACCGGAACAGTACCGGACAATGTATGATCATATGCTGCGCACGGTAGAGAAGACATATGTGCAGAGCATGAATGCAGCGGAAGCGCATATGGTCCATCTGGAACTGATCGACAAATGGGAAGAGGACATCAAAGATCTGGAAAAAAACAGTGAATGGGTGGATGTCAGGGATCGTAATGGGAATATCACGGATCACAGCCGTGATCTGCAGAAGAAAAAAGAAGAACTTGAGAAACTGAATCAATTTGCAGATGATTATGCAAAAAAACATGATGTGGCCGAGCTGGAGATCAAGCTTTGGAACACGGTATTAAAAAAAGTCGCAAAAGGAAAAGGTTTTAACATCGACGAAGATTTTCCGAGCCAGGGAGAAGCCAATCTGTTTCGTATCTTAATGAAAAACAGAGGATTGGAGGAGAAGGAATTCCTTGGTTTTCTGGATGGCGTGAGCAAAAATATGGGACCGGTAAATGAGGCGCGTCTGGAGATCCAGGCCGGCCATCCGGATCTGTCCGCCGGATTTCTCGGCAAGGATAATGTAAAGGATCTGACGGAGCCGGAACTGGAATTTGCGACGCAGAATATGGACTCCATGCTGAATGTTATCTTCTCGCAGGAGGATAGGCAGAAGATGACGGCAGATCGTGAAGATATCGCAGATCGCGTCTATATCGAGGGAAAGAGTATTGACGAGATTATCGGAAATAAATTTGCGGATGTTAAAGACGCGGATCGTTTGCAGGCGTTGAAAAAGGCGGAAGCTCTCCGGCTGATCCTGCAGGGAAAGCAGGCGGATGTTCTTCGAGGGTATAAGGAAGAGAACGGAATACAGGTGCAGGACAGGATACCGGTGAATCTGGTATCTTCGGAAAAGAACATTGCACCGATCGTTGCAAAAATCAATTATGCCCCAAAGGAACCGGAGACGGTGGTACAGAAGCTGGATGAGCCGGGCATGTTCAATTCGCAAGAGAATGTGATGCAGCCGGGAGAGGAATTGCCGGAACAGCAGCCGGATCCGAATGCACCCAATCCAATCTATGAGGAACTGAATGCACTGGAGCAGGCGGGAGAATACCGCAGGCTGGCGGTACGGCTCGTGGAACTGAAGCAGAAGAATGATGCTTTTGCAATGAAGATGGGATATTGCAGCGTACAGGAAAGAGAGGCGCTTCAGAAATATGACGAGGATATACTGGATCGCCAGCTGCCGCCGGAATATGAGAATCTGAGTGAAGAGGATCCCCGATATGAAGATGTACAGCCGGGCGGCGACATTTATGAAAAATGTCCGCCGAAGAAGGGGGCAGCGACTGTAAAGGCACTATATGACGAAATGCTGCGTTATGCGACGGAACTGCAGGTACAGGCCGGCAAGATCGCGCAGGTCTATGACGAAAAGATTAAAAACGGAGAGTATCCGCAGATCGGCGGTTTGAAGGATGATGAGAGAGCGCGCAACCAGATCGCAAATGGATTGACTGCCGGAAGTGATGTGGCGAAAAAGCTCAGTGCGGTGAATCTCCTGAAAGGGCCCTGGGCCATGGTATATTCGGAAGTGGACCTGGGAACGGACGGAAAACATCTGAAAGGCTCGGATTATTTATCCGGTAAGGCAGTTACCGAGCGGCAGATGCAGATGCTGAAGGACCGTTATCCCAATGATCCGAAGGCGGAGAATCTGATGATGCGCGGCGGCGAGATCGCTATGGGGAAGACCGATCCATCCGGACTATGTGGTGTGAAGGTGACGGAAGACCGTCAGGTGGTGGCGCCGGAAAATCTCACGGAAGTGACGGTCAAGCGTTTTGAGAGCAGCCGGAAGAAGTCGGATAAATGTCTGACAACAGTGGAAGAGATGATGGAAATGGCCGGTAAGAAGTATGCCGAACTGAAGAAACTGGATACCGGCAACCGTTCCGATGAGTTCCGCAAAATGGTGAACGATCTGGAGAAACTGAGCAGCCTGACACCGAAGAGCTCTCCGCAGGAGATCCGGGATGCGATCCGGGAAATGGGTGAGAGTGCTTTTGCATACCGGAAACGGATCGACAGCAGCAAAACCCGCGGTGTGTTCGGTACTGGTCAGGCCCGCAGAAATATTGCGGATGAGATGTACAATTCCATGAAGCAGTATACCGAAAAACTGGATGGCGTATGGGATGAGCTGGAAAAGGATCGGGCGCTGGCCGTACAGGTGCACGAGAAGTGTTTGCTGGATCAGGCTTATCAGAAGCAGGCTGCGCAGGCTGTGGTGAATGCGGCGCCGGATGAGAAGGACAATAAGCATCGCAAGATCAATATGGACGAGCTGAAGAACAAAGAGCCGGAGAAGGCAGCTGTACCGGAGCAGAAAGCGGATGAAAAGGCGCCGGTGGAGAATAAGAAGGAAGAAGATAAGGCTCCGCGTCGTAAGAGCAGCTACAGCAATCTGGTGGTGGAATCCCAGAGAGATAATGGTATCGAGATCAGCGGAAAGAAAGCGCAGGAAAAGAAGATTCAGGATACAAAACAGAACCGCGCGGAGAAAAGGGACGATCTGAAGGTTTCCCATACTGATTCGATCCGTATTGGAAAATAAAAAAGGATCCATCCTAAACTCTCCGAGTATAATTCTCGGAGAGTTTAGGATACATAAGTATGTCCAGTCTTTTTACTGTTATCAGAGAATGCAAGGCGATTTGTAATCCAAAATCTTTCTATCTTCCGTAAGGAATTGCAATTTTTCTGCTTCGGCCTGTGCTACAAGTATTCGGTCAAAAGGATCTCTGTGTTCCCATTCCGACAGGCTTTGTAATCGTAATATGTGTTCCTTTTTTAAAGGCAATGGAACGAATCCCATTTCATCACACGCTTCCAGTAAATCTTCGGCAGGAACGGGCATTTTTCCGATATTGTTTTTTATTGCTACTTCCCAGATAGATATCAGACTATAATAGAATCGGTTTCTTCCGTCTATTAGATAGTTTTTTGCCTTATCGGAGAGTTTATCGTCGTCATAAATACTCCATAGAAGAATATGTGTGTCTGCTAATATGTTCATACGCCCTCCATAAGAGATAATACTTCGTCATTACACTCATCAATATCATCCGGAATAACATATTTCCCTTTTCTTATGCCTAGTTTACGCGTATGCGGCTGGGGGATATATAAGGTTAAAACTGCCACGGGGGTACCGTCCCTGGCAATTACTACCTGGTCTTCTTCTTTTTTTTCAAGGGATGCTATCAGTTTTGAAAGATCGGTTTTAGCTTGAAACATATTTACTTGAGTCATATATATTATCCTCCTTTACAGCAGCATTTCTAATGTTAACTAACCTAGCTAAATAATAGCATATTTTTACATATATGGCAATATAATGAGTATGAAAAATCAGTTCCGTGGGTGTGGAGCAAGCGGACTTATAATGACTGAACATGTCCTGCGGATTATCTTGTTGGCAGAAGAGAATTGATTAAGGATTTGATATCTATAAATTCGAAAAATTCTTCGAAAGATTTGTTGAAAAATATACAAAAGAGTGTTAGTATATATGTAAGGATCATATACGATTATTCGTTTAAGACAGGAGGTAGAGCGTATGCCGACAATAGCACCGATTTCTGAACTTCGAAACTATGGTCAGGTTTTAGAGAAAGTAAGACCGAATGCTCCGGTTTATCTGACAAAAAACGGGCATGGAGAATACAGCGTCCATAGTATAGAAGACGATGAAGAGTTTGAGAAGACCAAAGCAATGCTTAAACTTATGACAGAACTTAACAAGGGATTTCAGTCGGGAGAGCAGCAAGGGTGGAAAACCGAAGAAGATCTGGACAGGCATTTTGCGGAAAAGAGAAGACAAAAAGAAGCCGAGGTTGAAGGATGACTTTTGAGATAATCTATTCACCTGCTGCGGTAAGTGATCTGGACAGAGTCTGGGATGAGGTTTACGAGGCTTCTCAGAGCTTTGATATTGCAGACAGATACATTACGGATCTGAGAGCAGCGGTCAGCAAAAAGAAGAACTATCCCAAGACGGGTACTCCGTTGAGTTTCATGGGAGAATTTACCGGCATCTATTACGTGACATTTAAGGAGTATATGGCTTTTTACAGAATTAATGAAAACCGGATGGAAATCGGCAGAATTCTATTTTCAAGAAGCGATTATATGAAGACACTGTTCGGGAAGAGCGATTACACTTTAGAAGATACGGAAGATGACGACTAATTTTGCTGCTATAGGCGAACTTTTTTACTACAACTTTTGAGGGTTTTTTAGATCATGGATTTTAAATTACACAGTGAATACCAGCCGACAGGTGATCAGCCGCAGGCGATCAAAGAACTCGTTGACGGGTTCAAAAAAGGCAATCAATTCCAGACTTTACTGGGGGTTACGGGTTCAGGTAAGACCTTTACCATGGCAAACGTGATCGCTGCGCTGAACAAGCCGACGCTCATCATCGCACATAACAAAACATTGGCGGCCCAATTGTACGGTGAGTTTAAAGAATTCTTCCCGGAGAATGCGGTCGAATATTTTGTATCCTATTACGATTATTACCAGCCGGAGGCGTATGTGCCTTCGACGGATACCTATATCGAAAAAGATTCCGATGTGAATGACGAGATCGATAAGCTGCGGCTGTCGGCTACGGCATCCCTGACCGAGCGGAGGGATGTGGTGGTCATTGCCAGCGTATCCTGTATCTACGGTCTGGGCAGCCCGGATGAATATTCAGGCCTGGTGGTATCGCTGCGGCCGGGGCAGCAGAAAGACCGGGACGATGTGATCCGGGAATTGATCGGGATCCAGTACGACCGTAACGATCTGGACCTGAACCGCGGCTGCTTTCGTGTGCATGGGGACGTACTGGAGATCAATCCGGCGGAGCAGGGCGATACCATTATCCGTGTGGAATTTTTCGGAGATGAGATCGACCGCATCACACAGCTGGACAACGTCACGCACCGCCCCATTTGTACGCTGGAGCATGTGAACATCTATCCGGCGTCACATTACGTGGTGTCCAAGGAGCGGATGGAGGAAGCATGCAAAGCGATCGAAGAGGAAGCGAGAGAGCGTGTGGCATTCTTTAAGAGCGAGGATAAACTGATCGAGGCACAGCGTATTTTTGAACGCACCAGCTTTGATGTGGAGATGCTTCGGGAGACCGGCATCTGCTCCGGCATCGAGAACTATTCCAGACATCTGACGGGGATGCCGGCCGGGGCGCATCCGTACTGCCTGATGGATTTCTTCAAGAACGACTTTTTGATCATCATCGATGAGTCGCATATGACGATCCCGCAGATCCGCGGTATGTACAACGGTGACCGTGCGAGAAAGATGACTCTGGTGGATTACGGATTCCGCCTGCCGTCGGCATTGGACAACCGGCCGCTCAATTTTCAGGAGTTTGAATCCTACATCGACCAGATGCTGTTTGTATCGGCGACACCGGCGGAATACGAGGCGGAACACGAACTGCTGCGGACGGAGCAGATCATCCGGCCGACCGGACTGCTGGATCCCGAGATCAGTGTGCGGCCGGTGGAAGGGCAGATCGACGATCTGGTGGCGGAGATCAAAAAAGAAACCGCTAAGAAAAACAAAGTGATGATCACCACGCTGACCAAACGGATGGCGGAGGATCTGACGGATTATCTGCACGATATCGGCATTCGCGTGAAGTATCTGCATTCGGATATCGATACGCTGGAACGCGCCGAGATCATCCGGGACCTGCGTCTGGATGTCTTTGATGTGCTGGTGGGCATTAATCTGCTGCGGGAAGGTCTGGATATCCCGGAAGTCACGCTGGTGGCGATCCTGGATGCGGACAAGGAAGGCTTCCTGCGCTCGGCTACTTCCCTGATCCAGACGGTCGGGCGCGCAGCACGAAATGCGGAAGGCCACGTGATCATGTATGCCGATAATATGACGGATTCGATGAAGATCTGTATTGACGAGACCAACCGCCGGCGTGCGATTCAGATGAAGTACAACGAAGAACACGGGATTACCCCGACAACGATCAAAAAGGCGGTACGGGAGCTGATCGCGATCAGCAAGTCCATCGCATCTACCGAGACGGCACTGGAGAAGGATCCGGAATCGATGGATGAAAAGGAACTGAAGAAAGTGATCGCCGAAACGGAGAAACAGATGCGCAAGGCAGCGGCCGATCTGAACTTTGAGGTGGCAGCAGAGCTGCGTGACCGTATGCTGAACCTGAAGAAGTATCTGCAGGATTCATGACAAAATGCACAAAAAGAAGTGGATAACAAACAGAGTTTGCTTGCAATTTGCCCTGCGATAAGGTAAAATATTTTTATGTCGCAGGAAAATGACCTGCAGAAAAAAAACAGGAGGGGTTAAATATGAAGTATTCAATTGAAGGCGAACCGTTACCGGTAGTGATCTGTACGCTGGATGCAGGTGAGACGATGATCACCGAGAGCGGCGCAATGAGCTGGATGACACCGAACATGAAGATGGAGACCACATCCAACGGCGGTGTCGGCAAAATGCTGGGAAGAATGTTCTCCGGTGAGAGCATGTTCCAGAACCGTTACACAGCACAGGGCGGCGAAGGCATGATCGCGTTCGCTTCCAGTTTTCCGGGTTCCATCCGTGCGTTTGAGATCGCACCGGGCCAGGAGATCGTAGCACAGAAGAAAGCATTTCTGGCTTCGTCCTCCGGTGTGGAGCTTTCCGTATTCTTCCAGAAAAAGATCGGCTCCGGTCTGGTAGGCGGTGAAGGTTTCATTATGCAGAAGCTTTCCGGACAGGGGATGGCTTTTCTGGAGTTTGACGGATTTGTAAAAGAATATGATCTGCAGCCGGGGCAGCAGATGATCATCGATACCGGTTATCTGGCTGCTATGAGCACCACCTGCCAGATGGATGTGCAGACCGTACCGGGACTGAAGAATGCGATCTTCGGCGGCGAAGGCATCTTCAATACCGTGATCACAGGTCCGGGCCACTTGTGGCTGCAGACGATGCCGGTACCGCAGTTGGCTGGCGCTTTGATCCCGTATCTGCCGGCAAAGGGCGGCTGAGCTCAGAGCATAATATAAGATCTTTTGGAAACTGTCGCCGGGATGGCGGCAGTTTTTTGAGCAAAATCGCATGGCTCACTATACATTTTTTTGCCTTCTCCTGTTCCTTAGCGGATGATGATTTCTTCCCTGTATTCGCTGACGTAGGTTCCTTCGACTCGGACCTGCACCTGCATAGGACCAATGATCGTTACCAGGATGCGGCCGGTCGCTCCGCGTGATTTAAGCCGGCGGCTCAGATCATGCAGATCTTCCATATCAAGAATTTCGGCAGCACCTGCCAGGATACAGTTTTCATCGCCGGTATACTGTGTGATGTCGAATTCCTCTGTCAGCGCATCATAGTCTCCGGGGAATTTCTTCATACTTTGAATTTCGGGATCCATTATAGAGGTCAGGATCGCGGTATGTATTGAGTCGGCCAATTGCATATCTGCGCTTACTTTGCTTTCCTGCCAGTACGGATCGTCATGGGCGATAATGGCACTAATTAATATACAGAACGCCAAAATCACAAAAAAAACGCAAATAAAGGTTTCATGGGATTTCTTTTTCTGTGCCATCCTGTAAGCATCATATACCGGATCTCCGCTCGATATATCCGTAATCTTATTACAGGATTTACAAATACCCGAATAATCCGAAAGCGGTTTTCCGCAATGTTCACAATACATTCTGAAATCTCCTTTAAATCAGCCTCTTATGTTTTACAGCCTAAAGTATATCCTGTGACCGGAAAGAACGGACGGATCATCGCGTGAACGGTATCTGCCATCGTGTGAAATGTGAAACAATCTTCATTTGACACTTTTCATTTAGTATGATATATTGTGGGAACAAATGTTTGGATAAGAAGTGAGGATAATAATATGGCAGCGGCAAAGAGCCCAAAGATGCTTCCGGCATCGCAGTCGATCCGGATCATGGGAGCGAGGGAACACAACCTTAAGAATGTGGACTTGACGATCCCGAGAGATAAGTTTGTAGTATTTACGGGGCTTTCCGGTTCGGGAAAGTCTTCTTTGGCATTTGATACAATCTATGCGGAAGGACAGCGGCGGTATATGGAGTCGCTTTCTTCCTATGCAAGACAGTTCCTGGGACAGATGGAAAAGCCGGATGTGGACAAGATCGAAGGTTTGAGTCCGGCGATCAGTATCGATCAGAAATCTACCAATAAAAATCCACGTTCCACGGTGGGAACCGTGACGGAGATCTACGATTATTTCCGACTGCTGTATGCAAGAGCCGGGATCCCGCACTGTCCGGAATGCGGCCGCCCGATCATGCGTCAGACCGTGGATCAGATGACGGATCAGGTGATGGCGCTGGAGGAAGGCACAAAGATCCAGCTGCTGGCGCCGGTGGTGCGCGGGAAAAAAGGCCGCCACGAAAAAGTGCTGGAGCGCATGAAGAAGAGCGGCTATCTGCGCGCAGAGATTGATGGCAGCGTCTATGAACTGGATGAAGATATCACACTGGATAAAAATATCAAGCATACCATCGAAGTGATCGTGGACCGCTTGGTGGTGAAAGAAGGCATTGGCAAACGTCTCAGTGATTCCATTGAGAATGTACTGGATCTGACCGACGGCCTGCTGGTGGTGGATGTGATCGGCGGAGAGCGGCTGAATTTCAGCCAGAGCTTTTCCTGCCCGGACTGCGGCATCAGCATTGATGAGATCGAACCGCGCAGCTTTTCTTTTAACAATCCCTTCGGCGCATGTCCGAATTGTGCGGGGCTCGGCATCAAGATGGAGTTTACGGAAGGCTCCATGATCCCGGATCCCACCAGATCCATCAATGACGGCTGTATCGCGGTGCTCGGCTGGCAGTCGGCCAATCAGGAAGGGAGTTTTGCAAATGCGCTGCTGCAGGCATTGGTGAAGAAATTTAAATTCAGCCTGGATACGCCGTGGGCGGATCTGGATGAAAAGATACGAAATATCCTGCTGTATGGTACCGATGTTGAAGTGGATGTGCATTATCAGGGGCAGCGCGGTTATGGGGTATATCCGATCGCTTTTGAAGGACTGATCAAAAACGTGGAGCGCAGATACCGTGAGACGGGCTCAGAGTATTCCAAGGCGGAATATGAGCGCTATATGTCGATCACTCCCTGCGATATGTGCCATGGTATGCGCCTGAAGAAAGAGTCCCTGGCGGTGACCGTGGCAGATAAGAATATCTATGAGATCACATCCATATCCATTGGGGCACTCAAAGACTTTCTGGACGGGATGGAACTGACGAAACAGCAGCATCTGATCGCCGATTCCATCATCCGTGAGATCAAGGCCAGAGTGGGATTTTTGGTGGAAGTGGGACTGGATTACCTGTCTCTTTCCAGAGCCACGGCGACTTTGTCCGGCGGTGAAGCACAGCGTATCCGCCTGGCGACACAGATCGGTTCCGGTCTGGTGGGGGTATGCTATATCCTGGATGAGCCGTCCATCGGTCTGCACCAGAGGGACAACGAAAAACTGCTGGGGGCATTGCGCGGTCTGCAGTCTCTGGGCAATACCCTGATCGTGGTGGAGCATGACGAAGATACCATGCGGGAAGCGGACTACATCGTGGATGTGGGACCGCTGGCCGGAGAGCATGGCGGTCAGATCGTGGCCTGCGGAACCGTGGAGGATATCATCAAAGCAAAGGATTCCATTACGGGGCAGTATCTGAGCGGCAAAAAGAAGATCGAGGTACCGTCCGTGCGCCGCAAAGAGACCGGACACCTGACCATCAAAGGGGCACAGGAAAATAACCTGAAGAATATCGATGTGGATATCCCGCTCGGGATCTTTACCTGCGTGACCGGTGTGTCCGGTTCAGGCAAAAGCTCACTGATCAACGAGATATTGTATAAAGCGCTTGCACGCAAGCTGAACCGGGCGTATACCATCCCCGGAAAGCATAAGAAGATCACGGGAATGGAAGCGCTGGACAAGGTGATCGCCATCGACCAGTCGCCGATCGGGCGCACGCCGCGTTCCAATCCGGCGACCTATACCGGTGTATTTGATATGATCCGTGACCTTTTCGCCAATACGCAGGATGCCAAGGCAAAGGGATACAAGAAGGGGCGTTTCAGCTTTAATGTGAAAGGCGGACGTTGCGAAGCCTGCAGCGGCGACGGTATCGTCAAGATCGAGATGCATTTCCTGCCGGATGTGTACGTCCCCTGCGAAGTATGCGGCGGCAAACGTTATAACCGTGAGACACTGGACATTAAATATAAAGGAAAGAGTATTTCGGATGTATTGAATATGACGGTGGAGGAAGCGCTGGATTTTTTCAGTGCGGTGCCTTCGATCCGGAACAAGATCGAGACACTCAACGATGTGGGGCTGTCCTACATCCGTCTGGGGCAGCCGTCCACGGAACTGTCCGGCGGTGAGGCGCAGCGGATCAAGCTGGCCACGGAGCTTTCGAGGCGGTCGACCGGAAGGACGATCTACATTCTGGATGAGCCGACGACCGGTCTGCATTTTGAAGATGTAAACAAGCTGGTGGGCATCCTGCAGAAACTGACCGACGGCGGCAATACGGTGGTGGTCATCGAGCACAATCTGGATGTGATCAAGAACGCGGACTATATCATTGATATGGGACCGGAAGGCGGAGACGGCGGCGGTACCGTGATCGCCAAGGGTACACCGGAAGAAGTGGCAAAGGTGAAGCAGTCGTATACGGGGCATTTTATTAAGAAGATGTTGTGATATAAAGTTTTGCGGTGAGAGGGCCGATATCTATAACAGCAGGTCGGACTCTTTTGGAACAAAAAAACACTTTCCAAATATTCCGCATGGGTTTATAATACTGTGGTATATTTTGGGATGTTTATGAGTTTCGAAAGGAGCTGACGATAAAATGGCGAATATGGACATTGGGATCGATCTCGGAACTGCGAGTGTTCTGGTATATATCAAAGGCAGAGGCGTAGTGTTGAAGGAGCCGTCAGTACTGGCGTTTGACCGTGACAGCAGTGCGGTGAAGGCCATCGGTGAGGATGCACGTCTGATGATCGGACGTACGCCCGGCAATATCAATGCGGTGCGTCCGATGCGGGAAGGCGTTATCTCGGATTATACGGCTACGGAGCAGATGATCCGCTATTTCCTGACCAAGGCGATCGGCAAGAAAACCTTCCGTAAACCGCGTGTCGTGGTCGGTGTACCGAGCGGAGCGACTCCGGTGCAGAAAAAAGCAGTGGAAGATGCTACTTATCAGGCCGGTGCCGGCAGGGTGGATATCGTGGAAGAGCCTCTGGCAGCTGCGATAGGTGCAGGCATTGATATCCTGAAGGCGCAGGGAAACATGATCGTGGATATCGGCGGCGGTACCACGGATGTGGCCGTGATCTCTCTGGGGGATGCCGTAGCCAGCACTTCCATTCCGAAGGCAGGGGATCATTTTGATGAAGCCATTGCCAATTATATGAGAAAAAAATACAATCTTCTGATCGGTGAACGCACCGCAGAGGATGTAAAGATCAATATCGGTACAGCATTTCGAAGAGATGAAGTGGATTACATGGATGTAAGAGGCAGAAATCTCGTGACCGGTCTGCCGGAGACGGTAAGGGTGTCTTCGGATGAGACCTATGAAGCTCTAAAGGAAACGACATCCCAGATCCTGGATGCGATCTGCAAGGTTCTGGAGGAAACCCCGCCGGAACTGGCAGCAGACATTATGGACAGGGGGATCGTTCTTACCGGCGGCGGCGCGATGCTGCGCGGGCTGGAGGAACTGATCGAGGAACGCACACACATCAACACGATGACGGCAGATGAGCCGATGACCTGTGTGGCGATCGGGACCGGCAAGTATTATGAGCTTCTTGCGAAATATAAGGATGAAATCTGATGGAGAGTGTTCAGAACCCAAAGGGTTCCGGACAGCTGCATCGGATGAGGCATGGAGGCCGCAGGCGTGATTTACCGAACGGATGACAGGAGGTAGCTGCAATGCTGAAAGGTCTCTATACTGCATATACGGGCATGATCCAGGAACAGCAGCGCATGGATACGCTGGCAAACAACCTGGCAAATGCCGATACCGCGGGCTTTAAGAAGGAAGGGCTGACCAGCCAGTCCTTCGATACCGTGCTCGTGGACAAGATCAAGGACGGTTCGGATCCTTATCAATATGCCAGACGTATCGGTCCGGCAAATCCCGGTGTGAAAATTGGTGAGAGTTATACGGATTTTACGCAAGGTTCCCTGCAGGTGACGGATGTTGCCATGGATTTTGCAATCGGCGGTAAAGGGTTCTTTACGATAGATTATACAAACAAAGGCGGCGAAGGATCGACTTTTTATACCAGAGACGGTAATTTTCAGCTGACGGAAGACGGCTACCTGGTCACGACCGACGGCGATTTCGTTCTGGGAAAGAAAGGCAACGGAACAGAGAAGATCAAACTGGATCCGACGAAGAATGTCGTTGCGGATAAACAGGGCTACATTTTTCAGGATGGCAAACAGGTTGCGCAGTTTATGATCACGGATTTTGAGGATTATAACTATCTGGAACATTACGGCGAAAATTTTTACTATCCGGTAGACGGAGCAAAGGAAACGAACGCCGACGGGCAGATCTTTCAGGGATATCTGGAGACTTCCAATGTGCAGGTGGTAGCCGAGATGGTACAGATGATCGCGGTATCGAGGCAGTACGAAGCCAACCAGAAGGTCATCCAGACCTATGATACTTCCCTGCAGACGGCGACGCAGCTGGGCAGGATACAGGGATAACAGACAGTAACTGATACTTTTTAATAAGGAGGGCGCAATATGGTACGTTCTTTATGGTCCGGGGCAACCGGTATGCTGGCACAGCAGACAGCGGTAGATACGATCTCCAATAATATCGCAAACGTGAATACGGTAGGTTACAAGACCAGCCAGATCGAGTTTAAGTCCCTGCTGTATCAGGAATTGCAGACCAAGACGACCACGGCGAACGGGGATCCGAAGCCGATAGATTCCCAGGTAGGACTCGGTGTGCGCAGTTCTTCGATCACGACCATCTTCCGGCAGGGTGCTTTTCAGGAAGCGGACAGTAATTCGTCATTTGCGATCGGCGGAAACGGTTTCTTTGCCGTTCAATTGGCGGATAAGAATGTCGGCTACACGAGAAACGGTGATTTTCACTGGGCAACCACGAGCAACGGGATCGAGCTGACGGATTCCGAAGGCAATGCGGTCCTGGATACCAAGAGCCAGCCGATCCGTTTTACCGGAGAATATACCACCAGCAAGATCACGATCACGGAAGACGGCAAGTTTATGTATCCGGATGAGTCGAACAACCCGAAGGATATGGGGCCGCAGATCGGACTGTGGCAGTTCAACAATGCGGCAGGGCTGGAGAAACAGGGCGGATCCCTGTATCTGGAAACAGAAGCCAGCGGCAAGCCGCTGAACGAGATGACGAATAATAATCTGGAAAAGAGCAGGATCGTACAGGGGTACATTGAAATGTCCAATGTGCAGCTGGCGGACGAGATGGTCAATCTGATCGTGGCGCAGCGTGCATACGAGGCAAACTCCCGTGTGATCACCACAACAGACACCATGATGCAGCAGGCCAATCAGCTTAAGCAATAAAATTGCTTAAGCTGATTGCGGACACCTTATGCAGAATTGCACTACGTGCAATAAGGTGTCCGCTGCGAAACTCGGGATTTTGCTTATGCAAAACCCTCGAGGGATATCGGCAGCTACAGGCGATCGTAAGCCTCTGGAGCAATAAAATTACTTTATCTGATAGCGGACGACATACTTTTCTTTGAGGGATGATCTATGGATTTTGGAAATATTTCAAATTTAACCGATTATACGGCTTCCATGGCATCGGCGCAGAATGCACAGAAACTGAGCAGCAATGCGCAGGCGGCGAAAACGGACGAGGAGATGCTGGATGCCTGTAAGGAATTTGAAACCTATCTGTGGGAACAGGTGATCAAATCCATGAAGTCGGCATCCGAGGTGTTCTCGGACGGCGAGAAGAGTCCACAGGTGGACTACTTTATGGATACGGCTATTACCAAGACGGCGGAGCAGATGACGGAGCAGTCGCTCGGCTCCAACAGTCTGGCGATGCAGATGTATGAGCAGATGAAGCGCAATTCCGGTCTGACCATGGAGGAGATCCTTGCGAAAAATGCGGCGGATCAGGGTGCTGTCACAGGCGGGGATACGGAAGAGTAGGCAGGCTGTTTTATTCCATAAAACCCGGAGGGGGTACTATGCCCCCTCCGCTTTGCTGCGAGGAAAGCACATGAAGACAATAAAAGGCTATATCGATGAGGTTTCCTGGGAAAGCGAGGAGACCGGCTATAAGATACTGCGCGTGGTGACGGACAACGGGCGGGAGACCTGTGTCGGTACGGCCAGGGAGTATGGCGCGGGTGAGAGTGTGGAGATGGACGGCGAGTATGTCGAGCATCATACCTACGGTCCGCAGTTTAAGTTTACGGCGATCCGCGCAGTGGCGCCGACGGACCGGGTATCGGTGATCCGTTATCTGGGCTCGGGGGCGATCAAGGGCCTGGGCGAGAAGATGGCGGTACGTATCGTGGAGAAATTCGGGGACGATACGTTCCGTATCATAGAAGAGGAGCCGGAACGTCTGGCGGAGATCAAAGGGATCTCGGCAAAGAAAGCGCGGGAGATCACCGACCAGCTGGCGGCGAAACGGGAGCAGCGCAGTGCGATGCTCTTTTTGCAGCAGTTCGGGATCACACAGGCTCTGGCGGATAAGATCTACGAAAAATACGGAAACACGCTTTATAACATTATGAAGAATAACCCCTACCGGCTGGCGGAGGAGATCCCGGCGGTCGGTTTCAAAAAGGCGGATGCGATCGCGCAGAAGGCGGGGATCAGCGCAGATTCGGAGTATCGGATCCGCTGCGGTCTGCTGTATCTTCTGCAGCAGCTGGCGTCGGAAGGACACTGCTATTATCCTTCGGAGGCATTGTGTGAAAAAACGGCGGAGATGCTGGGGGTAGCGCAGGAAGCAGTGAAGGAGCAGCTGCCGGCACTGGCGATCGATCAGAAGATCACGATCAAGAACGGCAGTGCAGGCGGACGGGTCTACATGCGCAGCTATTATCAGGCGGAGCAGTATTGCGCGGAACGTCTGCTGCAGATACTTGACGGCTTTGAGGAGAAGGAGTTTTGCGAGAGTGATCTGGAAAAAGTGGAGGCGGCGCTTGGGCTGACGCTGGATGAACTGCAGCACGGAGCGGTAGTGACCTGTATGAACAGTGGCGTCTTTATCCTCTCCGGCGGGCCGGGCACCGGTAAGACCACGACGATCAATGCGATCATCGGCTGTATGGAGCGTGAAGGGCGGGCATTTGCACTGGCAGCACCCACCGGACGAGCGGCCAAGCGTATGAAGGAAGCAACCGGCTATGATGCACAGACGATCCACCGGCTGCTGGAGATCGGCGGTGATCTGGGAGAAGAGGAGGGCGGTAAGATCTTCTTCGGCCGGAATGAGTCGGAACCGCTGGAGGCAGACTGTGTGATCGTGGATGAGGTGAGTATGGTGGATATCCACCTGCTGAAAGCGCTGCTGGCGGCGATCCCCACGGGAAGCCAGCTGATCCTGGTGGGAGATGTGGACCAGCTGCCCAGTGTAGGACCGGGACAGGTGCTGAAGGATCTGCTTGGCAGCAAAGCATTCCCGACAGCGTTGCTGCAACGAGTGTTTCGTCAGTCGGGGGAGAGCCATATCGTGGACTATGCGCACAGGATCAATCACGGAGAACGGCTGGATCTGACAACGAAATACCCGGATTTCTTCCTGTTGGAGAAGGATACGCCGGAGGTGATCTGCAGTTATATGGTGCAGCTGATGGGAGATGTGATCCCGCGGAAGCTGGGGCTCTCCGGAGAGGATATCCAGGTGCTGACACCGATGCGCAAAGGTGCGCTGGGTGTGGAAGGGCTGAATGCGGTCCTGCAGGAGCGGCTGAACCCGCCGGCAGATGAGAAGCTGGAGTGCAGTTACGGGGATACGGTGTTCCGGGAGGGGGACCGTGTGATGCAGATCCGTAATGATTATGAGCTGGAATGGGAAGTGACCGGACAGTATAATGTGGCGGTGGAAAGCGGAAAAGGCGTATTTAACGGCGATGTGGGAACGATCCGCGAGATCAATAACTATCTGAAACTGATGCGGGTGGAGTTTGACGACAGCCGGACGGTTTATTATGAATTTCAGAAGCTGGATGAGCTGGAGCTGGCCTATGCGGTAACGATCCACAAATCCCAGGGCAGCGAATATCCGGTGGTGATACTGCCGCTGCTGTCGGGACCGAGGATGCTGATGACCAGAAACCTGCTGTATACCGCCGTGACCAGGGCAAAGCAGTGTGTGATCCTGATCGGGAGCGGCGGGACGGTACAGCAGATGATCGATACGGATTATATTCAATCCAGATTTACTTCTTTGAAGGAACGGATCATGGAAAAAGCGGGAGTGCAGAGGAAATGAAACTAAAGGAGATACGGGAAGCTCTGAGGGAACTGCTGTATCCTCCCAGATGCGCGGTCTGCGACGCGGTTCTCGGCGGAGAGGACCGGCGCCGGGGGATCTGTATGGATTGCCGCGGGAAACTCCGGTATATCCGGGAGCCCAGGTGCCTCAAATGCGGCGGACCGCTTTCGGAGGAGACGGAGGAATATTGCCGGAACTGTAAGGAACGCAGACATTTCTATGACCGGGGCTTTGCTTTGTATGAGTACGGTTCGGTACGTCTGTCGGTCTACCGTTTCAAATACGCAGGGCGAAAGGAATATGCGGCTTTTTTCGGCAGGGAGATGGCATATGCGTTGCAAAAGGACTTTTTCCGGTATGCCGTGAAGCAAAAGCCGCAGGTGCTGATCCCGGTGCCGCTATATGCGGGAAAGGAGCGCATCCGGGGGTATAATCAGGCGGCAGCGCTCGCGGAGGTGATCGGCAGATATTGTGGTATCCCCGTCCGGACGGATCTGGTGCGCAGGATACGGAAAACCAGGCCGATGAAAGAGTTGAATGCCGGGGAAAGGCGAGGGAATATAAAAAATGCTTTTCTTATCTCACAAGATGTTGTAAAATCAGAAGTAGTAATGCTCATCGACGATATCTATACAACCGGTACTACGATCGATGAGATTGCGCGGGGGTTACGTGCATACGGCGTGAAACAGATTTATTATGCAGCAATGTCCATTGGTTCGGGAACGTAAAGGGTTTCGGACCGGGGGAAGGGAGAAGGTATGAACGTACGTAATTGCAGAAAATGCGGGAAGATGTTTAATTATGTGACAGGCCCGTCGGTCTGTCCGGCCTGCAGAGAAGCGGCAGAAAAGAAGTTTGAGGAAGTAAAGGAATTTGTCCGCCAGAACAAAACAGCCAAGATCAATGAGATTGCGGAAAGCTGCGGAGTGGAACCGAGGCAGATCGAGCAGTGGGTCCGTGAGGAGCGGCTGGTGTTTGCGGCGGATTCACCGATCAAGCTCTTTTGCGAGACCTGCGGGGCACCGATCTTCACGGGACGCTACTGCGGAAACTGCAAGAAGAATCAGGCGAACAGCTTCAGTTCGGCAGGCAGGCCGCAGGGCGGCAGTGATCCTTCGGGGGACGGCGGGAATAAAAGACCGGGATCGGGTAATAAGATGCATACGTTCCGGGAATAAAACAGTTGGGAGCAATACAGGCAGGTTATGCTGAATGAAGCAAGAGTAAAACTGATGACGCGTATGGCCGCTTTCGAAGTGGGAGAAGGAAAGCGGAGCATGGCCATAGGCACTTATTTCCGTAGTGATTATATTGCCAAAGAGATCATTAAATCGATCATATATGGTACCATAGCGTTCGGATTGATCTTAGGTGTATATCTGGTCTATGAGTTCGAGACGTTTATGGCAAATCTGTATGAGATCGACTGGCTGGCGTTCGGAAAGATGCTGCTGACACGTTATCTGATCGGGATCGGCGTTTATGCCCTGATCACTTATATTGTCTATGTGGTACGATACAGCAGAGCCAGACGGAATCTGCAGATATATTACAATAATCTGCGCAGGCTGAAAGCGATGTACAAGAAGGAGGCAGCACAGGCTGACCGCCAGAACAGCTTTGAGAATTAAGAGCGCGGAAAAAAATACGGAAGAGTAGTGGATTGTTATGGCACAGTTATTAATGGTACGTGAACGGATCAAGAGTTTTTACAGCAGATATGAGGGCTTTTGCAGGCCGGTATTGAAGTTTCTGCTGGCATTTCTGGCGTTGACAATGATCAACAAAAGCATCGGATATTCGTCGGCACTCAGTAATCCGGCGATCGTGCTTGTGATCGCGTTGTTCTGTTCGTTCTTTCCCATCAATTTTGTGGTGGTGGTCAGCACACTGGTGATCCTGTTGCATCTGTATGCGGTTTCACTGGAAACAGTAGTGGCAGCGGGAGTCCTCTTCATGCTGATGTTTCTTTTGTATTTTCGCTTTGCGGCAAAGGATACGATCCTGCTGGTGATCACGCCGCTGTGCTTTATCCTGAAGATTCCCTATGTGGTGCCGCTCTGCGCCGGACTGGTAGGGGCGCCGACTTCGATGATCTCCACAGGCTGCGGTGTGGTGACCTATTACCTGCTGCATTATATATCTGCGAACCGCTCCGCTTTGGAAACGCTGGAGAATGATCCGATCTTTGCACTGGAAAAATTCCGTATGCTGATCGATGCTTTGATGAAGAACCGCGAGATGATGGTATTGGTAGCGGCTTTTGCGATCACGATCCTGGTGGTCTACCTGATCCGCAGACTTCCGGTGGATCATTGCTGGACCATAGCGATGATCACGGGTATGCTGGTGGACATCGTAGTGATCCTGGTCGGTGATCTGAAATATGCGACCTACATCAAGATCCCGGCACTGATCATCGGCAGTCTTGTGGCATTGGCTGTAGGCTTGATATTACAGTTCTTTGTTTTCAATGTGGACTATACGCGAACGGAAAAAGTGCAGTTTGAGGATGATGAATATTATTACTATGTAAAGGCGATCCCGAAGAATACGGTATCTCTGGCAGAACGTAAGGTGAAAAAGATCAAGGGACAGGAACGGGCGTCAGCGGATAAGAGCGCTTCCGGAGAAGGAAGCCGGAAGGCGGCATCGGGCGGATCGAAGGAGAACCGGGATGTGCAGGAATATCGCGTACGCCGCACCGCCGCGACCAGGGAGCGGGAGGGAGCCCGCGGCGGCGTGAGCAGTGCATCGCGCAATCGTAACAGTACCAAGCGTATCGTCGTGCCGGATGAGGTGCGAGCGGATCGCAGGGAGCGGCTCTCGGAGATCGAAAAGGCTGCGGCAGCCAAAGCAAGAGCGGAACGGAACAAAAATAACGGTAACGAAACGGAATAATGCTGCTATATGTTTGACCGGGTGTATTCTTTTATACAGGAGAATATTGCGAACATTCACATCCCGACGATCCAGCTGACGGATGTGGTGGAGATCGCGATCATTTCCTTTGTCGTGTACCATATCATGGTATGGATACGCAAGACAAAAGCGTGGTCGTTACTCAAGGGTCTGATCGTGATCCTTGGTTTTTTGCTGCTTGCAGCGATATTCAATATGTCCACGATCCTGTGGATCGCAGAAAAGAGCTTTTCCGTACTCCTTATGGTCATGGTCGTGGTATTGCAGCCGGAACTCCGGCGAGCGTTGGAACAGCTGGGGCAGAAAAATATCTTCTTTTCCTTCTTGAGTTCGGATGCCAATAAGCAGAAAGGTCGTTATTCGGATCACACGATCGACGAGATCGTAAAGGCTTCTTTTGCCATGGGGCGTGTAAAGACCGGCGCGTTGATGGTATTTGAACGGAATGAGACACTGGCGGAATACGAAAAGACGGGGATTCTGGTGGATGCGGTGGTCTCAAGCCAGTTGCTGATCAATATTTTTGAACATAACACACCGCTGCATGACGGGGCGGTGATCTTCCGCGGGGATCGGATCGTATCGGCAACCTGCTATCTTCCGCTGTCGGACAACCGGAACCTGAGCAAAGCTTTGGGTACCAGGCACCGTGCGGGTGTAGGTATTTCCGAGGCAACGGATTCGCTGACCGTGATCGTATCGGAAGAGAACGGAAAGGTAAGTGTGGCCTATGGCGGAGAGCTGTTCAGCGGTCTCAGTCAGGAAGGTCTGCGTGAAAAACTGGAAATGATCCAGGATAAGCCGCAGGAGGAAAACAAACGCGGCTGGCTGGACAGGACGCGTGGCGATAAGGCCGAAAAGGGAGAGCGGAATGGTAAAAAAGCTGACAAATAACCTTGGCCTGAAGCTCCTTGCAATCCTGGTGGCGTGTATCGTCTGGCTGATCGTGATCAATTATGCGGATCCGATCGTATCCATACGATACAGCGGTATCCCCGTGGAATTTGTGAATGAGGATCTGCTGAAGAGCAAGGGGAAGGTATATGAAGTTTTGAATGGTACGGATTCCGTGGATGTAGTCATCTTCGGGAAGCGTTCGGTATTGGAAACCCTGAGCTATGAGAATATCCACGCCAGAGCAGATCTGGAAGATATCACCATTATGAACACGGTGGCGATCCAGGTGTATTCCAACAAGAGCAATGACCAGCTGGACAATATCCGCCAGAGCAGAAGTGTGGTGGAGCTGAATGTGGAAGACATAAAAGAAATGCCGTATACCATCAATGTGGTGGTGAACGGTACTCCCGGGGATGGTTATGTGATGGGAGATGTATCCCAGAACAAGAACCTGGTACGGGTATCCGGACCGGAATCCGTGGTACGGCGTGTGGCAAAGGCGGAATGCAGTGTAGGCGTGACCGGACGTACCTCGGATCTGTCGACCAGTGCGGACATCCGGCTGTATGATGAGAACGGCAAGACGGTAACGCATCCCAATCTGACGACCAATGTCAGTACGGTGGATGTGAAGGTGGAGATCCTGGCGTGCAAGGCGGTGGATATCGTATATAACTATACGGGAGAGCCGGCCGCGGGCTATACGGTGATCGGTGAGCCGGTAGCAGACCGTACCGCAGTGTATATCGCAGGAAGACAGGCGGCGCTGGATAAGGTGGAGCGCATTGTGGTGCCGGAGTCTCTGCTGGATATATCCGGCAGGAATGAGAGCCTGAATGCAACGCTGAACCTGAAAGATTACCTGCCGGACGGTGTACGCTTGATCAATATCGGCGATGAGGAGTTTGACGGCAGGATCAACGTAAAGGTGGATATCGAGGAACTGATCGAGCGTACCTTTGCGATACCGATCGGAAACCTGCGTCTGGAAAATGTTCCCGAGGATTACAAGGGCGAAGTGCTGCTGGAGACCAACGGAACGGAGGCGGATCCCGGAAAAGCCAATCTGGAGATCCGGGTACGCGGAATTGCGGACAGTTATACCAATGTCGTGCCACGGGAATTGTATGGTACCATTGATGTGGCGGCGTTTATGGAGAAGTCGGGCGTTTCCGAATTGCCGCCCGGCGTATTCCGGATGGAAGTACAGATGGATCTGCCGGAGGGACTGACCACGACGGAGAAGTACTATGCGGATGTACGCATCACGGCTCCGGAGGAAGAGCAGCCGGACGAAGAGTAACAACATCTTGTATAAAACATCCGGCAGTGGTATAATTCTATGTGTTTTATGTGTGTATTCTTTGAGGCTGTTAGAGAAGGGCAGTCTTTAGAGATATAGTGTTACCGGGGAAAAATTGGAGGGTGATATATGGTAAGTCAAAAGGTTACAATTAAGAATCCGACAGGACTGCATCTGCGTCCCGCAGGCAATCTGTGCAAGGAAGCGATGAAGTTCCGGTCGATGATAACATTTACATTCCGGGAAAATACTGCGAATGCCAAGAGCGTTCTGAGTGTGTTGGGCGCCTGCGTCAAGAGCGGGGATGAGATCGAGCTCATCTGCGAAGGCGAAGACGAAGAAGAAGCATTGGAAAGCCTCGTTGCGGCAGTCGAGAGTGGCCTGGGCGAATAGGAGGTTATGAAAATGTTGAATTACAAGCGTTATCAGCGGGTGCCGGTGGATAGATATCCGGAACGTACCTGGCCGGATCGTGAGATCATGCAGGCACCTGTCTGGTGTAGTGTTGATCTGCGTGACGGTAATCAGGCGCTGATCGATCCCATGGTGGTTACCGAGAAGATCGAATTCTTCAACTACCTGGTGAAGCTTGGTTTTAAGGAGATCGAGATCGGTTTTCCGGCATCCAGTCAGATCGAATATGATTTTCTGAGGCAGCTGGTGGATCGCAAGATGATCCCGGATGATGTGAAGGTGCAGGTGCTGGCGCAGTGTCGTGAGGAGCAGATCATCCGTACATTTGAATCCATTCAGGGGACAAAGTCCGCGATCGTTCATATCTACAATTCTACCTCTACATTACAGAGAGATGTGGTTTTCAAGGCAGATAAGGAAGAAGTGAAGGCCATCGCCCTCAAGGGTACGCAGATGGTATTGGATCACTTGAAGGATTATGACGGCGAAGTGACACTGGAGTACTCTCCGGAGAGCTTTACCGGCACGGAGCTGGATTATGCGCTGGAAGTGTGCAATGCGGTGATCGATCTGTGGAAGCCGACCAAAGAGCATCCGATGATCATCAATCTGCCGTCTACCGTTGAGATGACGACTCCGAATGTTTTCGCAGACCGTATCGAGTATATGTGCAGGAATCTGCACAACCGCGAGGCCGTGGTTGTCAGCGTACATCCGCACAACGACCGGGGGACCGGTGTGGCGACTGCGGAACTGGCACTTTTGGCCGGGGCAGACCGTATCGAGGGTACACTGTTCGGCAACGGTGAGCGTACCGGTAATGTGGATATCGTCAATCTTGCCTATAATATGTTCTCGCAGGGCATTGACTGCGGGCTGGCATTGGATAATGTAAATGAGGCGATCGAGATCTATGAGCGCTGCTGCAAGATCCCCATCCATCCGAGACATCCCTATGCGGGCAAACTGGTATTTACGGCGTTTTCCGGTTCTCATCAGGATGCCATCAACAAGGGTGTGCATGCGATGGCGGAGCGAAAGAGCGAGATCTGGCAGGTGCCTTATCTTACCATCGATCCGGCGGATATCGGCAGGGAGTACGAGCCGATCGTACGTATCAATTCCCAGTCCGGTAAGGGCGGTGTGGCATTCGTTATGGATACCTATTTCGGCTTTAAACTGCCGAAAGGTATGCAGCGTGAATTTGCGGATGTGATCCAGAAGATTTCCGAAAAACAGGGTGAAGTTTCTCCGGAAACCATTATGGAGCAGTTCCGCAAGGAATATCTGGAGAAGAAGGAGCCGATCCATTTCCGCAAGCTGAAGGTCGATGATCTGTCGGATGAGACGGAATCCGAGTTTGATACCAAGATACATCTGACCTATACCGACAAGGGTGTGGAGAAGACATTTGAGGCCGTGGGCAACGGTCCGCTGGATGCGGTACAGCGTGGTCTGATGGAGACCTTTGGTATCCGGATCAAGATCCTGGATTATGAAGAGCATGCTCTGCAGAGCGGTTCCAATTCCCAGGCGGCAGCCTATATCCATATGCTGGATGCCGAGAGCGGAAGTGTGACCTATGGTGTGGGCGTGAGCTCCAATATTACGAGAGCATCGGTACGTGCGGTATTTTCTGCATTGAACCGTTTGAAACTGGGCGGAGAGTAAAGTGCTATGGCAGAATTCAAGATCATGGTGACCGGCTGCAACGGGCAGCTGGGACGTGCTATTAAACAGGTATATGAGAACGATACTAATACGCAGATTTTGGGAACGGATGTACCGGATCTGGATATCACGGATCTGAACGCCGTACGTGCGTATGTGCGGGAGAATGTGCCCAATGCGATCATCAACTGTGCGGCGGCGACAAATGTCGACGGCTGTGAAAAGGATACGGATCTGGCTTACCGTATCAATGCGATCGGACCGCGCAATCTGGCGATCGCTGCGAACGAGAACGATATCCCGCTGGTACATATCTCTACGGATTATGTATTTCCGGGGGACGGCAGCAGACCGTATATCGAGTTTGACGAAACGGCACCGAAGAGTGCTTACGGAAGAACCAAACTGGCAGGGGAACACTTTGTGCAGCAGTTCGCAAAACGCTGGTATATCGTTCGTACGGCATGGCTGTATGGTGAGGGTAAGAATTTTGTCCGTACCATGCTGAGTCTGGCAGAGAAGAACGACACGATCGGTGTGGTCGATGATCAGGTGGGCAATCCGACCTCGGCACTGGAACTGGCGAGAGCGATCAAAGTACTGCTGCCGACCGACCAGTACGGCATCTATCATGGAACCTGTGAGGGGATCTGCAGCTGGGCGGATTTTACGGAAGAGATCTTCCGCCTGAAGGGCGTATCGACCAAAGTGGAACACATCAGTTCGGAGGAGTACAAGAGAAGATTCCCGGCATCGGCAGACCGTCCGGCGTATTCCGCTTTGGACAATTATATGTTCCGTCTGAATCTGGATTACCGCTTTGCAGACTGGAAGGATGCATTGAAGGAATATCTGGCAGACTGAGAAAAAAATGCCTTCTCCTGAAGGAAAGGCGGTAAAAAGGCGGATGAGGTGTTTTATATAAATACCGTATTGCACAGAACGATCGAAAGTCCGATCCCGAGGAGCATCCCTATCAGTACCTGCATCGGGGTGTGACCGAGAAATTCTTTGAGGCGTTCATCCGGAGAAAGGGATTCCCAGTCGATGGACTTGAAGGTATCCACGTTCTCGATCATCTCATTCAGGATCTGGGCATGTTTTCCGGCCTGACGACGGATGCCGAGAGCATCGTACATAACTACACCTGCCAGAACAGCGGCGATAGCAAACTGTGAGGAGGCGGGACCTTCTTTGATAAAGATCGCCGTAGCCAGACCGCATACCGTTGCGGAATGGGAACTGGGCATACCGCCGGTTCCGACCAGACGCTCGGGAATGAAACTGCGGGTTACGACCGTATGCAGAAAAGTTTTGATCACCTGCGCCAGGATCCAGTTGATAATGGCGCACATCAAAGCAGCGTTATGGGAAAGTTCGGTTAAGTATTGCATCGGAATATCGTCCTTTTAAAAAGATTTTTGTAATTATTCAGAACAGCCCGCCTGCGGAGGGCGTACGAAAGAATAAAGCAAATTAACATAATTCATTATATCGGTAAGTGAGCAAAAACACAAGGAGGTTTTGGGCGAAATGGCCGGAATTGACAAAAAAGATAAGATTTATGTGGCAGGACACAGAGGGCTGGTCGGATCGGCGATCGTACGATCCCTGCAGCGCGCCGGCTATGAAAATATCATCGGACGTACCCATGCGGAGCTCAACCTGGAAGAGCAGGCAGATGTACGTGCTTTTTTTGAGCAGGAACGTCCGGATGTAGTGGTACTGGCTGCAGCAAAGGTAGGAGGCATCAATGCAAACAATACCGCACCGGCCGAATTTGCCTACAGCAATATGCAGATCCAGTGTAACGTGATCCATTGCTGCCATCAGTATAAAGTCAAGAAACTGCTGTTTCTGGGCAGTACCTGTATCTATCCGCGAATGGCACCGCAGCCGATTCCGGAAGATGCGTTGCTCACCGGTCCTCTGGAAGTGACCAATGAGGCCTATGCGATCGCCAAGATCTCAGGTCTGGAGATGTGTAAGTTTTATAAAAAGCAGTACGGCGACGATTTCATCAGCTGTATGCCGACCAATCTGTACGGACCGCACGATAACTATGAGCTGCAGGGCTCCCATGTGCTTCCGGCGATGATCCGAAAGTTTCATGAGGCAAAGATCTCCGGGGCACCGACAGTGGAACTGTGGGGAACCGGTTCGCCGTTACGTGAATTCCTGTATGTGGATGATATGGCGGACGCATGCGTATTCCTGCTGGAAAACTACAGCGGGGAACAGCATGTCAATATTGGTACCGGCAAGGAACTGACCATTAAAGAACTGGCAGAACTGGTCAAAAAGACGGTAGGCTACGAAGGCGAGATCGTCTGGAACAAGGATATGCCGGACGGAACACCCAGAAAGCTTACGGATGTATCCAAGCTGCACTCTCTCGGCTTTACCCATAAGGTAGAGTTGGAGGAAGGCGTGAAACTGGCCTACGAGTGGTTTAAGGAAAACATGGATTCGGCGCGTATGGGGGCATAAGGCGGTATGGCCT
Source organism: Lachnospiraceae bacterium (assembly GCA_017634975.1). Taxonomy (GTDB): domain Bacteria; phylum Bacillota; class Clostridia; order Lachnospirales; family Lachnospiraceae; genus NK4A136. Next base: position 23,491 of record JAGBMJ010000123.1, on the reverse strand, counting down.
TTCTTTTGCCTGTATTTTTAATAACGGCATCCTATCTCTGCGGCAGAACACTGCAGGGATTGTTCGAAGAACGCAAGAATAACAGTTTGCCCAAAGCAGGGGAAACATGTCTGATCGGCATGTTCGCCCTGCTTCTTTTATGGGAGATCCTGGTACTGCCTGCGATCAAGCTGGTACTGTCCTTTCGGGTGCTGACACAGCTGTACAGCATTTTTCTGCTCCTGATCTGTGCGAGGGGCGCGATCACCTGCAGCCGTGAACTGGGAAAGTTCCGCATGGATCCGCCGATGGATCTGCGCTCGCCGGCTGCATTCTTTGCAATCCTTGTATTTTTGGTACAGGTAGCCAGTTACTTTGTGTTCTATCCCGATACGATGAACGACGCAACCGTGGAAACGGTCCTGACCACCCTGTCTTCGGATCTGATCTATGAAAACCATCCGCTGATGGGCAGTACGTTCCGATACGGGATCACCTTTCGGGGAAAACTGGTGAGTCTGCCGTTGTTTTATGCGTATCTGAAGCTGATCTCCGGCAGCCGGGCGGTTTCGATCGTATACTGTGTGGCACCGTTTATGAGTCTGCTTTTGAATTACACGGTTTACGGACTCTGGATCGATCTGTTTACGGAACAGGCGAAGGATAAGTCAAGACTGAAAGCCTTATCGTTTCTGGTGCTGGGGGTATTGAACCTGAGCGGTTCCTTTTCACATGACAGTATCTTTTACTATCTGATCCATAAGGGGTTTCGCGGGGAAACGATCGTGTTTGGTGCGGTGCTTCCCTATATCCTGTATCTTTGTTTTCGGATCTTTATCCATCATGAGACACGCAAGATCCTATGGCTTGTAATGGCTCTGGCGGTAACGATCCCGCTGGTGGATGTGCAGCGGGGATTGCTGCCGTGTGTGATCTGTGTCGTGATCCTGCTGCTGATCGTGCTGGCGGGAGTGGTCGGGAAGAAGGTGAAGCGTAAATGATTGAAGTACAGACGATGCTGGATGCCATTCGAAATTCATTTACGCTGGCCGGCGGTACACCGGGGCTGTCTGCGCTGTTTCTGGCCGGACTGCTGGCATTGTGGTATGCCAAGAATGAACAGAAGAAGGATACTGAACTGCTTTTCCGTTATGCGCTGATCGTGCTGCTTGTGATCATCAGTCCGCCGTATCTGTATCTGGTGGGAAGGTTCTTTACGGGATATGCACTGGACGGTATGTATCTGTGGCTTTTGCCGCTTACGCCGGTGATGCTCAAGGTGTTTTCCGATGCGGCAGTAGCGGCACGTGCGCTGAGCCATCGATTTATCTTCGGACTGTCGGCGGCGGCACTGCTGCTGCTGGCCGGTACGTCTTCGTTCCAGCCGGAGAGTTTCCGAATGGTGGACAATCATTATTACATTCCGGAAGCGGAGCTTCATACATTGGAATACATAAGCCGTATCCGTGAGGAGCGCGGGCAGGAAGAGATCCTGATCTGGGGGCCGGAGAGGCTGATGGAGTATGCGAGACGCTATGACGGTGGACTGATCCTGGTCTACGGCAGAGATCTGTGGGAGGGTACACCGGATCCGGAGATGCATCAGATCTATGAGGATCTGGATTATAATGCGCTGTTGGCGATGCAGAATGAGACGCTGTTTTTGGATATCATGGGGAAATCGGCGGAACGGTACGGCTGCGATCTGCTGATCCTGGATAAGGGACCGTTTTATGAAGAAAAACAGCCTTGGCCGAAACGGATCGGTCAGTATGTGCTGCAGGATATGGTGGAGAATGAACTGATCTATACGAAACTGGATCAGTGATCGCTCGGGTGACAGGTGGTCTTATGGAAAAAAATGCAACACCGGCAGTCAGTATCGTGATCCCGGTGCATAATGCGGAACAATATATCGAACAGACCGTGCGCAGCGTGGAGGCGCAGACGGAGCAGGACTTTGAGCTGCTGCTGGTGGAAGACGGCAGTAACGATGCTTCTGCGCAGATCCTGAAAAAGCTGGCAGCCGAAGATGTGCGTATCCGTGTGCTGGTAAACGGGGAGCCGCACGGTGCCTGTCATGCCAGAAACTGCGGGATCCGTGAAGCGAAGGGGAGGTATCTGGCTTTTTTGGATGCGGATGATCTGTGGCTTCCCGAAAAGCTGGCGAAGAGCCTGGCATATATGAAGGAGAAGGATGGAGCGTTTGTATTTACTGCCTATGAATTCGGGGACCGTGAGGCAAACGGGACCGGAAAGATCGTGCATGTGCCGGAGCATCTGACCTACCGGCAGGCACTGCCGCGAACGGTCATCTTTACTTCGACGGTCGTCTTTGACCTGACCCGGCTGCGAAAAGAGCAGATCTATATGCCGGAGATCACGAGCGAGGATACCGCAACATGGTGGAATATCCTGCGCAGTGGTGTGACGGCCTACGGTCTTGATGAGAACCTTGTGACCTACCGCAGGGCCGGAAAGAGTCTGTCTTCCAATAAACTGGAGGCCATTCGGCGGATCTGGATCCTGTACCGCAAAAACGAGAAACTGGGGATCCTGCCCAGCCTGTATTACCTGTGCGGGTGGGCGGTGCGTGCAGTTGCAAGAAGGCTCTGAGTTTGGTATAATCGGGTATTATGAAGAAACTGGAAAATTCCCGCAGGGTGATCATATTATTTTTGTCGTTCATCAGTCTGGCGGCGCAGGTAGCAGGATTTGCGCTTTGCTGGTTCTATTACTATAAACCCTTTTTAAAAGAAAAAGGCATTCAGTTCTGGATCAAGGGTGACCTGACCCTGATCGGTATCTATGTCGTGATGCTGTTTTTGCTGTCCCGTATGTATGGCGGGATGCGGATCGGCTATCTCAAGGCGTGGGAGGTGTTCTTTTCCCAGCTTTTTTCCACAATCTTTGCAAATGTGATCATTTATTCGGTGCTTGCGCTGATGGCGACCAAGCTGATCACGCCACAGTGGATCCTGTTGATGACGGTGGCGGATATGCTCTGGATCGCGATCTGGACTGCGATCAGTCAGGGTATCTACGGAGCTTTGTTTCCGCCGAGGGATCTGCTGCTGGTATCGGGAGAGCGCCCGACGGAGGATATTTTGCATAAGTTTGCCAGCCGTCCGGATAAGTATAAGATCTGCAAATGCATGAACATTTCCGAAGGCGTGTCCGAGATCTGCGAAGAGATCGAGAAACGCTATGACGGTCTGGTACTGTGGGATATCCCGATGGCGGAGCGCAACCTGCTGCTGAAATACTGCTACGGCCGGTCGATCCGCGTGTATATCATGCCCAAGATCCCCGATGTGCTGATGAAAGGCACAACGGAGATGCACATCTTCGATACGCCGATCTATCTGATCCGCGAATACGCCCTAACGGTAGAACAGAGAGCGATGAAACGCATTATCGATCTGATCTGTTCTTTTGTGCTGCTGATCCTGACATCGCCTTTTATGCTGATCGTGGCGATCTGCGTCAAGGTTTATGACGGCGGGCCGGTATTGTACAAGCAGGTACGCTGTACCGTTGGCGGCAGGGAGTTTAAGATCCTGAAATTCCGCAGTATGCGTGTGGATGCGGAAAAAGACGGTGTGGCAAGACTGGCAGCCAAAAAGGATGACCGTATCACACCGGTAGGCAGGGTGATCCGTGCATGCCGTCTGGATGAACTGCCGCAGATCTGGAATATCTTCAAGGGTGATATGTCCTTTATCGGACCGCGTCCGGAGCGTCCGGAGATCATCGCACAGTACGAAAAAGAGATGCCGGAATTCAATTTCCGTATGAAGGTAAAAGCCGGACTGGCAGGGTATGCTCAAGTATACGGTAAATATAATACAACGCCTTACGACAAACTGAAACTGGATTTAACCTATATTGAAAACTATTCGATCTGGCTGGATCTGAAACTGATGCTTCTGACCCTTAAGATCCTGTTCAGTCCGGAGAGCACGGAAGGCGTGGAATCGAGCCAGACCACGGCACTGAAGGAGAAGCCGACGGAAGGAATGGATATGAAGGGGGAAGCAGATGAATAAGCAGGAGGAGTTTCTGGCCGGGCAATTTGATCTGCGCCGTTTCCTGCTGCTGGCCGGAAAGAAACTGTGGTGGCTGCTTGCAGGTGCGGTATTGGGAGCGGTGCTTCTCGGCGGAGGCTATTTCATCCGGACGCAGCTGTTGGCAGGAGAGGCGGTTTACCGCAGTGATGCGCTGTATTATATCACTTTTACGGAAGGCGCGGAGGAGATCAAGCAGCATTTTTATAACGATTATACCTGGAATGATGTGCTGGATTCGGACGAGATCGCCGGTGTGGCGGCGCAGATGAGCGGCGGGATCACCAAAGAGTATATCGCGGCATCGACCAGAGTGCCGACGATGTCGGATATCCATATGATCCACGTGTATGTGGAAGACGGGGATCCGGCGGTGGCGGAACAGATCCAGAATGCGATCGGCATTGCGTTGTCGTATTTTGCACATAACACCGAAGAAGGGTTCGAAGAGATCTGTCAGTGGGACCGCAAACCGGCGCAGCAGCTGACGGAAATGAACCTGATCAATCGCTGGATCATCGCAGGAGCTGTACTCGGAGCACTGTGTGCATTGCTGGGTGTGGCATATGTGTATGTAATGGACGATACCGTACGTCTGGAAAGCGACCTGTATCCGGTTCCGGGGATGCGGGAACGGATCGCAGGCAGTGTCTTTGCCGGTAAGGAGGATACGAAGGAGGCAGAGCAGCTCCGGGAACAGCTGCGGCAGCTCATGGACGGGCGGACAACGGTGATGCTGACCGGAGCGGACGGCAGACCGGCGGAGGATGCGCTCATACAGACGGTTCGCAGGGCATTGCCCGAAGGTGTGAATATTTGCAACGGAAAAGAGAAAAAAGGAAAGGCAGCGCCGGAAGAGGCAGTCACGGTCTGCTGCATCCGTGCCGGAGGCATTACGGCAGCACAGCTTAAGAGACTGTGGGCGGCGGCGGAGAAGAAAGGATGGCCCGAAGCGGTGATCCTTACGGACGTAGCGTATGCGCTGCATAAGGCATATTATTTGGGCAAAGATAAAGGATCATTCCGGATATGACGATACAGACGCTGGTTTCGGCAGTAAAACAGGATACGGAAACACTCCCGCAGAGGATGGGGCTGGAAACCAATGCCGTCATCATCAACCAGACGGACCGCTATGCCTATCAGGAGAAGGAGTATGGTCCGTACCGGATCGATGTGTATGACTGCGAGGAACGCGGTGTGGGACGGAGCCGTAATACAGCATTGTTAAGAGCCGATGCGGATATCGTGCTGTTTTCGGATGAGGATATCGTTTACGATCACGGATATGCGGATAAGATCGTCAGCTGTTTCCGAAAATACAAAGACGCGGATCTGCTGCTCTTCAATCTGGAAGTAAATGAAAAACGAAGAACCTACTGGATCCAAAAAGCAGTACGGGTGCACCGGTTCAACTGCGGCCGCTATCCGACCTTTTGCGCGGCAGCGAGACTCTCAAAACTGCGTGCGGCAGGCGTGAGTTTTTCCCTGCTGTTTGGCGGCGGGGCACCGTTCAGTAACGGGGAGGACAGTCTGTTCTTTACGGATTGTCTGCGCAAGGGTCTGAAGATCTATGCGCTTCCGGTAAAGATCGGAAGAGAAGTGGAACGGGAATCCACCTGGTTCCATGGCTATGATAAAAAGTTTTTTACGGATCGCGGGGTGCTGTTTTATTTCCTGTATCGGAGATTTGCACTGCTCTGGGCACTGCGCTTTGTGATCACCAAGCGTAAGGTGATGTGCCGGGAGATCAAGCCGGTGCAGGCATTCGGTCTCATAAGGTCGGGGATCCGGGAAGGCAGGAAGCTATGCCGGGGATGATCCTGTACGTGCTGATCTTAACGCTGGGGGTCTTTTTGGCGGCACAGGTCGGGCGCTTCGAAGCGCCGTCCGGCAGCCGGCAGAAAGCGCTGGATAAAGTGCTGCTGGCAGGATTGTTTTTCTTACTGTTTGTGCCCGCGGCGCTGCGCATCTATACCGGAAATGATTACCGTACCTATATCGTGCGTTTTCACGATGTGAACGTCGGCAATTATGTGGTGACCGAGCCGGGATTCAATGCATTGGTAAAAGGCATCTATACCTTTCTCGGAGATGAGCATTTCCTTGCGGTGTTTGCGGTATTTGCCTTCGGCACGGTGTTGTTTTTTCTGGCGGGGATTTACCGGCAGAGCCGGGATTTTGCGTTATCCTTCTTCCTGTTTATGGCACTGGGGATGTACTTTCAGACGTATAATACCGTGCGATATTATTTTGCACTGTCCCTGGTATTTTGCTCGATGCACTATGTGGTGCGCAGAGAATACGAGAAGTTTGTACCGCTGCTTTTGCTGGCATCGGTCTTTCACAAGTCGGCGCTGGTGGTGCTGGTGGCCTATCCGTTTGCACGGATGCACTGGAGAAAATGGTTTGCACCGGTCCTGGCGGTATTCGGTGTGAGCGGACTTTTTTTGAAAGAGCAGTATATGGCGGTGTTCCTTAAACTGTATCCGTCGTATCTGGAAGAGGAAGAGTACCTGGCCGGCAGTGGCATCAGCTATATCAATATTCTGCGCTGCCTGGCTGTGATCGTTCTGTGTGCGGTGTTTTACAAACAGGCAGTGAAAGAGGATGCGGCGGCGTGTTTTTATCTGAAACTGAATGTCCTGGCACTTTTAATGTACGGCTGTTTTTCCTTTGTGCCGTTTGTATCGCGCATCGGATATTATTTCAACATCTGCCAGATCCTGCTGATCCCGCTGGTGATCACAAAGCTTGCGGGAAAGAGCAGAAAGATCGTGCTGGGCGTTACCATCGCGGCGGGGCTGTTGTACTTTGCGATGTTCCTGCGGCAGGCAGAGGACATCTATATCAAGATCCTGCCCTACAGTACCTGGCTGTCGGAAAGCGGCCCACTGGTACCGGTATATTGATTGAGGGGTTAAAACATGCGATTTACCATTATCGTAGTGTCCTTAAATGCGGGCGAAGAACTGAAAAAAACCGTCGACAGTGTGTTGGCGCAAACCTATAAAGACTATGAGATCCTGGTAAAAGACGGAGGCTCGGAGGACGGCTCGACGGAGCTGCTTCCCGAAAATGAGCGGATCCGTATCATCACGCAGCCGGACTGCTCCATTTATGATGCGATGAATCAGGCCGTTATGGAAGCGAAGGGGGATTATTACCTGTTCTTAAACTGCGGAGACTATCTCTATTCGCATCTGGTGCTGGGTAAGGTAGCCAAGGCCATCGCAAAGGAACCGGGGGATATCTATTACGGGGATCTGTACCGGAGGCAGCTGCACAGCGTGGATGCGGCACCCGAGCGGATCAGTGACTTTGTCTGCTACCGGAACGTGCCCTGCCATCAGGTATGCTTTTATGCAAAGCATCTGTTTGCAAAGCGCGGCTATGACCTGCATTATCCGGTACGGGCAGATTATGAGCATTTCCTGTACAGCGTGTATCAACAAAAGGCACGCTGCAGACGGCTGCCGTTTACCGTGACCTCCTATCAGGGAGGCGGTTTTTCGGAGACACCGGAACACCTTAAGATGGCGGAAGCGGAGCACAAGGAGATCACGGATACATATCTTGGCAGGGTGAAGAGTTTCTGTTTCCGTATGCTCATGTGGATCACGCTGCAGCCGCTGCGTGCGAAATTTGCTCAGGATGAACGTTACTCAAAGTACTATCACCGGTTAAAGAGGCTCATTTACCGGAAATAAGATGGAGAATTTGCCTTTCGGCAGATAATGAAGATTTGCCGAAAGGCAAATCCTTGAAGCGCCTCAAAGCCGGCGCGGGCTCCCCCGCGCTATGCGCGGGGGCAGATAAGGGGTAGGGGTTTATGAAGGTATTATGGATCTGCAATCTGATGCCGGCATTTCTGTCGGATGCGGTAGGGGTTGCCGGAACAAATAAAGAAGGCTGGATCGCCGGGGCGCTGGATACCTTAAGGCGCCATGATGAGATCGAGCTGGCAGTGGCGTTTCCGGCCGGAACCGATGAACCGTTCCACGGGGTTACGGAGGAAGGGATCACCTATTACGGCTTTCTCGAGGACAGTGATCATCCGGAACAGTACGATTCCGCTCTGGAAGCATCTCTCGGAATGATCTGTGATGAATTTCATCCGGAGGTGATCCATATCTTCGGGACGGAGTTCCCTCATACACTGGCAATGCTCAAAGTGCAGGAGTGGAAGAAGCGCGTGATCGTGCATCTGCAGGGTGTGATGCGGGAATGTGCAGCAGTCTATCTGGCAGATCTGCCGGAAGAAGTGATCGAACGGGCCACTTTCCGTGATGTGATACGGAAAGACAGTCTGTGGCGGCAGCTGGAGAAGTACGAGCAGCGTGCAGCGCATGAGGAAGAAGCCCTGAAGCTTGCACAGTATGCGTGCGGGCGGACGGCGTTTGACAAAGATTTTCTGGAGAGTGTCAATCCGGGCTGTACCTATTTTTCTATGAACGAAACTCTGCGCAATGCATTTTACAGCGATGCGTGGAAAAGTGAAAATGCGACACCGCACCGGATCGTGATGTCGCAGGGCAATGTGCCCTTTAAGGCGGTACATCATATGATTAAGGCGCTGCCCGCGATCCGGGAAAAATACCCGGATGCGGAACTGTATGTAGCAGGCGATAATGTGGTACGCGAGAGCGGCATGGTGGAACGTCTGAAACTCTCTGAGTACGGACGGTATCTGCGGATGGTCATGGACGAGTGCGGCGTGACGGATGCGGTGCATTTCATCGGCCAGCAGAACGAGGCGCAGATGAAAGAACTGTATCTGACGGCACAGGTATATGTACTGCCGTCGATGATCGAGAATTCTCCCAATTCTCTGGGCGAAGCGATGCTGCTGGGCGTACCCTGCATCGCGTCCCGCGTAGGCGGGATCCCTTCCATGGCGGAAGAAGGAGAAGTGGCGTTCTTTGAAGCCGGAGATGTGGACGGCCTGACGGAACGGGTGCTTAAGGTCTTTGGTGATGCGGAATACGCAGCAGGTCTGTCGGCAGCGGGACGGAAACGTGCCACCCTGACCTTTGATAAAGAGGCGAATTACCGCATGCTGTGCTGGATCTACGAAACAGTAAGTAAGGAGAACACTTGACGGTTACATTTATCACAAATTATCTTACGCATCATCAGCTGCCGTTTGCAGGTGAGATGGTCAAACGACTGGGAGAAGATTTTTGCCTGATCGTGACTAATGTGATGGAAGAAGAGCGGATCCGCATGGGCTGGGCACTGGATCCGCATCTCTTTGATTTTGTGATCGTGTTTGACGAACAGCCGGAAGAAGCAAAACGTCTGGTGCGGGACAGTGATGTCCTGATCTGCGGCAGTACGCATGTCTCTTATATACAGGAGCGGTTGGATGCGCGCAAACTGACCTTCCGGTATTTTGAACGGCTGTATAAGACCGGACGCATTCATGCCTTTGCGCCAAGGGGCTATGTGCGCAAGTGGCAGGAACATACGAAATACCGTAAAGATCCGGTGTATCTTCTGTGCGCAGGTGCGTATGTGCCGGCAGATTTTTCACTGTTTTGCGCTTATCCGGGGAAGATGCTCAAGTGGGGGTATTTTCCGGAATTCATAAAATATACGGAGGAGGATCGGAAGCGGCCGGAGCGGGAACGCGTGGAGATCCTGTGGACGGGGCGGATGATCGACTGGAAGCATGCGGAGGATGCGGTGCATGCCGCGATGCTTCTGAGACATAACGGTGTGGACTTTCACCTGACGATGATCGGAGAAGGCGACTGTCTGCGGGATATCAAAAATGAAGTGATGCAAAGCGGGATGAGAGAGCAGATCACACTGCTGCCCTATCAGTTCCCGCAGGAAATCCGGCAAAAGATGCTTGAGAGTGATATCTATCTGATGACCAGCAACTTTGAAGAAGGCTGGGGCGCGGTTGTAAACGAAGCGATGAATGCCGGATGTGCCGTGGTGGCATCGGCGGCAGCCGGCTCGGTTCCGTATCTGCTCCGGGATGGGGAGAACGGGATCGTCTATCCCTGGATCAAAGATGCGGCAGAGCGGGGCAAGTGCCTGGCCAATGCGATCCTGCTGCTGGCGAGAGATGCGGAGCTTCGGCAGCATCTGGGGCAGGCAGCATACCGTACCATCGCAGAGCCATGGAATGCGCAGGTGGCAGCGGAGCGCTTTCTGGAGTTTTCCGAAACGGTACTCTCCGGAAAAAGCGTTTCGTACGAAGCCGGTCCGATGTCTGCGGCAGAGCACATCACACCGGCGAAGGGGTATGAGTATTGCATTGGGAGAAAGTGTCAGTGAGTTTGACGGATTCCTTGCAATGTAAATGGAGAGATAACATATGAAACTGACCTTTGTCTCCAACTATTTCAACCACCATCAGCGCCCGCTGTGCGAGGCATTTGCACGCACAGCGGAGGTGGATTTTGTTTTCCTCCAGACGGAACCCATGGAAGAAGAACGTGTCCGTATGGGGTGGGCGCTGGATGCATCGCAGTATCCGTATGTGCGCATCTGGCAGGACGATGCCGCCGCGGCAGAACAGCTGGTGCAGGACAGCGAGATCGTGATCTGGGGCGGAGTGGAAGCGCAGGAACCGGAAGCCACACTGGAAGCGCGCCTGCAGGCTGGGAAGCTTACCTTCCGCTACAGTGAGCGGATCTACAAAGAGGGGCAGTGGAAGTTCATTTCTCCGAGGGGGCTGAAGCAAAAATACCACGACTATACGCAGTACCGCAAAGCACCGTATTATCTGCTTTGCGCGGGCGCTTATGTCGGATCGGATTTCAAACTGGTGCATGCTTTTCCGAAAAAGAAATTTGTCTGGGGCTATTTTCCGGAAGTGAAGCAGTACGATGTGGAGGAGCTCTTTGCGAAGAAGAGTAAAGCAGGGGAGCCGGTACGGATCCTCTGGGCCGGCCGGATGATCGACTGGAAGCATCCGGAGCTGGCAATCGATACGGCGGAGGCTCTTTTGCATGGAGAAAAGCATCTGGTGCCGGAACTGCCGGGACAGGTGGCAGATGCCGGAGGTTTTGTACTGACGATGGCCGGAGGCGGGGAGATGGAAGAGGAGCTTCGCCGGCAGGTGCAGGAAAAAGGGCTGTCGGAAGTGGTTCGTTTCACAGGTTTTTTGAAGCCGGAGGAGATCCGCGCGGAGATGGAGCGCAGCGATATCTTTCTTTTTACGAGTGATGAAAAGGAAGGCTGGGGCGCGGTACTGAATGAGGCGATGAACAGCGGCTGTATGGTGATCGCACGTCCGGAGATCGGGGCAGTGCCGTATCTCCTGCAGCAGAATATAAACGGGAAAGTGATCGGAAACAGGATTGAGTATCTCGCCGGCTGCATCGGCTGGGAGATCGTGCACCGGGAACAGCGCCGGGAGCTGGGGGAGCGCGCCTATCAGACGATGGTGCGCTATTGGAATGCGGAGAATGCAGCGGCACAGTTTTTACGTGTGGCAAAAGGGCTGCTGGCAGGAGAAGCACCGGTGTTTGCAAAAAGGAATGTGGAAGACGGTGCGCTGCAGCCGATGTGCCGTGATCCGGAACTCCGGCCATCGGAGGGAGAGCGCTTTACGCGCCGCTGGTAAATGGTCGAAAAACCTTAGAGGGGTATATGGCAGAAAAGTCTTTGATCACCATCATCATACCGGTATACAATAAGGAAGCGTATCTGAAGCGCTGCCTGGACAGCGTATTGTCACAGACCTATCCGCATCTGGAAGTATTACTGGTCGATGACTGTTCCAAAGACGGCAGCTTAAAGATCTGCGAAGACTATGCCAAAAGAGATGCCCGTGTGCGTGTGCTGAAACAGGAAGAAAATGCCGGTGCTTCGGCGGCAAGAAATGCCGGCATCGAGGCGGCAACGGGAGACTACATCGGTTTTACGGATGCAGACGACTGGATCGAACCGGAGATGTACGAAGCGCTCCTGGATGCGATCCGAAAAGCAAAGCCGGGCAGCCATATGGTGCAGCTGATGAGCCGTAACTATGCACCGGACGGTACCCTGGTGGTGCCGCCGAGGCGCGAAGACGGCAGGTGTGAAGTGCTGGCGCGGGATGACTATTTCCGGGAACTGATCATGCACGAAGGAGACAGTTCCTTCTGTACGAAACTGTTTGAACGGGATTTTTTGCAGAAATACCGGTTTGCCGAGGGAAAAAAGAACGAGGATTTTGAACTGCTGCTCAGGATGATGCCGGATCTGGAAGCCGGGATCCCGACGGTCGGTATGGCGGGATATAATATACGCCTGAGCGAAGACAGTGTGACTCGCGGAGAGTACCGGCAGGAACTGTATGAGGATATGATGTACAATGCGTTTACGGCATGCCGCATCGCAAGGGATCATTATCCGGAATATCTGGAAGAAGGCAGGCGTTTCCGGCTGGTACAGGCACTGGACTTTCTGCTGCATATCCCCATAGAGGAGATGCGGAGAAAAAATGCATTTTATATGCGCATTGTACGTTTTGTGCGCAGTGAGAAAACAGAGATCCGGAAGAACCGCTACCTGAATAAGAAGCAGCGGAGCTATCTGAAACTGCTGGCGTTCTCTCCGCGCGGTGTGCGCTCCGTACACCGTGTGACCATGAAACTGAGAGGAAAGTAACAGTCTCTGATGAATATAAAAGGGTTTCCTGCCTTCCCACTTATAGGGGGAAGGTGGCGCGCAGCGCCAGATGAGGGTTAGATAAGAAGCGCTATGAAAAAAGACCGCATTTATGTATGCCATACATTCTATCACGTATACATCACCTTCTTAAAGGAACTGGCTCTGCCCAAAGAGCAGCAGGGCGGAGCCACGGTAGTATTGTCTCTGATGTCCAACAACTTTGCGGGACTGAAAGAGCGACTGGAGAAAACCGGCTACTTCGAAGCTGTTTATGAATATGACGAGAAGCGGGAAGATTTTTTTCCGGAGCTGATGGAATACAAGAAAGACCGGGGCAATATCGCTGCCAATATGCTGCAGCGTATCAAATTTACAAAGAAGTTTGCACAGTGTCAGGCGCCGTTTGTACCGGTGGATTTTAAGGAATACAAGGAGATTTATGTGTTTTGCGATTCCGATCCTATCGGGGTATATCTGAACCGGAACAGGATATACTATCACGCGGTAGAGGACGGGCTGGACTGCCTGAAAACCCTGGACAGCGCGCGGGTGACCAACCGCGGACATTTCGGGATCAAGGCGTGGTTTGCGAAACACAATCTGATCCATATCGAAAACGGTTATTCCAAATACTGTATCGATATGGAGGTAAATGACCGCAGTGTGTTAAAATACGATTACCACAAATATAAGGAAGTGCCAAGACGGCCATTGTATGAGCGCCTGACACCGGAAGATAAGCAGCTCCTGCTCGAAGCGTTTGTGGAGAATAAGACGGAGATCGAGGAACGGATCAGAGAGGCAAACGATTCCGGTCGGGAAACGGTGCTGATCCTGACGGATCCCCTGTGTGATCTGGAAACAAGGAAGCGTATCATGGAAGACCAGCTGGAGATGTTCGGAAAAGATGCCGGAGGGAAGGAGACGCTGGTCTTTATCAAACCGCATCCCCGTGATCTGCTGGATTATAAGAAGCAGTTTCCGCAGTGCCCGCAGTTCGCATCCAGTGTTCCGATGGAGCTGTTGAATTTTTTCGCAGGCATTAGATTTGATCGTGTGGTATCGGTCTACACGGAACTGGCATCCATCGATTTTGCCAAAGAAAAGATCCGCTTAGGGCATGACTTTATGGATAAATACGAGTCGAAAGACAAACATCGCTGGAGCGATATGATTTAAGGAATACAGAACAGATGCGTAAGATACTGAAAAAATTAAACATATTATTGGACGAAAAACAGAAACGTTTTATGGTGGTACTTGTCGTGATGATGCTCATCGGGGCTTGTCTGGAGACGGCCAGTGTCGGCGTCGTCATCCCGGTGATCACCGTACTGATGGATGCGGATGCAGTACCGGATACGGATCGTGCTTCCATAGAAGAGCAGCACACCGATATTGCGCAGGATTCGGCGGCAGTTTCAGAAACAGAGGATGATGGGACAAAGAAAACAAACGAGATCGTATCCGTGATCTATCGGATTCTGGGCCGTCCGGCGAAACAGACATTTATCGTGATCATCATGAGTTCGCTGATCGTGCTGTTTGTCGTAAAGAATCTGTTTTTGTTTTTGCAGCAGAAGGTGTTGTACCACTTTGTGTACACCAATCAGTTCCGGACCTCCGAGCGTATGATGAAAAACTACATGCGCAGGAATTATGAGTATTATCTGAATGCGGATACGGCGGTGATCCAGCGCAGCATCACCTCCGATGTCAACAATATGTATGCGCTCATCTTATCACTGTTGCAGCTGTTGTCCGAAAGTATTGTGTTTGTTTTTCTGGCAGTCGTATTGTTTATTGCAGAACCGATGATGACACTGATGATCTCTACGCTGCTGATCGTGACTCTCTTTATCATCAAAGTGGTATTGAAACCGGTCATGCGAAAAGCAGGAGAGGATAATCAGAATTACTATTCCAATCTGTTCAAGTGGATCAGCCAGTCGGTGACCGGGATCAAAGAAGTGAAGATCGGTGCGAAGGAAGCTTATTTCGTGGATGAATATATCCGCTGCGGCAAGGGGTATGTGGATGCGGTGCAGAAATATACGCTGTACAATAACATACCGCGCCTTCTGATCGAAACGGTCAGTGTCGCGGCAATGGTGCTTTATATGATGATCCTGATCCTGCGGGGACAGGATACCTCGCAGATGATGGCGATCGTCGGTGCATTCGGTATTGCGGTCATGCGTTTGATGCCGTGTGCGAACCGCATCAATAACCAGCTGAACAACATTGCTTATTTTGAACCGTTCCTGATGGGCGTGTCCGATAATCTGCAGGATGAGATCGGCGGCGAGCGGACAGATATGACGGATCTGCTGCCGGTAAAAGAAAAGCTGCCGGTAAAAGACAGGATCGAAATGAAAGACATCTGTTACCATTATCCGAATACGGATGTGCAGATCTTTGATCACGCGGAATTGACGATACCCGTGGGCAGCAGTATCGGTATCGTGGGGGCTTCCGGTGCAGGCAAGTCCACGATCGTGGATGTACTGCTGGGACTGCTGAAGATGCAGGAGGGCACGATCACTGCGGACGGGCAGGATGTGATGGATAAGAAGAACTACCGGCAGTGGCTCAAAAATGTGGGCTATATCCCGCAGACGATCTTTATGTTGGATGACACGATCCGTAAAAATGTGGCTTTCGGTATCCCGGAAGATGAGATCGATGTAGAGCGCGTATGGAAGGCGCTGAAAGAGGCACAGCTGGACACCTTTGTCCGTGGGCTGGAAGACGGGCTGGAGACCGGCATCGGGGAGCGGGGTGTGCGTCTCTCCGGCGGCCAGCGGCAGCGTATCGGCATTGCCCGTGCATTATACGAAGATCCGGAAGTGCTGATCCTGGACGAGGCAACGTCTGCTCTCGATAACGATACCGAGAGTGCGATCATGGATTCCATCAACCGTTTCCAGGGGGAGAAGACGCTCATCATCATTGCCCACCGTCTGCAGACCATTGAAAAATGTGACATGGTCTATCGTGTGGAAGGCGGAAAGATAAAGAAAGAACGGTAAAAAGTTGACAAACAGGGGTAAAATCCTATATACTCTATTATTAGCCGTGCAGCCGGGGCAGTAGCGGCGCCCTGCACTCCAAATCCGCTTTAGGGAGGGTGATGGTGTTTCGAGGGCTTTTTACCTGTGTGGTCAGCCCTGCATAAGCGATGTTGAAATTCGGGTCTTACGCAATGCGTGCCTGTGAACCGTGTCAGGGTGGGAACACAGCAGCACTAAGCGGGAATTCGTATGTGCCGTGAGGTCGCCTGGGTGGAGTTGGCTGTGCAGTAAGCGCGCATGGGTTCGGTTCGACAGACATCGCACGGTTTTTGAGTGCATAAACTCTTTCCCGCAGAGAAGCAGACATGCCTGCTTGCAGGGACGGATTGCGTCAGCAATCCGTGTTTATGGATGTGGAGGGTATATACTATGTCTGTAAAAGATTTTTTCAAACTGGTTCTGATCTATGCGGTTCTGGTGATCGTCGGGACGGTTATGTATATCGTGAGTTTTCATACGCCGCTGTTTGCAGGGATGGATGTGTTTTTTTACCGTGGACTGGCGCTCATCTTTTTCTGGGGCGCGGTGGCAGCAGTTGTGATGTTTATACTGAAAATGGTAAAGTGGAAGAAGCTGATCACGGGCAGGGACATATTGCTCTTGTTCGCAGGCTTCTGCTGTGTGAACGTAGTGATCTTTACCCATCTGCCGGTGACGGCGGAACGCTCCATTTCGGTGTTTATGCTGGGCTATATGACGGATCACGCCGGTGAGAGCTTTACCGAGGAAGAGATCGGAGCGTATTTTGTGGACCGTTACGTCGGTGATTTCGGCGCATTTTCCAAACGTTTCCACGAACAGGCGGTAACCGGCACGATCGAAAAAGATGCAGATGGCGAAGGGTATCACATCACCGAGAGCGGAAAGAAGCTGATGGGGCTGTACGATGCCGTTGCGGACTGGTACGGGCTGGACAAGAAACTGATCCATCCGGATGAGGCAAAGTAAGAAAAAATGCTGGGAATCGTTTACATCCTGTTATGCCTGATCACCGGCAGAAATATCGTAAAACTGCTTTATCCCGAGGTGCTTACCCTGGGGGAAAAAAGCTATAACGGAAAAGAACTGGGATTGCCGCGTTTTATGGTGGCATTCCCCGTTTTTTATCTGGTGGGGACACTGGTGCTGACGTGGGGCGTCTATATCACCGCCTCCCTGATGGTCCTGCTGCGCCCGGGAATGCGCTATCCGCTGGATCCCGCCAATACCTATATCTTCCTTATGGTGATCCTCTTTGATCTGGTCTGTCTGGCCTTTGAGATACGAAACCGGATCCGTGGACAGAAGCCGTTTCAGCGCCCGGATGTGCGGAAATGGACGAAGGCGCTCCCGGAGCTTCTGATCGCAGCGGTGCTTTCGTATTTCTTTGCAAAACTGATGTATGGTACTTTCCGGATCGAGGAGGGAAAGCTGCGCATCGGTCTTTCCATCTTCAGTGATTTTGCCGTGCACATGGGCATGGTACGTTCGTTTTCCTTCGGAAACAATTTTCCGACGCAGTATTCGCATTTCGCCGGAGAGGATGTACGCTATCACTTTATGTTCCAGTTCCTGGTGGGAAATCTGGAGTTTCTCGGGATGCGGATCGATCATGCAATGAACCTTCCGAGCATCCTGTCGGTAGTCAGTGCCGGTATGCTTTTGTATGTATACGGTGCGAAACTGTTCGGCGGCCGTCTGGCGGGAGGACTTTCGGTGCTGTTTATGGTCTTTCGATCCTCCCCGAGTTTCTTCCGGTATCTGAGCGAACTGCCGCAGACGGAGGATTTTTGGAAAGAGGTCAAAGAGCGGGCCTTTTTTATGAACTATACGCCGAACGAAGACTGGGGGTTGTGGAGTCTCAAGGTGTACACGAACCAGCGCCATCTGGCATTCGGCATGATCGCTGTCTTTCTGCTGCTGCTGATCTACACGCCGCTGGTCTTCCGGCTGTTTCGGCGGCAGAAGAAGACAGCAGCAAAACAATCTGTGGCAGGGACGGGGGCGGAAGCAAACCGGATGCGGCAGTACTTTGAAAGGATCCGGAGTAGAACGGGGCAGCAGATCCGGGCCGTCCTCTGGGACCGGGAATGTATCCTGCCGGAATCCTACAGCCGGCCGGTCTTTTGCGGACTGGTACTCGGGGCTCTTGCCTTCTGGAACGGCGCGATGGTGATCGGCGCTCTCTGTATCCTGTTTGTGATGGCTCTGGCTTCGACACACCGGCTGGAATACCTGATTACGGCGGTTCTGTGTATGATCATGTCGGTTTTGCAGACACAGGTGTTTATCCACGGAGATGCCGTGGCACCGCAGCTGCTCTATGGGTTTATCGTGCAGAATAAGACCGGCTGGGGCGTGGGGATGTATCTGGTGGATCTGTGCGGACTGTTGATCGTGCTGACGGCAGCAGGGCTTATACATTACCGGGGATCCCGCCGGTGGCTGCTGGCGGCCTTTCTGGCACCGATGGTCTTTGCATTTCATATATCCCTGACACCGGATGTGATGGTCAATCACAAATACATTATGTTGTCGCTGATCCTGTTATCCGTGATGGCGGCGGGGCTTTTGAAAGAACTGTGGGATCGGCGGGAGATCCTTAAGCGTATCGCGGTGGTTTTGCTGTGCGGGATCTTGACGGCAACCGGCATTTATGAAGTGCAGATCCAGAAGAATGTGGATGAGGATGCGTTTGAATATGCGATGGACGATGATCTGATCGCGTGGGTGAGGGAACATTCGGATTCCAAAGATCTGTGGCTGACGGACTGGATCTCGATCCACGAGATCGTGCTGGGAGGTGCGATGCTGTATTACGGCTGGCCTTACTACGCCTGGAGTGCCGGCTATGATACCTACGGCAGGGAAGCGGTCGTGGCAGAGCTTTTTTCGGAGGGGGACCCGGACCGGATGCGGGAGCTGATGAAACGGGAAGGCATCCGTTATATCATGGTTGACAACGGCGTGCGAAACAGCGAAAATTATGTGGTGCGTGAAGATGTGATCCGGGACCTGTATCCTGTGGTGTATGAACGCGGAGACGGGGACTGGCGACTGACAATCTATGAAGTAGAGGAGTAATTCGAAAATGCGTATTGGAAAATATCTGTACGGCAGCGGGTGTCTGCTGATTCTGGGAATCATATACGGTACGATGGAAAGTGACAGCGCCCCGATCCTGACATGGTGGCTGACACTGTTTCTGCTGGGGATCGGTTTTTATCCTCTGTGCAAAAAACTTTTCGGCAGCTTTACCGATCACGGTTATCTTTTCGGAAAAGTACTCGGATTTCTGGGCGGCGGGTATGTGATGTTTTTGCTGGGATCGCTGCGGATCCTGAAGTTTACCAAAGGTGGTGTGCTGCTGTCAACGCTGATCGCGATCGTGCTTGTCTGGGGGATCGCGTATCTTGCCGGCAAAAAAGACGGTATGCGGAAATTGTTTCGGGAAATGCCGGTCGATGCGATGCTGGCCAGGGAGCTGCTGTTTCTGACAGGCTTTGCGGTATTTGCCTATCTGAAAGGTTTCAATCCGTCTGCATACGGTACGGAGCGTATGATGGACTACGGTTTTATGACGTCCATGGCCCGTACGGAGTATTTTCCGGTGCAGGACTTCTGGTTTGCCGGGGAAAATTTGAATTATTATTATTTCGGGCAGTATCTGATGACGTTTCTGACGAAACTCTCCGGAAATGAAGTCGTGTACGGATACAATCTGGGGTTGTCCATGTGCTTTGCCTTATGTGCGTCGCTTTCGTTCTCACTGGTGTATCAGTGGATGTATGGGCATGGTAAGGATACGGAGAAAGAACATCCGCAGTGGCCGGCTGCCTTTGCGGGTATCCTGGGAATGCTGGCGGTGACCTTTGCGGCAAACTGCCATTATATCGTATTCAATTTCTTTGTACCGATGCTGTGGGATATGCTCAATCCGGAAGGCGAAAAACCGAGTTACTGGTTTGCAGATTCCACGCGCTATATCGGTTATCAACCGGAGACCGATGACAAAACGGCACACGAGTTTCCGGCGTATTCCTTCCTGCTGGGCGATCTGCATGCGCATGTGATCAATATCTTCGTGGTACTGACGATCCTGGCGATCCTGTATGCCTGCTTGCAGGCAGCCAAAGCCGATGAAAAACGCAAGTGGGACTGGAAAAAAATCTTACTGGATATACCGGTACTCGTGATCGGCTTTCTGATCGGGATCTGCATGATGGAAAACTATTGGGATTTTCCGATCTATTTTGTCGTATCCGGCGCGATCCTGCTGGCGATCCATCTGCGCAGCGGTGATGCACCGCTTTTGGTAGCGACCCGCACAGCGGTGCAGGGGATCGTTGTTTTGACCCTGGCCGTATTGACTGCACTCCCGTTCTCGATACATTTTCAGGCTATGGCGAACGGCTTTGCCAGAGCGGAAGACCATACCGTCTGGTACCAGCTGATCGTGCTGTGGGGATTGCCGGTGGCGGTTCTGATCGGGCATTTTGTCAGCATGGCAGCACGGTGCAGGGCAAAGGGCTTCCGGCCGGTGATGCGGGTGCAGGATCGTACGGATCTGTATGTACTGCTGATCGGATTGTGCGGGGCGGGGCTGATCCTGATCCCGGAACTGATCTATGTAGTGGATATCTATACCAGCGGGTTCAAGCGCTTTAATACGATGTTTAAACTGAGCTATCAGGCATTCATCCTGCTGGGACTGATGATGGGATATGTGACCGGCAAATGGATCACGAGACCGCAGAGCACCACGCAGCGCAAATGGGGGATCATAGCAGGGCTTATGGTGCTCTGGTGCTGCGGTTATTTCAAAACGGCGTTGGAGGATTCGTTCGGGGATATACACGACAGGGAACGCCATAAGGGTCTGCGCGCGGATGCCTTTATCTATGAGCAGCGGCCGGAAGAAGCGGCAGCCGTGGAGTGGATCAACGCCAGTATCCCCAATGGCAGTGTGATCCTTGAGGCGAACGGGGACAGTTATTCACTGTACAACTTTGTATCCGTACTGACCGGATTCCCGACGGTCGTGGGCTGGCACACCCATGAGTGGCTGTGGCACAACGATGTAGAGCCGGTGGATGCGCGTGGGGATGATGTCAGGGAAATCTACACGGGGACAGATCTGCAGAGAAAGCAGGATCTGCTGCGTCTGTACAACGTGGATTACATCTATATCGGCAGCAATGAATATGAGAAATTCAAAGATAACGGTGTAGTGCTCGGAGAGCTGTTTAGCTTAGGGGAGACCGTATACTGCAGTGACGGACCGGATACCTCGGGAAATATGATTTATCTGATCAAACTGAATAAATAAAACGCAGAACCAGGGGCAGAACCAGGGGGACGGACCTAGTGGTACTTTAGTACCACTAGGTCCGTCCCCCTGGTTCTGCTGCCTCTCGGCTCGCGTTCATTTCATCAGTTATCCAGTTTAAAGAAACTCATTTCTCCGGACAGTTCTTCGGAAACGGATTTCAGTGAATTGGCGTTGCCCGTAAGGGTAGCCACGGTAGCTGCCAGTTCCTCCATAGCGGCACCGGTCTCTTCACTGCTGGCGGCGTTCTGCTCGGAGATCGAAGACAATGAACTCATGGCATCCACCACGATATCCTTGGCGGCAACACAGTCCTGTGCATTGGCGGAGATCGCACTCACACCGTTCACCGTCTGTGTGATATCGCTGATCATGGCATTTACGCTCTGGAAGGTAGTGTCGATCACGGTCTGCTGTTTGCTGTTGGTTTCCTGTACTTCGCCGGCCATTTCCACGGCTTCCCTGGATTGCTTCAGCAGGATGTCCATCTCCGTACGGATCTGCGCTGCGGAATTGCTGGAATCGGAAGCCAGCTTGCCGATCTCTTCTGCAACAACGGCAAATCCGCGGCCGGCATCTCCGGCACGGGCAGCTTCGATGGAGGCGTTGAGTGCCAGCAGATTGGTCTGGGAGGCGATGCTGGTGATGGCTTCCACCATACCGTTGATGCGCCCCACGGCTTCGCTGGTAGCACTGATCTTTTCGGAGATACTGTTGATCACACCGTTCATGGATTCGCTGCTCTTCTTCAGATCCGTCAGGCTCTGGGCGGATTCGGAGGAGGACTGCTGCATCTTTTCGGCGATGGAGGCCAGCTCGGTGGTGGATTCCTGTACGGAGGATACTGCATGACCGATATTGTCGATGCTTGTGGTCGCACCGTTGATCTCATCCGCCTGCTGGGAAGCTCCGCACGCAATCTCCTGAATGGCATTGGATACTCCGTCGGCATTCTGCGAGATCTGTACGGACATATCATCCAGTTCGGCCGCGGCCTGACTTACGGAAACGGCATTGGACTTGATCCCGTTGACAATGGATTCCAGTTTATGGATCACATCGTTGGTACTGCCGATGATCTCGCCGAATTCATCCGAACGTTTTCCGGTCACGTTGATCGGGCAGAAATAGCCATCGGACAGGGCGGAAAGGCTGGCGTTCACCGACTTGAGCGGCTGTGTGATGGAACGTGCGAAGAGCACGGCCAAAACGACAGCGATGACGATGAAGAGGACTCCGAGCGCGATCTGGGAAGCTGCGGTCCGGTATGCGGAGGCCAGCGCTACTTCCTGAACGCGGCAGGATGCTGCGATATAGCCGGTCAGAGGGATTTTTTCCCAGGAGATGATCCAGGTGTCGCCCATAAAAGGTGCCACATAGTTGCCGGAGGTCTGATCGCCGCGGGAATCGGTATAGAACGGGTTCTGGTCCTGTTTCTCCGGATCCTCCACGTTGATGGTGCGCACGGAGTGTGCTATAACGGTTCCGGTACGGTCTACGACAACGATCTCCTGACGGTCCTGGGTCACCTCGGCGGCAACCATTTCATGCAGGACACCGCAATCCAGATTTCGCTGGACGATACCGAGGACGGAGGTTCCGGCCTCATCCCAGACCGGGACGGAGACCGTGATGATGGCAGTTCCCGTGGAGCGGGAGATGATCAGGTCAGAGACATAGTATTCTTCTCCGGACATCGGCTTGAGAAAGTAGTCGCGGTCAGCAATGTTGACCAGTTTACCGATCGTACGGATGAGCTGCTGGCCGCTGGCATCGGAAAGGGCGGTGGAGTTGCCGTCATCCATGTACCGGTCGATATCCAACAGCTGTTTGTACAGCGGAGAGCGTACGTTCTCATTTGTCACATCGCCTTCCAGGTATTTCCTTACACCGGGGGAGGCAGCGAACGTACGCAGTGCCTCGATGTTTTCCCGGAAGATGCCGTTCAGCTCTTCCTGGACGATGGCAGCCTGTGCAGCGTTGACTTCGTTTGCCGATTCGGTGCCATGTTTCACGGTATTCAGGAGACTTACCAGGGTAAGTGTTACAACGGGGATCACAACGATCAGAGTCATTACGAGGATCAGTTTGGCACGAACACTGATCTTCGCACCCGTTTTTTTGGAATCTTCCATACGAACGTACCTCCTATAATATATATTATTAGCATTATTGTATATATATTGTTTGCACATGTCAATATTGATTGGTAAAATCTGCCAAACAAATATAATTCAGACTTCCATCCGGGGAAGCGGACGGATGAGGGGTTTCTACTTGACGATACCATTTATCATTTTTATAATGTATAGTAAACGACATAAATAAATTTACTTTGTAATCAATATATGGTATACTCCAATTATAAGGAGGTGCCACATATATGAATAGTCGAAAATATAAGACCGATCCGGAACTATTACTCAGGCAAGGTAAAGAAATAATGT
>JAGBMJ010000033.1 GCA_017634975.1 Lachnospiraceae bacterium | reverse complement strand
TGCCGCCCGTAAACTGGCGGAAGGAGCGAAGGCTGCAGGGCACAAGATCGCGCAGGTAGCAAAGGGTGCCGGCGAGATCGCACTGAACGGTCTGGACAAAGCGGTGAGTCCTGTCGTAAGCGGAGCAAAGAAATTGCATAACAGCGCCTTTGGAAGGAGTGTCCGTTCCATCGCAGCAAGGTTTGGAAACAAAACCGCCGAAACCGTCAAGGGATTGGCACACCATGCGGCAAGCGGTTATGATTATGTGAAGAGCAAGTACACCGACTGGAAATTTGCGCATGATCGCAAATACGGAACGGAAGAGAACCGTATCCATGAAATGCTCAGGAATAATGAGAGCGGAAAGGCCTATGAGGAAAAAATGAGCCGCTTCCGTGAGGACGTGCTTAAGCAGAAGGAGATCCAGTCACATATCCGGATCCGGGCAAACAAGGAAAGGATCAAACGCAATGCCGGGGCTATGGAAAAGGGAAATACCGGTGATGTCGAACTGGTGGAGATGAACAGCGAGGGCAAGTTTGTCCGCGAGGATCCGGGTGAGGGGATGCTGCAGAGCCTGAGCAAATACGATCTGGCAAATGTGATGATTCCGGATACGGAGGAGCGGAAACGAACCAAACTGAATCTGGAAGAACTGCAGAAAAAAGCAAAGAAAGAGCCGGCAACGGAAAAAAACAAGGTACTGGAAGGCGCAAAGAAGTTACAGTCGGAAATGCTGAATACCGCATTTGAAGCAGAGGCTTATGCGGGAGGCTTCAATAAAACGCTCCCGGCATCCGGTTTTGCAAAAGCATTTGGCAATATCGTCAACATGGCGGATGGGAAAGAGAAAGAAAAAAATATGGCCGGTCTGGTCACCAACCTGATGGATCAGGCGGGGAAGATCATGAAGCTGTATGATAAGGGTGGATCCTATGCCAATCTGGCAGGAGCGCTCAATATCGGAGTCACCGGTCTGAAGATGCCGCCGGCGGATGCAGACAAACTGAAGCAGGCACAGACCTGTATCAAGGATATCCAGGCCGGAATGAAGATCCTGGGGGCAGGGTTGAAGCAGGGCGGGATCAAGAACGCTCTGGCAGACCAGTCGTTTTACCTGGGACCGATCCTGACCATCATGGATGGCGTGGATGAATATAACCGGCTGGCGAAAACGAATGAAAAACTGAACGCCCTGACACAGGAGGATAAGTCGCTCAATCTGACGGATCAGAACGTGATACGGCACCTTGGACAGGGAGCAAATGATCTGGTACGTCAGAACGAAGTGAAGCAGAATGCAGCAGTGATGAATACCGCGATAAATGCGTCCATCTCTGCTGTGGGACTGGCCACCGGAACCGGCGGTATCACCTACGCGGTTACAACGGCATTAAGCCATGTTTCTCCCGTAGATCTGGTAGTGCATCAGATGAAGAATAAGACGGATCGGGAACTGATGATGGAAGATGTGTTCGGATCCATGGATGCCTATCGGAAATACAAGGATCAGTACGGCTTGCGAGGCAGTGACATTGATCGAGAGATCTTAAGGCAGACCGGGAATGGCTCCATAAAGGAATATGCCAGCCGCGTACGGGCCGAGACGGCGCTGCATCTGCATAGCCGAATGAAACAGGCAGAACAGTTCGGCATTGAAAACGGTGCGACCAAGGTGGCGGGCGCCGGAGGGCTGAAGGGAAAAAGTGCACAGGAGATCTATAAGGAGATCGGTGGCAGAGAAGATTTTGACAAGATCGTAGGCCGTGAAAAGAGTAAGGTGCACGAGGACAAGCTTAAAGAGTATAAGGCCAGAAAAGAACAGGAATACAAAAAACAGGTACAGGAACGTAACCTGCAGAGCACGAAAACAAAATAAAAACGATATTCAGGAGGAAATCAGATATGGCAACAGCATTGGAAGTATTAAGAGACCGATTGGCAGAAGACAGTATGGAGATGACGTATGACAATATGGACGGAACCTTTACCATTCGTCTGGTATTGGATTCCATCGGGGATGCGGAGGAAGGCGTGATCGTGACCGAGATCAGTGAGGTGCCCGTGGAGGAACCGGACAGCAAATACGGGTATTTTCATATTATGTCGGTGCTGGCCAATGAGATCGCCGAAGACGGAATGGCCGGGACCTTGGTAAGACTGAATGAGATCAATATGGAAACTCTGCTGGGAAGCTATGCGGTGATCCCCGATGCGGGGGCACTGGTGCACAAGTACGTGCTGCGTATCGCAAAGGATAAGCCGGAGGATACGGCGGAGGATCTGTATCAGGCGCTGGTGGATGTGGTGGCGATCGTAAACGGGGATTATGACCGGGTCGTTGCCGCGATCGCGGAGTAAGTCTGCAGGAGGAAAATGATTCCATAGCTTATAAGACCCCCGGGGCATTTC
>JAGBMJ010000122.1 GCA_017634975.1 Lachnospiraceae bacterium | reverse complement strand
GCGAACCATACACGGGCGCGGCATGAAGAAAGCGTCTTTCCAGGAGCCGTAATCGAATACTCCGTTTGTATAGTCCATCTTTGCCGGACGCATTCCGATCGCATCCTTCAAGTATGTCACCTTGCTGTCCGGATCATCCTCCGCGCCGTCAATGTGGAATGCGTATATCACACCGCCCTTCCCGTCAACTGCTGCCGCAATGCGAAGCGCTGCATCTTTGAGCGCATTCACGGACGCATCCAACTGTTCCAGGTTCCCGTTCATAGCCGTCTGCTGGGTTGCCTGCGTTTCCTCTGCGGTGGCAATGGTTTGTCCTGTGCTGTCGAGCATAGGCGGCCTTGTTACTGTTGTTTCTGCCATTGATCATATCCTCCTTTATGTTGTTACTTTATATGACACATTGATAGCGCCATCGACTACCGACAGCCCTAATGACGCCAGATAGTTTTCAACCGCTTCGATCCGCGTGATGATCTCCGCAAAGCTCACGGTTTCCTGCCACATTGAGCCATTCCAGGTGTATGCGGATCCGCTATAGTAGACCATATCACCATTGACTGCGGTCACGCTCTCTCCATTGATCGTGATTGGATTGGTAGTTGAGCCGTCCGTGATCGTTGTTGTTGTAACTCCAATGTATCGAACTACACTCTCAATCGATCCAATCTTTTCCAGTAGTTCCAGCAATAGTGCTTCAATACGGCTCTGCGGCGGCTCTAATAAATTGCTGGCTCCCAACATGTTCTGAAGGATTGCTTCATTTCTTGATTGTGGTCTGTCAAATTCCATTTTTTACCTCCTATAAAATATAGCATTGGTGTATCATGCAATAATGCAAATAAAAATGAAGATTCTCTTTCTACTATAATACAGAAGCGTTTAATTGCTTAATCTGTCATATGGTAAATGAATACCTCTATCAGAAAGTATTTTAGTCAAATCGGCTACTGCACCACTTATGTCAACAAACCTTGTGTTGCTGGAATTAACACCGGCAGCGATCACTCCTATATATGTTGTGCCTGTTGCCAACGTACTTCCGGCACGATTACCAAAGAACGCCCCAGCCCCCGTAAACAGATAGAATTGACACGATTGGTCGTCACTATATCTGTTCAAACCGGAGTACGATTGTGATACAATGGATGTACCGCCGCCTGATGTAAATAACAGTTCACAATAAACACCGATTGAATTATCGGATGGTTGTACTGCTCTATATCTCATTTGGTAGTTTGTTTCTTGCTCGTTGCTATCCAGCATTGTGATATACAGTTCCCACGGAACGTCAGAAAACTGAATAGGCGTAGCATCACACCCAATAAAGCCCGCTGCCGGTTCGGGGTAGTTTTCACTTCTTCTACTGACCATTTCTATCGGAACAGAACCAGTAGAATTACGTCTAATAAACGGATTTGAGTTATTACCGAACGACTGCATAGGACACGCACTCTTGCTATTAAACCACACTACATCCAGCCCAGGCACTTCCCCTGCCGTTATCTGTTTTGCAAACAAATAAGCACTCGAAAATGTCATGATACTGTCCCTCCAGTTACACCAAATGCCACTCCGAAAGAATGATTTCCTGCGGCTAACTCACTTGTCAGAAAATCCAACGTCAAGATATGGTGTCCGTCATCATAATACTGTATAAGCGGATTATTAGGGTTCAGCGGCGTGTTATCCACGTTATAGATAACGTGCAGATGGACTAAATCTGTGCCATCCTTTACCGTCTCAAAATTAATCGTAGAGCCGAAACGCACCCTTGCTGCACTCTCCAAATGGAAGTAGAATGCCAACACAACAGCATCCTGACCATCTCCGATAGATGACGCGCTTTGAATCTGTGGTCCTAAATAGTCATAGGTGATCGCCTCGATATCTTTTTCCACCTTTGCGATCTCTTCTTTAGTCCTAACCGCCGCCTGCGTAATATCTCTGTCGTTCGATTTTGATTTTTTATCCGCCGTAATCACCGCATCCAGTATGGAATCCTGCACGGCTCCGATTGTCATCGTCTCATACCGTTCCAGCAGTACGTTGTATTCCAGCTTGACTACCTTTGCCTGTATCGATATGCCCAGTGGCGCATAGTAAACTGTTACTGTATCGCACAGATTCACGGGGACGTGATTTTCTTCGTCTACAAAAGACGCTTTGATTGTCAGCCTCGGTATTCCCAGGGTATTCTTCGTAACATATTCCTGCGCCCTTGCCCTCAGTTCCGCCTCCGTTGGTACATCTGCAAAGTATTTGGTCATATCCAGCGATTGGATACGCTGGTACGGAAATACTTCTGCAGTCTGTACCGTGATCACCTTTTCGGTCAGCTCTACATATTCATCCCCTTTGTAGA
This sequence comes from Lachnospiraceae bacterium, assembly GCA_017634975.1. Taxonomy (GTDB): domain Bacteria; phylum Bacillota; class Clostridia; order Lachnospirales; family Lachnospiraceae; genus NK4A136. The sequence continues at coordinate 1,456 of JAGBMJ010000122.1, read as the reverse complement.
ACGGGTATATGCCGGTGATCACCTTATCAATGCTCTCTTCCTGCTGCAATGATGTGATATTCTTTCCGTAATTGATGATCTTTCCCCGGTTCTGCCCTCTGGCCGAAAGCAAATGAACGTTATACATATCCCATTCCAGCTCACCGCCATATATCTCTAATATGCTGCCTTGCATCCCTCCGATCGCAGAGCGTATGCTCGTAGGTTCTTCCAGCACAAATGCAGAGTCCGATACTATATCCGTATCCATCGTAAACGGACATAACGATGCCGCATTATCGCCTAATCCGGCCAGCGCATCTGCTGCCGAATCCGCCGAAAAGGGCGATACCGGTACACTTGTCAACTGGTAAGATATGTGCTGCGCCAAAACCGTCACCTTCCCATTTGACGGCTTTGTGATCTTATTGATCCGGAATGCCTGGTTCGCCTTTCTTTCTGCCGGCTGTGCGAAGATTACCCTGGAATGCGTAAGTTCCGCATAATGTACCCCGCCGATCGGATAGACCATCTTCAATTCATATTGACCGTTCCGCTCTTCCGTAACGATACAGGACAGTGCATCCGACAGTCTGCCGATGCCGTTTGACGTGAAACTTGATTCTGTTTTGTCGTACAGAATAGGAATCATAAGATCCACCACCTCGGAGTGATATCTACCTGTGTCAGTCCTGTGAAGGATATCGCATTTGCACCCGGAGCCAGTTCCGGAAATTCTCCGTTCGTCAGGACGATGTTTGCGTTACAGTTTGTACTGCCTTTATAGGCCTCCTGCTTCTCACAGTCGATATCCGTGTATCCCTCTGCTGCCGTGATCGTGATCGTCACGCTGCCGATCGTCAGTGTTCCGGTGCCATACGTACGGACAAGTGGCAGCGCCGTCATTTCCGTTGGGTTACTGATGGATCCAGCTGCCGTATACTCTACCGCTGTTTCTCCGCTCTTCAGGAACCGCTGCGGCTTGCAGTCAAACGTGATATTGAACTCACCTGCTACCAGGCTTTTGAGCGGTTTCACATCGAGTCCGCCCTTATATCTCGCAAGCCGGAACTCGTCCGGGTGGTAGGTATCTTCCAACCTCTGATATCCGATCTTGCCAAGCATTGCATTCCGGAAGGCTTCCATGTTTCCTGAAAATTCCTCCGCTATAAATGCCGGGTATTTCAGATCGATGTTCTTATACCTTCCGTTGTCCAGAGCGATATCCCCATTTCTTCCCGGAACGCTGATCTTAGTCGTATCCCGTTCGGGGCTGTTGAATGTACCATTCCCACTGATATATACCTTATATGTCCGGCAATCTACTCCGCCGAACGTGATCCAGTTCTTGATCATCATCGCCATGTTCCTTCCTTGCGGTTCAGCTCGTCACTTAACTGATCGTTGACCGCCCTTGCGAGCTCTTCCACATCCTGCCCGTCTGCCCCGTAGACATTCATAACTACATTACTGCTAT
>JAGBMJ010000121.1 GCA_017634975.1 Lachnospiraceae bacterium | reverse complement strand
GCGCCTTTATTGTACGAAACATGTGAAGATTGGGATTGCAAATATGCCATTCGCCTGAAGGTGAACAAAACTCTTCTGGCTCTTGCAGAGGACAGTGAAAATGACCTGCGTAAGGCAACTATGTATAATGCAATCGACTATGCCGTAACATACGGCGAATTCATGTATCAGGCAGCATCCTGGAATCATCCTCGCCGAGTTGTCTACAAAATAGAAAAACCAGCGAATCAGATAACCTTCATGTATACCTTCGTTGTTACAACAATGGAATCGGAACCATATAAGGTAATACAGTTCTATTGTGGGCGCGGTAAGATGGAAAACTTCATCAAGGAAGGCAAGGATGGTTTTGGTTTTTCTGCTGTGAGCAGCAGATCAAAAATCGTAAACGCAAATCGCCTTCAGCTTCACGGATTGGCATATAACCTTTTCAACTGGTTCCGGCGCATAGCACTTGCAGCAAACATGCGGAAAATGCGGATAGATACCGTGAGGCTGAAACTGATGAAGATAGCCGCGAGGGTTGTGCATTCGGCACGATATACGACTTTCAAGTTGTGCAGCAGCTGTCCATATAAGGATGAGTTTTACGAAACACTTCGTAACATCCGTGAACTAAGGCTTCAACTCGAATAGCAACAGTTTTCAATGTACATTGAAAGTTTCATATGACGCCGTGGAAACAACCAAGGGGACATTGTACCCTTTTTGGGGGTAATCCACATCACGTCGTCATTGGTAACAGTCTAAAACGACATTTCGGGGACAGTCGTTTATATATTTTAAGTCCCCGTGAATAATTCAGGATAATTATATATATAGATATTCTCATTATGTATATTATCTCCTGATCTGTTTTCAATGATTATATACTATAGATACATTTAACTACATATTTTATATGTGGTAAACCCTGGGGACGGACCTCATGGTTTTTTGTCACCGCACATTCAGCCGAACTATACGGGCATCCCTGGTCAGCGGATCCCTTTGAGAATAATCAAACAGGACATAGTATTCTCCGTCTTCTATTCCATCTTCTACCCCGTCTTCCCATACCGGATAGGAAAACAGCTCGATGTGCGTCATACTGGAAAGTGCTCTCGCATCATAGTCGTGCAGGTTCGGCAGATATTCCCTTGTCTTTTCTTCGTTCCGGTAAAAATCGTGTTTGAATGTTTTATACGCATCCTCCGTCAGCGGTCTGCAGAAGGCCGGGCGTGTTTTCACATTTTCCCGCAGGTACAGATCGTAAGTCAATGCATCGGTATACAACTCCTGTTTTTCCGGATCCTGCTCCTCCGCAAATGCCAACAGCACTTCATAACGATAGGCTCTGGAGGGGCTGTTTACGAAATAGCCGTTTTGCTCAAAGTATTCTGCCAGTGCCTCAAACATCGCAAACGGCGATGGGAATGCCTGCACCAGATAGCGCAGCGTATGAATAAACTGATTGCTGTTGTAATACAGTTCCACCATCTCTTCGATCTTTTTCAGACGGATCACATCCGCATAGGACAGCCACCCGGTATACAGCACTTCGTATGGCGGCTTCTTTGTATAGGCGATGCCGAATGCTTCCGTCTGCTGCGCGATGGCCGTACCGCTCAGTACTTTCAAAAATCCCAGCTGCAGCTGATCCGGCTGCATCGCATATACGCGGTCAAACGATTTTCCGAAGCTCTCATAGTCTTCATACGGAAGTCCCGCGATCAGATCCAGATGCTGATGGATGTTGTGATTCATTCGGACCTTTGCGACCACTTCTTCCAACCGCGCCAGATCCATCCGCCGGCAGATGGCATCCAGTGTCTGCGGATTGACCGACTGCACGCCGATCTCCAGCTGCACCAGCCCCGGCCGCAGCTTTGCAAGCAATGCGATCTCGTCCTCCCGCAGGATATCCGCCGCAATCTCAAAATGGAAATTCGTGATCCCGTTATCATGCTCCAGGATATACTGCCAGATCGCCAGGGCATGCTCGTGTACACAGTTGAACGTCCGGTCCACAAACTTTACCTGCGGCACCTTGTTTTCCAAAAAGAAATCCAGCTCCTTCTTTACCAGATCTATGCTGCGCAGCCGCACCTTTTTCTCGATGGACGATAAGCAGTAACTGCAGCGGTACGGGCAGCCTCTGCTGCTTTCATAGTAGATGATCCGGTTGCGGAAGGTTTCCGTATCGTGATACAAAAAAGGGATCGTATCCAGATCCGTGATGTCCCGCTGTGCCGTATAACCTGTAGAAAGATACAGTCCTGCTACCGATGTAAAATCTTTGGTATCCCCGCTCTGATAATGCGCAAGCAGCTCCCGGAAGGTGACTTCCCCTTCGCCGATCATGATCCCGCGCAGCTGCGGATATTGTTCCATGATCTGCGCAGGATTGTAGCTGACCTGCGGACCGCCCAGCCACAGATCCGCATCCGGCAATACCTTGGGCAGATCCGCCAGCAGTTCCGTGATCATCTCCCAGTTCCAGATATAGCAGGACAGGCCGATAGCATCGGGCCTGCGTGCATAGATCTGCGCCAGGATATCTTCACTCTGCTGATTGATGGTAAACTCCGCGATCTCCATGGCATCTGCATATTGATCTTCCGAATAGGCATACAGAGAATACACCGCGGGATTTGAATGTATATATTTTGCATTTACCGCAACCAGTAAAAAAGTCAATCGCGCTCCCTCCAAAAAACTACGGTTGCCCTCATCCTTCGATCAGTACCATCGGCAGGCCTTCGTAATCGGAAGGCAGAGCAAATGCCTTCGCCTTTTTCAAAAAACATGGGAAAAACATGGGGACGGACCTCATGGTTTTTCAATGGTAAGAACCGCGCCGTCTACGCACTGCTCATACCATTTACCGTACAGTTCCTCAACTTTTACTTCTTTATCATCCATATGAGATCTCCCTCATCCACAATCTTCATAAACATTTTTAATTATACTGTTTATTTCACCTTGCCGCAAGGCAGAAACAATAAATAACGCCCGGGCAGAACCGGGCGTCTACATTTTTAATTGTTTTTCGGATCTATGCCGTACTTTTTTAGTAATGTCAGATAAGCGCTTGCTTCCCTTTTTGCTTTTTCAGATTCTTCCTTCGCTTTTTCTGCCTCTTCCCTTGCTTTTTTCAACTCCTCTTCAGTCTTTTCCAATTTTTCCGCAAATTCTCCCCGGATATCCTCTTCCCATTCCCGTAACGCCTGGCACATATTGTACTCCTCCTTATCATCATTCATGCTCATATACTTTTTCCTGTTTTTCCATATCGCTGGTGCGTGTAACAGTACTGATACTGCTTCTATCGTTTCTTCATCCATGTGCTGAAGTCTTTCATCTGTTTCCAGCATCTGCTGTAATCCTTTTTTATTCTTTCGATATCCAAGAATTTGAAATAACTCTCTCAATTCTGTTTGATAATCTTCAAACCCTTTTATTTCATTGATACATACCAATCGCGGCGAATAGTCTGAAAATCCACTTTCCACTACATCAGCATCACCAAAATCCATGATATCCTTTAAGGTTCTGGGGCCATCCCAGTTTTCTTCTCCATGGTACAGCCACATAAGGTATATCGGTTTTAATCGATCTTGCTTGGATATTCCGCTGGCCTTTTCCGCAAATGTCGAAAAACCGCCTGCTGCCTCATGTTGTTTTTTGATCTGATCTATCTGTTTTTTATAGCCGGCAGAAAGGTATTCCATATCTCGAATCGGTAAAACATAGTTCACATAATCCTGATTTTCTGTCAGATAGATCCGAAAAACTCTCCCATCCGCATATTGCATAGCAATATCGTTCCTGCGTTCTCTCCGCCTCGGCCTTTTTCCTTTTTCCAGCTTTTCAAGCACTTCATAGGTCGTCCCGGAAATCTCCGTCAGCCTATCAGGATCAACAATCTGCTTTCCCTGGTAATACACAACACTGATCAGATCCGCAAACCGTCTCTTATCTGTAAGATAACGGTTCATAATATTATTTTCCGCTCCCATACTGTTTCCTCCTTATTTTTCTCCGGCGAAACCTATGGGAATACAGAAAAACCTGCATATTCAGTCCCGCCACTTATTAGTTTTCTCTGTGAATAAAGTGGCGAAACGCCTACAACGATGTATTCTGCTTATGCAAAATCACAAGATATCCACTCGAATTATGTATTCTAAATATACTGGTTTTATTCATATATGTCAAGAAGCATTTTCCCAATATATCAGGATTGTGAAGTGAAAAGTTAAATTCCACTTCTAATACCTCTAAGTAGATCTTACTCTTACAGGATCTCCCCCTAAGTTCCACTTATATGTAGTTGAATTTAGTCTTACAATAGTGATTCTGGCAACCGTCCTTGAAAGGACTGGTGATAATCATGGGTAACAATCCAAATTCACATTTAACTCTCGAAGATAGAAAGATCATCGAGCAGGGTATCAGTAATTGTGAGCCCAAGGCATCTATTGCCGAAACTCTAGGAAAG
>JAGBMJ010000120.1 GCA_017634975.1 Lachnospiraceae bacterium | reverse complement strand
GGCAGATGTCCTGCCCAAGGTGCGTTATATCAGCATTTATCTGTTCAACTAAACGAGCCATAATAAGATAATGTGTGTAAGGTGTGGTCGATGCATGGCGGGATGACAGCTCTGCGGTTTTGGTAAGGGAAGGCAGACCTGTACCCGCATTTTATTATACATAATTTATGGGCATATGTCAAGTGTTTTAACAATGAAAAGCCGGAGGGCAGCCGCAGCCGGGGGCTGCAATACCCTGCCGGTGTTTATCGGCAGGGTTCGTATGTTGATCTTATCATTCGCTCGGAGATGGGGGAGATCAAGCGAACAGGGCACTGTCTGAAATTTTTGCGGAATCCGCATTTTTTTCAGATAGCCCTTTTTAAGAGATGATGCTCTCGTCAAGAAGGAAATCTTCTGCTCCCATGAAGCAGATGCCGTTCTCATCCTGCCAGGGTCTGATATAGTCCTTAACGACCACGATCTTCCCGAAAGAATCTGGGATCCTGGTCAGCGAAGCAATTTCCTGTTCCATCTTGTCGGGATCTTCAACAGATAATGCGGACTGAATGTAGTAACGTTTTTCACCTTTATTCACCACAAAATCAACTTCCAGATGTTTGCGGATCTTCTTCCCGGATCCGTCTGTGGTGTTTTGCTCGACAATTCCGACGTCTACATCAAAGCCTCTTCGGATCAGATCGTTGTAGAGCACATTTTCCATTAAATGCGTTTCCTCCAGCTGTCTGAAATTCAGTCTGGCATTCCGCAGTCCCGGATCGGAGTAGTAATACTTGACGGGTGTCTTGATGTACTTCCTGCCTTTCACGTCATAACGCTCTGCCTTTTGGATCAGGAACGCATCCATGAAATAACCGATATAGGTATCGATGGTATCGGGCGAGATCCGGATCTGCCGCTCACTGGCAAAGGTATTTGACAGCCTGCTCGGATTGGTAAGTGACCCGATCCCGGAAGCTAACACGTTCAACAGGATCTCCAGAACTTCTGTACCATTTTTCACCTGATGCCGATCCAGAATGTCCTTGATATAGGTTCTGTTGAACAGATCCCTCAGATAGCGGCTTTTCTCCTCATGCGATTCCATCGTCCACACCAGCGGAATTCCGCCGTAAGTACAATAGTCGCGCCATGCCTTGCGCTTATCGCCCTCATAATGCTCATAAACCTCCGCAAAGGACAGCGGATTCACCCGGACCTCATCGCCTCTGTCCCGGAACTGGGTCAGAATATCGGATGAAAGCATTTTGGAGTTGCTGCCCGTCACGTAGATATCCGCATTGGGGAGCTTCATCAGTCCAAGCACAACATCGATGAAGGTGAGCTTCTCGTTAGGGTCATCCACATACGGATTGGGGATATCAGTCACGAACTGGATCTCATCAATAAACACGTAATAACGTTTATTCTTATCCGGCATCCGCGCCTTCACAGCTTTATTCAGCTCAAAAGGATTCCGGTACCTCGCATTATCGATCTCATCCAGAGCGAGTTCTACGATCTGATCTTCTGCCACACCATTGTTCAGAAGGTATTGGCGGTAAAGGGTGAACAGGAGGTAGGACTTCCCGCTCCGGCGGAGTCCTGTAATTACCTTGACACGCCCGTTGTCTTTCAGCCGGATCAGCTGATCCATATATTGCTTTCTGGCATACTGCATCGTTT
>JAGBMJ010000119.1 GCA_017634975.1 Lachnospiraceae bacterium | reverse complement strand
TGTCTTATCGCCTCTCGTTCCTTTAGTGATCGTTGTTGTGGCAGGCGTGGTACATTCCTCATCCTCAAACCAGCCCGCGAACTCACAGCCGTCCTTTACGGGATCGGCCAGCGTAAAGCTCTCCGTATCAAAGGTATATGAAGCCGGATTGTCCGCTGCATTTGTACCACCGTCCAGATTGTAAGTAATGGTATACTGCGGCTCCTCCGGCGCCGGTATCTCCGCATCATAGGAGCCGATCCCGGCAATCCTGAAATGATAGGTTCCCGGCTCTGCCTGTATCTTAAACCTAACCGTCACCAGACGCCCGGCTGCCTCTTCGCCGGATATCTTAGTCGCCCCTTTGTACCAGGCAGGCTGCTCAAACTGACTCCAAGCAATAGATTTCACCACACTTTCCCCGGACTCCGTTTTGGGGAGTGAATAATACGGACGTGCATATTCTATCGCCGCATCATATTCATCGCCCAGACTGAGTTCAAGGGATACCGGAGCGTCACACTCATAGGAAATGGTCAGGCCACCCCAATCCGAGACATCACTCGCTGCCAGCGTCGTGTCCGTAACACTCGTTTGTCCCACTACATCAAAGCAGATAGCAACATACGGATTATACGAGAGTTCTCCTTTATCCAATACCGCGGTGCCACTGAGCCCCCAAAATGCCTGGACATCATCGTCACAAATCGCAGAACCGTCACCATCCGGATCGAGCTGATCAAAGATCACCTTCGAATTTCCCTTGTCAGACCCATCGCTAATGACATACCAGCGCCCTTCCGTCCCGGTCTCGTTTCCGCATCCCGTAGCAACGTGGGCGGATCCGTCTTTCCCTATCCACGAAAACTCTGTGGACTTCGGTCCATCTGTCGGACTTGCCTTTGCTACGTAAGTATAGGTATACGTCACATCTTCCGTGATCGCGGTCTCCGTATCCGGTACTACATTCCAGCTGCCTGCTTTATAGGCATCGTTTGGTATGCTGCCCACTGCAGGGATCTGATCTTCCGTGAGATACAGTTCTCCTTCATAACCGTTCAGTGTCACCGTCTTATCTGCCGTGGTCCCGTCATCCCAGGAACCATTGATCACCCGGAACGTGACTGTGGCATTTATGGCATTTTTGGCATTTTGATCATACTTTGCGTACAGCACCATGTCCCCGGTGATCGCGGTGTCAAAATCAAACGCTGTCGTGCATTCCTCGTCGGTATACCACCCCTCAAATGTATAGCCTGCCTTTGTGGGTTCGTCCGGCTCTGTAAGTTTCCCTGTATAGATCGGAGCGCCAAGCGTCTTATAAACGATCGCATTACCGCTCTCATCTTTTCCCGTCACCAGCTGCGCAATGTGCTCACACGGGAAGAGTTTATGTCCCTGGATGTTATTATTATCATAATCATAATCATCATAATATGCCAGCTCGCCGGTGTCGGTCACAAAGCGCTGATCATCCATAAAGATTACGTTCGGAAGTTTATACTCCATCGCCATTATGCTGTCTTCTCTGCTTGTCCAGCCAAAATTGGCTTTTTTATTGCTATAGATCCTCGTATTTGCGATAAGATTTCCGCCGGTGAAGCTAAACTCCTCTGCATAAACATTAATACCGGTTTCAGCTGCACACGAAAGGTTGAGTGTGCCACCCGATATGGTGCATACACAATGGGTGCCGCCTATGCCCCCGTCGGTACAATACAGTATCATCTCACCGCCGGTCATATGAAATGAATATAGGCTAAACAGACCATAAGCGGGAGAATCCTCATATGTTAAGACTTTTCCGCCGAACTGAGAGTAATTATCTAGATTCATGTAAGAGTAATCCGGCGAGCAAGAAACCATACTCAATTCACCCATGTTGTCGGAGTCGCTCTGCGCGGTCACGCTAAAACTATAGCCAGAACCTTGTATACACGCATCATTTATGTTTTTTATAGTGAGGTTTGCGCCGTCCGCAAGGATCAGCGTTGTATCGCCTTTGAGATAGACGGAACCATCTATCGTTACATTGCCCGACGCCACCATGAAGCCATTCCACTCCGTCGTGGTACTGTCAATGTCGTTGTAATTCGTAGTCGTCTGCGTCGTGCCATCCGCAACGATATAGCTCACTGCGGGGAGTACCCTCTCCCCATACGTGTAAGTATAGGTCGTTGCCCCTGTGATCTCTGTTTCCGTACCCGGTGTCACATCCCAGCTGCCTGCCTCATAACCGGCCGATGCTTTGTTGCCGACTGCCGGAATATCGTCCGAGGCCAATTTCAGCGTATCGCCTTCATAACCGCTCAGTGTCACCGTCTGATCGGCTGTGGTTCCGTCATTCCATGCACCGTTCACCACCTTGAAGGTCACAGTCGCACTCACGCTTTCTTTTGCTGCATAGGTGTAGGTGTAGGTGGTTGCTGCCGTGATTTCCGTCTCCGTACTCGGTGTCACATCCCAGCTTCCTGCCTTATAGGTGTCGTTCGGCTTCGTGCCGACCGTCGGAATCTGGGTTGCCGCCAGTTTGAGGGTGTCGCCTTCATAGCCCGTCAGAGTTACAGTCTTATCTGTCGTGGTTTCATCGTTCCAGGAACCGTTGACCACCTTGAAGGTCACGGTCTGGCTGATGCTGTCCTTCTGTGCATAGGTATAGGTGTAGGTGGTTGCTGCCGTGATTTCCGTCTCCGTACTCGGCGTCACATCCCAGCTGCCTGCCTTGTATGTATTGTTCGGTTTGCTGCCCACCTCAGGAATCTGATTTACCGCCAGTTTCAGTGTATCCCCTTCATATCCGGTCAGGGACACCGTCTTGTCCGCTGTGGTTCCGTCATCCCACAATCCGTTCACCACTTTGAAGGTTACGGTTTTACTGATGGATACAGCCGTACGGATCTCTGTTGCCGAGCTGCCCGCAGATGCTTCATGATTTGCATCCCCTGCGATCCTTTGGTAAAAACTGTACTCTGTATTCGAAGTCAGACCGGTAAATACATTGCTTGTCTGCCAATCACCGTTACCGCATTTATACTCATAGCCGGTATGCGCCGTCAGGGTGATACTGTCGGTTGTCACACTCTCTGCAGCCGGTGCCTCCGGTGCCTGCTGCGAGGCTTTCGCTATGGTATAGCTGACCGTCGCAGTCTTCCCTCCGATCGTAATGTTTGCAGTATAGGATCCCGCATCCACCGGAGCCTGTTCCAATACATCGTTACCCTTTTTATATGTGATCGACAATTCTTCAAACGCATCGGTATCCCCGCTGATGGTTGCTGCTGCCGATTTTCCGTCCCCATACACCTCGTGCAGCGGCCTGACCAGTGTCAGCATGGCTTTATTGTTCTCCAGCGGACAATTTCCTGCACTGCAGACTGCCGTTATTTCCGCACCGTCCGCAGTATAGCTGAAGTTATGCACATGTATATTTGCCGCCGTCTCCTGGATCGTCACCGAAACACTTTGCGGCTCAACTGCATTCCAGGTATCCCCTCCGTCCACCTTATAATATACCGTATAGTTGCCTGCAGCTATCCCCGTCGGAATGTCTGCGGAATAATTCGTTCCGTCGGTGCTGTATTTCAAAGTGCCAAGCGTAGTCGTCCCAGCCGTCACAAGCTCCTGTGCCTCCCCGGTATAAACCAGCGTATTGGCTGTCGGTGCCGTAACCATAGGAGTCCCCTGGATGATATCGTTATTTCCGGTCACGGTGCCGCCATTTATCTGCACTTTACTCAAGTCTTCGATGGCTTCTTTCGTTTCGCTGGTAACAGTCACAACGCCGTTATTGACCGTCATACTGCTATCGCTATCACTAAATCTTACACACTCATAACTTGTACTGGTAATAGTCACATTGCCGTTATTGACCGTCAAGCTGCCACTATTGATCATAACGCCGCTCTGATCTGCTCTGACATCTATATGCCCGCCATTGACAGTCATATTACCCTGAACATAGACACCTGCAGTTTCTGCCGCGACAGAAATTTGCCCGCCATTGATGGTCAAGCTGTTACGAACTAAGATTCCAGTACCATCTACTGTTAATGTCATTTTTCCCTGACTGTTACCTGTACTTTGGCTATAGATCGTCAACGAGGCATTATTATCATGCATATAGATACAGTTATATCCACCGTTCACTTTCAATTCAGAATCGTCCGCCAGAATGAGATTGACATCGCTGTAAATACATAACTCCCCGTTGATAGTGACCTCACCGTTAACAACAAACCACTTCGGTTCTTCGTAGTTTAGAATTAAGTCTCCACCATTTTCCGGACTAGTAAGAGCTATCGGATCATCAACCGTCTGCATCTCTCCTGCAGCATCCAGATAGGAGACACTTCCTTCCGCGTGAACCTCCCGGATCACCGGCAAAAACGGAAGCGGCACCACTCCCAGCACCAGCGCCACCGTAAGCACCAGCGAAATCACACTTTTCATCATATTCCTGCTTTTTCGTTTCATGGTCATCCTCTCCTGTCAATTATTTATTCTCATTCACTTTAAGTTATGATAACCGGTTTTCCGTTTATGCTGCGCTCTTTGGAATCGAAGTTCACGCTGATCTTTAAGAGCTTACCGGAATTATAACAAAATCCAACCGCTACATCAAGCCAGGCCCGCTCTGCATGATCGCTTCCGCCATATCCAGGGCACGGCGGTTTGCCGCCACGTCATGTACCCGTACAAACCGGCATCCGGCCATCGCCGCCATCACGGAGGTGACGATGGTGCCTTCCTCACGTTCTTCCGGCGGAAGGTTCAGGACATTGCCGATCACCGACTTGCGGGATGCCGCCAGCAGCACCGGATAGTCCAGCTTTGTAATCTTTGACAAGCCCTGTATCACTTTAAGGTTTTCTTCCTGTGTCTTGGCAAACCCCACACCGGGATCTAAGATGATCTTATCTTCCGCGATCCCGGATGCCTTTGCGATCCGGATCGAATCCAGCAGTCCGTTTTTCACCCGCAGGATCACATCTTCCTCTTCTGCCTCTTCCATCAGGCTGATCCTGTACTGCTCTTCTGTACGTTCCTCCCGGGAACGCGCCAGCGCATCGTTATGCATGATGACCACCGGAACACCGTGTTTTGCCACCACCTCGGCCATATGATCTTCTTCTCCGGAAAACTTCCCGTAGCGCAGTCCCCAGATATCATTGGCCAGATCCGCCCCCTCCGCGAGCAGCGCATCCATCACACGCCATTTGTAGGTATCCACGGACACCGGCACATCAAAGCGCTCCTTAACCGCCCGTACCACCCTTGCCACGCGTTCGATCTCTTCCGCTTCGGTGATATGCACATAGCCAGGCCGCGTACTCTCTCCGCCAATGTCAACAATGTCCGCACCATCCCGCACCATCTCTTCCACATGGCGCAGCGCCGCATCGATCTGCTGAAATTTTCCCCCATCCGAAAAAGAATCCGGCGTCACGTTCAGGATCCCCATAATGTAAACCCTTCTGCCTGCCGGATCAAAACCAGTATTTCCGATTTTCAGTTTCGATAATTGTGTATCCATCTTCCGGATCCTCCTCTGGCCGGGTTTCATTCAGACTCTTTTGGGGCACATTCCTCACACACACCATAGAATACGGTGCGCATGGAATTGAGCCGGAAACCGTGGTGTTCTTTCAGATGCTCCCGGATGCTGTTCAGCTCATCACAATGCAGATGGATCAATTTCCCGCATTTCTCGCATTTGCAGTGAAAACACACCTGATGATCCTCATGAATGTGCTGCCCGAGATATTCAAAACATGCCGGACTGTTCCCGTCAATGATATACTTGCTCACCAGTCCGTCATCCACCATACGCTCGAGCTGGCGGTATACCGTCGTGGTTCCGATATTTCTTCCGTTCCGCCGGAAAAAATCACACACATCGTTTACCGTGATATGCACACCGGGAACTGTTTCCAGATATTCCAGCAATTCTTCTCTCTGTTTTGTTTTATATCCGCTTTTTTCTGCCATACATTTCCTTCCCTTCAACGACATCTAATGATAACACGAAGCTGTTATTTCTACAACTCCCCCAATTTCTTTATTTTTTTGTTTACGAATTACAATTTTCATTTTATAATAGATTGTGGGTACTTTTTACATCCCGAAGGGGGTATCGATTTATGATCACAACTTACGAGCTGCAGAAACGGATGAATGGTTTCAAGAGCGGCAATGTTCAGGATTTTCTGGATATTTATCGTATCACGGTCGATGATATGTACTATCAGTTACAGTTTATCATCTGTGATGAAGCAAAGACCGCTCTTCTTCTGGAAGATTTTTACAACAATCTCCAAAAGAGCGCTTTTGAACTGGAACAGCAGTCTGAGATGTCTACCTGGCTGAATGAGAAGATCACGCAGGTGACCACCCGCTGGCTGAACGAAAACCGTGCGAATATGGTGCGCGCTGAGCGTTCCGGTCTTTATATCCCGCCGCAGCCTACCGACCGTTATCTTCCGGGCATCGAGATGAGCCAGGCCGATTTTACGCATGTTCTTGCGGAGCGGATCTGCAATCTGCCGGAGATCTACCGTCAGACGGCTCTTGCATACTACTACAACGGTTTCAAGCAGGAACAGCTCAACACTCTGCTGGAATCCGACACGACACGCCTGAAGCGCCGTATCGAGTTTATCGAAAAAACGCTCCTGGCCCAGATGCGGGATTACTGCTACGCCAACAAGGTAGCCATGAGCAAGCTGGATATGGTGGCGATCCGTATGGCAATGATCTATCTGCAGACCTATTACCACTATGCAAACAAGGATAACTTCTTCAATTATCTGCAGCAGAAGTTTTCTGCTCCGGTCTATGAATGACCGATCCCGAAAAAATGAGTAAAAGTTACGCCCCTGCATTACCGCAGGGGCGTTCGTTTTTTATCGGTTCCCGATCGTTATCTTTTATACCGTTCCGTACAGTTTCTCGATCTGCTTATTGATATCTCCGATCTGCTGATCGATATTTTTAAACTGATCGTAGCTTAAGTTTCCGGATTCGTAACTCTTCTGCAGTGCTGCTTTCTGATCCTGCAGATCCTTGATCTTATTACTGTCCTCTTCCGTTAAGGTCTTCTTACCTTCCGTTGTCTTCGCAGCAAACGGTGTTTCCGTGCTCTCTTCTATTTCCGCGCCGCCGGCCTTACCGATCAGGCTCTCCGTCATCTGCGTCATATCACTTGACCAGGCGCCTTTGCCGGTATAGATGCCTTCGGTATTGGCCGCACTCCTTCCGATGCCTGCCGCCTTTGCACTTACCTTCGATGCATAGCTGTCATTGCCGTAGAACATTTCCTTCAATGTCGTTGCATCGGCTTTCTTAAATGCATCTTCATTCAGTGTCAGCTTATCATCTGCTCCGACCTTTATGCCCACCTGACTTAACAGATTGCTGTTTTCCCTGGTCATATTGGCCATCCAGCCGGTCTTGCGCAGTACAGCCTTGGTCTCGGAACCGCCGGCCTCGTCGATCATCTTATTATAGGAACTCACAAAATCTTTGACTGCCGAAAGGGCCTTGTCACTGTTTGCCAGTTCTTCCGTCGCTTTTCCGTCCTTCGATGCCGCCTTCGTCTCCCAGAGTTTACTGTTATTCAGCGCATCCGCCTTCAGTTCCAGTTTGTCCGCGCTCTTCTTCAGATCCGTCAGCTTCGCATCGGTATCCCCGACCTGTGCTTTCGCATCTGCCTTGCTCTGCTTATAATAATTCTTCAGCAGTTTTCCATAGCTGCCGTTCTTGATCGATGTTACCGCAGACATATCCAGGCCGAGCAGACTGTCCGATGCCACAGCCTTTGTGCTGCTGTCGTTTCCGCCGAACAGCACCGAATAATTGATGCCTCCGCCTAATCCGCTGATCCCTGCCATAACGCTTCCTCCTTATCTCCACCTGCCGTTCTTACTCAAACAGCACGCTTTCCGCAAATCTTTATCGGAATTGACATAGTTCCCCTTTTACAATTATATATTACTACAATTTTCGATATTTTTCCATAGTTTTCGTACTATTTCACAGAATCTTAACAAAGCAAAAAGCAAAATACCCTCGCATCTTACGATGTAAGGGTATGTATACCGTTGTAAAATGCTCCTGCGTTTCCGCTTTTGCGTGTCACAGTGCCACGCTGCCGGTTACTTTGCCGCCGTTGGCCGTATAGTATGCCTTGCCGTCTTCCGGTTTCACATACACTTTGATGTCACTCAGTTTTTCTTTATGATTGGCCTTATAATCCGCCTTAGCCTTCTCGGATACTTCTGCCATATCATATTTCCGGTCGGCAACCTCCAAAAATACATTCACTTTTGCGTTCAGTTCCGGTGTTACGATCTCTGCCATCTTCTGTCTCCTCCTCATGATATATGTACCGCTACATCGCAAGGACTCCCCCCATAAATGGGTCCCCCCTCGCGAATATCCTAAGGCATCCTCCCGCAAGCGGGCCCCTCCTTAGGATGAATTCACATCCTCTCCGGTGCCTCGAAACCGAGCATATTGATGCACTCTTCCATTACACCGAGCACGCCCTTGAGCAGAGCGATATATCCGGCTTTTTTGTCCGCATCCGGCTCCGTGAGGATCTTGGTGCCATGATAAAACGAATTGAAATCATTTGCAAGCTGATACAGATACGCACATACCTTATGCGGTGCGCGTTCTGCACATGCATCTTCCACCATCTGCGGGAATGCGGTCACGGAACGCAGCAGATCCTTCTGTGCGCCTTCGTCCGGTGTTCCCAGCCGGCTGGCTTCAGCTCCTCCGGCTTCCCTATTCTTGCGCAGGATGGATTTGATCCGTGCCATGGTATACAGCAGATACGGACCGGTATTGCCTTCGGAAGCGGTAAAGCGCTCCACATCAAACACATAATCCTTGGATGCCTGGTTGGACAGATCTCCGTATTTGAGTGCTGCCAGAGCCGTGATCTTTGCCGTCTGTCTTGCTTCCTCTTCCGACATCGGATCGTCCGCATTTTCCGTCTCACGGATCTTTGCATACATATTTTCTTCGATTTCGGCGATCAGTGCCTGCAGACGCAGCACCCCTCCGTCTCTGGTCTTGAACGGCTTTCCGCCCGGTCCGTTCATGGTGCCGAAGCCGATAAACTCCATGCCCATCTCGTCACGCACCACACCGCACTTTCTTGCACAGCGGAAGACCTGGTCAAAGTGCAGTTCCTGCCGCTTGTCAACCACATACAGTACCTTATCCGGCTTCAGTTCGCGCTCACGCCACAGAAGGGTTGCCAGATCGGTAGTCTCGTAGTTTGCCGCACCGTCACTCTTTAAGATCATGCACGGCGGGATCTCTTTCTTATCCGTCTCTTCCTTGACATCCACGACCAGCGCACCGTTGGAAATATGCGCGAAGCCCTTGGCTTTCATATCTTCCACCATTTCCGGGATCAGATCGTTCACATCGCTCTCTCCCATCCAGAGATCAAACTCGACATCCATCTTCCGGTAGTTTTCCTTCAGATCCGGCAGGGATACCTCCATGATATGCTTCCAGATCGCGCGGTAGCCTCTGCGTCCCTGCTGCATTTCACGGGTCGCCTGCAAGGCACGCGCGTGGAAGTCCTTTGCGCTTTCCGTCAGTTCCCCGCTGGCATCCTTTTCCTTACTCTTGGCGCTGGCCGTCGGATAGATCTCCTCCAGTTCGCTTAAGGTAAACGGGGACTCCGCAGGATATTCTCCGGTAAACGACTCGTCAAAATACGGCAGCTCCGGTCTGCGCTCTTTAAGTTCTGTGATGATCAGCCCCATCTGCGTGCCCCAGTCGCCCAGATGCACATCGCCGATCACCTCATGCCCTGCGTAACGGCAGATGCGCTTGATGCTCTCGCCGATGATCGCCGGACGCAGGTGTCCTACATGCAGCGGCTTCGCCACATTCGGCCCGCCATAATCGATCACGATCTTTTCCTTTTTCTCCGGTGCTTCCACACCGTATCGGTCTGCGGCGAACATATCGCTGACATACTCCGCCAGATAGGCGCCGTCCAGTTTCAGATTCAAAAAACCGGGCATCACCACATCCACCGAAGTAAATGCCTTGGACGTCTTTAAGAATTCCGCCACTTCATTTGCGATATCGATCGGCTTCTTCCCGTATTTCTTGGCTCCGGCCATTGCGCCGTTGCACTGGTATTCGCACAGATCCGGACGGTTGCTCACGCTCACGCGTCCGAGTGCGGCATCGTAGCCAGCTTTTTCAAATGCTGCCTGTACCTCTTCCGAGATCTGGGTTAAGAATTTTTTCATGTTTCGTTCTCCTAATAAATTATTCACTTGCGATACGGTTTTTCTGCGCCTCGCGTTCGACTTTGCTGAAGGCGCAGCCGCAATAGTCCTGCCGGTAGAGATCGTATTTCTGTGAAAGTTCGATGGAACGCTTGTAACCGTTTTTCTTCTTAAAATCCGACGGCAGAAAAGCGATCCCGTACCGCGCTCCCATCTTCTGCCCGATCGTATTCAGTAACGGTGCATTCTTAAGCGGCGAGATCGTCAGCGAGGTCGTATAATAATCAAATCCGTTCTCCGCAGCATACCGTGCCGCCGCATCCAGGCGCAGCCGGAAGCATTTTTCGCAGCGCTCGCCGCCTTCCGGGCAGTGTTCCAGACCTTTGGCTGCTTCCAGGAAACGCTGCGGTTCGTAGGGGCCTTCGACAAAAGCCGCCTGTCTTCCGAGATCCTTTCCCAGCGCCCCGATCAGTCTCTCCTGCTCTGCCGCACGGTGCCGGTACTCCGTCTCCTCCGTGATGTTGGGATTGTAGTAAAATACCGTGATCGCAAAATGCGACAGGAGGTATTCCAGACAGTAGCTGGAGCATGGCGCGCAACAGGTGTGGAGCAACAGTTTCGGCAGATGCCCCTGCTCGCGGGCTAATACTTCTTCGAGTTGCTTTTGATAATTTGGTTTCGTTGCTGTCATATATCTTTTCTACACGGATACCTTCGAATTGCTCCGTTGCTGAGAACCTTAAGGTATCATATCATAAAATCTTCGTAATATCCACCAATTCCAGTGCGTCTTCGTTTTCCTTGGCTTCGAGGCTGGTAAGAAGGGCATTGGCAGTGTCCAGACTGGTCAGGCAGTTGACACCGGTTTCAATGGCGGTACGGCGGATCAGGAAGCCGTCACGGGACTTATCGCGCCCCTGCGTCGGCGTATCGATCACCAGGTCGATCCGATGTCCCAAGAGCAGATCCATGACCGTCGGGGACTCCTGATGGATCTTGTTGACCTTACGTGCTTTCACACCCGAATCGTTGAGCGCTGCTGCCGTCGATCTCGTTGCATAGATGGTATACCCCAGCTTTGCAAACCGCCGTCCGATGGAGATGGCCTCGCCCTTATCCGCATCTTTTACAGTGATGATGATCTGCTTGTGCTTCGGCAGGTCAAATCCGGCACCGATAAATGCCTTATACAACGCTTCATCAAAGGTACGGCCGATGCCCAGACACTCGCCGGTGGATTTCATTTCCGGTCCTAAACTGATCTCGGCGCCGCGGATCTTTTCAAAGGAGAAGACCGGCATCTTGATCGCGATATGCCCTGCATTCGGCTGCAGACCGGGTTCATACCCCAGATCACGGATCTTCTTACCCAGGATCACCTGCGTTGCCAGATCCACAATGGGGATCCCCGTTACCTTACTGATATACGGAACGGTTCTGGACGATCTCGGGTTCACCTCGATCACATACACATCTTCCCCGATCGCAATGAACTGGATATTGATCAGGCCTTTGACATGCAGTGCCTTGGCCAGTCGGCGGGAATACTCGGCGATGCGCTCCTTTACAGTATCTGCGATCGTATGCGCCGGATACACGGAGATCGAGTCACCGGAATGCACACCGGTACGCTCTACGTGCTCCATGATGCCCGGGATCAGGATATCTTCGCCGTCGCAGACCGCATCCACTTCCAGCTCCTTACCCATCAGATATTTATCGACCAGCACCGGATGCTCCTGCGTATAGCGGTTGATGACCGCCATAAACTCTTCCACTTCCGCATCGGAGAGCGCGATCTGCATGCCCTGCCCTCCCAATACGTAGGAAGGACGCACCAGTACCGGATAGCCCAGACGGTTTGCCACTGCCTTGGCTTCTTCCGCCGTAAATACGGTACCGCCGGCCGCACGCGGGATCTGTGTCTCTTCCAGGATGCGGTCAAAGAGCTCACGGTCTTCTGCAGCATCCACATCTTCCGCCCTGGTTCCCAGGATCTCAACGCCCATCTTCATCAGCGCTTCCGTCAGTTTGATGGCCGTCTGTCCGCCAAACTGTACCACGGCACCGTCCGGCTTTTCAATATCTACGATATTTTCCACATCCTCCGGCGTCAGCGGTTCAAAATACAGCTTGTCCGCGATGTCAAAGTCGGTGCTGACCGTCTCCGGGTTGTTATTGACGATGATCGTCTCATATCCGGCTCTGGCAAATGCCCAGGTCGCGTGTACGGAGCAGTAATCAAATTCCACACCCTGTCCGATACGGATCGGTCCGGAGCCCAGGACCATGACCTTCTTGCGGCCGTTCGATTCCGGCAGGGATTCGTTCTCGCCGTCAAAGATCGAGTAGTAATACGGTGTCTCTGCCGCAAATTCCGCTGCACATGTATCCACGGTCTTAAATGCCGCATGGATGCCAAAGCGATCGCGCAATGCCTTGATGTCCTTTTCTTCTTTACCGGCAAGTCTGGCGATCACGTTATCCGGAAATTCCAGACGTTTTGCTTCGCGGAGCAGTTCCTCGGTCAGATCTTCGCTCTCCAGTCTGGCTTCCATCTCGGTCAGGATCGCGATCTTGTCGATGAACCAGTTGTCCACCATCGTGATCCGGTGGATATCTTCGTAAGAGATGCCCTTACGTACCGCCTCGGCGATCACAAAGATCCGCATATCGTCCACCCTCTCCAGCCGTTCGAGCAGCTCTTCTTTGGACAGTGCGGTAAAGTCATAACTGCGCAGACAGTCTACATGCTGCTCCAGCGAACGCAGCGCCTTCATCAGACCGCCTTCAAAATTGGAGCAGATGCTCATCACCTCGCCGGTCGCCTTCATCTGCGTCGTCAGGCTGCGTTTTGCCGTCAGGAACTTATCAAAAGGCAGGCGCGGCATCTTTACCACGCAATAGTCCAGTGCCGGCTCAAAGCTCGCATAGGTCTTGCCGGTCACGGCGTTTTTGATCTCATCCAGGGTATAGCCCAGCGCGATCTTGGCGGATACCTTGGCGATGGGATAACCGGTCGCTTTGGAAGCCAGTGCCGAAGAACGGCTCACACGGGGATTGACCTCGATGACACAGTATTCAAAACTGGTGGGATGCAGCGCAAACTGTACGTTACATCCGCCCGTGATGCCCAGGGCGCTGATGATGTTGAGTGCCGAAGAACGCAGCATCTGGTATTCCTTATCCGATAAGGTCTGGGACGGTGCCACCACAATGGAGTCACCGGTATGTACGCCCACCGGATCGATATTTTCCATATTGCAGACGGTGATCACATTACCGGCACTGTCGCGCATCACCTCGTACTCGATCTCTTTCCAGCCGGCGATGCATCGCTCCACCAGTACCTGTCCCACGCGGGAAAGACGCAGACCGTTCTCCAGGATCTCTTCGAGTTCCACCTGATTGTGCGCGATACCGCCGCCGCTGCCGCCCAGGGTATACGCCGGACGCAGTACCACGGGGTAACCGATCGTTTTGGTAAATGCCACACCGTCTTCCACGGTCTCTACCACCTTGGACGGTGCACAGGGCTCGCCGATCGCTTCCATCGTATCCTTAAATGCCTGCCGGTCTTCCGCCTTACGGATCGTCTCTGCCGTCGTTCCCAGCAGCCGCACGTTATGCTCTTTTAAGAAACCGCTCTCCTCGAGTTCCATACCGAGGTTTAAGCCCGCCTGTCCGCCCATATTCGGCAGGATGCTGTCCGGTTTTTCCTTCAGGATCAGTTTCTTGAGCACTTCGATCGTCAGCGGCTCGATATATACGTGATCCGCGATATCTCCGTCGGTCATGATCGTCGCCGGGTTGGAATTGATCAGTACCACTTCCACGCCTTCTTCTTTCAAAGAGCGGCATGCCTGGGTACCGGCATAATCAAACTCCGCCGCCTGTCCGATCACGATCGGCCCCGACCCGATCACCAGTACTTTTTTTACATCAGGATTCTTAGGCATTTTCTTACTCCCTCTACTATGATTACAGAATGAACGGGCAGGATAACTGTTCCGACCCCTGCGGGTTCTTCCCGTTATCCTCCCCGGTTTATAACATCTCTATGAAACGGTCAAACAGATAACCGGAGTCCTGCGGTCCCGGACAGGCTTCCGGATGGAACTGCACGGTAAAGACCTTCTTGCCGGTATAATTGAGTCCCTCGTTGGTACCGTCATTGACATTGATAAAAGCCGGGGTCGCCACCTTCGGATCCAGGCTGTCCATATCCACGACGTATCCATGATTCTGGGAAGAAATATACACCCGTCCATCGGCCAGATCCTTCACCGGATGATTGCCGCCGCGGTGTCCGTATTTTAACTTATAAGTATTGGCGCCGGTCGCCAGAGCCATCAGCTGATGTCCCAGACAGATCGCAAAAATAGGTACATCGCTCTCATAGAGCTTGCGTACCTCGTCGATGATCGATCCGCAGTCCTTCGGATCCCCGGGGCCGTTGGACAGCATGATGCCGTCGGGATTGCTCTTTAAGATCTCTTCCGCATTCGTTGTAGCCGGATATACCGTCACATCACAGCCGCGCTGCGCTAAGGAGCGCACGATATTGACCTTCAGTCCCAGGTCCAGCATCGCGATCTTTTTGCCCGCACCATTCAGCTTCTTTACCATACTCGGGCGCATCTCTTTTTCCCCGGTATATACGGAGCTTCCGGAGATCGGTCCGTTTTCTTCCAACGTCTTGGATCCGTTCACCGTATATTTTTCCTTACAGGTGACCTTCTTTACCACTTCACCGGTGCGATAGGCAGCCAGACGTTCTTTCACTTCCGCCATATCATAATCGGCCTTTGTGGTAATGAGTCCGTTCATGGTACCGCTGTCACGCAGCTTTCTGGTGAGCGCTCTGGTGTCGATCCCTGCTATGCCCGGGATCTCATATTTTTCCAAAAACTCCTGGATCGTCATATCGGCCCGGAAATTGCTGGGCATACGGGACAGTTCCCGCACGATCAGTCCGTCGAGCCATGGGCGCACGGATTCCATATCCTCTGTGACAATTCCGTAATTGCCGATCAAAGGATAAGTCATGCACACCGCCTGTCCCGCATAGGACGGGTCTGTCAAAACTTCCGGGTATCCTGCCATAGAAGTATTAAATACGATCTCGCTGACGACGTCTTTGTCCGCTCCGATATGTGTGCCGGAAAATACCGTACCGTCTTCCAGTATCAAAAAAGCTTTCATCCGTGCCTCCACATTAGATATAGATATGAAATTTTGATCTGTGTTATTCTAGCACAAGATATAGACCATGGCAAGAAAAATCGACTTCACATTTTTTTCACACGAAAAACGGTACTGTTCACGCAAATTTCTTGCAATAGAACGCTCTTTCCATTAAAATAAACAGGATAATTCTTTACGGAAGGAAAACAGAAAAATGAATCAGGTACCGAACGCACTTTTAAATGAGATCCGAAAAGTTATCCACGGAAAGGACGAAGTGATCAAACTGACCCTCTGCGCGATCTTTGCCGGCGGACATGTATTATTGGAAGACATTCCCGGCGTCGGCAAGACTACACTGGCCGTATCGATCTCCAAAGCACTTTCCATGGATTACCGTCGTGTCCAGTTCACTCCGGATGTACTTCCCAGTGACCTGCTCGGTTTCCAGTTATATGACAAGGCCAGCGGAGAATTCCGCTTCCAGGAAGGTTCGATCTATACCAACCTTTTCTTAGCCGACGAGATCAACCGTACCTCTCCGAAAACGCAGTCCGCGCTTCTGGAGGTTATGGAGGAGCGTCACGCGACCGTGGAAGGCGTGACCCGTGAAGTGCCCCAGCCGTTCTTTGTACTGGCCACCCAGAACCCGTTTGGTTCCTCCGGTACCCAGAAACTGCCGGAATCCCAGCTGGACCGTTTCATGATCTGCCTGACCATGGGCTATCCCGATCCGCAAAACGCCATCGCGATCCTGAAGGGAGACTCTTCCATCGATCTGAACAGTATCCAACAGGTGATCGATACCCAGGGGCTTCTGCAGATACAAAAGATCGTTCACGATCTGCATGTAGACGAAAGTCTGTACGAATATGTGGTAGCACTGACCGAGGCGACCCGTAATCCCGAGTATTTTGCCCTGGGCTTAAGTCCGCGTGGTTCCATCGCCCTGATGAAGATGGCGCGCGCCTATGCCTGGTTTGCCGGACGTGATTTTGTACTGCCGGAGGACATCCACGATATCTTCCACAGCGTAGCCGGACACCGTGTACGTCTGAACGCCCAGTCCAAGGCCGGCGGACTGACCGTGGACGAGCTGCTGGATAATGTGCTGAAACAGGTATCCATCCCCCGGATCAACTGATACCGGCGTGACTGTATTATGATAAAACGTAATCTTCCTTATATTATTTCTTATTTTCTGGCCGCTGTACTGGTATTTTTAGGCACCATGTTTTACCGGCAGTCCCTTCTGATCGTGTTATTGCTGCTGATGCTGCTGTTACCGGTCATTTCGATCGCCGCCACGTACTATGCCTATACCCGTCTGAAGCTTGAGGTACAGCTTCCTTCCGGTACGATCCAGCTGC
This sequence comes from Lachnospiraceae bacterium, assembly GCA_017634975.1. GTDB lineage: Bacteria > Bacillota > Clostridia > Lachnospirales > Lachnospiraceae > NK4A136. The sequence goes on along the minus strand of JAGBMJ010000119.1, from coordinate 33,564 downwards.
CGCATGATCTGATCGTTAAGCTGATCCTGAACAATCCTACGATCGTTCCGCTGTTGAACTGCGAAGTGCATTTTCATTATGAAAACATCTATCTTCCCAGCGAGATCGACCAGACGATCGTTCTGCCGGCGGAAAACCGCCGCGAAAATACCTATCGTCTGCCGTTTCAGACCAGGGCAGCCGGTATGTTTTCCTTTGAGATCACAAAGATCTATGTTACCGACTTTCTGCATTTCTACAGCTTTTTGCTGCCCTTTCACTGGAAGGGGCAGATACCGATCCTGCCGGAGGAACGCGAGCTGCCGGAGATCCGCCTGACCAAGGCCGCGATCGAGGCCGAAGACAGCCAGCCCGCTCCGGACGGCGAACTGACCAATGATCTGCTGCAGCTGCGGGAATACCAGCCCGGGGACCGCATGAAAGACATTCACTGGAAAATGACTGCCAAGACCGATGATCTGATGGTCAAGGAATACGACCGTGCCCGGGATCTGTACTACCTGATCCTGCCGGAACTGGATAAAGAAAGCCTGCAGGGGACGTTATCCGCTTTTTACAGCCTGGGACTGCGTCTGCTCAAAGCCAGAGAGCTGTTCCGTGTGGCACTCTACCGCCCTGCCAGTCATTCGTTTGAATTGCGCAAGATCTCCAGCGAAGAGGAACTGCTGATCTCGCTCTATGAACTGTATCTGATCAAACCGGAGGTCCGCTCTGCTGCCTATCACCGCTTTACCGAGCAGTATCCGGATATGTACGGTGTCATCCGCATCGCCGGAGGTAATGTTGTCCCGCCTGCGGTAATTGAAAGCTATTAAGACAGGAACGATCCGATTATGCCAAAAACCATTCAACTGACAACTCCAAAAAAACGAAAACTCACTTCCGAACAGAAAAAAGAAAACCGGAAGCGCAATTTTGAACTGGAACGTTATGGTGTAACACTCGGTGATATCACTTCATCCCGTGAACAGAACCGGTTTTATCTTTGTTTCATAAGATCTCTTTTGATCTTTATGGCAAGCTTTGGACTATTGGGGGCTATGGCCTCTTCGTTCGGTCTGCCCTTTTCCCTGCCCATTGTGATCATCGGGCTGTACGGTCTTGCTTTCCTGACTGCATTTTTGTATTACAACAAAGTCAGCTTCTATATCGGCTACTTTGTCGTCTTTGCCGGTTTTATCTTTTTTTCGTTTCGTTTTTACTGGCATATCAATTCCGGTTATCAGGCATTTACCAACGAAGTGTTCAATAAATACTCGGATTACTTCCATCTGCTTGCGACCAGGGAATCCGCCGAGGTGATCGAGAACCGTTACCTGACCGTTACTGCGGCCATGCTGTTTATGGGATGGTTTTTCTCTATCCTGCTCAACATCTCGATCTCCGGCTATATGAACCTGCCGATGACGTTTTTGCTGACCTTCCTGCCGTTGCAGCTGCCGTTCTATATTGATATTGTACCGCCGCTTCCTTATCTTGTGCTTTTGATCTCGGTTTATATCGCTGTCGCCATGCTGGGGCGTTCCGGTCATTTTGCCCTGCCCTACCGCTATGATAAGACACAGTTTTTCGACCGGAAACGACGCAAAAAAGAAACCCGGCACACCTATCTGGCTTCCAGCCAGGGTATGCTGTCCGTATCCATCTACAGCGTGATCCTGGCTTCTTTGTTCCTGCTGATCACCGGGGCCATTTTTTCCTCGGATTTTAACGGAAAATACATTTCCAACAAGGTAAAGGATACCACCGACCGCTTTATGAAAGCCGCCGTCCAGAACGGTATCTATTCCCTCTTTGACCGTTATAATGCAAAAGGCGGTCTCGCCCGCGGGCAGCTCGGCGGCATTGGTAATGTCAGCCCGGATTTTGAAACGGATCTGGTCGTTCGTCTGGTTCCGTATTCCTCGGACACGATCTATCTGAAAGCCTATAACGGTGTCACCTATGAAAACAACGCTTTCCATGACTATACCTACGTTACGGAAAATGGCGAAACCTCCCAGATCAATTCCTTCAATCTCCGCATACGGGACGCGCAGGGATACACGCCACAGCTGGCTATAAACCACGATTTTTCGATGGATGATCTTCACGAGAACAATAATTTCTATGCAAAAATGTGGATCCACAATGTCGATGGGGATAAATCCTACAATTATAATCCGTATTACACGTTCTATGATGAGGAACCTTCCCGTGATTCCTCCTTTGATCCTTTTATGTACTATGAGAATGAAGATTTCGTAAATGCCAGAACACTCCTGGATCCTGCAGATACCATACTGTCCTATGCCAAAGATGACAACTCAAATGTTTATGAGGCACTTTATCTTCCTTATTCTTCTGCGGTCAGCTATTCCCCCAATCCGACGCTGACCCGCGATTATGAAGATTTTGTTTATGATCATTATCTGCAGATCCCGGATCGGCTGCAGCCGGTTTTGAAGGACTTCTGCGAAACCGCCGGTCTAAATAAGGTACACGACCTTTACCCCGACGCTGCGTATCAGACACGCTACGATCCGGACCAGCGCCTTACCCTCCCCGGCAGCGAAGCCGAACTGGAGCAGTATAAAATGAACCAGCAGTATCGTCTGGGCGTAGCGGCTACTCTGAAACGTTATTTTGCCGTGAATTTTGATTACACGATGACACCGGGAACGACACCCCGTGACCGCGATGTTGTGGATTATTTCCTGAACAACCAGAAACGCGGATATTGTGCACACTTCGCTTCTTCCGCGACGATGCTCCTGCGCAGTATGGGCATCCCCACACGGTATTGTGAAGGCTATATGCTCTCTCTTACCGCAGTAATGGATGGTAAACCGATCAGTACCGACACCAGTAACTGGGCCATCGGAACCGATACTCTTTCCGAGAGTGGTATCGTAGAGGTCGAGCTTCCGGATGCCGCAGCCCATGCCTGGATCGAGATCTATCTCGACGGCTATGGCTGGATCCCTTACGAGATGACTCCTCCCTCCAGCGAGGACACCTCTATGAGTCTGGATCTTTACGGCCTGTTCTCCGGTCTGATGACACAGACCAGAAGAAATACGGATACAGCAGCCACGAGTGATGACGGTTCCGCTTTGGAAGCCGCCGAACAGATCGGTAACAGCATCTTTGCCGTATTAGGCTCGCTGCGTTTCCTCTACCGGCCTTTCCTGATCCTGTTGAGCCTGCTGGTCCTGTTCCTGCTCTGCCTGCCGTTAGCGCGGTCTCTGAAAGACTTACTGCATATACGGCGACTGTGCAAAGCCGTTCAGTATGACGAGGCTCTCCTGTATCAATACCGCAGGCTTCTGCAGACATTTATACGCAAGCGCCAGATGTCCGACCGGCACCCTACCCTGCGGGACTTCGACAAGTGGCTGGAATCGCATCAGGAGCTCTTCAAAGATCTGCAGGCTGATGAGATATACACTCTCTGCGAAAGTCTTCAATACGCGGCATTTTCGAAGCAAAAGATCAATCCTGCACAATACGGTGCGGCGGCTCAGATCCTTCATAAGCTGGCCAGGGGAATGCAAAGACAAAAGAGCAAAAACATCGTGTGAATGCAGGCTGTAGCAGCGACCGAATCACTATCCGAACATAAAACAAGAAAGCGTTCTGCTCGCAGAACGCTCGCGCCGAGCGCGGTTGCGATAGCAACAATTTCCTCACGCGCGAGTGCGCATCCCCCGGAGGGCTTTTTTGCTTTATAGGAATTGCGAAGCAATTTCCTATAATGAAAAAAAGGATTCCGATCTCTCGAAATCCCTTCTGCAGGAAGGGGGACTTGAACCCCCATGAAATTGCTTTCACACGGACCTGAACCGTGCGCGTCTGCCAATTCCGCCATTCCTGCGTATTGTTTTGCGTTTCCCGCGCAACAAGGATATATTACTACATAGGTGCCTTCTTGTCAACAAGTTTTTTAAAATTTTTTCGACTTTTTTTCTATTAAATTTTATTTGACAATTTCCATTCTATTTGATAAAATATCAATGTTGCGCGGAGGTGTCGGAACTGGCAGACGAGCAAGACTAAGGATCTTGTGGGAGCAATCTCGTGTGGGTTCAAGTCCCATTCTCCGCAGCACCCAACCGGAAGTTTACTTCCGGTTTTTTTATTGTCTCACACCGCGCAGAAGAAACATCCGCCCATATCCCGAACAAAAGATTCCTCAAGCAGATCAAAAAAGAGACCTGACTTTTTGATCGTCAGATCTCTTTTCCATTTTGAATTTTTGTCAGTTTTGATTATTTTGCATAATCTACAACTCGGGATTCTCTGATCACGTTGACCTTGATCATACCGGGATACTGCATCTCATCTTCCACTTTCTTTGAGATATCCCTTGCCAGGATCACCATGTCATCATCCGATACCTGCTCAGGAACTACCATTACCCGAACCTCTCTACCGGCCTGAATTGCAAAAGATCTGTCTACACCCTTGAAAGAATTTGTGATTTCTTCGAGCTGGCTCAGTCTGTTCGTATACGTACCAAGTGTCTCGCGTCTTGCACCCGGTCTGGCTGCCGAAATGGCATCTGCCGCCTGTACTAAGCAGGCTACCAGAGACTGCGGCTCCACATCACCGTGGTGCGCTTCCACCGCATTCACAACGACATTCGATTCTTTGTACTTTCGGCACAATTCCGTACCCAGCTGTACATGTGAGCCTTCCATATCGTGATCGATCGCCTTACCGATGTCATGCAGGAGTCCTGCACGTTTCGCAAGACGGGCATCCAGTCCCAACTCTGCAGCCAGAAGGCCTGCCAGCTGAGATACCTCAATGGAATGCGTCAATGCATTCTGCCCGAAGCTTGTTCGGAATTTCAGTCGTCCGATCAGTTTGACCAGTTCCGGATGAAGGCCGTGTACACCACATTCCAACAGTGCCGCTTCCCCTTCTTCCTTCATAATGCTTTCCACTTCCTTACGTGCCTTATCCACCATCTCCTCAATGCGGGCCGGATGGATACGCCCGTCAACGATCAGTCTCTCCAATGCGATCTTGGCTACTTCACGTCTGATCGGATCAAATGCGGAAAGTACGACTGCTTCCGGCGTATCATCAACGATCAGCTCCACACCCGTCATAGTTTCCAATGTACGGATATTTCGTCCTTCGCGGCCGATGATCCTGCCCTTCATCTCATCACTGGGCAGCTGTACGACCGAGATCGTTGTTTCGGATACGTGATCTGCCGCACATCGCTGTATTGCAGTTACCACATACTCCTTCGCCTTCTTGTCCGCTTCTTCCTTCGCACGAAGCTCTGCTTCCTTGATCTTCATCGCAGCTTCATGCTTTACCTCTTCTTCAACGGTTTTCAACAAAAATTCTTTTGCCTGGTCGGAGGACAAACCAGAGATTCGTTCCAGTTCCTGTACACGCTGCACACTGAGTTTTTCCACCTCATCACGTTTCTGATTGAGATTGGCTTCTCTCTGTGTCAGGCTTTGTTCCCTTCTTTCGATTGCTTCCGTCTTCTTATCGATGTTCTCTTCCTTCTGCTGGATACGACGCTCGGAACGGCTTATCTCATTTCTGCGTTCCTTGAGTTCCCGATCTAGTTCGTTCTTGGCCTTAATGGTCTCTTCCTTCACTTCGATCAGGCTCTCCCGCTTCTTCTCCTCTGCATCTTTCAGAGCATCATCAATGATCTTCCTTGCCTTCTCTTCCGCATTACCGATCTTTGACTCTACTTCCTGCTGATATTTCTGTACAGAAAGCTTCGACACAAGCGGTATCGCGATCGCGAGTGTGACAATGACTGCAATCACTGCACCTATCACATACGGCATGATACAGGAGCACCTCCTTATAAATATTTAGTTTTCATTGTGCAAACAAATAACTTAATGTTATCACAATATATCTATTATAGTTTTTTTGTAAACTTATGTCAAGTTATACTCATCAAGGATTTGTCAGTCATTATATTCGCGAAAAACCGCCAGAATGTCCGAAGACGAATACCCCCTGCGCATCAAAAAAGCGTAGTGTTTTTCCTTTTCTTTCCGGTCCGCCGAGGCCGGATCAAAATGACGTTTTTCAAGAAGCCTGCGGATCTGCATCTGCTCCGTTTGCTCTCCCGATTCTTCCTGCACTCTGCGTCCCTCTTCGATCGCCTCTTCTACCGTATCCCGATCGATTCCGCGTCGCAGCAGCTCCTGTTTGATCTTCCCGAGGCTCTTCCTCTCCTGGTAACATTCGACATACCTCTCGGCATAGTTTGCATCGTTAATATAGCCATATCCGGCCACCTCCGCCAGGGCACTTTCCATGATCTCGTCCGGATACTGACCCTTACGGAGCTTTTCTTTCAATTCATAACAGGTATAGTCTCTGGATTGTAACAAGAACAGAATACGGTTCACCGCTCTTTTTCGAAGCGTTTCCCCGTAAATCTGCTTCCTGCACTCTTCGGTGAGTACTTCCCCAACGTGTAAGTCATAATGGGCGAGGTCGCCCTTGTATAATACAAACGCAGCCTCGCCGTCTAATGCTACTTCATATCGTCCCTTACCAAGACGTTTTAAATCTGTTATGATCATTCTTCCTCTTCCGCATCCTCTGCCTTCTTACGGCTCTTCTGCGGCTTTCCGACCGGTTTCAGATCGATCTCGGAAGGTGTGCCTCCGATGTTGTAGTGCTCACGTACTTTCTTATCGATCTCTGCGCACACATCCGGATGTTCCTTCAAAAACAGTTTTGCATTTTCACGTCCCTGGCCGATCTTATTGCCGTTATACGCATACCATGCACCACTCTTGTTCACTACATCCACATCCGCTGCCAGATCCAGCAGATCCCCTTCGTAGGAGATGCCTTCTCCGAACATGATGTCAAACTCTGCCTCCTTAAACGGCGGTGCCACCTTATTCTTAACGATCTTCGCCCTGGTACGGTTACCGACAAACTCGCCCCCGTTCTTGAGCTGCTCCACACGACGGATCTCCATACGTACAGATGCATAATACTTCAAAGCATTACCACCGGTAGTCACCTGCGGATTGCCATAAAATACACCTACTTTTTCACGCAGCTGGTTGATAAATACCACCGTGCAATTGGACTTGCTGATCGCTCCGGCCAGTTTGCGCAGTGCCTGAGACATCAGACGCGCCTGCAAGCCTACGTGAGAATCGCCCATATCGCCGTCCAATTCCGCCTTCGGCGTCAGTGCCGCCACCGAGTCGATGACTACGATATCCATCGCACCGGAGCGCACCATGGTCTCGGCGATCTCCAGCCCCTGCTCACCGTAATCCGGCTGGTTGATATACAGATTGTCCACATCCACGCCGATATTTGCTGCATAGACCGGATCCAGCGCATGCTCCGCATCAATAAAACCGGCAATACCGCCGCGCTTCTGTACCTCTGCGATCATATGCAGGGTAACCGTAGTCTTACCGGAGGATTCCGGACCGTAGATCTCGATCACACGTCCCTTGGGAATACCACCGAGACCAAGTGCAATATCCAGACTTAAAGATCCGGTAGGGATCGTTTCTACATTTAACCGGGATGCCGGATCGCCAAGCTTCATCACCGCGCCCTTGCCAAACTGACGCTCCACCTGCACCATGGCAGCTTCCAATGCTTTTAACTTCTCTTCTCTTTCCATAATCTGATCTTTCTCCTTTTTTGAAATCGGCATTCCGAACATCCGTTCAATTACACACTATAAAACATTTGTTCGGATTTGTCAACTGCTTTACATAAATATTTTTATCATTTTATCTGTCCGATAAATTACACAGTATCACCCCTTCCCAAAACTTTTTTAATGCTTTTGGTGAATCTCGAAGACGAATCGTCTTCTCATCGGATCGCACAGCTGCGACCACAGAAGGAAACACATTTCCTAAGACAGATAAAAAATAACATAAAACTGTCCGGATGTCAATCATCCGGACAGCGAATATTTCCGTATCAGTTTCCCTTGAGTTTTTCTCTTACTTTTCGTTCGTTCTCGTCGAGTGTCTTTACTCCGCTTCCGATCATCTTCCGGATATCCAGACAGCGACGGTACAGCATATACATCGCATTGATCTCCAGACTCGCTTTCTGATCTGTTCCCCACAGCTCGTGGGACAAGGTCACATGCCGCTCGATCACCTTGGCTCCCAGCGTCGCCGCTACCACACTGGGCTCCAGATTCTGCTCGTGCCCGCTGTAGCCTACCACGCAGTGATAACGGTCTTTGAGTGTCTGCATATACGCCAGATTCAGCGAATCCACCGGTGCCGGATAGGTCGAATTGGTATGCAGCAGGATATAATCGCCGTTGCTGTAATCTTCCAGCACGGAAACCGCCTGATCCAGCTCTTCCTGCGTACACATACCGTCGGACATAATCAGAGGGATCCCTGCCTGCGCTGCCCTCTTCAAAAGCTCCGGATTGCCGTTTCCTGCCGAGGCGATCTTGATGAACGGCAGATCATACTGCAGCAGAAATTCCAGACTCGGGATATCCCACGGGGAGGCGGTCCACGACAATGGTTTTTCCTTGCAGTACTTATCGATCCGGTCATATTCCGGTTTCTCAAACTCGATATGTTTCTTGTACTCCAGATAGGTCATCTGTCCCCACGGGGTATCACGCATCACGTTTTTCTGCGCTTCCGGTACCGCTATGTCCGGCGTACGTTTCTGAAACTTCACACAGTTCCAGCCGCAGGCAAACGCTGCATCCATCAGCTTCTTTGCGATCTGCATATCCCCGTTGTGATTGATACCGATCTCCGCAATGAAATACGGTATCTCATTATTCCCGACTTCAAAATCCCCAAGCTTTACGATCTGATTTGCCATAATGCTCCCTTACTCCTCTTTTCCGAATGTCAGCTTGCTGTAATACTCCAGAATACATCTGCGCATCTGATCCAGCGCCGCCGCTACGGCACGCTCGCGGATCATCGCACGGTTCCCGATAAAGTGGTATTCTTTCACCGTCACCACTCCGCATACACTGACTGCAATATATACCAGTCCTACCGGCTTTTCTTCCGTTCCTCCGTCCGGACCTGCGATGCCCGACACCGCTACTGCTACATCCGCACGGTTAAAGAGCGTTACTCCGCCGACCATCTCACGTACGGTCTGTTCGCTGACCGCCCCGTATTTGTCCAGTGTCTTACGCTTCACGCCCACCAGTTTCCGTTTGGCTTTGTTTGAATAGGTAACAAAACCGGATTTATATACTTCCGATACGCCCTGCACATTGATCAGCCGCCCGGCGATCAGACCTCCGGTGCAGGATTCCACAGTCGTTACCGTCAGTTCATTGGCCAGCAGCAGATCCACGACAGCCTTTTCCAGGGTCACGTCTTCATCCGTGGTATATACACTGTCCCCCAGTCTGGTCTTGATCTCTTTGACCACCGGTTTCACCAGCTTCTTCGCCGTCTTTTCGTCCGACGCCTTTGCCGTTACACGCAGGTGCACCTCGCCGGTCCTGGCATACGGCGCTACTGTCACTTCCCCATTCTGCCGGATCACGTCATCCAGTATCTCCGCGATCTCACTTTCCGTACGTCCGCATACCTTTACCGTTGCCGAATAGATGAATTCCCCCGAACGTTTCTCCAGATAGGGTACCACTCTTTTCTGCCACATCTCCTGCAGTTCTTCCGGAGGCCCCGGCAACAGGATGATCGTCTGGATCTCCCCGGTCGTCTTCCGGAATCCTGCACTCTCTTCCTCGGACAGGTTCAGCAGGATCCCCGGTGCGGTCCCTAGCTCATTATCCAGTATCCTGGCTTCCTCCGGGATCATCGTCTGGCGCAGATTGCACTCCGCCATCACCTGACCGCGTGTCCGGAAGTATTCTTCGATGTGCTTCTTCGTCACTTCGTCGGAATGCATCTCACGTCCCAGAAGCTTCGCTACGGTCTCTTTGGTGATATCATCCTGCGTGGGCCCGAGCCCTCCGTTCAATACCACCAGATCCGATCTGGACAGTGCCAGCCTCAGCGCCTCCATGATGCGCTCTTCGTTATCACCCACCACCGACTGTGCATAGGTGGAAAGACCGAGTTTGGCGTATTCCTGTGCCAGATAATTGGCGTTTGTATGATGTCTGTTGCCTAAAAGGATCTCTGTTCCGATGCAAATGGTCTCGACTACCATATCACTTCTGCTCCTTCAAAACCGCTTTATTCTTTGCCACATAATCTGCCATGGAGATCAGGGTCAAAGCCAGCGAGATATACATTAACACATCCGCAGCAACCGTGAGCGGTACCAGTGTGACCGCCCGGTCTTTCAGCGCGGCTTCCACGATCATAAAGATCACCATGAACATCTGAAATGCCGTCTTGAACTTGCCCCACCAGCCGGCCGCGATCACGACTCCCTGCTCGGCTGCCACCAGACGGAAACCGCTGATAAAGAACTCGCGTGCGATGATGATCAGCACGATCCACGCAGGGATACGGTGCAGTTCCACAAAACAGATCATCGCCGCACTTACCAGAAGCTTGTCCGCCAGCGGATCCATAAACTTCCCGAAATTGGTGACCAGATTGTTCTTCCGGGCAATATAGCCGTCCAGAAAATCCGTCAGTGATGCCACAATAAAAAGGCCCAAAGCTACCCATTTGGAGGCAGCTCCGGCCAGATCAGTCATCAAAAACACCACAAAGAACGGGATCAGTACCACACGAAATGTTGTCAGTTTATTCGGCAGATTCATCAGCAAATTCTCCGATCAGATCATATTCTTCACTACCGGTCACCTTGATCCGTACAATGGTGCCGCTCATGTATTCTTTCTCCGTATCCACAAAAACATATCCATCCACATCAGGAGCATCCATATAGCTGCGGCATACCAGCACATTTTCCTCCGGTATACGTCCCTCTACGATACATTCCAGGACACGGCCTTCCATCGCCTGTGCCTGTTCAAAGGCGATCTCCTGCTGCAGAGCCATAATGCCTTCCGCGCGGCTCTTCTTGACCGCTTCATCGATCTGGCCGTCCATCCGTTCTGCCGGAGTGCCTTCCTCCGGGGAATAAGGAAATACCCCCAGACGGTCAAAACGCATCTTCTCTACAAAAGATTTCAGATGGTCGTAATCTTCCTCTGTCTCCTGCGGGAAACCGCAGATCAGTGTGGTACGCAGGCAGATATCGGGAATGCGCGCACGGATCTTTGCAATCGTCTCCTCCAGTTCCGCTCTGCGGGTCCTGCGTCCCATACGCTTCAGGACCTCATCCTCGCTGTGCTGTATGGGCAGATCCAGGTAATGACAGATCTTCGGCTCCGCAGCGATCGTATCGATCAGTTCGTCCGTGATCTCTTCCGGATAGCAGTACAGCAGCCGGATCCATTTCAGATCCTCGATCTTTGCCAGTTCGTGCAACAGTGCCGGCAGGCGCTTTTCTCCATACAGATCGATGCCGTAGAGCGTCGTCTCCTGTGCGACCAGGATCAGTTCCCGTACACCGCCCTCCACCAGGCGAGCCGCCTCGGCAAGAAGCGTCTCCATCGGTACCGAACGGTAATCTCCGCGGATCGAAGGAATGATGCAGTAGGTGCAGCGTTTGTTGCAGCCCTCCGCGATCTTCATATAGGCATAATGTCCGCCGGTCGAAAGCACTCGCGGTTTGCCGGATACGGTATGCGCAAGATCCTCTATGGCATCCTGCCGCCCGCCTCCGAGCACCGATCGAACCACTTCAATGATCTTATCAAACGCAGAAGTGCCTACCACAGCATCTACCTCCGGGATCTCTTTGTGGATCTCATCGGCATATCGCTGTGCCAGGCATCCGGTTGCAATAAGCGCCTTGCATTTCGCGGTTTCTTTCAGTTTGCCGTATTCAATGAGAGTCGTGATGCTCTCTTCTTTTGCATCCATGATGAAGCAGCAGGTGTTTACGATCACCACTTCCGCTTCCTGTTCATCGTTCGTGATCTCAAAGCCGGCTTCTGAAAGCATCCCCAGCATCATTTCCGAATCTACCAGATTCTTGTCACATCCCAGGGATACCAGCATGATCTTGTGAAGTGCATTTGACATAGAAATATTATGCCTCGTCACCCAAAATATGGATCTTGGATTCGTTTAACTCCTGTACGGCTACGGAAAGCGGCTTCTTTCCCTTGGAAGGTACCAGAGCCGGCTGTCCGCCGATCAGCTGACGTGCACGTTTAGCCGTCGCCATCACGATGGAATAACGGGAATTTACCAAAGGCGGCTCGCCCTCTCCCGCTTCACTGTTTACCACCTCGATCAGGTCGGTGTAAGACGGATGTAACATCATAGTATTGTTCCTCCTTAATGATTCAGTTGGTTTCCGTTTTTAAGCGGTACAGATCTTCCCGTACCGTCTGTATAAAGCGTTCGTTCCGAAACGGTTTGCAGTGTGCCGCTTCGATGATCGCGTGCGTGTCTTCGATACACTGCTCGATCTTATCATTAACGACGATGTAGTCGTACTGCTCGATCCCTTCCGATTCCTGCGCCGCACGGTCCATACGTTTCTTCACCACTTCCGGTGTCTCCGTACCGCGTCCGATCAGGCGGTCCCTCAATATCTGCGCACTGGGCGGCATCACAAAAAGCAGCAGTGCCGTCGGGTAGATCTCACGGATCTTGAGTGCTCCCTGGATCTCGATCTCCAGGATCACATCCTTGCCGGCCTTTAACTGTTCTTCCACATAAGCCTTGGGGGTTCCGTAGTAATTATCGCAGTAGCTTGCGTACTCGATCAGCCCCTGCGCCGCAATGGTTTCTTCAAATTTTTCCCGGCTGACGAAGAAGTAGGATACCCCGTCTTCTTCCCCCGGTCTGGGATTTCTTGTAGTCATGGAAACCGAAAGCGCATAGTTATCATATTTTTCCAAAAGACCTTTTACCAGAGTGCCTTTTCCGGTTCCCGCGAAACCGGAGATCACTACCAGTATGCCTTCCCGCCCTTCTTTCATTTACGTCTCCTCCGATGTATCCAGACTGCGTCCGACAATGGTTTCCGGAAGCAGCGCCGACAGCACCACCTGCTGTCCTTCCATCACGATGACCGACTTGGTCTTGCGCCCGTGGGTAGCATCCACCGCCAGATCGTTTTCTCTGGCGTGCGTCACCAGACGCTTGATCGGGGCCGCCTCCGGATGGACGATCGCTATGATCTTTTCCTCATTCACCACATTTCCGAAACCGATATGCAGTAGTTTTGCCATATATATTCCTATTCCGCAATGCCATCCGTCAAACCTACGGTTCGCCGGATGGACGGCTGGCGCCGTCCTACGCCCCACCAAGCCGCACAAACCGTCTGCTGCAAGCAGCGACGCTTTCCACGGCTTGCTGATGCTTGCATTGCTTGTAGCTATTCCAGGTTTTGAATCTGCTCCCTGATCTTTTCGATGCCGGTCTTCAGTTCGATCGCTGCATCCGAAGTCAGCAGATCATTTGCTTTGGAAAGCGTTGTATTTGCTTCCCGGTTCATCTCCTGCGCGATAAAGTCGAGCTTGCGTCCTACGCTGCCGCCCTTCTTCAGTTCCTGGCTCATCGCAGCGATATGGCTCTTTAAGCGTACCATCTCCTCATCCACGCAGATCTTGTCGGCAAAAACCGTCACTTCCATCATCAGCCGGCTCTCATCCAGCTGTACATCGCCGACCAGTTCTCTTACCTTGGCACGCAGTTTTTCGCGGTACTCCTCGATCACCTGCGGTGATCGCTCTTCGATCTGAGCCACACTCTTCTGCATGTTTTCCAGCTTATCCAGAAGGTCTGCCTTCAGCGCTTCCCCTTCCCGTTCTCTGCTCTCCACAAAGACCTTGGCTGCACCACGGACTACCTTCTCAAGATCCTGCCAGATCTCTTCCTCATCCTGCTGTATGTCTTCCATCGAGAATACTTCCGGAAAACGGGATAAAGTAGATACCCGCACATCATCCTCTAAGCCGAATTCTTCCGACATCTGCCTTAAATACTGCAGATATTCTGCGGCTACCGAACGGTTGTAACGGATCTGCAGGTTCTCTTCCCCGAGATCCTCACATGTAATATAAAGATCCACTTTTCCGCGCTCGATATACTCCTTCAGCACATTGCGGATCTGCGCTTCAAACGGATTAAACTTCTTCGGCATCTTGATCGACAGATCCAGATATCTGTGATTGACTGCCTTCATCTCAACGGTGATGCGGCGTGCGTGTTCTTCCATCTCGCATCGTCCGAAACCGGTCATACTCTTGATCATATCATCCCCCAATAATCAGTCTTTTTAGGCATACTGTTTTATTATAATTCAAGGCTTTATACTCGTCAAGCCTGCCCTTTTCAATGCATTTCTTTCTTAAACCGGTGAAAATCTCCCAAGGCTTTCCACCCGATCGCAAAGATCCTGCCGAAATTGATGGAGTTTTTTCCCGCCTTGCGCGGACGGAATGTGATCTCCATAAATTTCATTTTTTCTTTATAATATGCAAAATAGGTCGTGAACATAATGTTCGGTATATTGTAATCGTCCGGCAGGCGGTCCAGGTACTTCTCCAGCACCTCTGCCTTCATCAGCCGAAACGGTGCGTTGGCATCCTGCAGCCTCACGCCGAAATACAGTTTCAGAAGAAGACAAACGACCTTTTCCACAAAAGCTCTGGCCTTGCCGTCTCCGCGTACGGACCGGTTCGCCAGCACCAGATCGTATTTGCCTCGCGCATCCCAAAACGCCGGAAATTCCTGCGGCAGGGTCTGCCCGTCCGAATCTGTCTGGAAAATATAATCCGCTCCCTGTTCGATCGCATAACGGTACAAAGCCATCAGTTTCGGTCCGTGCTGCTTCTGCGTATCCGTAAGGATCTCCAGCTGCGGCAATTCCCGCTGCATCGATTTTAAATATTTATGTGTCAGATCGGAAGATCCGCTGTCCGCAACCACCAATCTGGAGCCTTCGTCTTTTCCTTCCAGGCATGCATACCAGTTCTTGACCACTTCCCGGATATTTTCCTCTTCGTTATACGCAGGCATAACGATATACAGTTTATCCATGTGCCCCTCCTGCTTCCGCAAATCCCGTTTCCGGGCTATTTTCGAATGTGTCCTTAACAAAACAAAAAACGCAAGCCCCGTCGGCCTGCGCATTCCATCGGAGTGACTGGATTCGAACCAGCGGCCTCCGCGTCCCTAACACGGCGCTCTAGCCAAACTGAGCCACACCCCGAAAACAAATTGATCAAAGCTGCCGAGCGGAATCGAACCGCCGACCTCCGCATTACCAATGCGACGCTCTACCATCTGAGCCACGGCAGCATCTTTCTATCACCGAGTGTTAATTCTAGCAAATTCGACTACTAATGTCAAGATGCAAATTCAAAAAATCGAAAAAAATTTGTTACTATTCACAGTCGAATCGCGCACTTGCTGCGCGATTACGACCCAAATATTCCGAGCGAGATGGGGTTTGCCCATCGCCGCAGGCGATTTTCATTGGCAAAACCCGTTACTATCACAGCACGAAGGGCTGTGAATAGTAACAACAATTTTACAACGAGTATTTATTCTGGGATTTTTCCCCGAGAATATGCACTTCCTGATTGGTCAGATGCAGCTCGTCAAAGATCCGCAGGGCATCCTCCAGCTGTGCAGCATTCACGCAAAAGACCGGCCGTGCCTTCTCCCGGAACAGCACTTTCCCTACCAGCCCCGGTTCCTGCCAGCGGATAAAGTAGGATATCCTGGCGTACTGCAGAGCCGACGAGATGCGGTGGCGTATGTCTTCCACCTTCTTATTCTTCACCGCTACGATCTCGCACAGATCGATCTCATTGTTCACTTTCACTTTCGTCATCATACTATTGCCCATAAAACCAAACCTTCTCTTAAGTCAGTATCCTTACTGTCCCCGCAAACGATTGTATCATGGTTTGTCCCGGCTGGCAATGACCACCGCGCTTTTCGCCGCTGCCGCCTGCCGCCTTCCACGTGGTATCCGTGCCGGTTCAGAATGCTTCGATCACTGCCGCGGAATAGCCATGCGGTGCTTCGATCAGCTCCGCACGGATCCGGCTGCTATCCTCCGTAAATTCAAAAACCGCAAAGCCTCCGCCCTGCAATACCGGTGTAAAATCCAGTTCATCCAGCGGCTGTGCAAGCCCCTCACCGGTATATTTGATGTAGCTTTCCTTCAGACACCACAGATCAAAAAATGCCTTTTCCGATGCGCTGGCCGGCATTCCCCGCAGATATTCGGTCTCCTTCGGATGAAAAAAACGTCCCGCGATGTCCGCCTTAAGCTCCTTCCACTCCTGGATATCCGCGCCGACTGCCCGATCCGAAAGCGCCACCAGCACCATCTGTCCGGAATGGGAAATGGAAAAATGAAGATTCGGAAAATCCTTAAAATACGGCTTTCCCTTTTCCCCGGTCACGATCTCATAGATCCCCGCCGGTGCCGCCTCTCCAAGGCGTTCCCTGGCCGCATACTGGACAAGAAGCCCTGCAGCAAGTGACTGGGCACGTTTTTTCGGATCTTTGATCTGTGCCGCATCCGCACGCCTGAGCGGATCCACCTGCGTCAGCGCCGTCTTCACATTGATCTCATTTTCCAGGATCCGTATTCCCGAAAGATATATGTCTGCCATAGATAACCCCCGTATGAAAACTGTACTTATTTTTTGAAAAACTCTTTGATCTCGGTATAACCGTCCGCCGCGAGCTGCTCCTTCTGGAACTTCTTGTTCTTTGCCATACGCACCATCAGAACGGTATTGCCTGCGCGGCGCAGTTCCTCAGCCTGCACAAAAACCGAATCCGTCTGTTCCCGGTCCATGCCTTTTTCCACTAAAAATGCCACCTTACTGCCCGTCTGCGGTACCCGGAAGTCATTTTCCAAAAGGATCGTGATGATGCGTTCAAAACCGATGGAGAAACCGCAGGCCGGTGTATTCTGTCCGGTGAACTTGCCGATCATCTCATCGTATCTGCCGCCGCCGCCGCATGAAGAACCGAATTCCTTCAGCTCCACCTCAAAGATCGTACCGGTGTAATAGCTCATACCGCGTACCAGCGTCGGGTCAAAGAGCAGGGTAAAGTCTGCCGTCTTTGCCGCATTTACGCCGGAAAAGATCTCGCTCAGATTGTCCCGGCACGCTTCGGGAAGCGCTTCTCCCATCGTGCTCTCCAAAAAAGCGAGTGCCTCGGCTCCGTTCTTGCCGGAAAGACCTTCAAACAGTCCCATATACTTTTTGATCGCCGACGCTTCATAACCGGCATCCGCCAGTTCCTTTGCCACGCCGTCCGCACCGATCTTATCCATCTTGTCCAGAATGATAAAGATGCTGTCGTAATCCGCCTCGGCAAAGCCCGCATAGGAAGCCATTGCCTTCAGCATGCGGCGGTCATTGATCCGGATGTTAAAATCTTTGAAATCCAGCTTGCCCAGCAGGGTCGTCGTAGCCAGGATCAGCTCGATCTCGGCCAGATTGGACGGTTCGCCCAGGATATCGATATCGCACTGCATAAACTGCCGGAAGCGCCCGCGCTGCGGCTGGTCCGCACGCCATACGTTGCCCATCTGCAATGCTTTAAACGGAGACGGCAGTTCATTGGCATGTTCGGAATAGTATCTGGAAAGCGGTACCGTCAGGTCATAGCGGAGACCTCCGTCCACCAGATCCGCCTCACTCTGTGCGTTTGCCAGATCCAGCTTGTTGCCGCGCTTTAAGATCTTAAAGATCAGTTTTTCATTCTCACCGCCCTGCTTGTTCGTCAGGTTCTCGATGTGTTCCATGCAGGGTGTTTCGATCTGCGTAAAGCCATATCCCTTATAAGTGTCACGGATCAGCGCCTGTACATAAGTGCGGATCTCCATCTCTCTGGGTAATACATCCTTCATGCCCTTGACCGGTTTCTTTGATAGTGCCATTTTCTTACTTCATTTCCTTTCTGTTAAATAATTATAATTATTTCCATCGCTGTTACAAAAGCAGCGAGTAAAACTGCTTCTCCAGCCGGTTTTCAAACTCCTGTACCGGAAGCGGCTTGTCAAAATAAAAGCCCTGTGCCACGAAACACCGGTTACTGCGGAGCAGCTCCGCCTGCCATTTGGTTTCCACACCTTCCGTTACACATTCCATCCCCAGCTCGTGGATCATGTTCACCACATGTCTGTACATCAGCCCGGTGATACTGTCCACCTCCGACTCCGTCGCCGGAAGGATGCTGCGATCCACCTTGATCACGTGCCACGGGATCTCACGGATCAGATTCAGCGAGGAATACCCCATACCGAAATCATCCACGGCCGTATAGATTCCCTCACTGCGCAGCCCCATAACCACACGTTTCAGGTCTTTAAACTCCACATCCGTTGTGGTCTCGGTCAGCTCGATCTCGATATACTCATGCGGGATCTGATACTTCTCCACAACATTCAGTATATGCTCCAGCAAATCCGTCTCCACCAGATGTTTTCGGGAGAAATTGACGGAAACACGCACCACTTCGCGGCCTTCCTTCAGCCACCTTGCGATATCTTCGCAGACCCGCTCCAGCATATAGTAATCCAGCTCGCAGACGCCTACTCCCTGTTCCAGCGCCGGTATAAAATCCCCCGGCGGAATGATCCGGTCGTCCCTGATCCAGCGGCAGAGCGCTTCCGCCCCTTTCAGCTCTCCGGTCTCCACATGCACCTTCGGCTGATAGTAAACGTGAAACTCCCTGTCTTTCAGCGCCTGCGGGAAATCGCCCTGCAGCCCCTGGATCACCTGTCTGCGCCGGTTGACACTCTCATCATAAAATACCACCTGACCTCTTACACCCTGCCGCGCCATTCCCAAGGCTGCCATCATCCGGTCCACCAGGAATCCCGGCCCGTCTATGACGATATCCTCCGGTATGCTGTACAGCCCCGCACTGGCAGATACCATTACCTTTTTATCCCCGGCATCGGTATAGGCGACCGGCTTTCCCATAATGACAGACAGTACCTCATCGATCTGCCTTTTTTCAAATGCCAGCAGGAAATTATCCCCTCCCATACGGCAGGCCACACCGGTTTCGCCGGCTGCTTTCTCCAGCAGCTCAAAATAGCCCCGCATAACGCGGTCTCCCAGTTCTCTGCCGATCTCCTGGTTGATTTGGCCAAAATGCCGCAGGTTCAGTCCGGCAACCATCATATCGTTCAGTCTGCCCTGCTCCTGCATTACGTTCAGGGAGCGCATATAGTAGCGCAGATTAGGAAAGGACTGCTCATCATGGAATCCGATCTGCTCCACGACACGGATCAGACGATTGCGGCTCACAAAGGCCAGCAGTGCCCGCTCCACCAGATCCAGCTTCTCCATCTCCTCCGCATCCAGCGGTTCTGCCTCTTCCGCTGCAAAGAGCGTTCCGACCAATACCGTCTTGGATCTGGTTACGATCCGCCGTCGCAGGATGACCTTATCACCATGTCCGTTATCGTAATCCACGAGACATTCCCCATCATGACAGCTCTCATGTTTGGTGCTCTGATAAAACTCCGTCATCCCCTTCGACACCCGAAAAAAAACACAGATGCGTATGAGACAGTCCACAAAAGCCTCCCGGCTGAATTCACTGTCCGGTGTGTTCATATGATCTACCATCTCTTCAAAGAGATGATAAAAAGCTTTTTTTCTTTCTTCTGTCATAACAGCCCCCTCCGGAAATCATTTTTTATTCCACTGATAGCCGACGATCGCTCCTACCATACCACCGATGATATGTGCAAGATTGGAAATATTATCATGAACGGCAATGCCCTCGTA
Organism: Lachnospiraceae bacterium; assembly: GCA_017634975.1. GTDB lineage: Bacteria > Bacillota > Clostridia > Lachnospirales > Lachnospiraceae > NK4A136. The sequence continues at coordinate 13,808 of JAGBMJ010000119.1, read as the reverse complement.
TACCTGCTTGCCGATATAGATCAGAGCTACCAGGATCACCGTTACCGGCAGTTCCCCCTCCTTGAAACTCGTAAAGGAGATCAGCAGGATAAAGGCAAATACGATACCGCTGGCACCGCACAGTCCGTAATCCGGCATAAAAAAGCAATGCACGATCCCCGTCACCAGCGCGGTCAGCGCCATGATCCAGACGATCTTCTTCGTTCCGTACTTTTCCTCCAGGATCGGTCCGAGCAGAAGGATAAAGGACATATTTCCAAAGAGATGATCCCAGCCGCTATGTCCGAACACATGCGTAAACATCCGGATATACGTCAGCGGATTGGTCCATGATGAGCGGAAGGTGGAAAACAGTACCCGGGTGCTCAGCCCGCCCGTCAGAAAGGACAGGATCAATGCCGCCAGACAGATGATCGCAAAGATCAATACGGCCGGCGCATTAAATGTCACCCGGATATGTTTCTTTTCGGTAGTTGTTTTCATCGTTTTCTGCCCCCTCATAATTTTAAAAAGTTATTGTTATTGCTCCTCTTGATCATCGGGTCAAGCCGGCAAAAACACATAATAGCCCAAGAATATTATACCATACGGACAGGATAGTGCAACCGTAACTATCACAGCCCTTTGTGCTGTGAATGGTAACTACGATTTCACACTCCCGGCCCGGGGATGAAGCGTAACATTGAAATCTGCAGAATAATGTGCTAAAATATCTCGAATTGTTTATTTTGATAAGAGAGGTATACCAACATGACACAATCACGTACACACAATTGCGGCGAATTGAGACAATCCGATGTCGGAAGCGCCGTTACCCTCTGCGGCTGGATGGAAAACATGCGCGAAGTAGGCGGAAACCTTGCTTTCATCATCCTGCGCGACTTCTACGGCACCACCCAGCTGGTTGCAGAAGATGAGGAAATGGTGAAGAGATTTAAGGAGATCACCAAGGAATCCACGATCCGGATCGAAGGCACCGTTCGCGAACGCAGCAACAAGAATCCCAGGATCCCGACCGGCGATATCGAAGTGGTCCCGACCGGCGTGACCGTTCTCGGACGCAACCGCAACAATGAGCTGCCGTTTGAGATCAACCGCAGCAAGGATGCCGATGAAAACCTGCGGCTCAAATACCGCTATCTCGACCTGCGCAATCCCGAAGTCAAGAGCAAGATCGTACTGCGCTGCAACGTGGTAGCCGAGCTGCGCAAGCTTATGACCGCCGAGAATTTTCTCGAGATCACCACACCGATCCTGACGGCTTCTTCTCCGGAAGGCGCACGAGACTATCTGGTACCGGCCAGAAAGCATCCGGGCAAGTTCTACGCTCTGCCCCAGGCACCGCAGCAGTTCAAGCAGCTGCTCATGACCTCCGGCTTTGACCGTTACTTCCAGATCGCACCCTGCTTTCGTGATGAGGACGCCCGCGGCGATCGTACCCCGGGTGAGTTCTACCAGCTGGATATGGAAATGGCCTTTGCCGATCAGGAAGATGTTCTGGCCGTTCTCGAAAAGGTACTCGTACCGGTATTTGAAAAGTACGGTATCTATAAGCGTATCACCCCTGCTCCGTTCAAGCGCATCCCCTATCTTGAGGCGATGGAAAAATACGGGACGGACAAACCGGATCTGCGTATCGATCTGGAACTGACCGATGCGACCGATGTGCTGAAAGGCATCGGATTCGGTCCGTTTGAGGAAAGTGCCGATACAAAGATCAAGGCAGTCGTGGTTTCCGACTTTAAAGCAACGCGTAAGCAGATCGACCAGCTGGTGGCCGATGTGGAAGTCCAGACCGCACGCAAGACCTTCTGGTTCCGTGTGGATGAAAATAATGAGATCGTCGGCGGCATCGCCAAATTTGTCGCACCGGTCAAAGAAAAAGTAATCGAAGCTCTTGGCTTAAAAGCCGGCGATTTTGTCGGTCTGGCAGCCGGTCCTCTCGGCGTGGCACAGAAGACCGCCGGTGTGATGCGTACCAAACTGGGTACTCTCTGCCCCGAACATATGGACAAGGAACAGTACCAGTTCTGCTGGATCGTGGATTTCCCGATGTACGAGATCGGCGAGGAATCCGGCGAGCTGGAGTTCTGCCACAACCCGTTCTCTATGCCGAACGGCGGCCTGGAGATCCTGGAGAAAGCTTCCAAAGGCGAGGTGGATCCGCTCTCCATTACCGCCTTCCAGTACGACCTGGTCATCAACGGATACGAATCCGCTTCCGGTGCCGTACGTAACCACGATCCGGAGATCATGGTAAAAGCGTTTGAAATGGTACGTCTCGGCGAAGATGATGTAAAGGCAAAATTCCCGGCAATGTACAATGCGTTTACCTATGGTGCTCCGCCTCACGCCGGTGCGGCTCCGGGTGTCGACCGTATGATCATGCTGCTGACCGGCGAGGAATCGATCCGCGAAGTCATCACGTTCCCGATGAACAAGAATGCCGCCGATCTGATGATGGATGCGCCTTCCGCTGTCAGCGACAAACAGCTCGAGGAACTGCATCTGCAGTGCGTGCTTCCGAAGGAAGACGAAGAATAAAAAAAAGCAATTTCCAAAAAATAGAATCCGGCCGCAAGTCACATCGCATGACTTGCGGCCGGATCTTATTTTTTGTTTGCATCGTGTTTTTCATAGGTAAGGTAATACTCACTGGAAATGACGTTGACCCCCTTGATCTCCACCGTAAAGGTATCACCTACATTCACCTGCGGTTTCGTGGTCGATACAAAGTTCAGTTTCTCTCCTGCTCCGAGGATATAGCCCAAAGTATCGTTATCGGAATAATCCCGCACGGTAAAGGTGACGATCGCTCCGTTCTGGTTCTGGTCTTTCTTTAGCGCATCCTCCAGCTCTTTCGCATTTGCATACTCCTTCTTCCCGTCTGCCTTGGTCGGCGTCGGCGTGGGGGTAGATGTCGGTGTCGGTGTCGAAGTAGGTGTGGCAGTTGCCTCCGGTGTAGGTGTCACGGTCGGAGACGGTGTCGGTGTCGTCGGCAGTTCGGTCGGCGTCGGCGTATTGATGATGACCGCCGGCGTAGGTGTCACAGTCGGTACCGGATCCTGAAACCACGGAGTCGGCGTCACGCCATACGGATACTCCGATTCATCCGAATATACGACGATCTCCTTCGGTACGGTCGGTGTCGGTGTTGCCGCCTGATCGATCCGCTCCTGCAGCCAAGCCGGTATCTCATCCCCATGTTCCACATTTACCCGGTTTTCACTGGCGCTGCCGAGATCCGGAGCCTCACATCCCGCAAGCGAAAAAGCCAGCGCGCAGCACGCACCGGCAATGGTTATCTCTATGCATTTTCGTGAATGGTCTTTCTGCATATCTGTCATTTGCCTTCCCGTTGCAGGAAGGTATTACTGTTGATTCCGGATGCACACCGGATCAGTTCTTGAAACTGTGGATCGGTGCCGGGATACGGCCTTTCCGCGCCACAAACGCATCGCAGCCAAACGGATTGACCGGCATGATCGGTGCATAGCCGAGCAGACCGCCGAATTCCACCTTGTCTCCGATCTTTTTTCCGACGGCCGGGATGATACGTACTGCCGTCGTCTTCTGGTTCACCATGCCAAGCGCCATTTCATCAGCAATAATGCCGGCGATCGTGCTGGCTTTGGTATCACCCGGTACGGCGATCATATCGAGACCGACCGAGCATACGCAGGTCATCGCCTCGAGTTTCTCTAAAGTAAGCGCTCCGGCTTCCACCGCTTCGATCATTCCCTGGTCTTCGCTGACCGGGATGAACGCGCCGCTCAATCCTCCCACATAGGAAGATGCCATCACACCGCCTTTTTTTACCTGATCGTTTAAGAGGGCCAGTGCCGCTGTCGTTCCGGGTGCACCGGGATGCTCCAGGCCGATCTCTTTTAAGATATCCGCCACGCTGTCACCTACCGCCGGAGTCGGCGCCAGGCTTAAGTCAATGATCCCGAATGGAACACCGAGCATCTTTGAGGCTTCCTTCGCCACCAGCTGGCCTACACGCGTTACCTTAAACGCCGTTTTCTTAATGGTCTCACATAACACTTCAAAGCTCTCACCGCGTACGGCTTCCAGAGCAGTCTTTACCACGCCCGGTCCGGAAACGCCTACATTGATGATGGCATCCGCTTCGGTAACACCATGGAAAGCGCCTGCCATAAACGGATTGTCATCCGGTGCATTACAGAATACCACGAGTTTTGCGCACCCCAGAGAATCATTCTCTTTGGTCGCCTCCGCGGTTTCCTTTACGATCTGTCCCAGCAGTCTTACGGCATCCATATTGATGCCGGTCTTGGTGGAACCCAGATTTACGGAAGAGCAGACACGATCCGTCTTTGCCAGTGCCTGCGGAATGGAACGGATCAGCATTTCGTCCGCCGTGGTCATGCCCTTTGATACCAGAGCGGAGTATCCACCCAGAAAATTGACGCCGACGGTCTTGGCCGCCGCATCCAGTGTCTCTGCGATCTGTACAAAATCAGCCGGTTCCCTGCATGCTGCCGCACCGATCAGTGCGATGGGGGTCACGGAGATCCGTTTGTTTACGATCGGGATCGCATATTTCTTCTCGATCTCTTTTCCGGTATGTACCAGATCTTTTGCTACTGTAGTGATCTTATCGTAGATCTTCTTCTTTAAGCGTTCCAGATCCGCATCGATGCAGTCCAGCAGACTGATCCCGAGTGTGATGGTACGTACATCCAGATTCTCTTTCTCGATCATCTGGTTGGTCTCAACGACCTCATAGATATTTATCATTACATTCTCCTTCTTTCCGGCAGGGTCACCTCGAAAACTTCGTTTTCTCGGTGTCCGTTACACTCTGTATAAAGATGCTTAGCGTCCTCAGTCCGATAAAATCGGCCTGTGTACGCTAATCACTTTATACAGCCCGCCTATCGCTCAGATTCTATGCATGGAATTGAAGATCTCTTCTCTCTGGCATTTCACGATCACACCGATCTCCTCACCGATCTGCGCCAGCTCGTCCGAGATGGTATCAAACGGCTTTTCCGCCGTGCCCAGATCCACGATCATCATCATGTTAAAATACTCCTGCACGATGGTCTGCGAGATATCCAGGATATTGATCCGGTTATTTGCCAGATAGGTACACACCTTTGCGATGATACCTACCGTATCTTTTCCTACGACTGTAATGATCGTCTTTTTCATATTCTATACTCTCCCTTAAAAATGTAATACGGAATTTATAATGCGATACATTCCGACGGGCAGTCCCGCCTGGCAATATCGATCCGGAAGTCATCCCCATGCCAGACGGTATCCGACATCTCCACTTCCATCCGCACCGCTTCATAAGCCAGCTCCGGCAGATTGTTCTCGTGGCTTAAGTGGCTTAAGAAGATCCTCTTCATATTGTCGTGCAGCAGTGCGGTAAGCAGCCTTCCTGCCGCTTCGTTGGACAGATGCCCTTTCTTTCCGAGGATGCGCTGCTTGAGCTGATACGGATAACGCCCCAGCTGCAGCATACGGATATCGTGATTGGCTTCCAGGTATACGGCGGACAATCCCTGCAGATTACCGACGATATAGTCGTCATATTCTCCCAGATCCGTTACCACGGCCGTACGGATATCACCGTACTTAAAACGGTACGCCACCGGTTCTGCCGCATCGTGCGAGATGCGCAGCGGCGTGATCGTCAGATCCTTTACGGAAAAGTCCTCATCCCGGTCGATCGGCACGAACAGATCCCAGTCGATCTTTCCCAGACTGCTGATCCCCTTCATCGCTTCGATCGTTCCCCGTGTCGCGTAGACCGGTATCTGATAACGCCTTAACATCACACCCAGTCCGCCGATATGATCCGCGTGCTCGTGCGTGATCAATATCCCATCCAGATCATTTCCGCACAATTCCAGTTCCTTTAATCCCGCCTCGATCTTCTTTCCGCTGATCCCGGCGTCTACCAGCAGATGCGCCGTATCCGTTCCCACATAGATCGAATTCCCACTGCTCCCGCTGGCGATACTCTTCATCCTCATTTACGTTACACCATCCGAATCCGTTACTTTTTCTCTCTGTATAAAACTATTTTTCCCACCGGATCACGATCTGATCTCCGTTTGCGATTGGCTCCATATACTCGGCTTTATGCCCGTTCAGATCCGTGATCAGCTTGGTTCCCTTCACGCTCTGCAGGTCAAAATCGATATAATCAAATACATCCACAAAAACATACGAAGATTTACCGCTCAGGCGGATGGCCCGGCCATTCACCAGAACCTGGATCGATACCGGAACCTTTGCCGCCGTTTTCGTTTCCGCCGGCTCCTCCGGTTCTTCTTTTACTTCCGCGCTTTTTTCTTTTCCGGACGGTTCATAGGTACCGTCATCCTCGGGCAGATCTTCAAAGCTGTCTGCCAGGACATTCTCTTCCGCTTCCTCTGCCTTCTTTTCTTCCTTCACCGTGCTTTTCGTACTTTTTTTCGCCGCCGGTTTACGCTTCGCTGTCTTTGCTTTCTTTTCCCCCCAGCGGACCGTGAAGTTTTCGTATACCCTGGTATCATCATCCGCAGGCTCGTTATTCACGAATACTTCCGTACCTTCCTCGAGCAGTACATCCATAAATTCCCGCACCTGACGCACGGTATAGTAATCCTGCATTACGATATCGTCGTTTTCCTGAATCTCGTAGTACCCGGTCTTGATCTCGCCATTGACGTAAGCCACTTTCGGCAGCAGGATCCGGCTGTCATTTGCCGTGATCACGATCATGGATTTGAATTCCGGCAGATCCGAGATCTTTAAGCTTGCCGGCTCTCCGACGGTAGACTCTTCTACCAGGATCACATCGTTGGCCCGGATCGGAGAATGCATATCTGCCGGTTCCCCGTTTACCGTGATCTTTGCCGCTTCTCCCAGATGCCCGCGCTTAAAGGTCTTCCGGCCGTTGATCGTATAATTGATCTCTTTCCCTCTTCTCGGAAACAGCCCTTCATTCGGGAAGTTTGCATGCATTGCTGCATCTACCACTGCCAGATTACCGCTGTCGTAAATCTTGATATGTTCATCATTAAACGTCACATAGATAAAGTTGTTGCTCTGTTCATAATAATTCAGGCAGATACCGATGGGCGTTACCATCAGGGAATCCTTATGCACATCCTCTTCCTTGAAGCGGATCTTCTGCATCACCTCTTCCCCGCGGACTGCCACACGTTCGGCAACGATCCCCAGATGTGCGGAAAGCTTTTTGGTATACCCTTCGATCCGACCGCCGCCGCCGACCACAAAGACAGCGCTCACCGGCTTGCCGCCGTTCAGTTCCATAAATTTGTCGGCCACCCGCTCCGTCATCTCTTCGAGCTTATCATCCAGCATTTCCAGAACGGATGCTTTGCTGATGGTATTGGGCAGCCCCATGATATCGTTGTATTCCACGGCATCCTGCGTCTCGATCCCGCGCTTGATCTGTTCTGCGGTATTGAAATCTACCAGGCACGCCTGTGCGATGGTCTCCGTCAGGTAATCACCGGCACACGGGATCATCCCGTACGCAATGATACAGCCGTCCTTCGTGATACAGATATCCGACGTTCCCGCGCCCACATCGACCAGACCGATGTTCAGCATACGGTACATCTCCGGGATTGCCACGGAGATCGCCGCGATGGGCTCGAGGGTCATATTCACTACCCGAAGCCCTGCCAGTTCTACGGCACGGTACAGACCATCGACAACATCATCCGGCAGGAAAGTCGCGATCATATCCGCGCCGATGGATCTTGCTTTATGATTCTCCAGATTACCGATCTGGTAACCGTTTAAGTAATATCGTATTACAGAATTCCCGACACAGTAAAAATGCAGGTCAGTATTATTCTGTTCCTGAAACTGGGTATAGGCTTTTTCAATTCCCATAGAAGTCAGTCCTGCCACATCTTCCGGTGTGATCACCTTTTCCTTTTCCAGCTCCCATGTGGTATTCACTTCCACCGTCTCGAGCACACGGCCTGCCGCTGCGATACAGACATTGGTCAGCTTAACCTCCAGCTTCTTCTCCAGAGCTTTCTTCACCTGCAGGATGGTATTTCCCACCTGACCGATGTCATGGATCTGTCCGTCCAGCATCGCCCTTGTCTCGTGTTCTTTGATCTCCTGTCCCAGCACCGTAAACACATCACCCTCACGGTATCCCACCGTGCCCACGATGCTTCTCGTACCGATATCCAGACCAAACACCAGATTTCCCTGTTCCTTATACTCTGCCATAGAAGTTAACCCCATATCCTGTATCTTGCTATGATTTACATAACATATTTATTATAATTGCTCTTCCCCGCTCTTGCAATACTTTATCTCCCGCCGGTAACGAATTTAATTCAATTTCATATCGCCATCCTTGACCCAGCCAAGCTTCTTTACGCCGGTGTGGATGATCAGTGAGAACACTGCCGGCAGGATGAAGGAGATCAGGAACAGTCCTGCCCAGTCAAAACCGGTAATGTCGGCTCTGGTGCCGTTTGCGATATCATTCAGCCAGCCGGTATAGACGCCAAGCTGTCCGACAAAACCGCAGGTACCCATACCGGAAGATACCGGTGCCCCGTTCATCTCCAGCTTAAAAAGGCAGGTTGCGATCGGCCCCGTGATGGCTGCCGCCAGTGTCGGAGCGATCCAGATCCGCGGATTTTTTACAATATTGGGCATCTGCAGCATGGAAGTACCGATCCCCTGAGAAACCAGACCGCCCCATTTATTCTCCTTAAAGGAGATCACTGCAAAGCCGATCATCTGCGCAGAGCAGCCGGCGACTGCCGCTCCTCCGGCCAGTCCGGTCAGTCCCAATGCTGCACAGATGGCTGCGGAAGAGATCGGAAGTGTCAGTGCAACACCTACGATCACAGAAACCAAAATGCCCATCAAAAACGGCTGCATATACGTTGCCTGGTTGATCAGGATGCCGACATACGATGCCAAGCTTCCGAGCGTCGGAGCGATCAGCCATGAGAAGAACACGCCGACACCGATCGTAACCAGCGGGGTTACCAGTATATCCACTTTGGTCTCTTTGGAGATTGCTTTACCGAACTCTGCAGCAAGGATCGCTACAAACAGAACTGCCAGCGGGCCGCCTGCCCCGCCCAGCGCATTGGATGCAAAACCGACAGCGATCAGTGAAAACAGAACCAGCGGCGGGCATTTCAGCGCAGAGCCGATCGCCACTGCCATCGCCGGACCGCTCATCGCCGATGCCAGACCGCCCACTGTATACGGGGTATCTTTGATCGTCGCTACCGTATTGGTCAGCGCCGCAATATGAAACTGCTTTCCGAAGGTATCGATGATGGTTCCGATGAGCAGCGAGCAAAACAAGCCCTGCGCCATCGCTCCCAGCGCATCAATGCCGTAGCGTTTCAAGGATATCTCAATATCCTTCTTCTTCATAAACTCTTTTACTTTACCCATAGATTCCTCCCTTTGCGGGTGCTTTTCTCACTCCCCGCCTGCTGATCCGGTAGCATCGCCTCCGCCCATCGTCCGCTTATATGTCGCGCAGCACACGGTCGATCTGCTTTTGCGTATCCTCCGGCCTTCCGCTGTTATCGATCACAACCCTGCAATGTGCGCGAAACTCCTCATCGCTGAGCTGCTGCCGCATGATGCTTCGGATCTTGTCCTCCGAATATCCGCGGCTTTCCATAAGACGTGCGGCACGTACCGCATCGTCTGTATAGATATACCATAATTCATCCAAAATTTCATCATATTTTTCTTCGATCAGAAGCGCCGCTTCCAGAACAAACAGTTTGGTCCCCATCCGCCGCTGCTCCTCTAAGCGTCTTACAATCTCCGTTTTCACAGCCGGATGAAGGATCGCATTCGCCTTTTGCAGACATTCCGGATCCGAAAAGATCAGCTCCGCAAATGCCTTTTTATCGAGAAATCCTTCGGAATCCAGGATTCTCTCTCCAAAGGTTTCCACCAATCGCGCATAGCAGTCATGTCCCGGCAGTTCCAGTTCTTTCGCCAGTTCGTCCGCCACGATCAGATATGCGTGATACTGTTCCTGCAAATAGTTTAATACGGTCGATTTGCCGGCTCCCACACCACCGGTGATCCCTATGGTACGCATCTTCTTATCCTTTCCTCCGCCAGATCACTTTGCTTCATACCAGTCCGTGCCGGTATGCGCATCCACTTCCAGCGCCACCGGAAAATCCGCCGCTCCCATCATCTCTTCCCGCATGATCTGCAGCACCTGTTCCTCTTCCTCTTTTACAGTCTCGATCAGCAGTTCATCGTGGATCTGCAGCAGCAGTCTGGACTTCAGTCCTTCCTTTACCAGCCGGTCAAATACACGGATCATCGCGATCTTCATGATATCCGCCGCGGTTCCCTGGATCGGCGCATTCATCGCCACGCGTTCCCCAAACTGCCGCTGCATAAAGTTACTGCTCTTCAGCTCCGGGATCGGTCTCCTGCGTCCGAAGGCCGTTACGGAATAGCCCTTTTCCTTTGCTTCCCGCTTGCATTTTTCCAAAAAGATCCGGATCCCCGGATAGGTTGCAAAATACTGCTCGATATACTCTTTTGCCTCGCCTCTGGAAATGGTCAGATCCTGGCTCAGCCCAAAGGCCGAGATGCCATAAACGATACCGAAATTTACCGCCTTGGCATTGCGTCTTTGAAGGTCCGTCACTTCCTCAAACGGCACACCGAACACCTTCGATGCCGTGATGCGGTGAATATCCTTGCCGCCCCGGTAAGCTTCGATCAGTTCCTGATCCCCGGCCATAGATGCCAGGATGCGCAACTCGATCTGGGAATAATCCGCATCCGCAAAGATACAGCCGGCCTTCGGTGTAAACACCTTCCGGATCTTGCGCCCCAGCTCCGTTCGCATCGGGATATTTTGCAGATTCGGATCCGTGGAGCTCAAACGTCCCGTCGCCGTGATCGTCTGGTTAAATTTCGTATGGATCCGGCCGTCCGATGCAATGAAGGCGGCCAGTCCGTCTGCATACGTTGATTTTAATTTGGCGTAGGTCCGATACTCCAGAACATCTCGTACAAAGGGAACGTCCGGTGCCAGCTTCTCCAGCACTTCCGCCGATGTGGAGTAGCCGGTCTTGGTCTTTTTCCCGCCGGGCAGATGCATCTTTTCAAAAAGGATCTCTGCCAGCTGTTTCGGCGAATTGATATTGAACGTTTCCCCCGCAGCCTCATAGATCTTCTGTTCCAGTACCGTGATCTGTGCAGCCAGTTCATCCCCGTAGACCTTCAGTGCCTGCGCATCCGCCTGTATGCCTTCCTTTTCCATGCAATAGAGTACATAGGATAACGGAAGCTCCACCTCGCGGTAGAGTCTCTCCATCTCCTGTGTCTTTAAAGCCTGCAGCAAAGCATCATAAAGCGGCAGCAACAGTGCACACTCCTGTGCCGCCAGCTGTGCAAATGCTTCTTTGTCCTCCGCTGCTGCAGCTGTATACGTTTTTCTGCCGAACTTTTCCTCATAGGGTGTGATCAGCTCATCCAGATACTGCTTTGCAAGATCTGCGATCTGCGTATCGCTCTTGAGCGGATTCAACAGGTATCCGGCCAGAAGCAGATCCTCGATCCGTGCTACGGCCTCCTCTGCCACGAGCAGTTCTGCTTCCGTCGGTTCTGCCGAAGATCCCGCAGCACCGTCACTCTGCAGCAGCAGATCTTCAAACGTCATCTGTGCCTGTTCCTTCGGCGCACTCGCACCGGTGGCCGCTTTTCCGAACAATACCGCATACAGCCGCTTGCTGTCAAAGGTCACAACCGTAGTCTTCCGGTACAGCTCTTTCACAAGGTCTGCAAGATATCCGGCTTTGAAATCCCCGGTGCGCAGGAAGGATACCATCTCTTTCTCTGCGATCCCCAGGATAAAATCTTCCTGCTCCAGCGGATATACCAGTACCGCTGCCCGTTCCCCGGCAGCTGCTTCCTGCATGATGGTCCTTGCCGCACCTTCTTCCGCAACCCACTGATACGAATAGGTTTTCGTTTCTTTTTTCTCCTGCGACCCGAAGCGGGAAAGCAATGCTTTAAACTCCAGCTTCCGGCACAGTTCATACGCCTCCGGGGTATACATATCCGGCAGTACCGCATCCCTGGGACCGATGGGTAATTCACAGTCGGTTTTGATCGTCACGAGTTTCAGACACAGATCCAAGATTTCCTTATTCTCACGCAGACTCTCGCGGACCGCATTCTTTTTGATCTCCTCCAGATGCTCATAGATACCCTCGATCGAACCGTAGGTCACCATCAGTTCCGTTGCAGTCTTCTCCCCTACCTTCGGCACTCCGGGCACATTATCCGAGCTGTCGCCCATCAGGGCTTTCAGCTCGATAAAACGCGCCGGACTTAACTGATAGGTCTTTTCCACATCCGCCGCATAATAGTTTTCAATCTCCGTACCGCCCCGCTTCGTTTTCGGGATACGGATCATGATATGGTCCGTTGCGATCTGCAGCAGATCCCGGTCGCCCGAGACCAGCGCCACATCCATCCCCTCCGCTTCGGCTTTTTTTGCCAGGGTTCCGAGTATATCATCCGCTTCCAATCCGGCCTGCTCCACCACGGCGATCTGCATCGCCTTCAGCATTTCCTTCATCACCGGTACCTGCTGACGCAGCTCCTCCGCCATCGGCTTTCTCGTCCCTTTATACTCCGGATACATCTCATGCCGGAAGGTCGGCGCATGCACATCAAAAGCCACCGCCAGGTACTGCGGTTTCTCCTCTTCCAATATACGAAACATGATGTTCAGGAAACCATAGATCGCATTGGTATGAAATCCCTCTGCGTTCGTCAGATCCGGGACTCCGAAAAAAGCCCTGTTTAAAATACTATGTCCGTCGATCAATACCAGTTTGTCCGCCATTCTCCTATCCCCTCTGTTCTAATCTTAATACCCGATGATACCGATCGCTACAAAATAATAGGTGATCCCCACAAAAACGATCATCAGGCCACGGTAAAACATCTTCCGCCGGCTCTCCTGACGCACTTCCTTCTGTGCATCCGCAAGCATCCTTTCAAAATCCGAATTGATATCAAAGGTGCCGCCGTGTTCCAGGCGGAACATACCTTCCTGCAGCAGATACTGTATGCGCAGTTCTTCCCTGCATTCCGCACATTCTTCGATATGCCGGAGCAGCTGCCGGCACTCTTTTCCTTCCAGTTTTCCGTTCAAAAACATTCCGTAGTTTTTCCGGTAGACTCTGCAAGCCGTAGTATCCATATCGTCCCCGTTCCTAATATAATGCTTAAATCGCCTGCGGCGATGGGCAAAAACCAGCTTCCTCAGCATGTTTTGGGTCGTAATCGCGCAGCAAGTGCGCGATTCGACTATGAATAATAACACTATTCTGTTACTATTCACAGCCCTTCGTGCTGTGATAGTAACGGTTTTTGCCAATGGAAATCGCCTGCGGCGATGGGCAAAAACCAGCTTCCTCAGCATGTTTTGGGTCGTAATCGCGCAGCAAGTGCGCGATTCGACTGTGAATAATAACACTATTCTATCCTATATTTGTAAAACATGCAAAAAAAACTTGTATTATTTCCGACAATATGATAATATATCAATCTGTAAGCGCCGGCGTGTCGGAATGGCAGACGAGGCAGACTCAAAATCTGTTGTGGGCAACCACGTGCGGGTTCAAGTCCCGCTGCCGGCATAATCAGCAAAGTCCCGTAAACATCGTGAATCTTCGATGAATACGGGATTTTTTAGTTCTTTAGTTGATAGCTTTTCTATCACATTTGATAGAGTTTTTATCACACATGTGATACTTTTA
>JAGBMJ010000118.1 GCA_017634975.1 Lachnospiraceae bacterium | reverse complement strand
TTTTCTCATCATTGCCTACTCCGGTATGCTGAAATGTAAACTCATATCCAAAGCTTTCTCGAATCAGATATGTCTTTCCAATCCTTCTTCTCCCATAAATCGCTATAAACTGAGATTCTTCCTCGCTTTTTAGCGATCTTAAATATTTGATTTCCTCTTCTCTACCTATCATATATTCCCGCCTTTTCTTCCATAACGCAACAATTCGAACGAGTTGTGGAAATTTTATATCCCTACTTTAACACAACCGAATGCCTTTGTCTACATTTTTTCCATAACCACACCTTTCGGTGTAGTTGTGGAAAAAATGCACGTAAGACTATTATTCACTCCTCTCTGCCCCATCGTGCATTAAACTGGAATATTATCTTACTACGGCGGCAGGGAATGATCCCTGCTTTACAATCGCCCTGCACGGATACAGGTTACGCCGTCTTTCAAAGCTTTGATGTACTTTTGATGTACCAACGCCATTTTTTGCATCAGATTACAGTCCTAAGCACCCTGTCACGTGTCCTACTGATTCTCTCCGAACAGCTTTCTTTTCCTCTCGATCATCGCCTCAATGTCCGATAAATAAAGGCTCAGATCCTTGTGCGTGTCACACCGTTCAATCCTTCCGCTGCCGTCGGTGTACACTTTTTTGGACACCGTTCCGGCGCCGATGGCGTAGATGGACTGCACTTCCTCCATAATGAGGATATTGTACAGACCGTACTTTCCTTCTCTGGCAAAGCCGGTGTTCTCGAGTGCTCCGGCCATATTCTTCTGCCGATACAGATAGTACGGCTGCATATGCATCAATGCAGCCGCGGCTTCGCCTGCATTCATCGCCAGCTCATAATCCAGTCCGCTGATCTGCCCATGTTCCTGCACCCATGCTTTCATATTGGAGGCACGTTTGAGCGCCAGGGAATGAACGGTCAGGCTGTCCGGATCGCAGCGTTTGACTTCCTCATAGGTACACTCCACATCCGCCAGCGTCTCTCCCGGCAGTCCGAGGATCAGGTCCATATTGATATTGTCAAAGCCTTCCGCTCTGGCCAGTGCGAACGCTTCCTTTACTTCTTCCACCGTATGATGGCGCCCGATCAGATCCAGCGTCTCCTGCCTAAAAGTCTGCGGATTCACCGAGATCCGGTTCACCGCATGTTTTTTCATCACACGCAGTTTGTCCACGGTGATGCTGTCCGGTCGTCCCGCTTCCACCGTAAACTCTTTGGTCTGCTCCATCGGCAGATATTTTTCCACCGCCTGCAGCACCACATCCAGTTCTTCGGCACTCAGTGCAGTAGGCGTACCACCTCCGATATAGACGGTATCTAAGCGCTTGTCTTTCATAATCTCCCGGCACGCTTTTAGTTCCGTCCCGATGCATTCCAGATAGTCCGCCACCTGCTTCTGCCACTTCTCGATCGGGTAAGACAAAAAGGAGCAGTACAGGCATCTGGACGGACAGAACGGGATACCGACATACACGCTGTAGCCTTCGCCCCTTGCACTGTCATAGCGGAAGGGTTCCAGGA
Source organism: Lachnospiraceae bacterium (assembly GCA_017634975.1). Classification (GTDB taxonomy): domain Bacteria; phylum Bacillota; class Clostridia; order Lachnospirales; family Lachnospiraceae; genus NK4A136. The sequence goes on along the minus strand of JAGBMJ010000118.1, from coordinate 27,806 downwards.
TACGGTCTTCCAGCACCGCGATACGATACCCCAGATCCGCCTTGCGCTCTGACACACGGTATTCATTCATCATCCGTTTCTTTACCGCTTCGCGTTCCTCTTCCTCCACCAGGATATCGCCCTGCGCTGTTTCCTTGGCCACTGCCATGATCAGCTTGGTCGGCCGCACACCGGTCAGTGCTCCCCACGGCAGCGTTTTCCCCGTATACTCCGATAAGGTATCGTAGAAAAAGATCTTCCACGCATGTTTTCTCTTCTGCAGCGCATCGTTTACTGCTTCTGCCTGCTGCTCAGAAGCTGCATCCGCAGCCACATTTCCGAGGGTATCTTCTTCGCATCCGAAATAAAACTGCTTATCCTCCCGCAGTGTTTCGCCCTTCGCAAAAAAAACGCTTCCGGCGCGTGCATCCGTATCCAACGAGATCCGGATGGCATCCGCAGGAAGCGATTCGCTGCTGTCGGTGAGCAGCACCTGCTTCGTTTCCATGTTCGGGAAGAAGGAAGTGATCATAGCATAGCTGTCATATTCCAGCCCTTCCCGGTTATATTGAATGATAATCATGTAATCTCCTTAGTTAAAGAATGGGTTGTTTTCCTTTTCGTGGCCGACCGTTGTGGCAGGGCCATGGCCCGGATACAGTTTGGTATCTTCCGGCAGGGTGAAGATCTTATCCTCGATCGAGGCAAGCAGTTTTTTCATATTACCGGTAGGGAAATCGGTCCGTCCGACCGATTCCGCAAAGATCGTATCCCCGCAGATCACCATCCCGGCTTCTTCAAAGTAGAAGCAGCATCCGCCGATGGTATGTCCGGGTGTGGCAATCACTTTGCATTTCTTGCCGCCGTATTCCAGTTCCTCACCGTCCTGCAAAAAGCCGTCCGCTTCCACTGTGACCTTTGCATGCATCTGTGCGGATACATTCACATAAGGATCCTGCAGCAGCACCTTCTCCGGCTCCAGCGCATAGACCTTTGCCCCGCTGGCTTTGCGCAGCGCATCCACGCCGCCGATATGATCGAAATGGCCGTGGGTCAGCAGGATCACTTCGATCTCGAAGCCATGCTCCTTCATCTTTTCGTAGATATAATCGCCCTGTGCTGCCGGGTCAAAAAAGATCACACCGCTTTCGCCTTCGCGATAGACGAAGTAGCAGTTCGTCATACAGCTGCCCAGTGTCATTTTGCCGATTTTCAACTCTGCCATACTTACTCCTTCAAACGTTCCACATCCACCACATCCTGGATGGATTTCAGCTTATCGATCACACGCTCCAGTTCTTCGCGGCTGCTGATCTCAAAGCCCATGCTCATCGTCGCCGTGCCGTGCTTGCTGGTCTTGATGTTCATCGAACGGATATCGATATTCTTATCCGTCATCGCCTTGGAAACATCCGCCAGCAGACCGGAGCGATTGTTCGCATAGATCACGATGCCCACCATATATTTGTTTCCGGTCTCTTCCGGTGAGATATCCCACTCGGTCTTGACCAGACGGTCCAGCTCGATCTCCGGTAAGGTCATCAGATTGTTACAGTCCGCACGGTGTATGGTAACACCACTGCCTCTGGTAATGAATCCGACGATTTCATCTCCGGGCAGAGGATTGCAGCATTTAGGGAAACGTACGACCACATCCTTTAAGCCGTTCACAATGACGCCTGCGCCCTTGCCGCTCTTGGTCAGCATCTGCGGCGGCTTCGGTGCCGTCTGCTGCTGTTGGATATCGGCCATGACCTCTTCATCCGTTACCGTCTTCTTATGATCTGCATTATACAGTTCCTGCAATTTATTGATGAGCTGGCCTTCGCGAAGCGCGCCATGCCCCACCGCTGCTAGGATATTGTCCCAGTCCTTGAAGCCGTAACGCTTCAGCAGCGCATCCAGGTACTCCTTCTTCATCAGCTCGGCCTGATCGATGCCCTTGGCCTTGCAATAAGCCGTCATCATCTCCCGGCCGTGCACGATATTGTCTTCCTTAAACTCGTGCTTGAACCACTGGTTGATCTTGTTCCTTGCCTGATTGGACTTGACCAGTGCCAGCCAGTCACGGCTGGGTCCCTTGGAATTCTGGCTTGTTAAGATATCGATCACATCGCCGTTCTGGATGCGGTAGTTGATCGTTACCAGTCTGCCGTTAACTCTCGCTCCGATCATCTTATTGCCGACGGCCGAATGAATGCTGTAGGCGAAATCGATCGGTGTGGAACCTGCCGGCAGGTTTTTGACATCGCCGGCCGGTGTGAAGCAGTATACATTATCGGAATACAGCTCCAGGTCACTCTTGACCAGCTTCATAAATTCCTTGTTATCCGAAGTATCCTGCTGCCACTCCAGGATCTGGCGAAGCCATGTCAGTTTCTCCTCTTCCTGCAGTTCCGGCTTCTTGCCGTCGGATGCTTCCTTATACTTCCAGTGCGCCGCGATACCGTATTCTGCCGTACGGTGCATCTCAAAGGTACGGATCTGGATCTCGAAGGGCACGCCGTTCTCACCGATCAGTGTGGTATGCAGCGACTGGTACATATTGTCTTTCGGTACGGAAATATAATCCTTGAAACGCCCCGGTATGGGTTTGTAGATCTCATGGATCACACCCAGCGCAGCGTAACAGTCTTTGACCGTGGATACGATGATACGCACCGCGAACAGGTCGTAGATCTGATCGATCGTCTTGTTCTGGTTGATCATCTTTTTGTAGATACTGTAGAAGTGCTTCACACGGCCGTCGATCTTGGCTTCGATCCCGGCATCTTTGATATGCTTGCGCACTTCATCGACGATCCTCTGCACATACTTTTCACGTTCGGATTTTCGTTCCGCGATCTGCAGCGAGAGGCTATGATAAGCTTCCGGTTCCAGATATTTGAGCGACAGGTCTTCCAGCTCTACCTTGATCTTGGAAATACCCAGACGCTGTGCGATCGGCGCGTAGATATCGATGGTCTCTCTGGAGATGTCCTGCTGTTTCTCCGGCTTCATATAAGCCAGGGTACGCATATTGTGCAGGCGGTCCGCCAGTTTGATCATGATGACACGGATATCCTTGGCCATCGCCAGGAACATCTTACGCAAATTGGCTGCCTGGCGCTCCACTTTATCCGAGGAATACTGCAGCTTGGACAGCTTGGTCACGCCGTCAACGAGCAGGGCCACATCGGCGCCAAACTCCGCCGTCAGCTCTTCGATCGTCATCACGGTATCTTCTACCACATCATGCAAAAGACCGGCCGCAATGGTCTCCTTATCCATTTCCATATCGGCGAGAATGATCGCCACACAGATCGGGTGGATGATATAGGGTTCCCCGGACTTGCGCTTCTGGTCCTTATGAAAATCGTAGGCTGTCTTATACGCCTTTTCGATCAGGGAGATATCATCGGATGGATGATATCTCTTCACACGCGTGATCAGTTCCCCGTACAGATCCTCCGGGGACTGGAACTCGGCAATATCTTCGATACGTCCGTCATCGATCACCACCGCAACATGCTCATCCGTCACATCCGGCGCACTCTCATCCGCCGTCGGTGCCTGCGGTGTCCCCAAGATACCGCTGCCTAAAGGTGCCGTGACTGTGATCTTTTCCATCAGGTCTTCCACTACGGGTTCAGCGGCGATCGCATTCTGCTTTTCCGACTTGTTCTGCAGTTCACGGATCTCCTCCTGCAGGCTTGCCGCTGCATTCTCGTCAGAGCGCGACGCGTGCACATTCATCGCTGCGGTTTCCGCTGCTTCAAAATCTTCTCTTTGTCCGGTTTTTACCTGTTCGTCATCCATATATATCATTCACCTTCGTAGCTGACTGCGCTGTCTAAGCGGTAGCCGGCGATCTTTTCGCGTCCCTTCAGGTCGGGCAGTTCGATCAGCACACAGACACCTGCCACTTTGCCGCCCAGTTTTTCCACCAGTTTGATCATCGCTTCCGTAGTCCCTCCGGTAGCGATCAGATCATCTACCAGCAGCACTTTGGAGCCTGCCGGAAAGCTGTCTTCATGCATCTCGATCTCCGTGCTGCCGTACTCCAGATCGTAGGATTGTGAGACCGTCCTGCCGGGAAGCTTGCCTTTCTTACGGATCAGTACAAAGGGCTTGTGCTGCCTGTAAGCCATCGGCGCTCCAAAAAGAAACCCTCTCGATTCGGCACCACAGATCACATCATAATCCAGATCTTTCACCAGATCCAGCATGGTATCAACCGCCAGCTGAAGCCCGTCCGCATCCTGAAGAAGCGTGGTGATATCACGAAATTGAACCCCCGGCTGCGGAAAATCCGGTATCGTGCGAATATAGTCTTTGATCGTTTTCATCGAATCCGGTCCTCCTGAACGTTTTTTGAAAAAAGATAGGGATATTTTAGCACAATTTATAATGAAATTCAATTTATGTATACAAAAAACACAAAAACAGCCATTGAATGATCAATGGCTGTTTTTTATAGCCGGGTTATTATCGGAACACCTCATCCGGCGCTTTGCGCCACCTTCCCCTCAAGGGGAAGGCAGGAGATTTAGTACATTCCCGGTGCGCCTGCGCCTGCCGGCATTGCCGGAGCGGGCTCCTTAATAGTAGCTACTACGGACTCTGTGGTCAGCAGGGTGCTTGCTACGGATGTAGCGTTCTGCAGTGCGCTTCTGGTTACCTTTGCCGGATCCAGGATGCCTGCGGAAACCATATCTACATACTCTTCCTTCAGAGCATCGAAGCCTACACCAACCTTGGACTCTTTTACCTTATTGATGATCACGCTGCCTTCCAGACCTGCGTTGCTTGCGATATGTGCCAGCGGAGCTTCCAGAGCCTTGAGCACGATGTTCGCACCGGTCTTGATGTCGCCTTCCAGCTCCTCAGCCAGCTTTGCAACCTGCTTGGAAGCATGGATATAAGCGGATCCGCCGCCTGCGATAACACCTTCCTCTACGGCTGCACGGGTAGCTGCCAGAGCATCTTCCATACGAAGCTTTGCTTCCTTCATCTCGGTCTCGGTTGCAGCACCTACACGGATCACTGCTACGCCGCCGGACAGTTTTGCCAGACGCTCCTGCAGTTTTTCTCTGTCGAAATCGGAAGTCGTCTCGTCGATCTGATGCTGGATCTGAGCCACACGATCCTTGATCGCCTTGGTCTTGCCTGCACCGTCTACGATCACGGTATTTTCCTTCTGTACCTTTACGCTCTTTGCACGGCCCAGCTGCTCCAGAGTGGTCTCTTTCAGATCCAGACCCAGCTCCTCGCTGATCACTTCGCCGCCGGTCAGGATAGCGATATCCTTCAGCATTTCTTTTCTTCTGTCGCCATAGCCCGGTGCCTTAACCGCTACTACATTGAAGGTACCACGCAGCTTGTTTACGATCAGGGTGGTCAGAGCCTCGCCTTCTACATCTTCTGCGATAATGAGCAGACGCTTGCCGGACTGTACGATCTGCTCCAGGATCGGCAGGATGTCCTGAATGTTGCTGATCTTCTTATCGGTGATCAGGATGTACGGATCTTCCAAAACGGCTTCCATCTTGTCCATATCGGTTGCCATATAAGCGGAGATGTAACCACGGTCGAACTGCATACCTTCTACCAGTTCCAGCTCGGTCTGCATGGTCTTGGATTCCTCGATGGTGATCACACCGTTGTTGGAAACCTTCTCCATAGCATCTGCTACCATGTTACCCACTTCTTCATCACCTGCAGAGATAGCAGCAACCTTGGCGATCTGCTCTTTGCCTTTTACCTTGGTGCTCATCTTCTTGATTGCTTCTACTGCGCACTCGGTAGCCTGCTTCATACCCTTTCTCATGATGATCGGGTTTGCGCCTGCTGCCAGGTTCTTCATACCTTCGTTTACCATAGCCTGTGCCAGTACGGTTGCGGTAGTGGTACCGTCACCTGCTGCATCGTTGGTCTTGGTAGCGACTTCCTTTACCAGCTGTGCACCCATGTTTTCAAAAGCATCTTCCAGCTCGATCTCTTTTGCGATGGTCACACCGTCGTTTGTGATCAGCGGAGCACCATAGCTCTTATCCAATACTACGTTTCTTCCCTTAGGCCCTAAGGTTACGCGGACAGTATCCGCCAGCTTATTTACACCGCTCTCCAGAGCAGCACGCGCTTCTGCGCCGTATTTGATCTCTTTTGCCATTTTATTTGCCTCCTAAAATAATGTTTGGAATAATTATTTGATCACTGCCAGAATATCATTCTGCTTAACGATGATGTATTCCTTATCGTCAATCTTTACTTCGGTTCCGGAGTACTTGGAGTAGATGACCTCATCGCCCTTCTTTACTTCCATCTTTACTTCTTCGGTGCCCGGTCCTACAGCGATGACCTTTGCCTGCTGCGGCTTCTCTTTGTTCTGCCCCGGAAGTACGATACCGGATTTGGTGGTCTCCTCTGCAACCAGCTGTTCCAACACAACTCTGTCGCCCAACGGTACTAATTTCATGACTTAATGCCTCCTTTTATATCGATGTTTTTCGTTTGTTAGCACTCACTTAAATCGAGTGCTAAATGCTGATTGTTATATTAGTTATTTTTGCCATGTTTCGCAAACTTCTATTTTCCCGTATATCATCTCTTTTCTTACATTTATTATGTAATATCTCTCTTTTTCTTTTATTTTCTCTGTTTTTACTATTTTGTCCTGTTTTATCGCATTTTCACAATTCTTTTTTGATTTTTCACTTCCCTTTCTTTGGGGGAAATGATATATTTAATATGTTAACATAATGGATGATAAAGGGGGGTACCTGCGATTGGGTAGAAACAACCTGAAGCATTATATTACCGAGATTCGTAACGGCAACAGTTTTTTTGATGAAAAACTGATCCATCGCAATGCCGTTCTTCTTTTTTCTGCCCTGCATGCGCTTATGGCAGTCTTTTTCCTGCTTGCCGGCGCTTACATTCAGTTTGCACTCTGCGTTATGCTCCCCCTGACCTATACCGCCGTTACCGCTTCCCTGATCAAACAGGAGCGTTATATGGCCTGCTATATGGTAACGCATGCAGAGATCCTGATCGCCGTGGTGATCCTGATCCTGATGTCCGGATGGGACTGCAGCTTTGATACCTATCTGTTTGCCAGTGTTACCGCTTCCTTCTATTTTACCTTTATCAACCAGAATAAGAAGAAAGATCCGAAGATGGGTTGGATCCCTCTGATCCTTTCTTCGTTTTCCATTCTTACTTTCTTTATTCTGTGGATACTGTGCCGTACCTTTTATGCTGCCTTTCCAAACGGATTTGCGCCTTTTGCGCATCCCGTATGGATCGACATCCTCTATATCTTTAATACGATCGTATCCTTTGGCCTGATCATCGTTTTCTCCTATCTGTTCGTATGGGAACTGAAGAACCGCCAGAAGGTACTGACCGTCCAGAACGAGCAGCTCGATGAGCTGGCCCACAAAGATTCGCTGACCAGGCTGCTCAACCGCCGCAGTATGGATGCGATCATCGCACAGCGTATGCAGGAGCTCAAGATTTCCGGCAAACGCTTCACGATGATCCTGGGAGATATCGATGATTTCAAGAGGGTAAACGATACCTACGGCCACGATGCCGGCGATATGGTACTGGTCGCTGTTGCCAATACGATCTCCTCCACCGTACGAAGCAACGACGCGGTTTGCCGCTGGGGCGGCGAAGAGATCCTTGTGCTGGTCGACGATCCGATGAACTCCGCTTCCATGGCTGCGGAACGCATCCGCAAAAATATCGAACAGATGGAAGTCGATTTTGAAGGCAAAAAGATCAAGGTCACCATGACGTTCGGCATCAGCGAATCCATTCCCGGATACAAGATCGAGCATCTGATCCAGCAGGCAGACGATAAGCTGTACTACGGTAAAAAACACGGAAAGAATCAGGTCGTTACGAAACTCGATGAATCCTGAGTTCTCCAGCCTCATCTTCACGGATGGGGCGTTCTTTTTTCTTGCATTTTTCCTTTATATCTGTATAATCATAAAAGTGTATGCATTTCTCTGCACAGCTTAACCTGTAGTTTTTTTCACAGCAACAAAGGAGTAATTTATGATCGCAGCAAACAACGTCACCTACCGCGTCGGCAAAAAGGCGCTCTTTGAAGATGTCAATATCAAGTTTACGGAAGGCAACTGCTACGGCCTGATCGGTGCGAACGGTGCCGGCAAGTCCACCTTCTTAAAGATCCTCTCCGGAGAACTTGACACCACCAACGGTGATATCACCATCACACCGGGACAGCGTCTTTCTGTTTTGGAACAGGATCACTTTAAATATGATGAGTTTACCGTACTGGATACCGTGATCGCCGGTAACCAGCGTCTCTATGATATTATGAAGGAAAAAGAAGCCATTTATATGAAGGAAGATTTTACCGATGAAGACGGTATCCGCGCCGGAGAACTCGAAAGCGAGTTTGCCGAGATGAACGGTTATGAGGCAGAAGCCGATGCTGCCACCCTCTTAAACGGTCTGGGCATCGATACCGCACTGCACTACAGCGTAATGAAAGACTTAAACGGCAGTGAAAAGGTGAAGGTCCTGCTGGCCCGCGCCCTTTTCGGTAATCCGGACATCCTGCTCCTCGACGAGCCGACCAACCATTTGGATATGGATGCCATCAACTGGCTGGAGGAGTTTCTGATCAACTTTGACAACACGGTCATCGTGGTCTCCCACGACCGTTATTTCTTAAATAAAGTATGTACCCAGACGGCGGATATCGACTATGGCAAGATCCAGCTCTATGCCGGCAACTACGATTTCTGGTATGAATCCAGCCAGCTGCTCATCAAGCAGATGAAGGAAGCCAACAAGAAAAAGGAAGAAAAGATCAAGGAGCTGCAGGAATTCATCTCCCGTTTCTCCGCAAATGCTTCCAAATCCAAGCAGGCGACTTCCCGTAAGCGTGCGCTGGAAAAGATCCAGCTGGATGAGATCAAGCCTTCCAGCCGTAAATATCCGTACATCGACTTCCGTCCCGACCGCGAGATCGGTAACGAAGTACTCTTTGTGGAGGATATCTGCTACACAGCAGAGGATGGCACCAAGCTGTTGGACCATGTTTCCTTTACGATGGGACATGACGATAAGATTGCCTTTGTGGGCGGTAACGAACTGGCAAAGACCGCACTCTTCCAGATCCTGGCCGGCGAACTGGAGCCGGATTCCGGTTCCTACAAATGGGGTGTCACCACGTCTCAGGCGTATTTTCCGAAGGACAATACCAAAGAATTTGACTGCGACTACACCATCACCGACTGGCTGATGGGCTACTCCCCGGTCAAGGATGTGACCTATGTGCGCGGTTTCCTGGGCCGTATGCTCTTCCCGGGCGAAGACGGCGTCAAGAAAGTAAAGGTCCTCTCCGGTGGTGAGAAGGTCCGCTGCCTTCTTTCCAAAATGATGATCAGCGGAGCGAACTGCCTGATTTTTGATGAACCGACCAACCATCTGGATATGGAGTCCATCACGGCTCTGAATACCGGCGTTGTGAAATTCCCGGGTGTCGTACTCTTCTCCTGCCATGACCACCAGTTCGTACAGACCTCCGCAAACCGTATCATCGAGATCCTGCCGGACGGTACGATCATCGATAAGGTAACCACCTACGACGAATACCTGGCAAACGATGAAATGGCACGTAAGCGTACCATCTATCAGGCGCAGGTGGAGGATGACGAGAATTGACGTCCGTAAATACGAAGCTGTTCTTCTTTGATTTGGACGGCACCTTACTAAATACCCAAAAGAATATTACCGAAAAAACCTATGCAGCCCTGACTGCCTGGCACAATGCCGGGCACAGGGTTGCAGTTTCGTCCGGCCGCCCTTTATTCAGTATCCTCGATACGATAAAAGAGCAGCATCTGGATATCTTCTCGCCCTATGCCATCGCTTTTAACGGCGCACAGATCTTCGAACCTGCCACCGAACGCGATATCTGGAAAAAGACCTTATCCATAGAGGATGTCCGGGCACTGGCTTCCATGATCCGTGACGCTGGGCTCTACTGCCACACCTATGATAATACGCATATCCTGACTCCCCGGGAGGATGTGGAGATCAAACACTATACCCGGGTGGTAAAGGTTCCGTGGCGTGTACTGCCTTCCTTTCCGGAAGGGGTAAGCACACGCCCCTGCAAGATGCTCTGTATCGATCTGAACGGTCCTGAGCGTCTCGATGAACTGGCCATGAGGATCTGCATGGATCCCCGCTTTGCCGGCCGGATCACGGCGATGCGCTCCAATGACAACTACCTCGAGATCTTTCCCGCCGATGCCGGAAAAGGGGCTGCCGTCGCTGCTCTTGCGGAACATCTGACGATCCCCGTTGCCAATACGTTTGCTGCCGGAGATGCGCAGAACGATGTATCTATGATTGAAGCAGCCGGCTGCGGTGTCGCTATGTGCAACGGGCATCCCGATACGATCGCTGCAGCTGATGTGGTTACCGAAACCGATAATGACCACGACGGGCTCGCACCGATCCTTCTTGGCAACATTTGACATTTCCGTCAAAAAAAGATATACTCTGATATGTATGTGTGTTTTATGTTAACCGGTAACTGTTTTGGATGCTTTCGATCCGGAATGGTTTACCCACTATCTATAAGAAAGGAATCTCAACATGAAAATTTGTCCGAAATGTAATGCTCAGCTTCCGGATGATGCGCAGTTCTGCAACGAATGCGGCAATCCACTTAACGGCGGGACGAACGCTTCCGGCAATGCTCCGGTAAACAATGGTGCTATGCCAGCTGCAAATACATCTGCCAATACAGCTGCACCTTCCAACGGATCCTTCCCTTCTATGGGCGGTATTCCGGGGAATAACGGTACCGGTGCGGACGGCGCTGCACCCGTAAACAATGCTGCTCCCGTAAATAACGGTGTTCCGAATGGCTTTAACGGCTCTGCAAATCCCAATCCCGCTTTTGGCGCAGCCCCGAATGGCGGTGCCGCTCCGAAGAAAAAGATCCATCCTGCGATCATCGGTGGGATCGCGGTAGGTGCCGTAGTGTTGATCGCTTTGGTTCTCCTGATCATCACTTCGCTGGGTGCCTACAAAAAACCGATCAACACCCTCGTTGGTCTGGTCAATAAAAAGAGTACCAACGTGACCGCTTATCTCGACTGCGTGGCTCCTTCCTTTGTCAGCAGCAGCTACAAGAGCCTGCTCGGTACTTTAAAAGGCGGCGATGCCAGGAAGGAAATGGACGAAGCGATCAAAGATGCGACCGATGATATGTGGGATGAGTTTGAAGACAAGTACGGCAAGAACTGGAAGATCACCGTGGAATGGAAAGATGCCGACAAACTCTCCAATAAGAAACTGGATGATGTAAAGGAGCGCTGGGAGGATCTTGCGAAACTGCTCGGCAAAGCAGAACTGGATGACGAAGACACCTATGAAGCCATCGCCGACTGGCTGGATGACAAATACGACACCGATCTGAACACCAAACAGTGTGCTTCCATTCTCGGCAAGCTGGCCGATCAGATGGATGACGTGAAGATCACTGCAGGTTACGAAGTAGATCTGAAGCTCACGATCTCCGGCAAGGATGGCAAGGATAGCGACAAGTTGACAGTCTATGTGATCAAAGTAAACGGTAAATGGATCATCGATCCGACCTCCGGTGCTGAGGGTTACGACATCAATGATCTGACCTATCTGCTGAATTATATGTAAGAGAAAACCAAAAAAACGCCCCTGCCGCCGAATGGCTGCAGGGGCGTTTTTTTGTTACTGCACAGTTTTTTTCTTATGCCTCCACGATCAAGTATCTGCCATCACCTACCGCAAAGACTTCTTCCGCGGCTTCCACTTCCTCTTTGCTCATCTCCGCGATGTCCATACCGGCCTCATCCATATAGTCCATCACCTCTTCTATGCTGTCTACGACAACTGCCAGGATATCCTCCAGAAACTCCTTTGCTTCCTCCCTGTTTTCAGCGACCGGCTCCGGAAACAGCTTGCCCTGGTCTTTTAAAAATACATCGAGTACTTTTTCATCATAGGTGTTTGTCATTTTCTTATATTCTCCTTATAATTTTATATGTGATTACAATTTATCTAAATGTTCCTGCAGCGCCTTCGCCGGGAGTCCCACCACATTATCGTAGTCGCCGTTGAATCGCTCGATATGGGCGCCGAACAGGCCCTGGATCGCATAGGCTCCGGCCTTGTCGTCCCCTTCCCCGGTCTCCACATAGGCACGGATCTCCTCCTCGGTAAGCGGCTTGACATATACATCCGTTGCTTCGTAAAACGTATCCGCTTTGTTCTCCGGCAGCCGGATCAGGGTCACCCCCGTATAAACCTGATGCTCACGGCCACGGATGCGCGCGATCATTTCATAGGATTCCCTGCGGTCTGCAGGTTTCCCCAGCACCTCTCCGTCAATGGCTACCAGCGTGTCTGCAGCGATGATACAACTATCCTCCGTCAGCTCCCTGTTCTGCAGCAGATCTGCCACGGCCTGCGCTTTTCTGCGGGACAGCTCCTGCACGATCTCCTGCGGGCTCATATCCTCATGTTCCTCGGATACTTCGGACACCAGCACTTCATACTGCAGCCCCATCCTCGTCAGGATTTCCTTCCTGCGCGGTGAACCCGAAGCCAAAATATATTTCATCCCTTTCCTCCGTTTCTTATTTGATACTGTCCGACTCCATCGGAACAAATCTCCGGCTGTCTTTACTCTTTCTCCCGGATGTTTTCTTTGCATACTCCCTGGCTTCTTCCATAAAGGCATTCTGGCAGGAGAAACGTTCACTCCGGGGTGTTTTCTTCTTCAGATAGGTTCCGTCCGGAAGCAGCTCATGCTTTTTCACCGTGTCCGCAAACTGCTGCTTCATGATATGCAGCACACGTTCCTTCGCTTCAGCATTTTCCACCGGGAACATGATCTCCACACGGCGTTCCAGGTTTCTGGGCATCCAGTCCGCACTGGCCAGATACACTTCCGGTTCACAATCATTTTCAAAGATAAAGATACGTCCGTGCTCCAGATAGTCACCTACGATGGAATACACGTGTATATGGTCACTCACACCGGGGATACCGGTCTTTAAGCAGCAGATCCCGCGTACGATCAGATCTACCTTCACACCGGCCGCAGATGCTTCATACAATGCCGCGATCACATCCGGATCGCAGAGCGAGTTCATCTTCGCACGGATACCGCTCTGACGTCCCTGCTTCGCATTTCGCGTTTCCCGCCGGATCAGTTTCAGCAGACGTTTTTTCAGCCATAGCGGCGCCAGTGCCAGTTTGTTCCACTGCAGCGGCTCAGAGTAGCCCGAGAGCATATTAAAGACTGCCGTTGCATCTTCTCCGACCGGCTCGGCACAGGTGAGCAGTCCCAGATCGGTGTAGAGTTTGGCCGTCGAGTCATTATAGTTACCGGTCCCCAGATGCACATAGCGGCGGATGCCGTCTTCTTCCATACGCACGACCAGGGCGATCTTGCAGTGGGTCTTTAAGCCCACCAGACCATAGATCACGTGACAGCCGGCCTGTTCCAGTTTCCTTGCCCATACGATATTGTTTTCCTCGTCAAAACGCGCCTTGAGCTCGACCAGTACAGAAACCTGTTTGCCGTTCTCCGCAGCCTCCGCAAGCGCTGCTACGATAGGCGAATTGCCGCTCACACGATACAGGGTCTGTTTGATGGCAAGCACCTTGGGATCCCTGGCTGCCTGACGGATAAAATCCACCACCGGTGTAAATGACTGGTACGGATGATGCAGCAGAATATCGCCTTTCCGGATGGCTTCAAAGATATCGCATCCTGCCGGGATCTGCGGCACTTCCTGCGGCGCACGGCTCTTACGTTTGTACTTTTCAAAACCGTCCAGCCCGTAGACCTTCATCAGGAAAGTCAGGTCCAGCGGTCCGTTGATCTCATAGATATCTTCTTCCGAGATATTCAGCTCCCGCCGCAGGATCTTGAGCAGCCGCTTATCCACGCCGCTCTCCACTTCCAGACGGATCGCCTCCCCCCACTGCCTGCGCTTGATCTGTTTTTCGATCTCCTTTAAGAGATCCTCGGCTTCCTCTTCCTCGATAGTCAGATCGGCATTACGCATGATCTGAAATGGCGAGGCACCCAGCACGTCATAGTTTAAGAACAGTTTGCTGATATTACGTTCGATCACTTCCTCCAGCCGGAGGATCCTGGTCTCTCCGTCCCGGGAAGGCAGCGGTACCAGTCGTGACAGTACACTCGGTACCTGTACCGTAGCAAACTCGTGCTTTGCCTTTTCCTTATCCTTTTTGGAAAGCAGTGCGCAGATATTTAAGGATTTGTTCTTGATAAGCGGAAACGGTCTGGACGAATCCACGGCCATCGGGGTCAGTACCGGATAGACATGGTCGATGAAATAGCGGTCGACAAACTCCGCCTCCTCCGGTGTCAGGTCCTCATGGTGTTCCACCATGACCAGATGTTCTGCGCGACATTCCTCTGCCAGTTTATGATAGGTATGGTACTGCTGCTCCACGAAGTCATGCAGCACGCCGTTTAACAGCTTCAGCTGGCCGTCCGGCTTTAAACCTGCGATGTCCTTTTTGGTATAGCCCGCATGCACCATATCCTTAAGCGACGCCACACGCACCATAAAGAATTCATCCAGGTTGGACGCCGTGATACTCAGAAACTTTAACCGTTCAAACAGTTCGATCTCGGGATCCTGTGCTTCGGATAATACGCGCTCATTGAAGCGCACCCAGCTCAGTTCCCGGTTCGTGTAATATTCTGTATTTGTGAAATCCATAGGTAACCCTCCTGTATACACCTCATCCGTCAGCTTCGCTGACACCTGTCTCGCCTGCCCCTGTATTATTCGTGACGAATGATCACCGGACGGATGCCGTATACTTCCTCGAAGAACGCGGCATGGACACGGAAGCGATCCTGTTCGAAGAGCATATCCTGTCCGGCATCCACGCGGATCTGCAGTTTATCATCGCGCAGTACGGCTTCGATCCCCGTGATCTTCTGCTTCTGGCTCTTATCCAAAGCATTGGCGATACGCAGGATCGCCGTGAGCTTGGCCACCGTCAGGGATTCGCCACGGATATCATCCAGATAATCAAATGCGGTATGATTATACTTTACGATATCCGCCACCATCGTTCGTTCCGTGTGGGAAAGCCCGATGATCTCAGTATTCTGGATGATCGCGTGGGAGCATTCACCCACATTGGTCATATTGATAAACTTTCCGCAGTCGTGCAGGATCGCTGCCAGACGAAGGAGGAGCCGCTCCCTATCCCCCATACCGTGGGCGCTGCGCATCCCGTCAAAGATCGTGAGTGCGATCCGCTCGATGGCTTCTGATCGCTTGTGGCTTCCCTGATAGCGCTTGCTGATGGTCCCCGCGCATGCGATGATATCCTGTTCAAAATCACGGTCGGCGATCTTGAGTTTCTGTCGTTCCGCATACTCATAGGCGATGCCGTCACACAACGAGGCTCCCGGCACCCAGATGTGCTCGGCCTCAAATGCTACCACCACGCGCTTCATGATACCGGCAGAGATCTTTAAGAGTTCTACGCTTTCCTCTTCCATCTCCAGCCGGTCGGCCACTTCCTCCCGGCCTTCCTTCTGCAATCCGTTGGCAAATGCAAGGAAATCTTCTGCCGAAGCTTCCCGGTTTTCATCTGCCTGCGGTACCGCATCCGGGAACCTGCCGGATAAGTAATCGTCCATGATGATCAGATTGCGGATCTCGCGGTCTTTCATATAGATCTTCTTAAAGATATGCAATTGTCCGCCGATCATCTCATCCAGAAGCTCTTCGACCTGACTGCTCCTGGGCTGGATGTTCTGCATCCGTTCATGCAGACGCAGCACGCCGAGTTTTAAGCTCTGCGTGATGATCAGACTCCCTTTGTCAAACAGCGACAGCTGGATATTTCCGCCGCCGATGTCCACAATGGCCGTCCCCTTTTCGATGATATGGTTGAACTGCTCTCCGCGGGAGGCGATTGCCTTATAATCGAGGAACCGCTGCTCGGAATTGCTCAGGATCTCCAGCCGGATACCGCTGCGGTTACGGATCTGATCCAGCAGCAGTTCCGTATTCTCCGTCTCACGAAATGCCGAAGTTCCGTACGCCTGATATTCCCTGACGCGATAGCCCTTCATGATCTGCGTAAACTCCTGCAGGATCCGGAAGAGCTCCTCCATCTTTTCATAACTGATCTTGTGCGTGGTGTAACTGTCCGTCCCCAGAGCCAGCCGGTGACGGATGCCGTCGATCTGACGCAGACCTTTGGAAGAGATCTCAAAGATCTTCATGCACAGCTCAAAGCTGCCCACATCAATGGCCGCGAACAGGCGCGGCGCCTTTTTTCTTCCTGCCATAACCCCTTAACCCCTTTGCATTGTATCGATATGTAGCTTAATAATTTCCCAGTATCCGCAGGTTTCTGGTCTCTTCCCGAAGACCGCACAGTGCATTCCTTACCGCCGCATCCGCGAGATTACCGTCAAAATCCAGGAAGAAACGGTATTCCCAGGCTCTTCCTTCCACCGGCCGGCTTTCGATCTTGGTCATATTCAGATCATTATAGATAAAGTGTGATAAGATATGATACAGCGATCCGCTCTCATGCGGCACCTCAAAGCAAAGGCTGATCTTTCCCGCATTTTTCAGAAAGATCTTCTGGTTGCTGACGATAATGAAGCGGGTCGTATTGTTTCCGGCCTGGTTTACCCCGCGTTTTAAGATCTGAAGCCCGTAAGCCTCCGCAGCATGTGCTCCGGCGATGGCAGCCTGCGTGATATCCTTCTCTTCTGCCACCTTTCTGGCAGCGAAGGCATTGTTCTTCATCGAGATCTGCTCCCAGGCGGAATGCTGTCTTAAGAAATGCTCACACTGCATCAGAGACTGCGGATGCGAATATACCGTGCGGATGCTCTCTTCCGTAGTCCCTTCCACGCCCAGCAGGCAGTGCTCGATACGGATCATCTGCTCTCCGACGATGAAATGTTCAAACTCTGCCAGCAGATCATAGATCTCCGAGACGATCCCTGCCGTGGAGTTTTCGATCGGCAGTACCGCAAAAGCCGCAGAACCTTCTTCGAGCGCCAGCATGGCATCGCGGAACGTCTCTACGTTCATGATCTTTGCCGTCTTGCCAAAATAGGCTTCCGTTGCCGCCTGGGAATACGAGCCTTCCGCTCCCTGATAGACCACGTATGCCGACGTATCCAGCGCATCCACAGCAATAAACGGCAACCTGCGCTCACGCGTTTCTGCCAGCTTGCTATACTGCATCTTACGGCTCATGCTCATCAGCTGCATGAACAGTTCTTCCATACATTTTTCATTAAACGGATTGGATGCCTGTGCACGTACCTTGCGGATCTTTTCCTGCTCCCTGGCCTGATCGTACACCTTGCGACCGGTCTCTTTTTTATACTCCGCTACCTCACCGCAGATCTCCATACGCTTTTCAAACAGGCGCACCAGCTCTGCATCCACGACATCCAACTGTCCTCTGAGTTCCGTTAAATCCATTGTTTTTCTCCTTGATGATATTCTTTATTATTTTACCCTAAATAGCCCATTTTAGCAATTGAAACTACATATATTTTGTGGTATAGTGAGTAACGATAGCGAAAAAAACACATCATCATTTTTGATCGTAAGGAGGTTTCTGAAATGACAGCAAAAGAATGTATCTTAGGTCGTCGCAGTATCCGCCAGTATTCTGACAAAACAGTAGATGAAACTGTTTTACGTGAGATCGTTGAGGAAGCTTCCTATGCTCCCAGCTGGAAGCACACACAGATCACACGGTATATCGCCGTGACCGATCCCGCTGTGAAAAACCGGATTGCAAAGGAAGGTACCACGATCTGGCCGGGCAACGGTCGCATCATCGAGCAGGCTCCTGTTCTGGTAGCCGTTACCGCGATTAAAGGACGTTCCGGTTTTGAAAGAGACGGATCCTATTCCACAGTCTGCGAAGACCGCTGGGAGTTTTTTGATACCGGCATCGCATCCCAGACCTTCTGCCTGGCGGCATACGAGCATGGGCTCGGCACCGTGATCCTCGGTTTGTTCGACGTAGATACCATTTCCACGATCCTGAACCTTCCGGAAGACCGTGAACTGATCGCACTCATTCCTCTGGGTTATCCCGCAGAAGAGCCGACCGCACCGAAGAGAAAAAGTGTTGATGATCTGTTGACAATTATATAGTTATCATTTGGGGGAAATATTTCCCCCTTTTCTTTTGACATTCTATAAAAGGAGAACTACTATGAGACACTTAATGAATCCGATGGATTTCAGTGTGGAAGAGCTGAACCGGCTCTTTGACCTGGCGCAGGATATCGAACAGCATCCTGACGCTTACGCACACAAATGCGAAGGCAAGAAACTGGCAACCTGCTTTTATGAGCCCAGCACACGTACACGCTTAAGCTTTGAGACTGCTATGCTCAACCTGGGCGGCAGCGTGATCGGTTTTTCCGATGCGGCATCCTCTTCCGCCAGCAAGGGGGAAAGCGTATCCGATACGATCCGCGTGATCTCCTGCTTTGCCGATATCTGTGCGATGCGTCATCCCAAGGAAGGTGCACCTATGGTTGCAGCCTCCCGCTCTTCCATCCCGGTGATCAATGCCGGAGACGGCGGCCACCAGCATCCTACGCAGACCCTGACCGACCTGCTTACGATCCGCGCCTTAAAAGGCCGTCTGGATCACTTTACGATCGGTCTGTGCGGCGATCTGA
The DNA here is from genome assembly GCA_017634975.1 of Lachnospiraceae bacterium. Lineage (GTDB taxonomy): Bacteria > Bacillota > Clostridia > Lachnospirales > Lachnospiraceae > NK4A136. The sequence goes on along the minus strand of JAGBMJ010000118.1, from coordinate 9,064 downwards.
AGTTCGGCCGTACCGTACATTCCCTGGTTAACGCACTGGCGCGCTACGCAGATATTCACTTCATCTTCATCTCACCGGAAGAACTGCGCATCCCCGGCTATCTGCGCGAAAAACTGCAGGAGAACAACTTATCCTTTGAGGAAGAGATCCGTTTGGAAGATGTACTGCCCAAGCTGGACCTGCTCTATATGACACGCGTACAGCGCGAACGTTTCTTCAACGAAGAAGATTATGTACGTTTGAAAGATTTCTATATCCTGAACAAAGAGAAGATGGAACTGGCTAAGAAGGATATGCTGGTATTGCATCCGCTTCCCCGTGTCAATGAGATCTCCGTCGAGGTGGATGATGATCCCCGTGCGGTATATTTTAAGCAGGTACAGTATGGCGTTTATGTCCGGATGGCACTCATCCTGACACTGCTTGGTTTAGCTTAGGAGGTACGATAAAATGCTGAATGTAGGAAAGATTGAAGAAGGATTCGTATTGGACCATATTCCCGCAGGAAAGAGTATGTCCATCTATTATCATCTGGGGCTGGACAAACTGGACTGCACCGTAGCGATCATCAAGAACGCCCGCTCCCACGCGATGGGACGTAAGGATATCATTAAGGTGGAATGCGATATCAATTCCCTGAACCTGGACGTCCTGGCCGTGATCGACCACACCATCACGATCAACGTGATCAAAAATGCCCAGATCGTGGAAAAACGTGAACTGGTGCTGCCACAGGAACTGCGCGATATCATGAAATGCCGCAATCCGCGCTGTATCACATCGATCGAACAGGAACTGCCGCATATATTCTACCTCGCCGATCCGGTGAAAGAACTGTACCGCTGCAAGTACTGCGACGAGAAAAACTCCGAACGCGACTTTAACTGATAAACAAGCCGGAAACCGGGAAAAACCAGGGAGACCACGGGGACGGTTCTTGTGGCTAAAGATCTTTGATCTTGTTGCCACAAGAACCGTCCCCATGGTCTCTGGTTTTTCTTGTCCGCCATTAGAAACCGATGACTTCTTGTTTCGGTTTTTCCGCAGGCTCTACCTTACTCGCATAGAGCACCGGACCTTCGCCCTTGTAGTCTTTCCAGAATTCTTTCTTTACAGACACTTCCACTTTGACCCAGCTGCGGTCTTTCACCTCATCTGCCTTATCGTATTTGCAGACATAGCCCAGAAACGTCATATCCTCAGCACAGCATGTCATCGCCATACGCCCCGGCACAAAGGCCCCCTTCGGGAAACGGGGCGGCTTCATGACCATTGCCGTAAATGCGATCGTCTTGTTGAAATACCGCTCTGCATGGTCCATCATATCCATATACCAGATACCGTAGGAATTGTCATCCAGCTCGATCCTCTCTGACTTCAGATCATACGGCAGATCCTCTTCGAAGATCTCGTTGATCTCACCTTCGGCATTTTCAAAGACCACGTCTGCCGAAGCATTGACCGCCTTGATATTGCGACGGTAGCTTGCCAGATTGTCCATTACCGTATCGCAGCGGTTAAAGATGATCAGCTCGGATTTGCGCACCATCTCCGCAACCATCGACTTCATATTGTTGTAGTAGGTCGGAAAAGTGGATGCATCGATACAGGTGATCTGCTGCTCCAGGTTCCAATGGAATGGCAGCACCAGATCCTTCATATTCCACATACCATTATACTCAATGATAATACGCTCGGCATTATACTTCTTTTCCAGCTCTACCAGCCGCACCGCATCAAAATCTTCCTCATCTTCCAACACATGTTTAATGGTATTGGACTGCTTTAGGAGTTTGTCGTCGTACTCTTCCTCGCCCTCCTCGCAAAGCAGGAGCAGCGTGGTTCCTTTGATCTGAAAATACGGCTGCTGCAGGGTAAAACGGATAAAGCTTGTCTTACCGCTTTCCAAAAAACCATTGATCAGATAAACCGGTCTCATTTCTTAAACAGCTCCTCCAGTTCTTCCTCATTCAGCTTCGAACCGATCACGCAGAACTTACCGGTCGGCTGCGGTGCACCTTCGCGTACATTGCTCTCGCCCGGTACATAGTCAAAATAGATCCAGCTGCCGTCTTCTGCCGGTACCATGCCCTTTGCCCTCAATACCATACCATAGGTCACGGCATCCGTCAGCTTTCCTAAGAAGCCTTCGATCTCATCTTTGGTATATTTTGCCGGTGTCTCCAGTCCCCAGCTGGTAAAGACCTCATCCGCATGATGTCCGTGATGGTGATGATGGTGATGACATTCACAATCCGGATCATCGCACTCTTCGTCATCGTGATGGTGATGATGCTCATGCTCGTCATCATGATCGTGATGATGGTGCTCATGTTCCTCCTCATCATCGTGATGATGGTGGTGATGATGCTCATGTTCGTCGTCATCGTGATGGTGATGATGATGGCATTCGCAGTCCGGATCATCGCATTCCTCTTCCTCATGATGATGCTTCTCCATCACTTCCTTTAACAGCTCATCCAGCAGATCATCCGCGCCTTCCATCGTTTCTTTTATGGACTGCCCCGTGATCTGCTCCCACGGTGTCGTGATGATCGTAGCTTCCTTATTGTGTTCGCGCAGCAGGTCTACCGCTACTTTCAGCTTCTCATCTGTGATCTTTCCGGTACGGCTCAAGATGATGGTTCCGGCATGCTCCACCTGGTTGATAAAAAACTCACCGAAGTTCTTGACATACAGCTTCGCCTTGGTCGCATCGACCACTACGATCGCACTGTTCAGTTCCACACCGTCTCCCAGATCCGCAGACTGAATGGCCCTTACCACATCCGAGAGCTTACCCACACCGGACGGCTCGATCACGATACGATCCGGTGTAAACTTCTTCATTACATCCTTTAATGCCGTGCCGAAATCGCCTACCAGAGAGCAGCAGATACAGCCGGAGTTCATCTCGGTGATCTCGATCCCGGCTTCTTTTAAGAAACCTCCGTCGATACCAATCTCACCAAATTCGTTTTCGATCAATACGACCTGCTCACCCTTCCATGCTTCCTTTAACAGTTTCTGGATCAAAGTTGTCTTTCCGGCTCCCAGAAAGCCGGAGATCACATCAATTTTAGTCATTTTCTATGCCTCCATAAAAGAAAACCTACCCGTCAAAAAACGGGCAGTTTTTCAAAAATATACTTATACCGCTTTACCGCAGCACTTCTTGTACTTCTTGCCGCTGCCGCACGGACACGGATCGTTCGGATATACCTTCGGTGTCTCGTGACGAACCGTATTTGCGGATCTTGCTTCTTTATACAGGGCGTCTCTCTTGGCCTGATCGAAGATGGCATCCCATTCCGGCAGCTTATACAGCCAGTCTGCCCGTGCATCTACCATGTTCTTGTACAGCATTTCCTTATCAAAGCCCAACTGTACTTCGGTATCCTCCTCCATCGTCTCGATCGGGTTCGGAGTCTTTAAGCTTTCCTGAATACCATCCAGAAATGCGGTCATATACATTACATTGATATTGAATTTTTCAGCCAGTTCTTTTACAGTACCCTTTACGACTTCATCCGGATTCTTAAGCAGTTCCTGATAAATGATCTTTTCGCGCTGGAAATAGTCATTCCACATACGCTGCATTTTCATTCTGTCATTGTTCTTTGTGTCGTACGCCATACTGCGCCAAGTGTCTAACAGTGCCATTTTCTTTCTCCTTTGAACTTCTTTTTCATAATGTTTTATTTTTTGATCAAAGCTATGGCGTCTCTTACCGATTCCACTGCAATGATCTTCAAACCTTTTACTTTACCGACCCGTGCGGCATTGCTTTTCGGCAGCACACAGATCTCATACCCCAGTTTCGCAGCTTCATTCACACGCTGCTCTACCATATTAACACCACGAACCTCTCCCGACAATCCCACTTCGCCAAATGCCAGCAGTTTATCGTTGACCGGCAGGTTCAAAAAGCTCGATACAATGGCCATCGCGATTGCCAGATCCACGGCCGGTTCTACGATACGCATACCACCGGCGATGTTCACATAAGCATCACAGCTGCCAAGATGCAGACCCAGCCGCTTTTCCAATACCGCCATCAACAGATTGATACGGTTCAGATCTGCTCCCGACGTCTGACGTCTCGGCAGACCGAAACTGGTCTGGCACACGAGCGCCTGTACTTCCAGAAGAAGCGGTCTCGTGCCTTCCATCGTACATGCCGTTACCGTACCGCTCGCATCCTTCGGCCGGTCATTTAACAGATATTCCGAAGGATTGGGCACCTCCTGCAGCCCCTCCCCGCGCATCTCAAACACACCGATCTCATTGGTCGAACCGAACCGGTTCTTTACGCCGCGCAGGATCCGATAGGACGCGTGCCGGTCGCCTTCAAAGTAAAGTACCGTATCAACCATGTGCTCTAAGATCCTCGGTCCGGCTACCGTGCCTTCCTTGGTCACGTGCCCAACGATAAAGATGGAGATACCCAGCGATTTGGAAAGCTGCAGCAAAACTGCCGTGGATTCCCGCACCTGGGATACACTGCCCGGTGTACCTGCCACATCCTCATTATACATCGTCTGGATGGAATCAATGATCACCACATCCGGTTTTTCCTTTTTCAGGATACTGCCGATCTCGGTTAAGTTGGTCTCGCACAAGAGCCGGATCCCGTCACCGAACTGACCGATACGGTCTGCGCGCATACGGATCTGCTTTAACGATTCCTCACCGGAGATATAGAGCACTGCCTGCCCTCTGGCAGACAGCTCCCGGCATGCCTGCAGCAGAAGCGTGGATTTTCCGATGCCCGGATCTCCGCCTACCAGGATCATGGAACCCGGCACGATCCCGCCACCCAGCACACGGTCCAGTTCGCCGATCCCGGTGCATAAGCGGTCTTCTTCGCTTAGGCTGATCTCCGAAAGTGCCTTGGGTTCTGCCGTTTCATGATGCTCCCGGAGTATTCCGCCTTTCCCGGGGGCCGCCGTTGACACCTCATGTTCCACAAAGGTATTCCAGGTCTTGCAGGCGGGGCACTGCCCCATCCATTTGGCCGATTCGTATCCGCATTCCTTGCAGAAAAAAACTGTCTTACTCTTTGCTTTCGCCATCTTATGCTTTCTTGATCTGCACCTGTACTTCTCCGGCGCCTGCCAGCTCTACGCTCAGGGACAGCTTGCCGCCCAGATTGGTCTTCATATGACCTGCATCGGCTCCGGCTACGATCACCTCATATTCCGTATCTTCTGCCAGTCCAAGCGTGATCTGAGCATCTTCCGGACCTTCTACCACAAAAGTGATACCATCTGCTGTCTCTTCAAAATTCGTTACGGATGTGCCCGGAACGGATTCGTACAGCACCAGGCCGTTCTTTTCCAGACGGGTGATCTCGTTAAACGTCTTTACCTTCAGCAGATCACCTGCATGCTGAAAATCCTCTACCTTAGACTTGCTCGCCAGGGTATAATCACCGAAACTGATCTTTCCGTCGTTCTCTGCACGAAGTAATTCTTTCACTACTGCCATTTATTTCTCCTCCGATACTTTTTGTTGATGAGTTTTTACTCACCCCTTTTTATTTGCTTTCTTTACAAATACGATCCTGCCATCTTTTAATGCGGTGGAGACTGTGTCTCCAAAGCCGATCCGTCCGGAGAGCAGTTCCTCGGCCAGCGGATCTTCCAGCTGTGTCTGGATCGCACGTTTCAAAGGTCTTGCCCCCATCTTCAGATCGGCATATTTCTCGATCAGATGCTCCTTCACAGCCGGAGTAATCGTGAGTGTGATCTCCATCTGGTCACTGCATCGTCCGGTCAGATCTTTTGCCAGCAGTGTGACGATCTTTTTCAGATCCGCTTTTTTCAGCGGATGGAATACCAGGATCTCATCGATACGGTTGATAAATTCCGGTTTAAAGATCCGCCGTACTTCTTCCATCACACCCTGCTGCATGCGCTCATAATCCAGCTTTTCATCGGCTTTTGCCGTAAATCCCAGCGTCTTCGGCGCAATAATGCGCTGCGCACCGGCGTTGGATGTCATGATCAGGATCGTGTTCTTAAAAGATACCTTACGTCCCTGTGCATCCGTGATATGTCCGTCATCCAGCACCTGCAGAAGAATATTGAATACATCGGGATGTGCCTTCTCGATCTCATCAAAAAGCACGACCGAATAGGGGTTCTGACATACCTTTTCCGACAGCTGCCCGCCTTCTTCATATCCCACATATCCCGGCGGAGAACCGATCAGCTTGGAAACCGAATGCTGCTCCATATATTCGGACATATCTACACGGATCAGTGAATTCTCCGATCCGAATACCAGCTCTGCGAGTGCCTTGGACAATTCGGTCTTACCTACACCCGTAGGCCCCAGGAACAGAAACGATCCGATCGGTCTCTTTGGATCCTGCAGTCCTACGCGTCCTCTGCGGATCGCACGTGCTACAGCTCCTACTGCCTCCTCCTGTCCGATCACACGCTTATGCAGTGTTTCCTCCAGTTTCAGCAGACGTTCACTTTCCTTTTCTGCCAGTTTCCTTACCGGTATCTTCGTCCAGATGCTCACCACTTCTGCGATCGCATTCTCATCTACAGCACTTTCATGCCCATGCATTTTCCGCTCGTGATCATTTTCCATCTTCTGAAGTTTTGCCTTCAGCTTTGCCTGCTCGATCCGCAGCTCCGCTGCCTGTCCGAATGCTTCGATCCGGATGGACCGCTCGATCTGGTCATCCTTTTTCGCGATCTCTTCCTGCAGGCTCTTCAGCTTCTCCGGCAGGATCATCCCTTTCAGTTTCTTAGCCGCCGATGCTTCATCGATCAGATCGATGGCCTTATCCGGCAGAAACCGGTCATTGATATATCGTTCCGAAAGGCGTACCGCCGTCTCAATGGCTTCCGGCAGGATCTTCACACCGTGATGTTCTTCATACTTGGGTGCTACACCTTTCACGATCTCGATTGCCTCCTCTACCGTAGGCTCTTCTACGGAGACCGGCTGAAAACGACGTTCCAGTGCCGCATCCTTGGAAAAATACTTCCGGTATTCCGCGATGGTTGTCGCACCGATCAGATGGATCTCGCCTCTCGCCAGCGCCGGTTTTAAGATATTGGAAGCGTCGATCGACCCTTCCGCTCCACCGGCTCCGATGATCGTGTGTATCTCGTCCAGAAACAGTATCACATCACCGCTTCCGATCACTTCCGCCATAAGGCGTTTTAACCGCTCTTCAAACTCTCCTCGGTAACGGCTGCCCGCCACCATTCCCGACAGATCCATTGTGATCAGCCGTTTATCTTTTACCGTATCCGGCACTTCACCTGCCGCGATCCGGCTGGCGATTCCTTCAACGATCGCGGTTTTTCCCACCCCCGGTTCGCCGACCAGACAGGGATTGTTCTTGGTCCTGCGGCTCAGGATCTGAATTACCCGCTGTATTTCACCGGTTCTTCCGATCACCGGATCGAGTTTTCCTTCCTTTGCCAGCTTGGTAAGATCCTTACCGAACTGTTCCAGCATCGGGGTGGATTCTTTTCCGGCACCGTTTCGGTTTTTATTCTTTGCTGTCTTCTTGATATATGCAGCTGCGTCCGGCCCCATATAGGCGATGGCATCCTTCAGGAATTTGCCCATATCCAGACCACATGCATACAAAAGGCGCAGTGCAATGCAGTCCGTTACAGAAATGATCGCCAACAGAAGATGTTCCGTTCCGGTAGCCGCTGCCTTGGTCTCACGTGCGATCTGATGAGAGATATTCAATACTTCCAATGCTTTGGCAGAGTAATCCCTGCGCTCTTTGATCAGCAATCCGCCCTGCGGAGTCAACGTTTCCCGCATCAGCTCCTGCAGCCGGTTTTCAAAGATCTGATTTTCACGCAGCAAAGCAGCTGCCACTCCTGTTCCTTCCCGAAGCAGGCCTGCCAGTATATGTTCCGTTCCTATATATCCGGCATGATACTCTCTGGAAATTCGCTCTGCCAGACTTAATGCCGTTTGTGCTTTTTCGGTAAACTCTGATTGCACTGTTTCAACCTCTTATGCGTATTATATCAAACGCAGCGCCTAAATACAACGATAACTATCCGGAATCAAGCTGCATTCCGAATAGTTATCCGTTTTTACCAGATTACTTTCGATAATCCGTCTTATTCTTCGTCATCGTTTACCGGTCTGCTCTGACGCTGCTGTGGTCTCTGTGCTCCGCCCTGTGCGCTGCGTCTGGTCACCGGTGCTCCGCCCTGCGGATTTCTGCGAACCGGCTGTCCCTGTCTCGGTGCGCCCTGTCCCTGACGCGGAACGCCCTGTCCCTGTCTCGGTGCTCCCTGTCTCGGCTGTGCCGGGCGCTGCGGTGCTCCCTGCTGTACCGGTCTCTGCTGCTGCGGTCTGCTGACTGCCGGCTTCTTTACCGGGCGATAATCTTCCTCATCATCCTCTTCCTCATCGTCGTCATCGTAATCGTCATCCTCATCGTCGTCATCGTCATTACGATGTCCGAAAGCACGGATCCCAAGGAATCCGCAGGCGATCAACAGGATTGCGATCACTGCCCCCATAGCGATCACGACCGTAGTGGGCACTCCCTCTACCGGAGCTGCCTCAGTCTGACCTGCAACTGCATTAAGCAGGAAATCCGCATAACGGATCCAGCGTCCTTCCTGGGAATCATACAGATACCAGCCCGTATTGCCTTCCGGAGAAGATGCATAAAAGATATAGTAGACATCATTGGTCCAAGCTCTTACTTCACGACCGTTGATACGGATCGTTACCGGATTGAACCCTTCCGGAAGCTCCGGCGTCATCGGGTTACCGTCTTCACCAAGCTGCGGATCCATCGGTGAAATGCTGCCGGATACAACCGGAGTGGTCGTATCGGAACCTGTTTCTGCCGGTGCTGCATCACCTTCACCGCCTTCGCCGCCTTCTTCCGGTGCAGCCTCACCGGTTTCCGCCGGCGCTGCTTCGGTAACATCTACAAAATCACTGCGGATATATCCGTTAATGCTGCTTCCGTTTACTTCACCGGTTATCTCATACCAGGTATAACCATCACTTCCCTCGGTACTGCTGACGATCGTAAAAGTATCTCCAC
>JAGBMJ010000022.1 GCA_017634975.1 Lachnospiraceae bacterium | reverse complement strand
CTCAATGAACTCCTCCGGATTGTCTTCAATAGTGGTTTTGAGGTATCTGAGCGTATCCCTTACGATTTCCATAACCGCATCGGCGTTTATCCTATGACCGGAACTGCAATAGGTTCCCACAGGCTGCTTGCCGTACTTGGCGCATACATACTGTGCGACCTTCTTTCCATTGCTCGTCCTGTGACAGTACATGAGGCTCCCGCAATCATGGCAGATCATTTTCCCGTCAAGCGGATGCGGTTCTCCCCAGCCGTTCGGATAACGCTTAATGCCCGTCCTGCATTTCTGCGCATTATAGAAGGTCTCCTCGTCAATGATCGGCTCCTGCGTATCTTCAAAGACCTGCCAGTATTTCTGTGCCACATAATGGCTCTTTTTATCCTTAAAATGCTTTCTGGTCTTGAAGTTGACCGTGTGTCCCAGGTATTCCTTTCTCGTAAGTATTGAAGCTACACTTGAACTTGTCCAGCGGTAGGGATGCTTTAATTCCCTGTTCTGCCATAAGCCCATTCCCATCTTCTGCTGATGATATGCCGGTATCTCCACTTTGTCCGCTTCCAGTATCTTGCATATCTGGAACGGGCCTTTTCCTTCAAGTGTGAGCTTAAATATACGCTGTACAACCTCTGCCGCCTCCTCGTCCTTGATCCACTTGGTCTTATCATCGGGATCCTTCATATATCCGTAAGGCGGAGAGCTTGCAACGTGTTTTCCGGCTTCGCCCTTCGCCTTAAAAGTGGAGCGGATTTTCTTGCTTGTATCCTTGGCATACCACTCGTTCATGATATTGCGAAACGGCAGGAAATCATCATCCCCCTGCAAAGTATCGGTTCCGTCATTAACCGCGATCAGACGCACATCTTTCTGTCTGAACATCTCCACGATCTGCCCGACCTTCAGATAATCCCTGCCCAGACGAGACATGTCTTTCACAAGGACGGCTCCGATATTTCCGTTCTCAATCTCACCCATCATTTCAAGGAATGCCGGACGATCAAAGCGTGTACCGGATATTCCATCGTCTGCGAAATGCCGGGGACTCGGTAATTCGTGTGATTCAGCGTACTCCATAAGTAGCTTCTTCTGATTTGAGATACTGTTGGATTCTCCTTGAAGCTCGTCATCATGGCTCAGTCTCTCATAGAGTGCCGTGTACCGTTGCTCTTTTTTCATAATGCTCCTTTCCGCCATACAAAAATGGCAACACATGATTAGTTTCTCGTATTCGGGGATGCCTTAAAATCCCCTGCCTACGCCTCTTGTATCGTCTCGGTACAAGAAACTAATTACATGTTGCCACACCTTATGAGTATATATACAAAGTATCAAAAGTATTTCTTTAAGAAAGCAACCGCCTCGGCTTCTTCCACGTTATCCGGGCGGATCACGGTGATACCGAACAGTCCGTCCCACTGGTAGATCAGTTTGATGCCGTCACCTTTAATACGGTACTGCTGCTCTCCCACTTCTTCGATCGTGCCGCCGGTTTCGCTCTCGATCTTTTTCAACAGATAAGCAAATGCGTTCTGTTCTCCGTAATCACTAGCGGTTCCGCCGGAGATGAAGATCCAGCCATCCTCAGTGCAACGTTCGATGCTAAATTGAAATCCCATGATAATGTATCTCCTTGGTTATTGATTATACAAGACACCTCATCAGTCAGCTTCGCTGACAGCTGTCTCGCCTGCCGGCTCGGTCCGCGCTAAACGCGTGCCACTGGCACGCAGCGCCCTCAAGGGGAAGCCCAGATGAGTCCGCTCAATGGGAAAGCAAGAAATCAAAGGATCGTCCCCCGGCTCAAAATGAGCCAGAGAACCGTCCCCGTGGTTTATTATGCATTCACTTTTGGTTCCCAGGTGATGAAATCCTCGATCACCAGCGGCTTTGCATAATAGTATCCCTGCAGGCTCTGGACACGATACTGCAGCAGGATATTGCGCATCCCCGCCGTCTCGACGCCTTCCACACAGACCTTTGCGCCATAGGTGGAAGCCATACCTGTGAAGTTTTCCATCAGGCCGCGTTCCTTCTCATCCTCCTCGATCCGGAGCACGAAACTGCGGTCGATCTTGATGGTATCAAACGGCAGGTTCTTGACCAGACCGACGGAAGAAAAGCCAGTGCCAAAATCATCCAGCGCAATGCGTATGCCCCTGCCGCGCAGATTGACGATGCAGTTCTTGAGCAGATCCAGATCCAGCAGGCGGCAGCGTTCCGTGATCTCCAGACACAGATGCTCCGGCGGATAGCCCACTTCGTCAAGGATCCTAAATACCTGGTCCACAAAATCCGGTTTTTCCAGCTGCGTATAAGACAGATTGACACTGATAACAAAGTCCGGATATTTCTCACGGATCCGCGCAGCATCGGTCAGTGCGCTCCGTAAGATCCACAAGCCAAGTTCCGGGAACAGCGGGTCCCTTTCCAGCAGCGGGATAAAGTGGTTGGGCGGAACCACACCGTATTCTTCATTCTTCCATCGCAGCAGTGCTTCCGCTCCGATCAGTTTTTCTTCCTTTGCATCCACCACCGGCTGATACATCAGGAAAAATCCCCGGTATCCGCGCATGATCGATGCGCGGATGATGTGGAATTTCTCAATGCGGTTCCGGTTCTCATCGGAAAGATTATTAAAGAACTCGACCATTTCGCCCTGCCGGCGCACCTTGGATTCCCCGTAGGCAAAGTTCAGACAGGAGTATACCGTCTGATTATCCACTTCAAACTGGTTGACCACCAGCAGTCCGGCATTCAGATCCAGGATCACATTTTTATCCTCTACCGTGATCCCGTGCCGGAAGTAATTCCGGAGGTACTCATAACGGTCGTGGATCTTTTTTGCCGTACCCAGTTCCGTCATCACGGCAAACTTGGTGCCGTCCATCCGGTACACCGTGCCCGCATCTCCCACAAACTCATACAGATGTCTGCCAAAGCGTTGCAGCACGCGGTTTCCGAAATGGTAGCCGTACACTTCATTGATCTCGGAAAAGCTCCGGATACCGATCATTCCCAGATACATCCGGTTCCGTTTCTGCAGCCCGGACTGTACATCTTCCAGAAATCCGTACAGATTGCGCAGACCGGTCAGCGGATCCACATCGCTCTTCACGCTCTGGTCACGCAGTGTGCCGCAGAAATACTCCGGCTTGCCGTCCGCGTCGAACAATACACAGCCCCTGCAGGCGATCACCGTATATTCCCCGCTTGCCTTACGTGCCCGGTACTGCATATCATGATTCGAAGAACGCCCCGAAAAGATCGCTTCCACATCCAGGCGGTACTGTTCCCGGTCTTCCGGATGAATGCACTCCTGCCAGATTCTGCCTGCGTTCAGCATATAGGTTCCCGGAAGACCGAAGATCTCCACCGCTGCTTCCGACCAGCGGGAATAATCGTACCGCATATCACAAAGATACACATGTGTTCCTTCCGAAACCAGTTCAAAAGCTTCAAACATGGCATTCAGCCGGCGACGGCGCTCATGCGGGATCTGGATCTCTTCTGTCTCCGAATGCATCGGCGCTTTCCCGGCCTCCTGTTTTAAGCGCATCTTCTCATCATACATATTCTTGTCGGCACGTTCGTATACTTCATGCACGTACCGGTCTTTCTTGCTGTCAAAGACCGCAAGCCCCGATGCGATCACCGGTCCTTCCTTCTGCTCCGCATTCAGACGCACCTGCGTATGCAGTTCCGACATCAGGTATTCCCGCTCAAAGTAATCGCTGCCGGTCAGAAAGACCGCAAACTCATCTCCGCCGGTCCGGAAAACAGGACTGTGTGAAAACACCGTACAGATCATCCGGTACGCCCTGCGGATGTAGTCATCCCCTGCCGTATGCCCTTTCAGATCGTTGACACGCTTTAAGTTGTTCAGATCACAGACCACCACGCCAAACGGTGCCGCTTCTTTTTCCAGCCGCTCCTGCAGGGCACATTCCGCCTCCACATAGGCATTCTTGTTCTTTGCTCCGGTCAATGCATCTCTTCGGGCCATCTGGTTGGCCTTCTGCATTGCCTGCGTTCGCGCGGTCTCCCGGCGCATCTCCTCATCCACATCTTCCACACCGAAGATCAGATGCGTCCTGTCCTTTGCCCAGATCACATTCAGTCTCGTAAAACGCACACTGGTCCCGTCTAAGGTCCGATAATCCACCAGATAACGCCCGCTCTTTTCCAGTTCTTCCATAAGGAAATTCGGACTGAATGCCTGCGTAACCTTATCCCAGTCCTCCTGCGCGATAAGCCGCTTTACATTTTCCCTTCCGGTACCAAAGAAATCCTCTCCCTCACAGCACAGTTTGAGCCGGTCGTAAATATCGCCCTTGCTCAGGCTGCGGTAGTGTCCCGTTTGTGCATTCACATAATAGATCACAACAAAATGCGATGCCAGGCTCTCGGCAACCTGGGTGTAGAGTTCCTTCTCAAACTCCAGCGCTTCCCGTTCTTTTGCCCCGCGTATTTCGTCATCCACGTTCATGATCCCCAGGATCAGATAGTTCTCCGTTGCTTCATTCACATGGATCAGACGCATCTTATGATACACCGGGTGACCGTCCAGCATCAGCCGGTATACGAGATCTTCCATTTTGCCTTTGGCGATCTCTTCCTGCAGCCGTTCCTTGCGCAGGTATTCACGCATCTTCGGCCGGTCCTCTTCATATACGAGCTGTTCCAGATTTTTTTGTGACGCGGCAAAAAAATCCGTGCCGGTGGTTTCCACGTTCAGGGAATGATAAGAAGGATCCACATAATACCAGTAATAGGCATTTGTGATCATGTCTACATAGAAAATATTAACGTAATCGATCAGCAAGGTCTCGGCTATCCT
>JAGBMJ010000117.1 GCA_017634975.1 Lachnospiraceae bacterium | reverse complement strand
TTTAATGCCTCATGTCTGCTGATCGCCTGATCAATATTTCTGATATAGTCATCCGGGTCTGAGGGCAGCTTCTTCAACACTCCATAGCAAAACGCCTGAACCGCGCTGAACAGAGGCGACACGGGGTAGTCTGAGTGGTTGGCAACCACGCCGCCTGCATCCATGATGGATTTGACCGGGTAGGCATTATAGGACTTCTCCTCGCCCACATAGGCAACCTCCTGTGCAAAGCCGGCAGGATGCTTGATCGCCCACATAATGCCGCATACGGCCATAACATTATATTCGCCCATTCTCTTAACATCCTCCGGAGTGACTTCCTGTAAATGCGCCAGCGCATTTCTCATATCGAAATTCCCTGTCTCGCTCTGCGCCTCCGCGATTGCGTCGATCCATGCCTTTGTGGCTCCGTCTCCGATCGAGTGAATGTGAACGTTCATATTGTGGGCGGCCGCCGCCTTGACGAGCCTTACCATCTTTTCGTGATCATCAAACCTTCTTACTCCCTTGTACCCGGGCTTATCCACATAATCATCCAGCATCCACGCAGTATGGCCCTCGACAACTCCATCAGCAAAGACCTTGGCTCCGATCACCCTGACATGCTTTCCGTTAAATTCCTCTGCCTCCTTAGCGATCCTTTCCATATCCTCTTCGGGAGTATCAGTATTGTCATTCACGAAGCTTCCACAGAAGGAATACATCTTCAGCCTGCCTTCATCGTCAAGCTCCTTGTAGGCACGGGGATCATGCTTGGTCAGAAGCTGGTAGCCGGCGTCATATACACCCGTATACCCGTTTGAAAACGCATATTGCTGGAAGCCCAGAAGCTCCTTCTTGGCCTGATCAAGATCCGGCTGCACCCTCTTAACAAGATCTATGGCTGGCTTTTCAGCAAGCAGACCATTCGGTTTGCCATTCTCGTCTACATGAATGCATTCCGTTCCCCATTGTGCCACTGCTTCTTCATTGATGTCGTACGCTTCCATAGCCTTGGTGTTAACCCACATCATATGACCGCTGGAGCTTTGATTGATCATGGGCTTATCAGGGCAAATCTCATCTAACTGCTTCGCATTAAGCTGATACAGCAGATCATCTGCCCAGCCTGAACCGACTATATGAGGTTTATCCTGATTCTCATCCACATACTTCTTCAGGATCGCCAGATAATCCTCCGGTGTTTTACCTTCTAACAGATTCGCCCTCCCGAACATGTTGTTTCCTGCGAAGCCGGGATGGCAGTGGGCCTCTAAAAAGCCAGGATAAATAGAATTCGTTCCGTAATCCAAAACCTCAGTCTTATCATCCTTAAGCTTCATTGCGGCTTCTTTGCTGCCAACGTAAATGATTTTTCCATCACTTACCGCGATTGCCTCGGCATAAGGCTTGAATTCATCCATTGTAATGACATTTCCTAAAATAATTGTCTTTGCTTTCATTTTTTTAGATTCCTCCTTAATCTTGTGTAGGCAGATACGCATCTAACCGCTCCTGTCTCCAGCGCGTACGTATCCTGATAAAAACTATCAAGCCATATAATATTTGGTAAGGAAAATGGTCCTGTCCCAATCCACGATATGCATATCGGACTCCTTTTCAGGATGGATATCAAATTCGTCCAGAACCATCACTTTTCTGTCCTTCATGTCGTAGAGCGGCCACTCATACACTTTGCCGTCCGGAGAAATATCCGCAGAAAGGGAAGGATCACCGGTCTTCGCGAACTGAACCCACATCTTGCGCATAGTTTTGGAAAAGGTTTCATCAAATACCCTTCCTGTATCATCGGACATCTCCGGATGCTTAAATACTGTAGAAAGCTCTAACGCATGCCCGCTTTTCATGACCGGATCGGGAGACTCCACGGTGAAGTAATAGGCGTGGACTTTTCCTCCCGCTGCAGTCTGGCAATCCGACTGCTTTATGAATGGCGCATTGAACCAGATCTGACTGAACAGGCTGCTGCTCGGCTGGTAGCTTTCCCCCTTAACATCATTGTAAAAGCTTTCAACCAGCGCTTTCTCCTCCTCCGTTAATCGGGCCTTCAATCTCGTCATGCGGCCATGCGCCCATGCATCCCAGCCCTCCGGTCCGAAGCTGCTCACGAAAAAGTTCATTTCATCCTTGTTGCAGCCCGCAAGGAACTCGATATCCTTCGCTGCGCCGTTCGCATAGGCTTCAAATGTTTCCGCCGGAAGAATCCTTCCGTCTCTTTCCGGAAATTGCCGTAAAAAGATTACAGAAGATGCTTCCTCCAGTGTTTCGCCGTCGACCTTCAAAAGATCGGCAACCGTTTTGCAGCCAAGCTTTTCCATAAATTCATTCGTGCAGGCGATGGCTTCCTCCGAAGATCTGGTCTGATTGACGAAGCCGCTTTGGGCAATGACCCGCCTGAAATAGGCCTGCGCCCCTTCGATCAACGGGAGCAGGCTGCAGCTTGCGGAGCCAGCGGATTCACCCCAGATCGTCACATTGTCAGGATCTCCGCCGAAGCCTTCGATGTTCTCATGAACCCACTTCAAAGCCTTCACCTGATCCAAAAGGCCTAAATTCTGCGAATCCTTGTAATCCCCTCCGTCCGGCAGGTGAGACAGGTGCAAGAAGCCGAAGGGACCGAGCCTGTATGCAATGGTAACGACGATGACTTCCGGATTCTCCTGAACAAAATTGTGGCAGTCAAACATCGGATCCACCGTTCCTCCCGCCTCAAAGCCGCCACCATGGATCCATACCATTACCGGCTTCTTTCCTGAAGAGTCATTATCTGATTTCCACACATTCAGATACAGACAGTCCTCGCTCAGATCGTAATAAGATCCCGTTTCGAGCTTCGGATTTCCATAGGCGCTTTTCGCATTGTAATACGCTTCGTATACTCCGTCATCCGGAACAACATCCACGGGCGCTTTCCAGCGTAGCTCGCCGACAGGCTGTTTTCCGGCATACGGAATACCCCTGTACATAATGATATTCTCGGTCTTCTTCCCGACGAATGTTCCGTTTACACACTTAACCGCCAGCGACTTGTCGTAATCTTCTCCCGTAATCTTTTTGTTCTCGCCGCCGTACTTGGATCTCAGCATCTCTTTCACATCCATCGCTGTTAACGGCTTCTGTGTTGTCTCGCTCATTCTCTTTCCTCCTCCATAAAAATGATTATTTCAATAGTTTCATGCAACCATGACAACTATCATTTTCAAATCTCTGTGCGCCAATAGAAACTACCTTCGGTGTTTTTCGAGGTTCCTTTGAAGATTTCGTGTTTTCCATAAGGCTCTCCCACCAAAAAACAGTTCAGCGCCCATCAGATCATATAATACTTGGTCAGGAAGCAGGTCCTGTCCCAGTCCACGATCTTCAGATCGGTTTCCTTTTCCGGATGGATATCAAACTCATCTACGATCATCACCATCTTAATATGATTTAAAACAAAAAACCGTCGAACCTGACAAAGGGTACAATACCCCGTCAAGTAAGGCGGTTATCCATCATGAATATATGTTGTTTTATATGAAAAAAGAGCACAGTTAACCCATGCTATGCGATGCGATGCGTTGCGATTAAGTGTGTCCGATTTCCGCATGGCTGTCAAGCTCCCTCTTGATATTACTCTAAAAACTCCTGCGGACTGTAGCACGTGATGGCGTGCGCCTCCTCTCCATTGGCAGGTTCTTGCTTACAAAACGCCGGAATGCCTCCGGATTCTTCTCCGCATGAGGCTTGTATTCAGAAGG
>JAGBMJ010000116.1 GCA_017634975.1 Lachnospiraceae bacterium | reverse complement strand
TTGCAGGTGACCTTTCATGGGATGCCGTGGTATATTATCTCGGATAATTCTACAGCAGTGGATGCAGGTACGGTCACGCTGCTGGCGGCAGATACCGGCTTCGGTTTATCTAAGTTTGATTCTACAGACCCATATAGCAATGACTACAGCAGCTCGGATGTGAAAGCTTATCTTGATAAGATTATTGCGGGAACTGCAGGAGATGGTAAGCCCGATTTCTCAAATGTTGCGGGTGCGATCAAGGATACGGATAACGGCAAGCTGTATCTTTTAAGCACAGCGGAAGCAGGGACACTTTCTAGCGAAGTCTTGAAAGCAGACTTCACAGGTGAGAGTACTGTTTTTAATGAGTGGTGGCTCTGCTCGCAGGGTTTCTTCGGTAGCAGTGCGGCGTACGTGCACGGCGAGTCCGGGGCTGTCAACGATAATGGCTGCGACTTGGACACCACGCTTGGTGTTCGCCCCGCTTTAAAGCTCGATCTGTCATCGGTCATCTTCTTATCTGAAACAAATACATTTACGGTTCCACATAGTGTGACCATCACTCCGGGCAGTAATATGACCAAAACAACGGATTCCGGCGCAGCGACGCAGACCGGTGTGACAGGTGCAATGACGGATGTGGTCTACACTGCAGACGAAGGGTATAAGTTCCCGGAGACAAGCGAGGCCTATACCACGACAAACGGAATCACCGTTGCCAGAACCAGTGATACGGTCATCACGGTTTCCGGTACGCCCACAGCAGACGTGGAGATAACGATTCCGGATGCGGATATAGATACGATGTCGGGAGATGCCTACGCCGCTTATAATGTAACAACAGACGATAACAAAACAAAAAGCGGCGTTGCTCTGACGGCCTTGCAGGTGACCTTTCATGGGATGCCGTGGTATATTATCTCAGATAATTCTACAGCAGTGGATGCAGGTACCGTCACACTGCTGGCGGCAGATACCGGCTTTGGTTTATCTAAGTTTGATTCTACAAACCCATATAGCAATGACTACAGCAGTTCGGATGTAAAAGCTTATCTTGATAAGATTATTGCGGGAACTGCAGGGGATGGTAAGTCCGATTTTTCAAATGTTGCGGGTGCGATCAAGGATACGGATAACGGCAAGCTGTATCTTTTAAGCACAGCGGAAGCAAGGACACTTTCGGGTGATGTCCGGAAAGCAGTTTTTACAGGTGGGGACGCTGATCATAATGAGTGGTGGCTGCGCTCGCCCGGTGGCAATGATATGCGTGCGGCGTGCGTGTACGGCGATAACGGCGTCGTTCTCACGGAAGGGGACCACGTTCTTGAGGAGTTTGGTGTCCGCCCCGCTTTAAAGCTCAATCTGTCATCGGTCACCTTCTTATCTGAAACAAATACATTTACGGTTCCACATAGTGTGACCATCACTCCGGGCAATAATATGACCAAAACAACGGATTCCGGCGCAGCGACGCAGACCGGTGTGACAGGTGCAATGACGGATGTGGTCTACACTGCAGACGAAGGGTATAAGTTCCCGGAGACAAGCGAGACCTATACCACGACAAACGGGATCACCGTTGCCAGAACCAGTGATACGGTCATCACGGTTTCCGGCACGCCGACGGCAGACGTGGAGATAACGATTCCGGATGCGGATATAGATACGATGTCGGGAGATGCCTACGCCGCTTATAATGTAACAACAGAAGACAACAGAACGAAAAGCGGCGATGCTCTGACGGCTTTGCAGGTGACCTTTCATGGGATGCCGTGGTATATTATCTCGGATAATTCTACAGCAGTGGATGCAGGTACGGTCACGCTGCTGGCGGCAGATACCGGCTTCGGTTTATCTAAGTTTGATTCTACAGACCCATATAGCAAT
>JAGBMJ010000115.1 GCA_017634975.1 Lachnospiraceae bacterium | reverse complement strand
TTGAAAGCATACCGGCACGCGCTCAGGCATTGTCGCGGAGACTTCAGCCGGGCAAACGTGCAGGATATAGAAAAAAATGCTCACAGGACGTGAGAGCATGAACAAAAGCGGAAAGTAACTATCAATTATTGACACCAAACTCTAAGGTGATATAATATATTCACTTACTGAATGACTGCTGCGCGGTCGCTTAAAGAGCCTTAGAGATTCGTCTCTTTGGCTCTTTTTGCTTTCGGAGGTATTATGCCAAAAACAAAACAATATACCACTCCAGAACAACAGATCGCGAAGCTCAAAAGCCAGAATCTCGCTTTTGGCGACGAAAAGCGCGCCGAACTAAGTCTATCTTTGTTCGGCTATTTTAACTTGATAAAAGGATATAGGGATCCTTATGTAATCAACAATGGAAGCGGCATATCTTATCGCTCCTGGAAGACAAACCCCTACGCGCTCAACCAGCTCACTGACAGGTGGTCGGAGTTTTTGAGCAGATACCGCTTCCCTCCGTACCGCTTCCACGACCTTCGGCATTTCTTCGCATCGTTCGCGCACGCCCGCGGTGTATCCGATGCGGACATCCTCGCCGCCGGCGGATGGAAGACATCGAATGTCATGCAGACGGTATACCGGCAGTCGATGGACAAGAACCGCGCCGCAGGTGAGATCTCCGCCCTCATCGGATCGTAATTTGTAATTTATTTGTAATTTTACATTACAAAAACGCCTTGTACGGCACAACTACAGCTTGTATAACAATACCCCGGAAGCCGCATAAACACTGGGTTTTGCGATATTCCGGGGATTTTTTCTGGCGAGGGTGTATGGGAATCGAACCCGCCCAGACACGTCAATTTATGGCTTATTTCCGCCACATTTTTGAAACTTGTAATTTTTCCTGTAATTTTTCGTTTCCGGGCTGCTATGATCTTAGCATATTAATCACATTTTATCCACGATCTTCTCAACGTACGCCGACATTGATATACCTGTCTCCGCCTGCCCCTACTGAGTTACTCAATACACTCTAATCAAACAATGCGGGCAAATTATTCTCGTAGCCGTCGTAACCTCGACCTCCCGCAAGCATCGTGGACAAATTAAATAGTATCCCATAATAAAGCCCTCATCATTCACCCGCCGTCTCTTCCGTCTATTGTAAGCGTGATAGAATATGCGGAAGGTTTTCGCAAGTAGGCTACGCACCTATTATATACCGCATCAACGTTACCGTGGCAAAACCGCAATTCTAATTTTTGTCTGCTTTAAGTTAGTCTTTCCATTCTTCACAGTGCCCATCATCCTGCACTCGTACATGATGATCATCGTCTTTGACGCAGACTAATATCACATTTCCGTTCTCATCGTCTGCACTGAAAGACTGTGCACAACTCAAACAATCTTTCGGTACTTCACGCCGCTTATAGTCGCAACCTTTTTTTATAACTGCCTCCCATAGGAACGTCTGCTTTAAGTTAGAGTTTCTATAATCATTTATTCGGCGCCCTGTTTCTGCAGCTGTCATTTCAGGCCAGCTGCATCGCTCTGGTTTCTATCTCTTCCAGGAGCCTGCAGATCAGTTCTATGAGCTCCGGAATTGACAGTGTGGCGATCTCTTCATCATTCATCATCTTTGTTGAGAAGCTCCTGCACTGCAGCTCTCCATCTTTCAGGTACTTCCTCGATCGTCATGATTCCGTCTTTAATCCTTCTGTAGTAGATCTTTGCCATCATAACACCTCACTGATTAATTCCGCCAGCTCGACGAGAGCGTCGCCCTGCTCGCTGATCCTCGTTTCGCAGTCCTTATAAACCTCGTACTGCTCCGCCGTCATCTGCCACTCGTCGTAGGTCCAATGCTCCGGCATTTCTTCGGACTCTTCAATTTTTGTGAAACCTTTTCTCAGGATGACATTGTTGCCGCTTACCTCAAACGGTAACGGTTTTGTCGGTTCGCCGTTTTCGCTCTTTGTCCACATCTCCTATTAACCTCCGTGCTTTTTTAATGTGAATATATGGTTTAATGTCGTTTTCGAAAAACGTATAGGAGTCGCAGTGTTTTGCCCAGCCAATCTCGGACATCATTCCTTTTAACTGATGCCCGGTCGCATATCCCTGTTTATAGATCTTTTTTGCCAGTCTCCTCGAGCCGAGGAAGATTCCGTCCCTCATTATGGTCGCGTCTTTACAGAATTTATACCCGCCGATATCACACCAATACGTACCCGGTTTCATTTTCCATTCGCCATTCAAGAATTCGTGTTTGCCGATTTTCTTGATCTCCCATTCTGGCTTTATTTCCAGGCCGAAGTGTTCATGCAAATATTCCTTGATATCACGGACGGCTTTTCTCAGATCGGACTTTGACGTACCGATTAAGAGCATATCGTCCGCATATCGCAGGTAATGCCTGACGTATGGGATGCGCTCGCCTCTGCGCACTTTGTATAAATCCTGCACGATGTGCCAGTCGAGTTTTTCGAGATACAGGTTCGCAAACCATGGCGACGTGTAGTAGCCGACAGGACAGGCAACCGGGGCGGAGTCCACAATCTGATCAAGCGCCCACAGGATATCTTTATCTTTGATTTTTGTGCGGAACACCGCTTTCAGGATATCTCCGTCAATGTTGTCGAAGAACTTCCGGATATCGAGTTTCACGAAATATCTGCACGTCAGGTCCTCCCGGAACCAGCGCTCCACGTTCTTCAGAATGTGTTTAATCCCTCGCCCCGGTACGCTCCCGCAGCAATTCGGATGCATTCCGCGCGTAAACGCTTTCATTGATGCTCGTATTATCATGTGGGCCACGATATGATCTTTCAGGTTGGGAACGTAGATATCCCTCCATTTACCTTTGCCACTTGTCCTGTTTCTGCAAAACTGCTTTTTATAGCGGGGCTTTGCGTGTTTCCACTCTTTTTTCGATAGTTCTTCGCATATAGGCTCGACATACTCCCGTGCTTTATCCGGATTTATCTGCCGCCAATGCCCTTTATCTGTATAGAGCAGGCACTGGACCTCTCTATTGCCCCGCTTGTTACGCGTGCCGTCTATGACGGCTGCGACTCCATTTTCGATGCTCACGGCATCTTGCCATATATTGCCTACCCTTTTCACTGCTTTGCATATCCTCGCGCTTTTCAAATAATTTACTAAGCCCGTCCAGTACGGAGTATTTCAGCTCCTTAGAGCCGAGGAAAAGAAGGTGCCCGTTCCTTTATATAAACGGTTTTAGTGATATATCTGTACGATGCGGTTTTGTTGGCATCGTTCTTCTGCTGGTGCGGATGGTAAAGGTCGCCTCCGTAAGACGCGTGCCCGGCCGCGGGCGCGTAGTACGCATACGCGAGCGAGAAGCCGTCGGACGTGCCAGAGTTCCAAGAGCCGCCAAGGCGGAGCGCGCGAACGACGGCGGAATACACGAGGTAAGCGTCGCACCCTCAATCCCTCGTTATTTTGTGAGTGGTTAATCAGGGACTACGTCCCTCTTGCTTCGCAACTCACCCTTTACTGGATGATGCAAAGGTCGCCTCCGTAAAACGCGTACCCGTACGCGGGCGCGTAGAACGCAAGCGCGTACGAGAAGCCGTCGTTCGTGCCAGAGTACCAATCGCCGCCAAGGCGGAGCGCGCGTACGACGTTGGAAGTCACGAGGTAAGCGTAGTCCGCGTAATACGTGCTGCCTGACGCGCCCGTTGTTTCGTACGGGATCCATAAATCCGGATATTCTGCAGAATGCTTCTTACTCTTAATCCATCCACTGACGTAGTTTTCGTGTTCCGTTTCCACATCCAACAGCTCGAAAACATTTGTTTCCAGATCCGTGATATCCGGCTTTGACGCTGCCGACGGCTCATATCGTGACGGGTCCGGCAGATAGTACCATTTGAGATAGTAATCTGTGTCATCCGTGCCGGCTCGCACAATGAACATATCCATTATCGTTTTGTACTGGTTAGCGAATACATTCTCGCGCCACCTATACTTCATCGGATAGTATCCATTTGTGTTGTTTACCGGAGATCCGGACGGCGTGCTGACTCCGTTGCAGTCGCCCGTGCGGTAAGGTCTGGCGGCGATCCTGTATTCCGTTGCCCCCGTGGTGTCGTATGTGTAATAGTCTTTTCCGAAGTCCTCCAGTTCGAGGAGCTGGTGATCCCCGGACGCGTCTGCATTGCCGTTTTCGTCGCAACGCGTAACCGATACGATTCTGTGAGTCGCCTGATAGGATGCGCTACTGACGTCTACGGTTGCATCAATGATCGCGATGCACTCCGTCGCAACTCTTGCTGCCTGATAGTTATTTGTGATGACATGCGTAGCGTCGACGAATTTCACTCTGTCGTCGTTTGAGTGTCTTAATGCGCCGCATCCGTACATGATCTGCTGGCTGTTCTGTCTGGCAAATTCAACCGTAAACAGTGCCCACTCGTAAAAGTTAACCGCTGCCGGCTGCAGAATCGCGTCGTTACCGATCACCCCGCCCTGATACGTCCTTGCCGCATCGACAAGATCCTTATATGTTCCCTGTGCGTTGTCATATCCGGGCAGTGAAACCGCCTGTCCGTCTTCATTGAGAGCCAGCGCATATGCCGGCAGGTAATAGTATGGCATGGTGTCTTCCGGGTTATGGTCGTGGCAGAAGATGTCAAACGGGCGCCATCCCGGATAATGATGTGCGGATATTCCGAGGACTCCGTCTTTGAAGTAGTAGTACGCCCTGGGGCACTCAACGGCGACATAATCGCCGTTTGTCCCATCTTCTGTGTAGTCCTCGTCTCCGAGGTACGCATGGACATGGAATACCGGTCTTCCTGTCGCGCCTTTATGCCATGTGCCTACACATTTTCTCCGGTTAAACGGTGTGACGTCGTCAAAGTTATTGATTACAGCTGAATTGTCCCCGTCTGTGCCAACCTGAGCAGTCATGCCAACTGCATCCCATAAGCGTGTGAGGTTTGATGCCGACTGCCCGATGCCGGACACGCCGTACCGGTGCAGGCCTTCCTCTTCTTCGATCGTGTCAACTCTTTCAGTCAGCTCCGAAATAACGCCGGAAATGGTGATCTCTTCCGCATCCAGCCCAGTCCAGGCCCCTGCCGCATGAGCTTCCACGAAGGTATACAGCTTTTTGTTATAAAATACGGTTTCTCCCGCTCCGTATGCTTTTGTCTCGTCAAAGTCCGACGCAACAGCTGCGCGTGCGGCTGACGATTCCGCCAGCAAGTTTTTAGCCAGGATCTTTTTTGTCCCTCCGGATGTGTTGTCCATGATCAGGTAGTCCCCGGAAACGGGTTCTGTAGCCTCGCTCCTGAGATCCGTAATCCTTACCTGTTCCTCTGCCATTTTTAACCTCCCTTTTTAAATTGATATTTGCTGGCCCCCGGATGTCGCAACAGCCTGTCCGGTGGATGTGCCCAATGTGGAGAAGCCGATGCGCGACTTGAGTGCCAGAATACTCACAGCAGTGCCTACAGCCTCGGTTGTCGTAGCGATATAAGCGATGCCATCCGCCACCGATAAGGCGTAGTCGACATTTTCAATGCCGAGCAGACCGTTGATAAATACCAGGATGATATCTTCTTCGCTGTACGCATAGAGCTCCATATCGAGCGGAATCACATTCGTCTGGCTGATAGACACATCCTTCCGATACTGCTGAATATACGTATTGATATTCAGTGACTCGGTGAGCGATTCAAACCATGTGTCAAATCGCGCTCTCATCTGTGTATAGTAGGTTTCAAACGCATCCTGCCACTGGTCGAAGAGGTGAGATGTGTCCACCTGATCAATCAGCCCCGTGACAAACCGGCATTCTTCGCTCCCTCTTTTGTCCTCGATATTGGCCTGCGCGATCGCCGTCGCTCCCGGTGGCACATAAACATATGCCAGGCAGAGCTGCCAGATCGTGCTGCTCTCTTTTGTGATCGTGGGCTTCTTTGGCGATGAGGCCGGTGTCCCGTCGATCGCCTTAATCTCTATGAGACGATCCGGAATACTCAGCTCAATCACGATCGCGGTATATCTTCCGAGCGTGACATGTGCTGCGGCGATCGGGATCGTCATGATTGCGTCGTTTTCCACCCACTTGGTGTTGATCAGCGCGCGTCCGGTCCCTACCTGCACGTTCATTCCTCCGCCGGCCGTTACCTGCATCGCGCTGCCTATTGATTCGTACACGCCGTCCGACACGAGGCCCTTGAAGTAGTACGACATCTGGTCGGCGTTGTATACCCTGTCATGATTCAGCGAATTAAAAAATCCGTATGTAACTGCCATCTCACTCACCTTCCCAGCTTCCGAACGTCGGGATCAGCTGGCTCCCATCTTCGTCTTCTGAATAAATGATCTCTATGATCCTGCTCGTTGCATCTATAAAGCTGTTTTTGATCTGGACGATATCCCCCAGGGAATAATCGACGCCGATCGTGTACATGTCATTCTGGACGATCTTACCTTCCACCTTTTCTGTGAAAGATGTTTTCGCGAGCTGTTCTTTCCCATAATCACGCAGCATCTGCATGTACGTCTGCACCGTTATGATCTCCCCGTTGCTGCTGACTCCGCTGCCGTCGATATAAGTCTCGAACCGGTCCAGGTCTTGCGCCGTCCCGATCGTCGCGGTTCTCTGCGACTCACCTTCCCCTTCACCTCCAATGAGCGCAGCGTTGCTGTACTCATTGGATTCGTAAATGTATGAGGACGATATCAGGTTGTCATATTCCGGTGAGAACACGACCGGCACCACCGCTGTCTGGTCGTACGTCCGGTCGACCCCTTTTGTCAGTAAAAACACATACTTGCCGTTGCGTATTCCCACGTCCCATCCATATCCATATGTCTGGCCGCATTCGCTCAACCATGTTCCTATGCTCTCCCCCAGCAGCTGCAGGTCGAACGTCTCCGTGTACCCTTTTTTTGTGTCCAG
Source organism: Lachnospiraceae bacterium (assembly GCA_017634975.1). Taxonomy (GTDB): domain Bacteria; phylum Bacillota; class Clostridia; order Lachnospirales; family Lachnospiraceae; genus NK4A136. The sequence continues at coordinate 31,545 of JAGBMJ010000115.1, read as the reverse complement.
AACAAAATTCGCGATTTTCCTGTCTGAATCCGACGGACTGATCACATTTTCCGTGATCACCTGCCGGATCCCGTCCTCTACTGTCCCCGACAGGTTTGTCTGCCTCCATACGATCCGCTGGTTCAGGATCTTCTTCAGGCCGCCTCCGGTGCAGGTCATGGTCCATCCTTTTTCCGTGTCGAAATCTATCGTGATGTTCTCGACCATCATGACGTTCTTAAACCCGGCCTCTGTGATGTCCGCTTCCCTCACCAGGAGTGTCCTCGGTGTGAGGATCGATAAGTTTTTTTCTGTGGCGGGAACAACCAGTTCGAAGTCGTTCATCCCGAAAAACTGCACTGTCCAGATGACAGACCGGAAGGTGTCTATGATATCCTTTGTTCCCGACAGATCCACGGTGTACAGGTTCATCCCTCACACCCCCTCGTACTGATCGATGCACTCAAACTCAACGATCATATTCTGCGGGTTCTCATCTGCGGTCACTGTAAAGACATTGTCACCGGCTGCCATCGAAAACCATGTGGATCCCCTCTGCAGTGCTCCGATCATGCTTGTGGTTGTCCCCTGCGAGATCAGTTTGATTGACTTCTCGCCAAGCCTCGTATTGATGATCAACTCATCGCCGTCATCCATATCGACCTCGAAAATCATGTGTTCGTCGCTGCTGACATTGTAGATTTTCGGATTTTTAAGCGGCCCCGTCGCGTAAATCGTGATCAGGGCGCCCGTCTCCAGGTCTCCGTGGTTGATGATCGCTTTTTCCAGATCGAGTACGATTTCCGAGAACGGGATCCCCGCCTCTTCGATGTCGAACTCAAACTCAAAAGCGCTCTGGACCGTCGAAAACGGCTGAACCTGTATGTCGAGTCCATTGAAGTGCGGCTGCGGGCAGAATATGGTTACTTGTGCCACCTGCTTTTTGTCGAAGTACCCGATCTGCAGCGCCTGCACATATCCGTCGATATAAACCCCCCGGAGTTCCGTCTCTACTGTTACCCTTACCGGATCTTTAGTCTTTAAATACCGGTACAGCTTCAGCCGGTTTTCTTCAGCAGGATAGTTGATCGCCAGCGTAAAGGTGATCGTCCTGGTGGACATGTAAGATGAGTTGAATACGCTGCCATCCGTCCCCGCATTGTGCGTATGGTTGATCACCGCATCCGGCGGATCGATCCCGTCAACACTGGTCAGCACGTAAGCAGGATCCCCCGTCAGCTCCAGCTCTTCGCCGTATTTGTTCCTTACCTTGAGCGAAAGCATTCGTTATCACCCTCCTTGCGTAGCTGCCTTCAGCATAGATATCTGCCTGCGTCTTGCCTGATATGTGTCTAAGGCGCTGAGGCTCTTCGGCGAATTATTGGTCTGAGACAGGTTATAATTGTTGATGACTGTGCCCGGCATCTGAGCCACAGCCTGCCGGCTTTGTCCGACAAGGCCTGTGATGTCCGTTATGTTCCCTTTGATTCCGTCAAGCGGTGTACTGGCGGCGTTCGCCAGCCCCTGCGCCTGATCCCGGATGTACCGCACCATATCGCGCAGACCGTTCCCGAAGCCTTCTCCCGTATACTCGCCGAGCTCATACGTCACTCTCGACGGCGACTTGATCTTCAGATCCTTTTTGAATTCCTTGACCATCTCCGCGACGATCTTCTTTATCCCAGACGTCATATAGGCCGTGTTTTTTGTCAAGCCGTCCGTGAAACCCTTCATCGAGTCTTTTGCGATCTGTTCCAGCTGTTTCGGAATATCCTTGAATGCTTTGGCGATCTCCGCTTTATAATTCGACGTGAGCTTTTTGAAGTCGTTCTTATACAGGTTTTCGGACAGTGTTTTCGACACATTCAGTTTTTCCGTGAACGCCTTGTTATAAGCCGTCAGCTCTTTCGACGACATGCTCAGGAGGCGGTCCATAAAGGCAGATCCCTCATCCATGTCGTAAGATGAGATCTGTTCGAACAGTTCCGCCGACACCTTTCCCCTGATCTTCGTCAGCTTCGCGGCATAGTCGCGGATCTGCTTCGTCTGCGCGTTGATGTCATTGACCGTCATGATGCCGGCTCCGGATATATCAAAGAGGTCTCCCGCTGAACGCATTTTATCGATCAGGTTGTCCCTCTTATCCGCCAGCTCGTCGTAAGCATCCGAGTACTTGCCGGTTATGTTCTCGATGGTGCTGCTGATCAGATTGTTTGCTTTTTCCTGATACTGTCCCATCGCGTCCCGGAACTGTGAAAGCATCTGTTCAGAGGCTTTCCGATAGTTCTCCTGGTATGCTTTTTCCTTGTTGATCAACTTGTCGTAACGCTTGTCACTGGCCGCGATCCTCTGGTCTGCCAGATTCTTCTGGGCTTTGATTCGTTCAGCGACCCGGTCTCTTTCGTCCTGGATCTGCTTATCCAGTTTTTCTCTTTTGTCGCTGTCCTTTTCTTTTTTTCTCTTATCCGTCAGTTTTTCTACGACGCTATCCGACTCTTTCTGCAGTCTGCTTTTCGTTTTCTCATATTCTGCCTGTATGGCCTTAGCCTCGGCCTTTTTCGCGTTCGTGTACTCCGTGATCTTGTTTTCGATCTGCTGCAGGTTCTGCTCGTTCTGGTAGTTGACTTTTTCGAGCATGTACGTAGATCTGGCCGCGAATGCCGTGCTGAAGTAATCTGCGGCCGTTTTTCCGACCGTCTCAAAGTCGTACTTTGTGACCTGTTTCAGTGCATATATCGCATTGGACGTTATGGTTTTGACCGCCGCCTTCAATTCCTTTTCCTGCGTGGCGATACCGTTTATAAATCCTTCTGTGAACCACCGGCCATACTGATATGTCAGCTTGGACGGGGAACCGATCTTCAGGTTCGCTGCAGCTGCCGCCGCAGCAGCCCGTGCAACCGCTGCCGCCGCAGACGCCGCCGCGCTGATCTGGCTCCGGAGACCATTCACAAAGCCTGCTCCGAAATTGGATCCTGTGTCGTAAAGGCTCAGGCTTTTGGCTCCGCTTTGTGCGCTGGACGCGAGACTCGTGCCCGCGCTGCTCGCCGCCCCCGACTGTGACGATACGCCGCTTACAAAAGTACTTCCAAGGCTTGACCCTGCGGACGTTGCGTCGACCGCTCTTGCCCCACTGACTGCCGCGTTTGCAATCGTGCGGCCCGCCGATGTCGCTGCGGAGCTCTTCGAAGATACGCCGCTCACAAACTGTGTTCCTACGGTGGTGCCGGCGCTCCTTGCGTCCGTCTGCTTTGCCCTCGCGCCTGACGCCGCATTTGTCCCGAGCGTGTTGCCCGCTTTTTTGGCATATGGAGCGGTTTTTCCGAGACCCGTCGAGAACGATTTTCCGAGTGTCTGCCCGGTTGTCGACATCGCCTTGTTCTGTGCTTTCGCTCCGGTAACTCCGGCCTTGGCCATGGTCATGCCTGATGCTCTGGCCTGCCCCTGGCTTCCTTTGACTCCGTCTGCAAACTTCTTCCCGGAATCTTTGCCTGCTGCCGTATATTCGGATGATTTGCCTTTAGCTGCCTCCGCGCCTCCTGACGTGACCGACTCCGCTGCGCTGTTGACTTCCTCTGCGCTCGCTTCCATCCCGGAAGCCTGCGACTCAGTCAGTTCTTTACCGCTTGCCTCGCCCGCTTCCTTGGCGCTCGAGCTGGCCTCTGCTGTCGAGAGTGCGTCAAGCAGCGCCTTATATGCGGTAAGTACATCCGTTTCCCCGGATTTGATCCCTTCCTGCAGGCCCTGCGGGAGCGTTATGCCGGATTCCTTTGCCACCTGGACCAGACCCTCTACGGATCCCTGGGCGGCTGCCTCAAGCTGCGCGATCGCCGTCTGAATGGCCGTTGCTGGATCCTCGGATTCAGCAATACTCTGTGCCAGCCCTTCCGGGATCTTGATTCCCATCTGTCTGGCTGTCTCTTCTGCCGCAGTGAACTGTGTCATCAGCTCCGACGATGTGCTTTCTCCAAGTGTTGCGAGCTTCTCGGTGACAACTGTGTCGAGTCCTTCCCACTCTGCAGCTGAGGAGCCCATCTTTCCAAGGCCCAGCGACAAAGCCACTTCGTTGGCCGCCATCTTGGAGCTGATTTCGTCCTGCACGTCCATGGCTTCGGTGTAGGCCCGCATGATGGAGCTGATCTTTTCGGTATCGCCCGACTCGAGCGCGTCAGCCATCTCCTGCATGACCTGCGCGCCTTCCGCGCCCATGTTCTGCAGGTACGTCAGGAACTCAGGGGTTATCTCCTGTCCGACATGATCTGACACCGTCTGCAGGTTTGCGGAGTACTCCGTAAAACCTTCGACCTGCGAATCGAGTGATTCCTGCAGCTTGCTCAGCCCGTTTTCGGAATTTTGCTCCCATTTGTCGAACGGATTTATGTCGAATGCGGATTCCGCTGCCTGTTTAGTGCTCTCGTATGCGGATGTGATCGCCTGCGCTGCATTATCGTGCGCTTCCTGGATCTTCTTTGCCGCTTCTTCTGCCGCTTTTGCCGCTTCCTCTTCCGCTTCCGCCAGCTCTTCCTCAGACATAGCAGCGTTTGCCGCGGAATCGGATGCTCCATCCATCGAATCCGACAGGTTTTCTTCGCTCTCAGTCGCAAGCTCTCCCGACTCTTTCAGCTCATCCGTTTTCGCTGCGGTCTGTTCCTGTTCTTTTGTCAGATCCGCGGTGGCTTCTTTCAGCTGGTCGATCCCGGTTTTTGCCTCTTCCGCCTGCGCTGTCGCCTCCGCCTGTGCCGCAGACGCTTCTGTCAGGGCTTTCTGGAGCTTAATGTGTTCTGCAGTGTCCTGCGATGTACCCGCTGCCGACATCTGCAGTACCTGCGGGTACTTTTCTTCGTACTCGTTCAGGTCTTCTTGCGCCGCCTTTACGGCCGCCTTGGCTTTTGCCTGGTTGATCAGAGCGTCTGCGTAAGCCTGTGTCTCTTTTTCCATGGCTTTCTGCAGAGCTATGTTCAGCGCTGTTTCTTCTGTCGCCTTGAAAAGGGTCTCGATCGCTTCCGTCGACAGGTTAATGCGGCCCGTAACAGCATCGAAATTTTCACCGATCTGCGGTACTTCAGCAGATACCGCCTTGACGGCGTTCTGCATCTGGTAAAGTTGGAAGTCATCCAGCTCGCCGCCATTATTCAGGACCGCCTGGAGCTCGAGAATCGTGTTCTTGTACGCTTCCAGCTCTCCGACCTTGGCTTCTGCATTTTTTACATCAGCCTCGGCGCTGTCCAGCAGGCCCTGCACCTCTTCGTTGCCGGTCTTGACATCCTCTATAAAGGATTCGACCTCAGTCTTCTGCGGAGTTATGGCATCCGTGATCCCGTTGATCAGCTTGGTGGCAGTTTTTACCGCCCCTGTCAGCGGTCCCTTTACCTTAGCGTAAAGAGCCGTTCCGAGGCCTTCCGTCGCGGATTTTACCCCGGCGACAGCCCCGTTCAGGTTGTTTGTCATGGTAGCGGCCATATCTGCAGCCGCTCCGTCTGAGTTTACGAGATCCGTCTTGTATCCGCGAAGGCGTTCCGATCCGACGGACAGGAGCTCATTCATTGCTGCCATGGACTGCCGGTTAAATGTCTTCTGCAGGGCCGATGCGCGCTCCGCATCCGTCATGCCGTAGGTCGCCGCTTCGACGTCTGCGATAATGTCGATCATGTCCCGGAAGGCGCCGTTCTCGTCGGTGACTTTGACCATCGTGTCCCCGATCGCGATCTGGCCCTCTTCCATCTTCTGGGTGATCTGGCTCATGGCGGCCGAGAGCCGTGTTCCGGCTCCGGAGCCGGTGTCCGATACGGACGCCAGGCCTTCGATCAGCGCCGTTGTCGTTTCGACAGACTGCCCCGCCTGTGTCAGGTTGGTCGCCGATGTACTGTATGCTGCTGCCAGCTGATCGGTCGTCGTTTTTGACTTAGCCTGAGCGGTTGCCATAATATTGGCTAGCTTCGTCGACTCGCTCGCTTTCATGTTGAAGGCCGCGAGATAACCGGCTACCGTATCAGACGCGGTTGCCAGATCCATCTGGCCGGCAGCCGCGAGCTGAAGCACGCCGTCGATGCCGTCCAGCATTTCCTGGGTGCTCCACCCGGCCAGTGCCATGGCTGAAAGTGCGTCAGCTGCTTCCGATGCCGAGAACTGCGTGGTGCGGCCCAGCTCCGACGCCTTCTCTCTCAGTGCGTCCAGTTCCGAGCCCGTCGCTCCGGACAGGGCTTCCACCTTTGACATGGATGCCTCGAACTCGGATCCGACTCTTATCACATATTTGACCGCTTCCATGGCCTTCTGGCCGATCTCGCGCACGATGCTTGCGCCGATATCAGCCAGGATCCCTTTCATGACCGTAAAGCCATCTGTCGCTTCCTTCGCACCGTCTCCGGCTTCTTCTATGGATTTATCCAGCGCGTCAGCCGCGGCCTCGGCCTGCTGCATCTTTTTCCGGTTGTCCGCGAGCTCGCCCGAAAGCTCTTCGATCGCAGATCCGTACTCTTCTACATCTTCCGTGTTCCCCGCAAGCGTCGCACCTACATACGCCGCTTTCAGCCTGTCCAGCTCCGTCTGCTGATCATCCATCGCATCCGTAAGCCGCTCGGTCTCGTATGTGTATCTGTTGATCCCCGTCAGGTTGCTACCGTAGGTTCCGTTCAATTTTTCCAGAGATGCGCTGTATCTCTGATATTCAGCTTCCGTTTTCGCAATAGCGGCCTTCTGGTTGTTGATCGCTACCCTTACGCGGTCCGCAGCCGCTGAATTCTCGCCATACGCGGAGACGGTTTCCCGCAGCTCCTGCTCCTGCAGCTTCAGCTGAGTATTCTGCGCTTTCAGCGTCGTGCCGAGCTGTTTCAGCTTCGCCTCGAGGCCGTCTGCAGAGGATGACCAGTCGTCAGAGCCCGCTGTCGCGGCCTTAAACTCTGCATTTGCGGCGCGCACTGCCCGCCCTGCGGCCTGCATCTCTTTTTTCAGGCTGCTTATGTTCGCTTTAAAAACAGCTGTGCTCGTAAGATTTGGCATTTATATGTCCATCCTTTAAAACCAGTTGTCGCCGGCCCTTCTTCTGATAACCCGGTTCGGATCCGCGAGGATCTTCTGCTGGATCTGGATCCCGCGCGTGTCTCCGTAGAGAGCGATCACGGCATGATAGCTCCTGTGTTCCAGGTCGAAAGGGCTGAGCGCCGGATATTCTTTGCATAATTGGTAGACGATATAAAACAAAGTCTGGTATACGGGGGAATTGTCCTCATCCCCCTCACTCAGTTTTTTTCACTTACCGGAATCGTCAGGATCTCCGTGAATGTAAACTTCACAATGTCCATGATCACGGGAAGCAGTTCGCGGACCTTCACATGCTTCCAGTCCTCTTCCGCCATGTCCGGGAAGCATGCTCCAAGGATCACGAGGATCTCCTCCCAGGCTTCCGTCACGGTTCTCAGCAATTCCCCCGTGTCTTCGATGTTGTCAATATCAAGGACCTTCATCAGGGCGCGGATCGTGCCGAATTCAATGTCGAACATCCTGGCTTCGACGGTTTTCGTGACATTTCCGTCTCTGTCATAACTATTCAGAAGTAACCGTTCCATTTGTCCTCCCTTTTTAAAAAGGCTGCTGCGCTCATGCAGCAGCCTTTTGCGCCGTTTGTTGGTTGTGATTGGATAGCGATCAGCTTGCGACCGCTTTTACCAATTCTCCGCGATCGGTTGCTAACAGGTTTCCGTCGCTATCCTTCAGCAGTCACGGCTTCGGAGCCGTTACCGTATCCGGTGTCAGGACTTCCGCAAAGAACAATGTCTCTGTCATGCCGGCATTGACGGATGTGTCCACATTGACCGCCTTCGCTCCTTTTCCCGTCTTTGTAAACTTTTTCGCCGTGCTGATGCCTTTGAATGTCAGGCTCTGTCCATTTGCGGTTGTGCCGTCATCCTTTGTGATTGCATTGAGGTCCGGAATGGAGAACTTGCCTTTCAGTCTCCACACAAACACCTGTGTGCCGTCCGTCTTGTCGGTTACGTACCCGAATGCGAAATATTTCGGGGTGCCTTCCTGTTCGACGTACATCCCCAGATTCTCATCGTAGAACTGGCCCGTTACTTCTGCGAGGACGTCAAACGGGATGCCCGACGCATTGATGCTGAGTTCATCGGATCCGACCGAGTCAACAATAATTGCCGGGATGTTATCGTAATAATGTGTTTCCGAAGAAGATTCCGTAGTTTTTCCGATTTCGGAAACGCCGGTGAAATCCTTCACGCTCCCGAACGTGATCTCGGTGGAATCATCTTTTGTTACCTCTGCGAAAACCGCATGGCTCACGCCGCGATATTCAAAGTATTTCTTAGGCATTCTCTTATACCTCCAAAAAATAAATATTTACTCCCCGCCCTGTATGGGTCGGTTCATCTGATCTGACGTCATTTCCGCGGGAAGGCACCGTCCATCCCGCTCTTTCAAATGCAGCGATCACTTCATCCAGGACGGAATACGTAAGATCCGGATCGGTGCTGTAGAAGTTCACTTCATATGCCCATTCGGTTCCGTACCGTCTGTTGTCGTAGTGTGCGTGGTCCGGAGACCCGACCTCCCAGAATGTGAAAAAACTGTCCGGATACTCCTCATTCCCTGCGAGGCTCCCCTGCCTGTACACCTCGTAGCCGGTCATGGCCAATATATTCAAAACATCGTCAACCATGTCATCCTCCGAGTATGTCGTCGATCGCGTCCCGCAGGCCTTCTTCGATCTCCTTCATTAGTTTCCGTTCGTAGGTTTTCTGCGCGTAAATTCTTTCAAGCGCGTAGTCCGGTCTCATCTTAGGCGTTCCGGTTATCAGCCAGCCGCCCGAGCCGGGGACGGTGATGTCGAACCCCACTCCGATTTCTCCGACCAAACCGGACCACACGACCCGCGGGTCCTTGATCAGGCTGTCTTCCGTCGCGCCGCGTGAAAATGTGCCGGTTGCCGGAAGATTGGCCTCCGCGATCGCGTCCTGTGTGTCCCATTGGACGGTCTCCGCTGCCTGCTCCATCGAATCCGTCATTACCTTCTGCAGATTGGCTCCGAGCTCATCCAGGCGCTCAGCAAATTCTGCAAATGATGAATAATCGATATTGATGGAGTTTTTTCTTGCAGCCATTACGCGCGCCCTCCGGCCTTACGCACCCGTATCTTCATGTACTGGTGACGCATGTTGATATCTTCCGGTTCCCCGAGGATCTCATATGTCGCAGAGCTCGCGCAGATGTGGATCCGGCAGTCCGGCCGGATGTCCGACCGGTACCACGTGTCTATATATCCTGTCGCTATGACCGTATATATGTCGTTCTCCATGCTTTCCGTTCCGCCGAACGACCGGAACGTGCCCCAGAACTTCTTATCCACCTCTGCAGGATCCGGATACACCGGCTTTCTCACGCCTTTCACCGTCTGATACTCAGGTGTGAGCAGCTTCATGCAGGTGGCAAACGGTACTGCCGGCTTATATGCCCTCACCTGATCACCTGCTTTCTGTTACGCTCCGACCTTTGTGATCGTAACCGCCCCGGATGCCAGCACGGCTTTGTAGAGTGTGGCGCCATCGGCATCCACATCTCCCGTCGCTGTCAGGGCGCTTCCTCCCTTGGTGAAGCCTTCGTAATTGAGGGCCGGGACGAAGTAGATCGTCGCAGACGCTACATCTGCTCCAAAGTTAAACGTCTTCAGCGGCTGGTTGCACAGCATTGCTTTCGTGACCGCCGCTTCATCGTAGTCACCATCCACGGTATTGGACTCCGCCACCGCGAATTCTGTGTCCGTCATGGCAAGCATCACGGCGTACAGCGAAAGCAGGTCCGTTTTCGTGATCGGGACAATTCTGTCAGAATTGATCATTTCTATCACCTCATTAATATGAAATCTGTGTTGCGCGTTCCCAGAAATACGGCGACAGCTCTCCTTTGGCGCCGCCGTAATTCCAAAGATCGCTGACTCCGCGGACCACAAGTCCCACGGTGATGGATGACTCGGGGATTCCGGCATTTTTCAGGAAGCTCATCACCTCATCCATATAGATCTGGATCGTCGCTCCCTGATCCTCATTCCCGGACAGATTCATGCCGGTCATCACCTGTTCCAGTGTCACCATTCGTTATAATCCGGGCGTGTCCGCCTGTTCCGCATTGGCGTTTGCAGCTACCTGCTCCGCAATGGCGTTGATCATTTCCGGGATCAGTGTGATTTCCGCCACGTCATCTGCGGATCCGCCAAGCGCCACGTACAGTTTTTTAAGTGCAGATACAGTTGTGTCCATGCTGCACCTCCTTTATCAGCCCTTGAGGATCTTGTAGTATCCTGTCGGGTTGAGCACTTTGCCGTCGACCACCACGAGCGCCTTGTCGACATACTCGTTCGTCTCTTCGTCAAAGTATCTGCGCATTGTGAAACCAAAGTTCTCGTTGATCGCGTATTCCTCCGGCTGCCAGAAGATGCCGATCACGTCGCCCTGCGATGCGGTGTCGAAATCTGCAAGGATGTCCGGCTCCACGAGCGAGATGCTTCTGCCGAAGAATCTGCCGTCCGGGAATCTTCCGTCGCCATTTTCGGTCTCGAGGCCCGTTGCCTGGCGGAAGATCGGGTTATTGTTGCTGTCGGCCATCGTCTCCAGATAGGATTCGACGGTTGAGGAAGCAAAAATGAACTCGCCTGCCCTGTAACCGAGCGGAAGCTTGCTGAAGAACTTCTTTCTCCACGCCGTCCAGTTGTTGATCTCCGCAGCCGTCAGCGTGACCGTGTTTACGACCCTGGGATCGTTCAGAATGCCAAGCATCTGGCCATTACCCGAGCCGCTGACGATTCCTTCGTCCATCGCCTGCATATATGCGATAGCGATGACTCTGGCGATCTCCGCTTCAAACGCATCCATCGTGACCACATAGGACAGGAAGGACTGCGCTACGCGGATTTCGGCTGTGTGGAAGGAAAACTGTACATTCCCGAGCTTATCGGTCTTCTGGCGCGGCGAAACCGTGCTCTGGTTAATCCACTTAAACGTTGCCTGAAGCGCGCCGATCGGGATGGCGACGCCGCCTTTCACGGACAGCTTGCGAACCTTCGCGTACAGATTCCCATAGCGCTTTCTCACCGTGTTGATGACCTGATTCATGATCGTCATCGGGATCGCGGCACCCGTCTCCACCGTGCTGATCGCATCTCCGGAACGGAGCTCTGCCGGGATCGGCGTGCCGTTCATGAAGTACTCGCGGAATGCGGTTCTGTATTCCATGGTGCCGAGCGGGTTTTCCTCTCTGGCCTGTGTCCGGCCATTCGCCTGGCGGAACGATCCAACCGGGTTGATAAGCCTTGCATTCTCCGGAACCAGGCCTCTGTTTTCTTCCTGGGCGTTCGCATCGCCCTCTTCCGCGGCCGTATGGCTCGCGGATCCTGCCTGCGCTCCGTCTCTCGTTTCGGAATCGATCAGATCGATTTCCTCGCGCGCTTCCGCGATATCGGCATTGATATCCGCAATCTGGTCGTTGATCGACCTCACCTCCGCTGCATCGTTGGACGCCAGAGCTCTGGCCTGGAGAGTATTCCTTTTCTCGAGCAGCCTGTTGAGTCTTTTCTCAAGGAACTTTCTTCTTCCCATTTTTTAAAAGCCTCCCAAAATCATTGTTCGTGTTTTCTGTTTCAGTAATTCGAGCTCGCTCTCCAGCGGCTTCGCCCGTGTCTGCCTGGCCGTCTCCACAAGCTGGCGCGCGCTCTCCAGCGCGCCTTCCGAACGGGCGTATATCTCTGTCGCGTCATAAGCGGGGAACGTCACCGCGCTCACCTCCACGATAGATGCTATGTCAGTGATTTCTCGAAGTGGATAATCCGTATCCAGTCTGGACCACTTCTGTCCTCTGACCGAAAATGTGAATGACATCCCGGATATGTCCCCTCTGTCTACGGCGCTGTACAGCGCGCGTGATGTCGTGTTGTTCTCGACATCCAGCTTTACCCAGTCCAGTCTCAGGCCCTGATCGTCGACCGAGAACTGCATGGTGCTGTTCCCGTTGTTCCGCCTTGATCTGGCCAGCGGGATCATCTGCCGGTCGTGGTTCACCAGGAAGCGGACATCCCGAAGGTCCGTGCCGCTCAGCGCTCCCGGCAGGATCACCTCTTCGTATATTTTTCCGATATCCGTCCTGCTGTTGTAAACGATCGGCCTCCCTGTGATGATTTTTGAGCCGTCGTCGGCGGTTGCCGCCCGGACGTCAAATTCATACTGTCTTCTTTCAAGTTCGAGTGCTGCCATTTTTCACCTCTCAAACGCTGTTATCTGGTCCCCATCTGAGCTTTTTACAATCCTGCCCGATGACGTGGCCACCCTGCTTTTTCTTACCGGCCGGTTTGCCCAGTTGATAAGGAGCTCCTCAATCCGGCTTTGCGGCGGATCTGTATAAGATTCTCCGTTTATCTTTGCCAGAAGTATCTCCTCATTTCTGCTTTGCGGATCGTAACGCCGGCTTTCTCCATTTTTGATGGCGAGCAGAAGTTCCTCGATCCGGCTCAGCGCCGGCTTGTTGTAATCCGACCCGTTCAAAATCGACTGTAAGATCTGTTCAATCCGGCTCTCCGGATCTTCGAGCACATTTGCCGCTCCCAGGATATTCTGGATAATTGCTTCGTTGCGGCTTACCGGTCTTTTGAATTCATCGCTCATGATTCTCCGCCTTTCGCCGTTTTATCCACTGTATTCACATTTGTATTCTGATGGCCCAGCTGATAAGCGGCAGCCTTGTCAGCTTCTACCCAGTTCAGCGACACAAAGCGTTTTCCTTCCAGTTCTGGAAGCGGCGCGAGGCCGAACGCAGCGCGTTTTTCGTTTTCGTACATGGCCCCCGTATAGCCTAGCAGCGTTACCATCTCCAGCGTCTGCTCCACGGTCATGAAGATCAGATCTTTCGGGTACAGGTCGATCCGGTTCCCGAATGCACGCTCCCTTCGCGTGAAGAGTTTCTTCGTGAATGCCTGGGAAGTCGTTATGATGATCGGCTCCAACGTCTTCTGGTAAAACGCGTTATACTGTGGCTTTGTGTAGTTCCCCTGCAGAATATGGAGTGGGACACCCCAGTATCTGAGGATCTTCTCATCCACAAACTTCAGCGTGTCTGCGTCTACGATCTTTGTATCTCTCTTCAGAGGCGTAAATTCCGACTTCAGGTCGATCGGCAGGAAACCGCTTTCCGAATTGGCAAGTTTCTGTTCCAATTCCTTAATCGCCTTTTCTGTCTTACCTCCGTCCATGATCGTGTTGTACTTAACGACGCCGTTCACCGCGTAGGACGCTTTCATCGCCTTTGCGATCCCCTTCAGCAGCTGATCATTCAGCTGCAGGCTCTGCAGCAGTGACCTGTGATCCGGCTGGCCTCCCTCGTCTCCTCCCATATAGTCATTCACGGAGTAGCGCATTTTGATGTGGATGACGTCTTCATACGGGATCGTCGTTGTATAACCTCCCGAGAACCAGAACTTCACATACAGCCGGTTCGCCGCGTCTTCAATGAAATCCACCTGCTCCGGTTTGATCGGATACAGGCTCTCGTACGATCTGTGTTCCTGACCGTTGTTGTCAGTCCACGAATAGTACGTCGGGATCACGAAGGCGTTGTAATTCAGCAGCAGCATCCAGAACATTTTCTCGAGGAACTCCGCTGTCGTCATAACCGGGTTCGGATTGTCCAGCAGATCCTGTATGCCTCCGCGGACCGGTACCGGATCGCTGCCAGCTGTGCGCACATGCTTCGGGTTCAGCTTCTTCAGCTCATCCACGATGCACTTCAGCGCCTGCTGCACTATATCGGATGCATAGATATTCGTCCCGTACTGGGAATAGACGGGGATCAGCCCGTTGAATGTCTGTGCATATTTCGTTTCATTCGGAGATTTCCGAAAGAATCTGTCTAACCATCCCATTATTCACCCTCTACCAGCAGTTTGTACTCCGTGCGGAACCTCCTGTATGTCTCATACAGGATCGCGGTGCACACCGCTCCGTCAATCCGCTTGCCCGCCTCGCTCTTTACGATCAGGCATTGGCCACGGTTATCTACATTCAGTGCCGCATTCCTGAAGCAGAATTTGTCTACCGGATTATCACCATATTGAAGAAGCTGGTGCTTCAGATCGGCCTCGCACAGGCGGATCGCGTTATTGAGCGTCTGTGCGTTCTGCGTTATCAGGACCAGATCCGTGTCATCCCCGCCCGTCCGCATCCAGCCGTAGAATTCCATTTTTGTGATCCAGTCTTTCGAAAATCTCTGGTCGTATCCGACCTTCCAGACCCGGATCCCGTAGTCTGTGTAGATCTTATAAAACCAGTCGGCAACGACCGACAAATCGATGTCGGATCCCTCTGTGATTGTGATCAGTCCATCCCCTGCCCACTCGTCGTACTTTGCCCCTGCGTGCCTGTCGTCAGATGTCTCCAGCTTTGTCTCCGGGATAAAGTACTGCGTCACGATGTATTTGTTCGGATCGTCCGGAAGCATAATTAAAGCTTTTGCGCAGCATAGGTCGGTTGTTTCCGACAAATCGACCGCGCCCAGCGCTTTTGCGCCCCGGAACCTTTCCATCTCGTATCCGCAGGGATAGTCGTAATCCTCCAGGTTCAACCACGCTTCCACTCCGTTCTGTTTGATGTTGAAATCCTTTGACAGCACGAAGATTCTGTCCGCTTTGCTCTTTCTGGCCAGCGCGACCTGTTCTTCCAGGTAATCCCACTTTTTGACGGTGCCTAATGTCGGATTGCTCTTCATCCACAGGCGGTTCTGCCTGTTTCCTCTCCATACCTCGTTTTCGCTGTCCTGCGTGTATAGCCACGGGAGAAGCCTTTCTGCTGCCGGATCATCCGGATCCTCGTTGAAGATGACAGCTCTCGCTTTATCGAGCTCATCATCCAGATAGCCGCCGATCACGAATCCCTCCGTCGTGATGTTAAAAAAGAGTGGTTCATCTTTCAGCGATTGAGACTGCTCGATCGACTTGCCGATGATGTTCTCCTTCATCTCGTGCGACTCATCCACGAAGGCTGTATCTATGTTTCGGCCTTCCTTGTTCTTCGTCCGGTCAGACAGCTTAAATACTTTCGTATTCGTGAACTTGTTCTTAATGAACGACTGATTCCTCTTTGTGTCCTGATCGTGCGGATCGATCAGCTCCCGCATCGTGTCGATCGCTCCGTAGATGATAGATGCCTGCGCGTCGTCGTTGGAGCTCGCCACGATGTCCGACCCGGGATTTCCAAGGAAAAACTCGGTGAGCCCTATGGCGGAGCACGTTTCGGATTTGCCGTTCTTCCTGGCTATCAACAGGAGGATCTTTTTAAACCGCCTGAGTGATGTATCCGACATCTTGAAGCTGTAGAGGCACTCAATGAATGCCTTCTGCCACAGCATTAGTTTCATGGGCTTGTTGTAAAACGGAGACTTCGTCAGCCGCACGCAGTGCTCCATGAAGTCCATCTTCAGGAGTGCATCGGTTGTGTCGTAAAAATACCTGTCATTTCGAAATCCGTCCTCCAGATTCTGCAGTTCGATCCGGAGCTCCTGGCCGATGACGATCTCGCCGGCGTCGCAGCGCGCTTTGTATTCCAGGAGATAACTGTTGTCCGGAGACCATATCTTTTTCTCATTGATCAGCATGTTCCCTGAACCATGCGCGGAGCGGGCTCTCTTCCTCGCCCTCATCCGCTGCCGATTCTCTCACCAGAATTTTGATCACATTTGTGTACTGCTGCAGATACTCTTTATAAAGCTTTGCTGCCGGCGTCGCTTTCTGCATGGACGGGTCTTTCGGGTTTACTCGGATCTTTGGCAGGCCTCTGAGATAATCCAGCTGTTCTTCCAGATAAATGGCCTCCGAAATAAGCGGGATCAGTGATTCCTTCCCATCAATCGCCTGCAGCAGCTGGTCGTATCTGCTTACGCCGTCCTTTTCCATACATACACCGTCAGATAAGGTGGCATATTGTTATGAGCTTCATTGCCACCCGTTGGCCATGTCTTATTTCTGTTGGTCGTGTCCCAGTTGTCGGTCTGGACGCCTTCCCTCGCTCCCGGATCACCCGGCAGAAGTCCCCAAAACCTTGTATAGAGCGATTTGTTCATGTCGTGCGTGTGTGACGGCAGCTCCGAAGTCGTTAGCTTGTGCTTCGCTTCGCCTCCCTGTGTTCCGGCTGCGTATGTCGACCCCGCGGCCAGAAGGAAGCGGTCTTGGATCTGCTCCCACGTCGTCCCCTCAAAGAGCGTCCCCGGATTTGTCGAATTTACGCTCATGTAGATCGATCCGACGGGATATATCATGTCGATGCTCAGATTTACTTTTGATTTGTCATCATTAAACGCATATGCCATGCTCTTTCACCTCAATTGAAGAGTACGAACCAGGTGTCCGCGCCGCAGGCGCCGTCCTGCGTAAGTCCTTCCGTCTTCTGGAACGATTTGATAGCCTTTTCCGTCTCATATCCGCAGGAGCAGTCCATGGCTCCTTTGTAATCTCCGTAAGCCGACAGTAGGAGCTGGCAGATGAGCGTAAATGTGCCCGTGCTGTTCAGCATAACGGTGGCCTTTGATGCCTGAGACCGGCACTTTTCTCCAAAATAAGTATTTGATGGATCGAAGTCTGTTTTGAACTTCCGGTTCATCAGATCTTTCCATACGGCAAGCGCGGCAGCTCTTGTTTTCTGCCCATACTCTCCGTCAACCTCCAGCAACGCGCCGCAGTGTTTTTTGATGGTCTCTCCGTAATATTCGTTCAGCCACTCCTGACCCTTTGCCACATTGTTTTCCATGGTGCCCGGCGTCTCCGGAACCGCATCTCCGGATGCTTTCATCCCGTAATTCGGGATCCCGTATCCGCTGATCCGGCTGCTGGACCTGGAGTATGATTTCTTACAGACCCCTCCGCCGTTGGATATGACGCCGGATGCTCCGGATGTGTTGCCCTCGATCGTGTAAACCGTATCATCCGTAAATCTGTAAACGAGCCCCGTATGGCAGATGCGCTCCGAGTTGCGGAAGAATATCTGCGCTCCTACTGCCGGTTTCGAGGACCATCTCCCCATCTGCTTAAAATGAGATGCGGATGTCGGTGTGTATGCAGACCAGCCTCCAAGCAGCTTTTTCGCCGCTGCCAGGCCGTATGCTTTCACGAAGCACCAGTCCACAAACTGGTCGCACCATTGGTAGTCAACACCGTAAGTATCGCCCGCCTCCGCTTTCGTCCACGCATACATATCTCTGCCGTACTTGGTGTAGTTGTTGCTGCCGGCATTGGCCGTTTTGCTGTCCAGCTGATAGTTGCTGCGCTTTTCCAGATAACCGATCTCCGCTTCCGCTATCGCGATCACTTTCGCAGGATCATATCCCACGGTCTTCACCTCCTGTGCGCCTTCGGGCGACGCGTATTCCTCGATCCATTCCCTGCATTTTCCATGTCGGCTCCAGAAAATCCTGTCTCCGACCTGGTTGCTGCTCGATGTGTCGTCCTGATCCGCGCGGAGCGCATTCATGATCCGGTTCATGGAGTAATCTCCACCGCATCTGCCGAAAATCCTTCTTGCTGCCGATTTGCCGCCCAAGTGCCGGATCTGGCAGTACATCATGACCGCCTTCACGTCCGAGGTGTAATCTGCACAGCAGTCTTTGATGAATGTCAGCATCAGATCCGCGAACAGCTGATCCTGCGCTTTATGGCCCGCCTCGCTGTCGATCAGAGCGATCAGCGTCCTTTTGTCGGCCGAAGACGGATTCCATCTCTCCGAAACCCAGTTATGGGACAGCATCTGTTTGATCCTCCCGGAAGCATCGATCTTCTTAAAGCCTTCCGGATCAGAGTCATATATCATCTTGATCAGCCTGTGAGCCTCATCGCCGTAGTTCTGAGCCCACCCGAGCGTGATCGTGTGCTCATTCTTCGTGTTCGTATACGGGCCGGCATATGCGGCGTAGTTCCTGCGGCCGTATACCTGACCTCCGGACTCTACTGCTCCGATGATATTTGTCAAAACTTCGAGATTTTTGCTGTTCATTTACCACTCACCCCGATTTTCCTGATTTTTCGATTCAAAAAATCTCATTTTTGAGGATTCTGCGAGAAAAGGGATCCTTACGACAGTTTTCCTTGCGAAAAATTATCAGGGGGAGTGGGGGGGAATGTGTTGCCCCGGTACCGCGCCCACCACTGGTCGATGTACGCCGCCCACTCCTTCTTATCCCGGTCGTCCGTCTGCTCAAGCCTCGCCATGCTTTCCTCTTTGCTGCATTCGACGTAGATCTCACGTGCTCCGGTCTTTCTGCAGATCCTCTCGCGCTCGCTGCTCAGTGGGAATCCGCCAATAATATAGGCGTTGTTCCACTTGCCGCGACGGCAGGTCACGCAGTCCATGAGGTAGTCCCTCACACCGAATGCCACGCTGTTGAGGCGCGGCGGTTTTTCCAGGTCCCTGCCGCCTGTTATACACATCCAGATCAGATCCAGATCAACAATCAGGTCTCCCTCTCCCCGCGCCCGGTCGACAAAAAATTTTTTACCAGCAAGCGGTGGGCCATACACCAGATAGATCTCACGCTTTATGCTCCCGAGCTTCTCATGGATAATATTGTGGCACCTGTGGTGTACGAACCTGATAAGCTCCGGGTTAAGACTGATGTCTGCGATGTTTACATTGTCGTCGGTCAGGAAGATGGTGTGATGTGCGATCGCGTCGTACTTCTTTGTGATAGGTTTCCCGCAGTGCCAGCAGACCAGGTTGCCGTCCTTGTCCAGCCGTTCATTGCGAAGGATATGCGTCAGGTTGACCCACTCGTGGGATTGATAGAAATTGTCGAGCGTGTAGTTCATGTGATATTCACCACTGATCTTTCTCGGCCTGCTTTTGGCGGAGACGTAATTCGTCTTTTCGGAGCTTAAGCATCTGCGGATCATTCGCCCAGTTGTCGGGGTCGTAGTTCTTTAGTGCCAGATTAAGGGCAGCTACATCCGGCGGCATCTGCTTTCTCTTGATCGTCTTCTCCTTCAGGACGGGTCCTTCATACGTCTCGTAGACCTCTTCGTACTCATATCCCTGTGCTCTCTTTATCAATGCCGAGCGCAGCCCCTGAACGAGTATATGACGCCCTTTTTCCATGGCTTTATTAAATGCCGGGTACTTCGACTTGTAGACGCGGAGAGTGCTGTATGCTATGCCCAGAGACTTCGCGATCTGGCGCTCCGTCATGGTCTGCGCCATCTCGGCTATCTCCTCCAGATACGGCTCCACATTTGTCTCGTACTTGTCGGGCCGGCCTCGCTTCGTGCATTCTCCCGTGTCCGTGTCTTTCATTTATTTTTCATCCTCAAAGAGTCGATCTCTTCTTTCATGTGGGTGATCATCCCGTTACCCCCTAAAGCACGGTATGATTTATACATATCGTCAAAGTTTTCGTACACATACGTTGGTATATGATCACCCGTCATGTATTTATCGTGGTACTCGATCAGCTGGATCCTGAGCAGAGATACCACTCCTGCAGATATGGCGTCCTGCCATTCCGTTTCTTTTCTCTTCTGGTCCGTCTTCAAAGTCTTTATCTGTGTCAAGAGCCCCTTTATCACAAATAAAAGGACCCCCGACACAACTGTTAGAAGGATTGATACTATGTGTCCTGTCATTCATCCACCTCGGGCAGTCCCGCGAGAGATGTCCCGAGGGACACTATCGCGGCCAGCGCGGATGAGCTGAGCACCAGCCTCCAGTCCACTGCTGAGATCACCGCGGATGTCCCGATCGTTCCGACAAATGTCTGAAAGAAAGTCTTCACCGCACGGACCCCTGCGGCTTTCCACCATTTTCTACTCATAGCCATTACCTCCATTTATTTGAAGTTTATAACGGCCGCACTGGTGGACACAGGCCGTCTGTGTAGCGCCGATGTTACATGTCCAAAGCAAAGCGGACAGGCATCTGATCCGCCTGTCCGCTTCAGCTATACAGTTCTTTGATTGTTTCGTCCGAGCATAAAACCATCTTGACCGTCTCCATCAACCGCTTTTTGTTGCGGCTGATCGTCGTCGGCGATGTGTTGAATTCATCCGCTATCTCTTCCCGCGTCCGCCCCTCGATGTAATATTCCGGGATGATCCTGTAATACGGATCCGATTCGATGAGCTTCAGGGCGGATTCTATCTTTTGTGCCATCCAGTAAGCGCTCCGGTCATCCGCGATCTTCAGCGCCTCGTAGCTCCGCAGAAGACCCTCGGCTTTCTGCATCGCGCTTTTACTTTCGCAGATCTTCAGCATCCCTTCCATGCGGAGCTGGAGGATCAGTTTCTTCCCGGTCTCTTCGATCGCTTCTTTCACTTCTCTGGATATCATAACTTTTAATTCCCGTGCTCCCGAATCCGCCGCTCCGGATCCCCGTCGCATCATCTCCCGTTACAAGCCCGTGAATCTCAAAGATCCCCTGGCACACCCGCTCACCCATATTAAGCCTTGCCGGGTATTTGCCGAAATTTCTCAGCGGCATGAAGATGTGGCCTTCGTTGTCCTGATTGCCGTAATAGTCTGAATCAATGATTCCCGTCCCATGCTCCAGCACCAGCTTCCTGCTCTTTGCGATCGACGATCTAACAAACAACTTCAAATGCCACGACTCCGATTCCTGCTCCGAGAAGTAACACTTAATTCCGGACGGGATGTACGCCGTCCTCCCTGGGCCAATGCTGAGCGTGAACGGCACAGAGAAATCATATCCGGCGCTCCCTACCGTCTTCCTGTCCGGGATCTTGATCCGCCTGTAGATCTGTTCCGCCATGGCCAGCTGCTCCGCTGCCACGAGCGGGAACCGCTCCAGAGCCTTCCAGAATTCTTCGTACGACACCTTTTCAAATTTCATCCCCCATTACTCCCTTCTGTTTTCACTGTCCGCCCACCTGTTCCACGCTTCGATCGCGTCTTCGTCCGTATTGTAAAAAGTTAACAAGTTCAGCATTCTGTCTGCCCGTCACAGTGATGTTACAGCTAATAGCATCAAGCGCCGCCTGTCTGCTGATTAGATCATCTATCATTGTGCCTTCTCCCTTATTGCGAATAATCTGCCGCCTATTCGGAACTCGATTTCTCGTCCTTCCATTCCCGCCTGTAGGATGCGTTCTTTGTTTCTCTCCATCCAGTCTTCTGGCTGAGCGGATGGCACACTTTTTAATCCCAATTCTGCCAAGCCTTTGGCAAATTCATATTCGTTGAGATTCCTATAACATTCGTTCGGATAATACCGTAGCGCGTTTGCCATTGCATCTATCGCCGCCTGCCTATAAATCAGATCATCCATTTACGAATTCCTCATACACCTTCTTGAGTCTTGCCGTGCATTCCTTGATCCCGTCGCATTTGCCTTTGTAATATGCTTCTAGTACTTCCAGTGGCTGTGCTGATGGCAATTGGTTGAGAAAATCTATTGCGTAATTAACATCAATACCGCCGTCTGGAGTTAGTTCACAACAGTCAAACCCCTTTATCGCCGCCTGCCTGCTGATAATGTCTCCGACATTCATGTCGGGAACATCTGGCTGTGCAGGTGGCACATTCTTGATCGCATTGAAATCACTTCCCCATTGCCACCGCATGCCGATCTCGTAATCGCTTCCCGTCCATACAAGCGGCGGTCCACCAAGCGATCTTAGTGCCGCGCTTCTATATATCAGATCGTCCATCCTTTAAGACCTCCATTTTTGCGATATGAATCAAGCCATCTGAGTAATCCATAGACTCAATATCATTCTTGTACTTGTCATACAAGTCACCCAAATTATCGTAGCCAAATCCGCTTTCAATTGCCCATTCTAATAGCAATCTCAATGCCTTTTCATTGGTGTGTTCGCCTACGGACGCCGCCTTTGATAACTCACTTTCCACAAAAGCCCGTACCCAAGCCCGTGAACGGGGTTCGCTTAGTGGAAGGCTGCGCACCGCATTTGTCATGATATTAACCGCTGTCTTTCTATCAATCAGATCGTCCGTTTCTTCGCCCTCCACTCCACACAGGTCTCTGTCAGCTTCGTCTTTTTCCCTTTCAGCTCACACGCGCCGCCTTTGTATGTCGGCTTGCAATGTGCGCAGTTCTTGCAGATTTCTTTCATATTTTTCCCTCCAGCTTCTCAAGCAAATCATGGTCCTTCGGTCTCCATAGATGCAGACAATTTCTCACCTTGTTTACATACTGGCTTTTCCTCGGGTGAAACTCCAGCGCCATTTCTTCATCGTTAAAAAACATATCCTTTAGCTGGCACATATCGTCCCATGACGGAATGATTCCTTTGTCATACGGGCTGACGCTTACGTGTTCCCACCCGTCTTCATCTCTGCCCCAGATGACGGAGCCGCTCCATTCGCCGATCCGCACCTGCCCGACGCCGCCGATAATTGACGCGTCCTCAACCCGCAGCCCCTGCGTCCTGCGCAGCTGTTTATTGGTTCTCACGTTTCTCCCTCCACTCGAAAAAATCAAGCGCCCTGTACAGTGTTACATAATCTCCGTCTAAGTCGTCCGTGTCGTAATACTGGCCAGCCTCCCGATCCATGGCGCAGATCACAAGCATATAAAAGTCCTGCTCATATTCCAGGCAGGCATCCCGGATCTCGTCCAGTGTCAGTTTGCCGCGTGCCTTCTTGATGTGGAGCGTCCAGATATTCTGTCGGTCGTAATCTGTCCAGACTTCCGTGCCTCTTTTCATTCTTTCAGCCTCTTTATCCTCATCGTGATGCGGAGAGATGGCCGTTTGATCTTGATCACGTCTCCCGGTCCCATACTCCGGATCTTCCGTTTGATTTCCTCTGAGATCATCGAATCAAATGCCCCGGCCAGTTTGACCGCTGCCGCGATCGCTTCTTCGGATGTATTCGCCGTTTTGCTGTCATCCATCATGTATCCGTCCGATGACAGCCATCTTCTGACTGTGTACGGCATACTGCTCCTTCCTGCCCGTGCCGCGCTCACGGGCCTGTGCGGGATACGACAAGTTACGTGTGTACGCATTTTATTTTGTTGTGGATAGAAACGTTGGATGTTTTGTGTCTTTGATTCGTCTGTAGATATCACTTTATTCGTTTTTATGTTGTGCCCGATCCCGATCGGGCGGTTATGCGCGGTGAGTCCACTTATCCTCCGAGTTTTATGACCACGATGATCATGGTCAAATTAATTCCGACAAACATGCCGGCGATAAATGCGGGTATCATAGCATGTCCTCCCTATAGTTCCGATGGAAGATCTTCATCCACTCCGCCCTGGAGTGCTCCGGATAGCTTTCCCAGACTTTCTGTGCGTACGCCTGCAGTCTCCTGCAGAGTTTTGCGTTTCTGTGTACTGCTTCGTGGTGACGCTGGCACAGGCGGACCGTGAGGCCCTCCGCCTCAGACTTTCTGCGGTTTGCCGTGCCAAAGAAGATGTGATGCGTCTCCAGGTATCTGTGCTGCCGGTCGTTGCCCTCGAGACAGCAGATGAAGCATGTGCCCGGCCGCTGCCGGATGATCGATTTTTTATGCTTCATCAGTCTTCGTCCGCGTCGAAGCTAAGAAAGCCCGACTCCAGGATCGCCCGGATCTTTGTCATCTTCCGCGGCTCGGTCTCAAGGATGTGCCACGCAGCGTGGTTTGTTGTTGCGAAAATCCCTTTTCGACCATCATAAAACGGCCCCTGGTACATCTCTTCTCCCTGGTGCGTGGCAACCGATCCCGGATCGATCGCGGCGATCAGTTCTTCCCTGAAAAGCATGATCTTATTGTTCGGGAGCTGCATTACTCTCAGCACCACGCCTCCCTCGTCCTGAACCACGACCGGCGTCTTCTGGACGTCCGCCTGCGCGGTCAGCTCCGGCCATACGTCATATATGGCCATCTGGTCTTTTTCCTTGTCTGCCGTCCAGCTTTCCCCCTCGCCCGGGATCCTGCCGGAGCACTCGACCATCTGGGACAGGATCGATTTCGGGCAGAACGTGTCGCGGATCAGCGCTTCCCATGAGCCGTTGCCGGCACATATGTGATATCTCCCGTCAAAGTGTCCCATGTAAACCCCTGCGCCCTTGTAGGCTCTGACCATGAGTCTGCGCAGGATCTTGTCATTGATAAACATGTCCCCCCTTTCCGGCCGGCGCACCTGCCGGCCGATGCAGTGTGAGAGTTTTTATATATTGAGAATTCCCCTTGGTGCTTTAAATTAATTCCATGCCGTACTGTTCTTCCACGGAGGCGGACCCTATGCCTTTGTAAAGCCCCGTGCTCCACCGTTCTCCGTTCATCATGTGGAGGACTTCGTAAAGCGGGAATGTCGTCCTCAGCCCTCCCGGCTTTTCAAACAGGCAGCAATACGGATAGATTCTGAGTAACTTCAGCCGCTGCCGCGTTGTTTCGCCCTCAATAAAGAGGGATGGGAGATAGAGCGTATACATTTCTCCTTCGCGCAGTTTCTGTCGGATCGTGCGCCTCATGGCGCCGTATGACCGTTCAGTCTGTCTCTTCATTTTTCGCCTCCTCAAACAGGTCTGATCTGCCGCTCAGGACGTCGTATACCTCGCTGGCGGTCTGAAATCCCAGGCGCTCCAGAATTTTGTAGAATGACATCGTCGCTTCCGCCAGATCCTTTCTGAGCGTCCCCTCGTACTCCATCAGGCACTCCGTATCCGTGCCGGTTCTTACGTCCAGCGACTTGTCCGCCAGAATCAGCATCTGCCAGAGAGGCTTCATGTGTTTCGCCTGCGTCAGCCTGCTGTTCCGTTCTTCCTCTTCTGTGTCGTACCAGTCCCGGTCGATCATGTACTCTGCGATCAACCTTATACCGAGCATTGTCCATCCGGGCTTTTGCATGAAGAATTTCCATATGTCGCTCTCGATCTGCCGGGCGTCTTCCTTCTTCGGTGCTGTGTAATGCCCGGCGACCAGATCTTTGACGAAGGCGCGCCGCTGCCGCTGCCACTCCTTCTGCATCGCGCGGACCTGTTTCCGATTTCTGTCGAGGCGTTCTCTGTTTAGCTCCCACTCCGTCTTTTCGGGCTTTTTTTGTTCTTCTTTCTCTCTGACGATATAGGCCGTGCCATTTTCCAGGATGTACCTGTAATGTGCTTTCCGGTCTTCCGGCAGTTTCAGCTTATCCGCTTTCACATCCTGTCGCAGATCGATCTCCTTCTCGACCTCGATACGGCTGTTCCATCGCGACTCTTTTGTCTGTCTGATGCCGGCGGATTTCATGGCCGCCTTCAGTTTTTCCGTACCTTCTTTGATTTTTCGTTCTTCCAGGACATGGCGGATCTTCCATTCCAGGTCTCTTCTGTCCGATACTGTCGCGAGGATCTTCTCGCGCTCCCCGATATCCGGCACGGCTTCGAGTTTGGCATAGTCCGAGAGCGAGAACTGATAGTACGCGTGCTCCGCCCGTTCTGCGACGAGCTCCGGATCCAGTTTTGCAATCTCTACCCGATGGCGGACCGTGGTCTCTGAAAAGCCGGTCTTCTCCGCCACACTTTCCACGCTTTCCCCGAGGTCGAGCATGAGCTGGAAGCTCTGGGCCTGCTCCAGATAGGTCAGATCATTCCGCTGCATGTTTTCCTCTAGCATGATGCCGATCTGTTCCGATCTGGAGAGCCCTTCAACCACATTGCAGGGAAGTTCGAGTATATGAGCGGCTTTCGCGGCCGCAAGCCTCCGGTGCCCGATCAGCACCGTGAAACTGTCAAATTCTTCATTGTCCGGAATGACCGTCAGATTCTGCATCACCCCATTCTTCCGGATGGATTCCGTGAGCTCCGTCAGATCTCCCAGAGCCTTCCGCGGGTTATCCGGATGCGGGTGCAGCTGAGAGGTGTCCAGCGTCAGATTCCTCATTGTTTCCACGTTTCATCCCTCCAGTTCTATGTCGACAAAGTTTTCGTCTGCGTCGTATGAGAGTCCTGCGATCCTCTGATCTGCCAGTGCGAGGATCGCTCCCGTTCTCATGTTGCCCCTGACGGTTACTTTCTCATCTTCGGCGTCCGTCTTCGTGATCGTGATCATGGTATGACCATCAAGCATGATCCCGCACCTGATCAGCTCCGCCAGCGTCATGGCATCACCTCTATCATTTCAATCGTGTCCTCTTCACGGTCGTAGAGATAGACGTTGTCGCTCAGGAATTCTCCCGGCTGCAGGTATCGTCTGTTTACTTCTTTGACTATCATGCCGGCATCCCTGGACGGGTTGTGGACATTTTTCATGCACATCACCTCATTGATGGATGACGGCATGATAACGACATCCCCGTCGACCGCGCTGGCCAGTTCGAAAATGATGTCCGGATAAAGCAGAGCCGCCGCCCCGCAGGTTCCGTCTTCGGTCGTCAGCACCCACAGCGTGTCTTCCTGGTCGAAATATTCTTCATGGCCGAGGATGTCGCTCAGTTTTCTGCCGATGATATAGTCCTTGGTGTTCCATACGGCAGCCTCGTCGATCTCTTTCTCCGTGATTCCCTCACCCAGGACGTCTCTTTTGATAAGCATGATCTTCTCGCCGTCCTTGATGTAATATGCCTTTTCCAGATCCAGATAGCTCCGGTGCAGGGCGGATTCGAGACGCGGATCCTCTCTTCCGAGCAGCATCACCCTCACCGCAGATAAAAATCCTCTTTTAATCTCTTCGTTCATTGCATAGCCTCCTTCAGCGCATCCGTATGCGCGTGACGCTCTGTCTTTATCAGCATTTTCTTGTATCTGGTCTTGTTCCGGACGTGTTCCCAGAGCGCCCTGTCTTTGATTTCTTCACCTTTTGCTGTCTTCCACCCGCCGGATGCCCATTTTTCCAGAGCGTCCAGCATCGTGTGCAGCACCCACGCGTCTTCTGCGTGTACCGTGATCTGCGCCGGCTGCCTGTATCTGTCGAGCGCGCTGGCGAGCGCGGTCAGCGTGGCAGCATGACGCGAACCTCTGATGTTTCCCGAGCACGACGCCGTTTTCTCATGGCCTTCAATGGTCATCAAGTAGGCCCACTTCCGATCCGTCACGGCCGGCGTGTCGGTCGACAGCGTGATGTATATGTGTGTCCTGTACATCTTTCCTCCGGCTCTCCAAAAAGCTCCGTAAGAATTCTTCCGGCGTGATCTTATGCTTTTCGCAGTACTCTTTTATCCGCCTGTTTGTTTCCATCCAGTCTTCTACTTCTTTTTTGCTCCATATATCCAGCCTTCTACGCCTTTCTTGTTCCACATGTCCCTCCTGTCCCCGATCGTATGAGGGTGTAGTACCTGATCGGATAGCCAGTGATGAGATCGATCCCCTCATAGAGCGATTCTTTGACGAGCTCGTAGCCCTTCGGGATCCTGGGATCGATCCAGACTCCTTTTCGCCGCACGTTCCACCGTGCAAATTCTTTTATTTCCGGATCCGGAACCACAAGGTTCCTGGATCTGGAGTACCTCGAGGTCATCGCGCCGCTTTCGTCTCTCTGTGACTTTGACAGATAGGCTGCCAGTTTTGCGAATGCCCCATCGAGGTACGTATCGCTCACCTTTACGATCGTCCCGTGCCGTTCTTTCCACCAGCTCCGGATCTCCCTCCCCATGTCCCGCCCAGGAGGATTATTAACGAGCATGTGGATGTGGATGACACCTCTCTTTGTCCGCTCGATGTTGCGGATCCATTTGAGCTCAAGTCCGGTTTTGGCATACTGCCTCTTAAGCCATTCTGTCAGATGTCTGAGATCCTTCCTCACGGTTTCCATGTCCGGTGCGTCGCCCGACGCATAGGTGAGCGTTACGTACTTATCGCCCTCACTGAAGTTATGGAGGATCAGGCGCTGCACCTCCAGAGCCTTCCGTCTCTGGTTCGCCTGCCTCTTCGCCTCCGGTGTCGGCTTCTCTCTCTTTGCCCGGTGTTCCCCGGGAGGGTGCCGTAATGGCGTGTGGTACTCCATCACCATCACGCCATTACGGCACCACCATCTCTTTCTCTTATATCCCATTTTTTATCAATCCGGTTAAGTTTAGTCACTCAATCAAGTCGGGAAGGGGCCCGCGCCCCTGCCCGCAATCACTTGATTTTTCTGGCAAAATGGCATATACTTGTAGTATCTTCGTTACACAGGCATATGCCTAGGCCGTCTCTCCTTTGGAGGACGGTCATTTTTTTGCTCTGTCCTCGTATCTCCCCAGCGCATCCACCAGATCCCCAAACAGGAAGGCGGATCCCTGCTGAATCTTAATTTCAAATCTTTCAAGGCGCCTCATGTCCACCCTGTAGGTCCTTTTATTTTCCGGGCCCGGGTTCGGCGTTGTGATTCTTCTGTCCTCCATACTCACCTCGACATATTCGCGGCTCCGAAGAGCGCCAGCCACGAGAGCCCGGCCACACCCAGAGCCCCTACGACCGGCGTCATGGCGCCGATGATCTGGCATCCCAGACAGAGACCCACGCACACCGAAGACAGGGCCGTGATCAGCACGAGGGACCTGTTTGCACTCCTCCGGTAGGATCTGCCCAGCTCCTCGCTTCTCTCTCTGTAATCCGCGATCTTATGGATGCGCTTCGCCTCCTCCATGTCGATCGGCGGCAGGATCTCCGTGATACTTCTGTGTTTCCCGCCCGGCAGCTGATAAATCTCCGGGGCTTCCCTCCACGTTGTATCAATGATAACCTCTCTGTTGTTCATGCCGTTCTCCCCCTCTTTTTCCGTGCCGGCTTTTTGATGATCGAAGCCCAATGTGCTCCCGGATCCCTGCATTCGACCGAGATCCGCGACAGCACGCCCTCTGACATGATCAGCTCCGCCCCTCTCCTTCTGCTCCCCTCCTGGGCCTTCAGTGCCCACCGCGCGAGCTTCTCGGCTTCCTCCTTCGGAAAGCCGATTTCGAAGGCCTTTTCAAACACGTCCGTCTCATCATCCGTGACGATGCTGAGGATGTGCGACCTCGATCCCGCGGTCGGTTCTCTCCGGAATACAAACTGTTTAATTTCCATCATTTCCCCCTCCGTTCTTATACGTCCCCGATGATTCTCCTGATCTGCTCGATCTTTTCGGCGTCGCCTGGCAGATCTTTGGATTCCAGAGCTTCAGTGATCAGCTCGACCCTCATCGATTCCCTGATGAGGTAGCGATAATCATCCTCTCTGATCGCGATAAATCCGCTTTGCACCAGATTCACTTCTTCTCAGCTCCTTTCCTCGGCCGCCCCGTGCGCTTCTTTCCGATCTCGAACCCTGCCTCGTCCTTGTTCCGGTTTGCTTCCGCTTCTTTTACTCTTTCGATCGCGGCCAGAGCCTCCGGCGATCCCGGCTCATATGGCTTCCCGTTTCTTTTCGTCTGGTTTTCTTCTGCCGCTTCTTCTTCCGGTGGGATCAGGTCTTCTTCCGACAGATACAAAACTTCTTTGTCTGCGCCGATCGCAGCTCCCCATTCCGCATTTGCTCCCGGAGCTTTCTCCCATCCCGGCAGCATGGCGATCACGTCGCACTTCAGCAGGAGCTGGATGCAGATGTCGATATATTCTTTTCTCTCGAATCCGCCGTCGAGCGGCATCATCTTCGCCAGATGGACCGGATTGACCGGTACTCCCTGCAGTTTCTCCCTGATGTAGGCGGCCGCTGCCGCGAACCTCGCTTCGTAATCCTCTACGCCCCTGATCGGGCCGCTGATGTAATATCTCTGTTTCATTTGAAATTCTCGTCGCTCAGTCTAGCTATACTCTTCACATTCCAATGCGGATACATCTCATCCATCTGTTTCCTGGCTTCTGTCACATTCTGCTTCCTGTTTGCTCTCACCGCGAGAACGGCGCCTCCGCCCTTTTTCGTGAGCGTCGCGACATAGTCATTCAACTTCTGCACTTTCATCTTTTTCTCCTTTTGAGTGTTTTTCTCTCTTGCATATGCTATTCTTTTGCTATCGGAGGTAGTTGCCATGAAATCAATCATTGCCAGATTCAAAATGTTCCGTATGCTGTCGAAACTCGACACCCTGTTCGATCGCCATGACGGCATCCTTTCAGGGGATCAGATCGATCCTTTTGTCTCTTCCGTCAAAAAGATGGCCACCCTCCGTCGTTTGTCCGATGCCGGCGCCGTCAAACTTACGTTTTACAGCAACGAGCTTCTCTCCATCCGGAGGCTCCCCGGTGCGTCCCTTTATCTGCTCGAGCGTTCCGAGCTCTGGGTAAACCGCATCGCCGGGTTTATAGTCGGCGTCGCTACCGCCGTTGTCGCCGAGTTGATCATCCGCACCATAATTTGATTGCGACGATCACAAGACCGACTAATATGCCGAATATGTATCCCTGCAAGAACCCTTTCATTGCTTTCCCCCTCAGTTCTTGATCAGCATCCTGCATTCTTCATCTGTAAACGGGGCCCGTTTATTGATGATTTTCAGGTCATCAATCGTCATCCTGTTGAGTTTCAACTTCCTCGAGAGCGCCTGTTGAGAGATGCGCATGATGTGCGCCATCTCTACCTGTTTAACTCCGTACCGCTTCAGGGCACCTCTGACGATATCTCCTGCGTTCTGTTTCATAGGATTCTCCCCCTTCACTGGCTTCTCAGGCATCCTCCTTCAAAAAATACTCGAGCGGAACGCCAAAGAACTCCGCGATCGTCAGAAGCTTGTCTGCTTTTGGCGTGTAAACTCCGTTGCGCCAGCTGGACATTGTTGCAGTGGAAATTCCTGTTTCTTTTGCCACCGCATAATCTGTCAGACCCTTTTCATCGCGCAGTTTTGCATACTTGTTGTACATAAGCCCTCCTTTCGCCGTATATTGACATTAGCTAAGAAAACTTATATAATTCTAGTTACCACACTCAGAATCATATGAAACAGAACTATGCTGTATGCTAAGTTTTCTTAGCTTTTTATTACATTAGCATAGCTTTCTTAACGTGTCAACTGAAAAATATAAGATTTCTTAGTTTGCCCGGGGAATGTTATGTATTATGAAAAGTTTGAATACCTATGTAAATTAAATGGAGTTAATGCGAGTAAGGTGTCAAAAGCAACCGGCATCTCAACAGCCACTCTATCAAGCTGGAAAAACGGGAAATATACGCCAAAGAACGCAAAGCTTCAGCTGATTGCTGATTATTTCGGAGTACCTCTCGCTTATCTTCTGTCCGAAAATCCCGACACCGATGACGCCCCTGTACAAAAAAATGAACAGGCGGGGTACTATACTAATCCCGAGACCGCTAAAAAGGCCCAGGAGCTCTATGACGATCCGAAATACCGCGTGCTCTTTGACGCCGCGGAGGGATCCGATCCGGATGATCTGCAGATGGCTGCTGATCTGCTCCTGCGGCTCAAGCAGACGCGCAGGGATTGATCTATGGAAAGTGTGTATGTGTATGAAGTGAAGTTACCGAAGGGAATCAGGGAAATGGTTTCGCCGGATGCGGAGGACGGCTACACGATCTATATCGACCGCCGCCTCTCCGATCCGGACAAGTTGAAAGCATACCGGCACGCGCTCAGGCATTGTCGCGGAGACTTCAGCCGGGCAAACGTGCAGGATATAGAAAAAAATGCTCACAGGACGTGAGAGCATGAACAAAAGCGGAAAGTAACTATCAATTATTGACACCAAACT
>JAGBMJ010000114.1 GCA_017634975.1 Lachnospiraceae bacterium | reverse complement strand
GTCAACGCCAAGATACCCCGGAAGCTTGTCCGTTACCAGAGCAGTGATGGAGCTGAATATCTGGTCCGGGCCCGGATTCCTTATAAACAGGAAATCCTTTGATTTTTTGCCGAGATCCACCTTTGCGCCTTCATTGATCTTATGGGCGTTAACAACTATGTCGGACTCTGCGGCCTGTCTGAAAATGTGATTAAGCCTCACCGTACGTATGCAGCCCGAGCTAATGATATCTCTCAGAACATTTCCGGCTCCCACGGAAGGAAGCTGATTGGCGTCACCTACCATGATAAGCCTGGTGCCCTTGCGTATAGCCTTAAGGAGTGAATTCATGAGAAATATATCCACCATGGACATCTCATCGATGATGACCACATCACACTCCAGTGGGTTCAGATCATCTCTTTCAAAATGTCCCCTTACCTGCTCCAGACCTTCCTTATCACCCTCCTCAGGTCTTCCCTGATACTCCAGAAGTCTGTGAATGGTGGAGGCAGGCCAGCCTGTGGACTCTGACATCCTCTTTGCGGCTCTGCCGGTGGGGGCAGCCAGAAGTATGGTTTTACCCTTTTCGGCATAAACTTTTATGATGGTATTGATGGTAGTGGTCTTTCCCGTGCCGGGACCTCCCGTAATGACCAGAAGACCGGAATTAACCGCGATTGAAACAGCCTTCCTCTGAAGGTCATCAAGCTCTATTCCCTCTTTTTCGGTTATCTCATCTATGATCTCTTCCAGCTCCTCATCCGGCTCCTCGGCGCCTTCGATGTTTAACTCCTGAAGCTTCGTTGCCACCTGAAGCTCTGTGTAATATAAAGATGCTCTGTAGACTCTGGTATCCGGGTCTGTGTTCCTGTCGTCAGCATTGAAAACCACCTCCCCGCTACCGGTCTCCGAAAGGAAATCGTCGAGAGTCATCTTTTTCGAAGCATTCTTCACGATGACCTTTCCCTGCATCTGAAGGTCTATAAGATAATGATTTATATCATGTATGGTGATATTGAGAAGCGTCTCGGAGGCCTGCAAAAGCTCCGGGAGCGGCAGATAGCAATGTCCGTTTACCTCCGCCATGGAAAGTGCATACTGGATTCCGGACTCGATACGAAAATCGGAATCCGCCTTGATACCGGCATTACGGGCTATCTCATCACAGGTGCGAAAGCCGATGCCTTCGATATCCTCGGCAAGCTTATAAGGATTGTCCCGGATGATATCGTACATTTCATTTCCGTAATGCGTGTATATCTTCCCCGCCATATTGATGGAAATGCCGTACTGCTGCAGAAACATTACCGCATCCTGCATATCCCTTTTGGAGTTTACGGAAGCTGCTATATCAACCGCCTTGTTTTTGGAAATGCCTTTGACTTCACTAAGTCTCTCCGGCTCCTCCTGGATGATACGCATAGTATCATCCCCGAATTTCTTTACAATGCGGGCAGCCATGGCGGCACCTATACCCTTTATGGCACCGGAGCCGAGATACCGTTCCACAGCTTCAGCGGTCTCGGGAGCCACCACCTGGTATTTGTCGATCACGAACTGCGTACCGTAGATCTGGTGGGTGGTTTCATGACCGTCGGCCTTGATATTTTCACCGGCCTCCAGACCGGGAACCGTCCCCACCAG
>JAGBMJ010000113.1 GCA_017634975.1 Lachnospiraceae bacterium | reverse complement strand
TGCTTGATCTGGAGGGGCTGCACATCGCAGAGGGGAACGTTTCCGATCTGGGAAATCAGATGATCCAGATGGATGGCCAGCTGATGATAGGTGCTGTCTGAGACAGCGGGCCGGGCGATGGGCAGCCAGGCAGCTGCATACCGGGCCACCGTGACGGAAGGATCAAAGATCTGTCCGGCCTTCTCCGCTTCCTTGTAAGCGTCTCTGGCCGCGAAGGCTTCGTCCTCCGTGTAGCCGTAGAACCATTCTCCCTTATACCGGCAGGCATACCGCCCATCCGGGCGGCGCTTCAGGTGCTGTTTCTTCGGGCGTGGCATGGGATCACCTCCAAATTAAATAACATAAATGGCGGAGGATACTCCAAACAAAAAGAAAGGAGAACAACGCCATGGAGAAGATCAGGGCGGCGATTATCGCCCATCTTAGCTTGCTGAACAGGGAAGAGCTGATGATCATCTATCAGCTGATCCGGATGCTGGCGAAAAAGTAAGAAGAGGGGCACGGTTCAATCCGTGCCCCGTTCGTTTTTCCTGCGCTCGATCTCGTCCAGGGCAGCGTCCAGCGTCTTCCACCATTCCGGGTCCATCTGCGTCAGCGCGTCCACCAGCGTACGAAGCCTGTCAGGGAGAGACTGGTAGGTATTAGACAGCCGGGCAAGGGCGTCATCATCGGCCAGCGGATCTTCCATGGGACCTTCTCCGGTCTTCAGCCAGGCGTAAGAAATGCCGAATTCTTTGGAAATGAGATTTAGTGTTGTATCCGGCGGAATAACGCGGCCAGTCTCATATGATGCGATCTTGTCACGAGATGCTTTGATCCTGTCGGCGAATTCGGACTGAGTAAGACCAGAAGACTTCCGAACTGTTTTTATCCGTTCATTCATGATCGTTTCCTCCTTTGCAGGAAAGATTATACAAGATAACTTTTGTGTACGCAAGCACAAAATATTGTCAAAAAGTGTTGACACACACAAAAAGCGCCGTTATAATGTGCACAGGTGCACAACGAAAGGAGGCGAAAGGCATGAAGACGGAAGAGAGAATCCAGGAGCAGGAACAGGAAAAGCGCGAAGAGACGCGGATCCCAGATAAGGCTGACTACATGAAGCGCATCATGGCACTGAGCGCGGAGGATCAGGCTTTCCTGGACGGATACCTTTTTGCAAAAGTGACAGCAACGCGGACAGCCTGACGCAGGGGGAGGCAGAGGAATGAGCATCGATCAGAGGACACTGGATCTTCAGCAGATCGCAATCGACATCGAAAAGATGGTCAACCGGCACATCGTGGATCCGATCACGATCGTCTATGTGCAGATGACGAAGAAGGTCAGGGAAGAGGACAAGCAGCTGCAGCGGTTCCGGGTGACGGAAGGGGACGAATACTTCATGATCAGCCGGGGAGAAACGCTGCTGTATGTGGTCAACGTCACGGCGGACAGCTACATCACAGCGGCGCACGAACTGATGGCGCAGCTCGCGAGAAAGTTCTGAGAAAGGGGGAGAGACCATGAGCCTGAAAAACGGAGTCTGGCATGACGCGGAACTGGATCCGCCAAGGGCGGATTATCACGGGAAGCCGCTGCTGGCCGTGCGGGAGATCGGGAAGGGGAGCGAAGGATACCGGAAATATGACATCGTGACCTTCTACGCAGATCTCCTGCATGCGCCCAGCTGCATCTGGGACGGGAAGTACAGCAAGAGCGGCGTGATCTACTGGATGCCGCTGCCGGAGATCCCGAAGGACTGAGAAGGAGGCGCAGCATGGACAGGCTTTACAGCGTGGAGGAGATCATGGATCGGTACCGCTGCGGAGTACGCACGGCCCGAAAGTACATGGGCGAGATGGGCGCGATCAAGACGAAGCCGATGCTGGTGACCGAGACAGCCATCCTGAAATGGGAAGAGAAGAAGCAGGAGAGGGCGGAGGATCAGCAGCCGGAGCCACGGCGGAGGAAGCAGAAGAGCACGATGTCCATCGTGCCGGTGCCGCCGAAGCCGGGACAGTACATCAGCCGGGTGAGACCAAAGAACATAAAAAGCGCCCTCTGATGCTGGAACATCAGAGGGCATGCACCAAACTGGGCAGAGAAAGGTACAGGAGGATTATAGCATGAGAACCCGCAAAACAAAACCCCCGCGTGAAACGATGATCGAACGCCTGGGAGGAAAGGCGAATGTGATTGCGATGTTCGTTTTTTTCATCATCTCCATGACGGTCGGCATGATCCTGATCGACAGCGAAGCCAGGAAGGCGGAGGAAAGCCAGTATATCGACAGCTGGGAGATCACCCAGAACAGGAACATCGAATGGACATGGGCCGGGAAGGAAGCGCGGAAATGAAAGATGCAGCGTATGGGATCGGGAAAAAATATGAAAGCGTGATGTACTGGCTAAAGGAGATTGTAGAGGCCAGGAGAGACAGAACGATCACGTGGACGATTGAGAAAAAGAGCGCGATGCGCTTTAAGACGGAACGGGAGGCAAACGACTATGCAGCGAGAGAACGGATCTGCGGAGGATGTCCGGCGCTGATCGGCGAGGAGGATCGAGAGAATGAATAAGCCGAAGGCTCAATACATCGTCAAAAAAGACAGCAGATATCTGATGTGCAGGAGGGAGACCTTCACGGGGAGCAGGATCTGGGAGCCGGTTTTCTCCATCTACAGATATGACGCGGCAAGACTGGACTCCTTGCAGATTGCGCAGGCCGTAGCGATGCGTCTGGGCAGACCGGGAGAGAATTGGGAAATCAGCCGGTTTGACTGGATGACAGGAAACGAGGAGGCAATGGCATGGATGATGTAAGGCCGACGATCGTTTACATAGCAGGGAAAATGACCGGGCTGGAGGATCTGGGCCGGGAGAAATTCGCGATGATGGAGCAGAAACTAAGAAAGAAAGGGCTGATTGTGCTAAATCCGACATGTCTGCCGGATGGCATGCCGGCAGAGAAATATCTGCCGATTTGCATGGCCATGATTGATCAGTGCGACACCGTAGTGATGCTGGATAACTGGCAGGATAGCAAAGGGGCAAAGATTGAGCGGGAATACGCGAAGTACAACGGAAAGCGGATCGTATATCCGACCGGAAAGGGGAAGGGCACGAAATGAAAATCACGCGGAAAGAACGGCTGGAACGGGCGTTGATATATCTGGAGGAAGACAGAGAACGGGAGATCCGGGCTCTGAAGGATCTTGAAAACAATCACCTGAAGGAGATCATCATCCTGAGAAACAAGAAGCAGCTCTATCTTGCGGAGGTGGATCAGATGATCCGGAACGCCAGGAACGAGCTGATGGAGCTGGGGAGGTGCGCGGGGTGAAATGCTGCACAAGGTATGAATCTCTCTGCTTTGCGATAGATCTGATTGAGAGCATTAGACGGGCCCTGGGCGAAAACGGAAACGACAGCAGAAGAACGGGCGAGCATATCCAGAACCTGCAGGAGCTTGCCAGGGATGTCCGGTACGGCGGGAAATGGGAGGATCTTGGAGAAGCGGAAGAGATCGCCGGGGCGCTGGATTGCTGCGGGGAAGGGCTCAACTGTGCTATCTGCCCGCGGAGGCGTGAAATGGAAACCCGCGGAGGCTGCCCCGGCAACCTCAAACGAGATGCGGCAGCCATGATCCGGGCGATGGCAAAGAAGATTAGAGAGGCGGAGACAGGGACAAATGACATATGAGGATTTCCTGAAGAAAAAGAAGATCACGATAGAGCCAAGCGGATTTGACTGTACGGAAAGGAATCCGGCTCTTTTCGGTTGGCAGAATGACGTGGTTCGCTGGGCGCTTCGGAAGGGAAAATGCGCTATCTTCAGCGACTGCGGAACGGGAAAAACACGCCTGCTGCTGGCAGTGGGCGCAGAAAGTACATGAGCATGAGGGGAGGGCAATCCTTATCCTTTGCCCGCTTGCCGTTGCACAACAGACCAGGAGAGAGGGAGAAAAATGCGGGATCAGCGTGAAGGTGGTCAGGGATCAGAGCGAATGCGAGAACGGGCTGAACGTGACGAACTATGAGATGCTGCAGCATTTTGATGCCGGATTCTTCTGCGGTGTTGTGCTGGATGAAAGCTCCATCATTAAGCATAAGGATGGAAAGACCAGGCAGATGATTCAGGACATGTTCGAAGAGACCAAATATAAACTCTGCTGCACAGCGACTCCGGCGCCGAATGACTTCATGGAGCTGGGGACACATGCCCAGTTTCTGGGCGTGATGAAGCAGACGGAGATGCTGGCGACCTTTTTCATGCACGACGGCGGAGAAACGCAGAAATGGAGACTGAAAGGCCACGCGGAGAAAAGATTCTTTGAATGGGTCGCGGGATGGGCCTGCTGTTTCCGCAGGCCGCAGGATCTGGGCTACATCGAAGAAGGATATGAGCTGCCGGAGCTCCGAGTGCACGAGGTCACGGTGGAAAGCAAAGGGACGGAGCTGATCAACGGCCAGATCATGATGTTCGCGCCCGTTGGGAAAACCCTGATGGAACGTAGGAGCGCGAGAAGGAACAGCCTGGAGGACAGAGTCGCAAAGGCGGCGGAGATCGCGAACAGCACAGAGGAGCAGGTGATGGTCTGGTGTGACCTGAACAGCGAAAGCAAAGCCCTGACAGAAGCGATTCGCGGAGCCGTGGAAGTCGAAGGAACCATGAGCATAGAGGAAAAGGAATCCGGAATCGTTGGATTTCTGGAAGGACGGAACCGGGTGCTGGTATCAAAGCCAAGTATCGCCGGATTCGGAGTGAACGCTCAGAATGCGCACATTGAGATCTTTGTGGGTTTGAGTGATTCCTTTGAAGCCTATTATCAGGCGGTCAGACGCGAGTGGAGATTTGGGCAGGAGCATCCGGTAGATGTCTATATCATCATCAGCGACGCGGAGGGAGCGGTAAAGGCGAATATCGCCAGGAAGCAGGAAGACGCGGAGAGAATGACGGCGGAGCTGGTAGGGTTCACAAAGGAATATCTGAAAAGCGACATGCAGCAGACAAAAAGAGACGTGGATGAATACTACGCCTTTGAGAAGATGGAGGTTCCGCAATGGATGAAGAACGTCGGATAAAAGGAAAGGAAATCGCGGAGGAATATGCACTGTATAACGGTGACAGCGCGGAGGTGCTGAAGATGCTGCCGGAGGAGTCCGTGCACTACATCATATACAGCCCGCCTTTTCAGAGCCTGTATGTATACAGCAACAGTGACAGAGATCTGGGCAATTGCAGGTCTGCGGAGGAATTCTATGAGCAGTTCCGGTTTATCGGAGAGGAGCTCTTCAGGGTGCTGAAACCGGGACGGCTGATGAGCT
Source organism: Lachnospiraceae bacterium (assembly GCA_017634975.1). Lineage (GTDB taxonomy): Bacteria > Bacillota > Clostridia > Lachnospirales > Lachnospiraceae > NK4A136. Next base: position 624 of record JAGBMJ010000113.1, on the reverse strand, counting down.
TTCACTGCATGAACCTGCCGACGAGCAAGGAGAGAGACGGATACATCGGGATCCGGGACTTCCGCGGGGAGCTGATCAAATTCTTTCAGGAGATCGGATTTATCTATCACAGCGAAGTCTGCATATGGAAAGATCCGGTTACTGCGATGCAAAGGACGAAGGCGCTGGGTCTCCTGCATAAGCAGCTCAAGAAGGACAGCTGTATGAGCAGGCAGGGCATCCCGGATTATCTGGTGACGATGCGGAAACCGGGCGAAAACCCGGAGAGAGTTACACATACAAATGAATCCTTCCCTGTCCAAGTCTGGCAGAAGTACGCGAGCCCGGTGTGGATGGATATCAATCCGAACGACACGCTGCAGTACAGGAGCGCCAGGGAGGAGCAGGATGAGCGGCACATATGCCCGCTGCAGCTGCCGGTGATCCAGAGGGGAATTGAATTGTGGAGTAATCCAGGGGACATTGTGCTGACACCGTTCATGGGAATCGGAAGCGAAACATATATGGCGGTCAAGATGGGGAGAAAAGCAGTCGGGTGTGAACTGAAAGAAAGCTACTATCGGCAGGCCGTAGCGAACACAAAAGCGGCGCTTAATACGAAGCAGCTGGATATGTTCGACATTA
>JAGBMJ010000032.1 GCA_017634975.1 Lachnospiraceae bacterium | reverse complement strand
GATCTGCTTCCGGTCAATCTTGTCATGCCGGAAGATCCTGAAGAATTAGCTCTTACTCTAAACGGCAAAAAAAGAAATCTACGTAAAAATGATTTTCTGAAATTTGCAAATACCTGCGGCATTACCGATATAACCGCCAAAAGATTAATGGAAAAAATAACATCTTTCCAAAAATCTTTTCTTCAGGCCTGCCAGGATTCTCTTTTACCGTCAGACATGAAAGACAGTATGATGCAGCTGGTCAATATGCGTATGGACCGACTGAAATAAGATGTGATCCATTGAGTCTGACCACAACATCTTTAACTATCTTATAAAAAACCACAAGGTCCGTCCCCAGGGTTTTCACCATTTCCGATGTTCCTGACGATTTCTGGCAGCTTCAGATGAAAATTAAAAATCCCGCAAAGCCTTGATTTTGGTGTGCTTTACGGGACTTGTCAACAACAGATGGATTTCGGGACGAGATAGCAAGATGTGAGTGCTAAATTTGTGTGAACATTTTGTGACGGCCTTTATCGTCCTGCAGCAAATTCTTTTAGCGAAACAGCCATCCTTTTTAAGCAGCGCATAAACGCAGCCATTTCAAACCTGTCTTTTCTCAGTTTTTCTTTACCACGATAAAAAGTCACTCTGGCCAAGTTTTCGCTTTTCCCCAGCAACTCTGCCGCTTCTGCAAAGGACAGTCCGCCAAAGATGCGCAGATAGCTCAGGTAAAGGTTCTTTGCTATGGCACAGAGCCAGGTAGATACCTTACAACTTCCGTCAAAACGATCTATACTGCGTATAGCCCGGTAAAAAGTCTCCTGCGTGAGCTCTTCGGCCACATCTTCGTTATGTGTGACCGATTTCAGGTACCTGTATACTGTCCGAGCATATTGCTGGTATAATTCATCCATCGGTTGCAAAACGGTATCTCCTTTTCGTAATGTCTGTTCCGAACGTTTTTGCTTTCTAAATGGTTAATGAAAAAACAAAAGGATTCGTTACAGGATTTACAGATTTTTTTGATTTCGTGTATCTCCCGACCTGTCTCCCACGGCGTATACTCTATATATATAAAGAATACCCCCTTTGCAAGCATTTTTCATACCTTACATCGGGAGTATGTTCATTTCATATAAGCTTTCTATACATCAGGCATCTATCAAAAGATCCTCTTCGATCTTCTTAACCAGCTCATACGGATAATCGCAAAAATCTACAATCTGCTCCACTGTTTTCCCTCTTCTGAGCATATTGCTGATTTTTTCATGATCCCGACGACTGATTCCTTGTTCTATAAAGAGACGATACGTTTTTCTTATTCTCCGGCAGTGCATCATTTTGTTCTCTTCATGCCATGGTTATTCTCCATGGCATCATTAACACCATGCTTTACCTGCCCATCCATTACCGGATGCTTTCCGAGTTCACGCACACTTCCGTGTCTTCCGTGCTTAGGCGCATCTCCTTTAAGCATATCATCCACTTCTTTCTTTTCCAACCTGCGACGCTCACCAGATCTCTGTTTTTCCGTATCTTCCTTCACCGGATCCTTTTTCATAAGTTCGGCACGGCGTTCCTCTAACAGAGCCTTCTTACTCTGCAACTCTTCCATCGAACTTTTCAGACCTTGGGCTGCATACTGACCAGGCATACGTTCCCCAAGTCTGTTCTTTATATCCTTTGCGCTTTCCAGGATCTGTTTTGCCGCTTCCACACGTTCCGTTTTTTCTTTCGCCAGTTCGTCTGCAAGAGTTCCCAGCGGCCTGTCCTGATATGCTTTCGGAAAATCCTTTAAACGCAGCTCTGCCTGCTCTGTCATCTCTTTAAGATGCCTTGCCATATCCAGACGGTCAAGCCCGTACCCCTTCGAAGCCTTATACCACTTATCATGTGTATCCACATATCCCTCAGATGCGGTCTTAATGTTTTCCAGTTTCGTCTGGAGAGTTTCATATGAACCCTCATCCGCTTTGAACTCCGCCAGTTCCTTAAGCGCCTTGTGCATGGCATTATATTCTTTGCCGTTTTCATGCCCCTTTTTCTGCATTTTCTCCAGACGTTTCAGATCCTCAGCAGCTCCTTTCACCAAACGTTCCGTATCCCTTTTTATATTTGCCGCATGGTCTATTATCAGGTCTTCTTCTGTAGGAGCGTTCAGTTTACGATAATTAGGTTCTCCTTTAGCCACATATGCAGAAGCATTTTGAATGATCAGATCCATGCTGTTCAACATCCCGCTCTGTACCTTGTCGGTAACAAGCCCCCCGGCCACATTATTGACTTCAGATATCAGGCTGACAAACTGCTGATCAAGATTACTTCCTACACCATCCCATTTTTTTAACATATTACTGCATTCTTTTATTTCATCGAACATCTTAGGCATAGTTTCGTAAAGACCTGTGACCTGGTTTAACAGTTTATCGGTCTGTGATATTGACTCATTAATAGCCCCAACGCTCTCAAAACGCTCAATCGTCTTCTTTTCTCCCCATTCCCTGAAGATGTTCCTGTCACCACCCTCACTTTCCACAAATTCCAGACCGTATCTTCTGGAACGGTTAGAACTGTTCGTAACCTCGAGACCGGTCTCAAGATATTTCGACGCCTTCTTCTTCTCTTCGGGATCTGTTATCTTCTCCAGGGAGCCATACACACCGGCTTTGATCTGCTCCATTCCATTTATATTGTCTTCATAGCGGGCTTTCATGTGCAAAGGCAACCAGCTGTTGGGGACCAGATTCATATCATAGATCGCTTTGCTGGTATTATTTACGTATGTCATGGCAATATCATTCAGCGCTTTATCGTTATCTATGAACGCTTCCACACCCTTGATCTCACCGCGCTTCATACGTTCTTTTATTTCTTCCACTTCCTTACCTGCCTGAATGGCATACTTTGCACGGTTTTCTCCCATGGCAATGCAAAGCTTGTTATAAGCCTCACGTCTGTCCTCACGCACAAAATCTCTTTCACCAAGGAAACTGAAACAATACCGTTCAAAACCTTCCATCTCATTATCAGTGAGATCACCGGTCATCTCTTTCTCTGCGCGCTCCAGAGCCTTATTGATGATGCCTTCCCAGTCTCCTTTTTTCTCTAACTCCATGTAACTGTCAAAAACAGCCCTCTTTTCTTTTTCATCATTACTCAGATACTCATCCTCATCAGGTGTCGTCCATTCTCTTTTAACAAATGCAACATTGTCCTTTACTTTTTCAAAACCGTCAACAAAACTGTCTGCGTACATCCTGACAGGCTCGCCGATAATATTATCATTTTTATATTTTTCAAAGAAGGCCTGCGTCACTTCCACCGCCCTGAGCTTGGCATCCATGTCTTTTCCGTTTGCGTTCCAGACCTTGTCCTTTAAATTCTCCTTAAAGTCCTGTTCCATTGCAGCAAGTGCTTCAAGCGCGTCCGGGTTATTCGCCAGCTGTTTCTTTTTACGTTCTATCTCTGCCTCGACCGTACCGACAAAACCAAGAACGGAAAGTTCATCGGAACTCCAGCCCATTTCTATTGCCCTCAGTTCACCACGTATATTTCCGACCGCAAAATATGAAACCCTGTTATTTCCTTCTTCCTTAACACCTATCTCTTCATCCAGACCATTGTTCAGAAATTCATCATACTGACCGTTATTTTCGAGGTTCAGCATGCGCTCAAAGTTTGCAACCGTGCGTTCATGGGTAGCCTTCAGTTCTTTAAGGTATGTTGCCTCTTTTTCCACATCCCAGCCGTCTGCCGCAAGTTCCTGACGGTGATATTCCGTCCTTAACTCTTCGTAATGGCTTGCCAGCATATCCATGTATATATCAAATCCGGGCTGAGCCTCACCGTTTGATTTTGTAGCGCCGTTCATCCCGTCGATCACTGCGTCAAATCCCAGCTGATCAAATTTGGGGGCACCGGCATTAAATGCGCGCAGCGTTAATATATAGGGTTTGGTCGCGTAGGCTTCCAGACGGTTGCCTGAATCCGCCTTTGAAAGAGATGCCAGATCATTAAAATATCTGCGGATCTTATCATATTTCGGATCTGTCGGTACCTCTTTTGCCTTCTTCTCATATAAGGAAGCACATTTATTAATAAATTTGACAGTCTTTTCCAGATCCCCCTCATCCAGGTACGAAGATAATTTCAGTTCTGATGAGATCCATACCCTGCTCCCTTCGTTTACAACCCCGTGGAGACTGTTCCTTTCTTCAGGGGTCATGAAGAATACATTCTTCTGCACATTCATTATTTCATCATGGGAATCAGCGAGTTTGTCTAACTCGTCTCCCGTCAGCATCATAGATGAATCCAGATAAACCTGATCCTGTATATAGTGAATGTAAAAACGCGGATCGCTCCAGATATACAGTTTTCCGTCTTTGTCATATTTTTTGTTGACTTTCTTATTAGGCTTCGGCATTTTCTTATCCCTCCTGTCTCAAACCTCTGTTTTCTTTATGGCAGTTATTTTATGGCAGTTATTTAACACCATTAAAATGCATTATACAACAGCAAGTGCAAGCAAAGTGCAAGCGGTCGGAGTCATCTCCCTGTCCTCATAAAGAAAACAGCAAATCCATTCCTTGTGGTTATAAAAAATCCCGCATCCGAAGACACGGGAGCACAACTACCTAAATTTCTGTTGTTCCTGCAAAAAAAGGGTACGAATTTGGTACGATGACCGTCCGGCAAGGGCAGTTCTTTCAATATTTCCTTCGAAAAGAACCTTTTGCATTCATAGATCTTATATTCTTTTCCGCTTTCCGGTATAAAATCTTTCGATGCCAAAATGCCACGTGCAATCCTGCAGCGGATGACACCTTCCTGCTCTGTATCAGCGGTATCAAACTTGATCCGCAAACTCCATTTGCTGCCATCCTCAACATCAAGATTGAAACCATCAGTGAGTGCTAAATTTGTGTGAACATTTTGTGACGGCCTTTTATCCTTCATCAATCACTTCTCCGTCATCGATCACCACATAGCTTTCTCCGTTGCGGACCAGACCGGATACCAATGCATCCAGGTTTGGAGATCCCGTTACGGGGTTGGATGGATTACCCCCCAGATTGTATCCCAGCAGACGGTTTACGATGACCGCCGACTCCCCCCTGCAGGACCAGAAATACCCTTCTTTTTTGATCACTACCGCATCTGGATATCGGTCTGCCCAGTAGGAATACCTGCTTTTGTCGGTCTCCCTTTTCTTTACCCTTGCCGCAATGCTCCTTGCAGAACTTTCCGTTTTCTGCACCGCCTGCTTCTCTACCGTGATGTCCACAGGATCGCCGTTTTCCAGCCACATCATCCTGTTCTGAAAGGCCGCCGGAAAACCGTATACCCGTTCCGAACCATCATCAAACTTTACGGTAAAACGTATCGCCTTTCCCTTATTATCATAGACCACATCCTCAACCGTTCCCGCACCACAGGTCATCTGCACTACGCGTTCACCGATCACCAGGACAAAATCACTTTTCAGTTTTGACGGATGCACACTTATATACGGCAGTTCTCCTGCCGCAGCCGATGTTTCACGGATAGACGCTTTTTCCTCATTCTCATTACTCTCCGTGATCTCTTTTACAAAACGGGAGGACTCTTCCTCTGCGCGGAAGATGCACAACTCATTCTTCGCCCGGGTCATTCCCACGTAAAACAAACGGCGCTCTTCCTCAAACAGCTTCCGGTCCTCTGCAGTCGCATTTCCCGGTGTCGGGATCTGCGCCGGAAACAGTCCGTCAAAGGTATCCATCAGATAGACACGGTCATATTCCAGTCCTTTCGAGGAATGGATCGTCGATAAGATAAACTTACTGTCTTCCTCCCGCATCCGACCACCGGTCCGTTTTTGCAGATAGGCAAGCCGCTCCAGATAGGATGTGATCGAGTCCTCTGCATACGCCAGCTGCTTTAAGATAAACAGTTTGCCGCTGTCAATCCTGCTGCGTTCCAGATAGTCCAGATAGCCCATAGGGTTTTCGATCCGAAAGATCGCCCTGGCCGGACTTTCGTTTCGCATACTCATCAGATTGGTCATCAGAGCCCTGCATTTTCCCTTGACCATCCCATTCAGACTCCGGCAATACTCTGCCGCCTCGGGTACCGGGATGTGCTCTTCCATACTGATGCGGCACATCTCCTCCGCCTGCGGTTTGCGCAGATACGTCTGGCATTTATAATAGATGCGCATAAACAACTCCGTGTCATACGGATCCAGCGCCAGACGCAGGATCGACACGACATCCGTCACCACACGATGGGTAAAGAACGACATATCCGAGCGTTTCAAACGAAACGGGATCTGCTGCCGGTCCAGCAGATCGATCAGCGGCAGCGCACTCTCGTTATCCCGATACAGCACTGCGGTTTCCGTATCACAATCCGCCGCCACTTTTCCCAGATACGCATACTGTCCCGATCGTTTTTTCAGTTGGATATAGCGGATGTCCGCTGCTGCCTCCCTGGCCGGTACCATATGCTTTTCATGTCTGGCTTCGTTATGCTGTATGAATGCATCCGCAGCCGCAACGATCTTTGCATTGGAGCGGTAATTCCGGTCCATTACCAGCACCTGCGCTCCGGGATGGTCTTTTTCAAAATGCAGCAATGCCTCCGGATACGCCGCACGGAAACCGTAGATACTCTGGTCCTCGTCTCCGACCATAAACAGGTTTCCGTTTTCTCCGGCCAGCAGTTTTATGATCATATGCTGGATCCTGGAAGTATCCTGCGCCTCATCCACGCAGATGTATTGATATTGCTCCCGGTAATAAGCAAGCAGTTCCGGAATTTTGTTCAGCAGATTATAACCGTAGACCATCTGATCATCATAGTCCATCAGATTGTTTTTTCGCAGATAGGCATTGTATTCCTGATACGTTTCTAAAAGCGGTATCTCTTCCGTCTCCCCGAGCTCACGGATCTCCTCCGGTGTCAGGCGCATATTCTTACAATAGGTGATCCATGTCCGGTAACTCTTCACTTCACTTTCCGTCGGATACTCCGGGAGTTTGCTTTTTAAAATATCCGTAAGGACGCGGCTTAGCTGTCCTTCGTCCGTTACCAGTTCGAACGAGGGGCGACCGATCTTCTGCGCATAACGACTGATCACCTTTGCACAGATACCATTGATCGTCCGAAACTCCAGGCGATCATGAAGCGCACTTCCGAAGATCGATTCAAAACGCTTTGACATATCCTGTGTCGCTGCAACGGTATAGGTCAGTGTAAGGATGTTTTCCGGACGGATCCCGCAGCATGCGATCATATATCCCAGCCGGTTGACCAGTACCGTTGTTTTGCCGCTTCCGGGTACCGCAAGAAGCAGTACCGGTCCGTTGACGGTCTGCACTGCTTTTATCTGCTGCTCATTCAAATGGGTGGTATACTTCTTCAGAAATTCCTGCTTATCCATAAAAATACTTTACCCGTGATCCTCCGCTTTTCTGACACATCCACGGAACAATCGCTTCTCAAACTGATACCTGGTCATGATCTCTTCATGCACATATTCGATCTGAAACTCCGAAAAGATCCTGCGGATATCCGCTTCATCAAAGAAACGTTTCAGTGTTCCCGCATCCGTTTCGTATACGTGATGCTCCACCTCTGTTCCTTTTCCGGCACCATGATGAATATCATTTACGGAATTTACACGGAAGATCAGATGTCCGCCCGGCAACAGGATCCTTTGGATCTCCCGCAGGATCTGCATTGTTTCCTTTTCCAAAAAATAATGCAGACACAGATCCGCGATGACCACTTCAAAGGATCCGTCCGCAAACGGAAAAGGATCCAGCATATTAAAGCAATGTGTCTCTCGGACTTCCGGAAAATTCTTTTGGATATTTGCGATCGCTGTTTCCGACTGGTCGCACGCGATCACCGGCTTTCCCTTTTCGATCAGATACAACGTATCGTTTCCTCCGCCGCATCCCAGATCCAATACCGGCTTATCCGTTTGCCCGATCACATCCGCAAAGCGATCCAGCCAGTCATCGACACGGATCCGGTCTCTGGCATAGCCCTGTGTTCTGTGTGTTTCTTCCCAGTATTGCAGCGAGGCTGCTCTGTGATCCTGTTCCACTCAGTTTCCCTCTCTCTTACGATCCTTCCTTCCGACGGATGCCGGCTATCCGCAAACATACGGTGCAGATCAGCATCGTGATCAAAAAAGCATCCAGCGTTCCGAAACATACATCCGATAAGAAATGATTGGTCATATGAATGCGGTTGTAGCAACACAACAGCATATAGACACAGACGATCCAGAAGACGATCCGGTTTCTGCGATCGCTGCGATGTTTCATACAGTCAAAAAACAGCGGCAGTACAAACAAAACTCCGATGACCGACATATGCCCGCTGGGCCAGCTCAGCAGATCTCCGTTACCTCCGGCCGAATATGGCATCATCTGCCACCAGTTGCGGTATTGGGATCGCGGATCCTCCAGTGTCAGCAGATACTTGTAACGCGGCCGAGAGCCCATCTCTTTGAGGTACTGCACCACAAGGTCCGAAGCCATCAGGGAGATGCACATCGCCAGGCCGACTGCGATCAGCCGATTGGGATCCGTATCATCCAGAATAAGCGGCATAACGGCAAATACAATTGCATAAGCAAGCCCCCAGAACAGCCACATCGCCGCAGGAAACCATGGTGATGTATCGTCCAAAAAGAATCCCAGTACCAGATGCACGGTTCCTCCATAAAAGGTATTGGATGCCAGGATCGACACGATCCATGAAAACAGCCAAAGCACCCATCCGGGGATCCTGCCGGAGGATGCTTTCTTTTTCAATCCGGTATAGAAACATCCCCATCCTACCGGTAGCAGCGCATACGCTGCCATCGGGCTTACGGTTGCGAATACATCTCCGATCCCGGTGACATGCGCCAATGCAGCGCTGATCTCGTAATCACGGAAGGAGCCGATCACAATCCCAAGAAGGCATACGCCGATTACACCGAAGCTGTATGTCACCGGCAGCGCAAGGATGCGGCTTTGTCCCTTACCAATAGTATTCATAAAACTTCATGGTGTAGCCGCCTTCAAAGGTTTCACCGGCCGCCAGAGTATTCGTATATTCTCTTTCGCTCAGATCACCTTCAAAGTCAGCTGCATCGCATCTTCCGTACCACGGCTCGATACAGATAAACGGAGCATCTTTCTTTTCCGGCGACCAGATTGCAAATAATGGTGTATCAAAACATACCTCTACGATATGCTTTCCTTCTTCATCCGCAATGCCGACGCATTTCGTCTGCCCGCCTTCCACCATATAGGTGCAGCGATCAAAGAATTCCTTCGTGATCGTTACATATCCGTGATCCAAAGGCATCTCGATATCTTCACGAAGCGCAAGTCCGCTTGCCACATCATTTCCATGATGGCGGATCACATCTGCATCGGCAAAATACAGTTTGTATCCTTCTTTACATCCGCCCTTCTTTTTATCATATCCGTGCACCGGACAAAGAAATGCCGGATGCGCTCCGATGGAAAAATACATGGTTTCTTCCGCCGGATTGCTTACTTTCCACAACACCTTCACATCATCGGTTTCCGCACCGGAAGAAATCCGGTAACCGATCTGCAACACAAAAGCAAACGGATACTTTTCCAGCGTTTCCGTATCTGACCTGAGTTCAAACCAGATCTCATCTTCCGCCTGACGGATCAGCGTAAACTCGCGGTCCCGCGCAAATCCGTGCTGTCCCATGGCATATTCTTTTCCGTTCCATTTATATTTCTTATCTTTTAAGCTTCCCACAAACGGAAAGAGTACGGGAGAAGTACGTCCCCAGTATTTGGGATTGCCGTACCACATATACTCCCGCATATTGTTCTTGTTGATCACGGATTTCACTTCTGCTCCGAAGGAATCGATCTCTACTTTAATCCTGTCATTTTCCAAAAAAAACCGCATCGTCTGTTTCTCCTTTATTCTATGATCTCGCAGAACCATGAGGTCCGTCCCCGTGGTTTTCAATAAATGCACATGTTAACAGGAACAACTGCCGGATTTTTCCGACAGATTTTATTCTATCATGCCCGGTTTTTGTTGTCCACCTGACCGCCTCTCTGCATAGTAAGAGAGGGAATAAATGGTTACTATTCACAGCCCTTCGTGCTGTGACAGTAAAACCATGAGGTCCGTCCCCATGGTTTTGTACCTTATCGGGTATATTTGTGACGTTTTTATCAGTTTTACACCCTACCGGGTATTATTTATTCCTTTTCACTTGATTTTGTACCCGTAAGGGTGTATTATTTTGATATGAAAGAAAAAAACAAAATCGCTGTATTTGTCAAAGAAAAAAGACGGGAAGCCAAACTGACGCAGAAAGAATTTGCTCTTCGCTCCGGACTCGGACT
>JAGBMJ010000112.1 GCA_017634975.1 Lachnospiraceae bacterium | reverse complement strand
CAAGCCATCGACAGCCTGTAAACCCATGGCCGTATACCAGGCATAACCAAGTTCTCGCTTGGATGGTTCTGTCTGTCTTATATATTCCTCAAAAGGATCCTTTTTGATATCATCCATAAATCCATTCTCCTTTTATTCTGATCACCATAAGCAAAACGTTTCGACTTCGATGTGTTTACTCCATCTTCTTTTCAGAATCTTTGATCCTGTAATAGTCTTCGGCATCTATCCCAATCTGTATATACTCCTTTGCATTCCTTACCCGCTCAAGGAGCGTTACGACCTCGACAGTAGTTTCGTTGATTAACCACTTTCCTCTCATTTCTCGAAATTATTATACACTTCCTCGCGAATCCTCCTCATTCTCGACCACACATTATCACCGTAATTACTGAGAATAACGGTGATCATTCCATTATTAGGATTATATTCTGAAATTGCACTCACTCCATCATCGCAGCCCTGCATATATACATAATCCTGTCCCCCAGGATTATCGATAATCCATACTCCGTAGCCGTAATACCCTTCTTCCGGATCCTTCCCGTCACCGCTTTGTTTTGAAAACATCTCCGATACCATTTTCTCAGAAAGCAACTCATGTCTGATCAGGGCGTTCCAGAATTTCACGATATCCCCTACTGTCACAAATGCTCCTCCGTCACCGGTGCCCTTGGCCCCAACAGAATAAATATTTGTGCGATAGTCTTTTGTATCCGGACAATAGATATAGCTGTTTGCGCATCTTGCAGGCAGCTTATCAAATGCGAAATATCCTGTAGAATCCATCCCGCATGGATCAAAGACATTACTTTTCAGATATATGTCGAAATCCAGCCCCGTGATTTTTTCTATGATCATAACGAGCAGTACATACCCGGAATTATTATATTGAAATTTCTCACCCTTGGGATACATCATGGGTTTCTCTATAAACAGCGGGAGCATGTCCTTATTATGTCTAATTCTGTAATTAGGATAATCTGTCCAAAGCGCCTCATAATCATCCATTACTGACTCATCGAAATAATCCGGAACGCCAGAAGTGTGGTTCAAAAGCTGCTTCACTGTGACACCCGTATCAATGCTTTTCAGATCGATATCAAGGATAGTTCCAAGAGTATCTTCAAATCTCAGTTTCCCAGCTTCGATCAGCTGAAGGATCCCCACGGCAACAAATGTCTTACTCATGGATGCAGTTGCAAATCTGGTGTTAAGCGTATTCGGTATCTCATTCGCCAGATCTGAAAATCCACCGCTGTAACTCAAAATCACCTCGTCATTGTGAACGATATATGCATTTCCTCTGAAATCCTTGTCCATTTCCACTTTCATAATAAACCTCTTTCTCCGGACTATTTGTGGATTGTTTCAATCCGATTACTTACTCATCCTGTTTCTTCTCAGAATCCTTGATTCTATAGTAATCCTCAGCATCAATTGTAATTTCGATATGCTCCTTTGCAGATTTTAATTGTTCAAGTAAACAACAGACCTCGACGTTCGGTCGTGCGAACAATAAAACCGTTCACTTTTCCCTTTTCCAAAAGCTCCAGTGCAATCCCTTTCCATATCCGATCTTCTCATAGAAAGGATCACCTCCGCCTGTCATATGTGATGCCCCAAGAGCTTTCGTCCTGCGGTAATGAAGGGTTAATGCCGCTGCGGCAAGACCCTTTCGCCTGTGTTCAGGTGCAGTACAGAGAGGTTCCATATAAGCCAGATGATTCTCCGGCACCCACCACATTCCTGAAAAGCAGACATATTCGTCCTGCTCATCGGCTATGATAACATCATATTCATGTGTTGCATGCGGGAGCGGTGCCATGATGTCGCCAAGACAATCTTTATAGGTTTTTTCCGGAGTCCAGTCAAAGGATGTATCCTGTTTGTCCCAGTTTACAAATTCCCCCTTGTCCCCATGATCAAATCCATACCAGCATAGCTTTCCGATCTTAACGGGATCTATATCTTCAGGTTCAACAAAATGATAGCCTTCCGGCAATTCGTAATTCAGCTTGTTTTTGAAATCAAAGAACCTGTCCTCATATTCAAATACTTTATTAAATCCACGCTTCTTTGCGGCTTCCATAAGATATTCCTGACCGTTAAACAGAACTAACTGCTGAGCATCATCCCAATTCGGCATGGTAGTCATGGCATACTCGATCAGTTCATCCGCAAGATATTCATATCCCCTGCGTACGCTGAAATAGATATCCGTTGCGGGAGCTTCATAGAAAACAAAGGCCACAACCATATCTCCATCGAACCAGAACCGGTTCAGATAAGAATACGAATTGTCCATCCATGATGCCAAGATTGCATGTTCAAAGAAGGGTGCAGCGACCCCGCTGCCATTTTCACGATCATAGATATCCGTCAGAAAATCCCATACGAGATGGATATCTGTCAATATTTGAAATTGCTTTGTTCTGAGATCATTCATAGCTCTTCCTTTGCTTCTTCACTCGGAATCACCTCCCGGCAGTCGCTTGAGATTATCCATGTTTACCATGGAAAGTGTCTCCATCTGTTTAACTGCAAGCTCTCTCAGTAGTACAATACGCTCGGACATAGTTTTGCCCTGACCTATGAGTACCGCATTATAGCTTTCCATATTTGCAAGCACAAGGAGCTGGTTAAGGTTAGCCTCGTCTCTGATGTTCCCTTTTTTCCCGGGATTAGCGTCTCTCCACTGTTTTGCGGTTTTACCAAATAATACGACATTCAACATATCGGCTTCATTTGCGTATTTGTATCCGATCTGCTCCGGCGTAAGCTCCGGTGGAATTAAGTGATCCTTTATTGCATCAGTATGTATGCGATAATTAAGCTTGGCTATCTCACGATTGAGATTCCAGTTAAGAGACAGACGGCTGTTCTCATCTTTCTTTAGGCGCTGGTAGTCCTCTATAATATATAGCTTGAATTCCGGTGAAATCCATGATGCAAACTCAAAAGCTATATCACGATGCGCAAATGTTGCCGCATATCTTCCCTGTTTACTTATAATTCCTATAGCTCCAGTCGATTCAATCCATCTCTTTGGTGTCATAACGAATCCGTTATCACCAGCCTCATTTTTAATTGCCTCGAATTCGAGGCAATTAAAATTCGGATTATGCAACGCCTCCCATAGGCCAATAAAGGATATCACACTTCTATTCCGCATCCAGTTCTGTATAACATATCCCGGATACTCTCCTTCCTTTTTCTTCGCTATATCTGTTAATGATATAAACTCATTTTCATAGTCACTTGTGTATATTCCTATATCTATGCCTTCTGCATGAATAACATCTTTTTTGATTGCGTTTCCCATAATATAGTTTCCTTTCTAACCGCATCGAATCACACACGGTTAAAGTTAAACTTATCGAATTCGATAAGTTTAGTTCCAAACCCGTCGAATTCGACGGGTTTAAACGTATCGAAATTGATGCGTTTAGCCTTTCTTTCCCTTCTTTACCAGTTCCTCATACTTCAGCTGATACTCGATCAGCCGGGGGATATACTGTGGCGGGGTGCGCCTCCCTGCTTCCCAGTCCTCCAATGTGCGAACCGGTATCCCCAGATGTTCTGAAAACTCATATCTATTCTCACCGACACTTTCACGAAGTTCTGTTATTTTCTCTGCTATATTCATGATCTTCACCTCCACGCACTGCGCTAAAGATAATATACCACATTACACCTTATTTCGCAATGCGTGAAAGGTGAAATCCGCATATTTATCATGAAACTGTCGTATCATTTGCCTCTTTACTTTCTGTCCGTCATAAGCTTACAGTATCCGAGCATACGGGCTGAAAATCTAGCCATATCCGTCCCGGATTCTATCTCGGCACCGATCAGGTCTTTCAGTTTTCCCTGATCCATCTTTTCAAGTAAACCCGGACCGTATTTCATGATCAGCCTGCTCATGACCTCAATACAGCGCTCGAAGGCAATGTTCGATGACATCGCTGTAACGAACCCATCGTTTGGGTTAAGAAAAATGGTCAAGCTTCGATGACCTATGAAGAATACGTGTTCAGAATCGGTAACAAATCGGTTTATGATTCTCTTGAACTTCAGAACCAATATAATAATAAAAAGTCCCTCGTTATTATTGAACTGGTTTATTACGGATTCTTCGTCGGTGGAAACAACATTAACTGGATATGGCTAAAGAACCATGGATGCTGGGGAGATGGATATCCTACTTCTCAGAAGCTCTCCCATGAGCAATTCAACAAAATATTGAAGGAGGGCAATATAGATGCCAGCAATGTTATTATCGATTAAGCCTGAATATGCACAGCGTATTATAGACGGCACAAAGGGATTTGAGTTCCGAACTAGGCGATGCCGTAAAGATATAAACAAGATCATCTTCTACTCTACCGCACCCGAAAGTAAGGTTGTCGGTGAGGCGGAGATTGAAGAAATAATATCCGGTGTTCCATCAACTGTATGGGAACTCACAAAGCATGCTGCGGGTATCCCACGTAAGTTCTTTCGCAAATACTATAAAGGTCGCCGTCTAGCGGTTGCCTACAAATTAAAGAACGTGATTGCCTATGATGAACCTAAGTCTCTTGAAGACTACGACATCAATCATGTGGGCTCTACAAAGAAGTGGGAACGCATTGAATCCTACGGACCAAAGTTCGTTGAGAATATTGTCCAGGCCGTCAGCCGCGACATCCTCTGCTATGCTATGAAGACTCTTCGGCATTGCTTCATCGTCGGTCACGTCCATGATGAACTGATCATCGAATGTAGCCCCGGCGTTGACCTGAAAGCCGTCTGCGAACAGATGGGACGATCTCCGGACTGGATGCCGGATATCCTTCTCCGGGCGGATGGATACGAAACAGACTGGTACCGCAAGGACTAATCTTCGACTAAAATAAAATTTCAAAACTCGGATTTAGTCAAGAAGGATCCCGGAAAATCAAGCTTTCTGGGATCCTCGTTGACTTCATGATCATTTTCTATGACTAATTCCTTGACTTAAAAACCGACTTCCTTGACTAAATCTACTATACAAGAAACCATTCTGCATGGACTGCGCTTCCACGGACATCGACAATTCCTTCTTTTTTCATTTTTTGAAGGAGATTAGAAAGCTTCTTATATTGCTTCTCTTCAGTTAAGACATCAGGGAATGCATGTTTCACCGCTTCATAAATATCAGCCTTCTTCAGAGATCCATTTTTCAAGGCAGAAATAATAAGCTCTTTCAATATTTTTAATCTAAGCAAAGTATCAATTCCGACAAAGGTAATCACAGGCGTAAACACCAGATGGAGCTATGCGAATGTCTAGGATCCGAAGAGCATCAACGGCGGCGCTCCGAAGTACAGCGTATCGCTCATCATTCCGAAGTCCGATACCGCTACAGTCTCAAAGATCAAGGCAGCCATTCAGGCAGCCTATGAGGAAGGTCAGAGCAAGCTGAAGGGAAACGGCAAGTCCGTTCCTGCTCTCTCCGCTATCAAGACACCTCTCCGTGACGGTGATCTGGAGAGACCGGATGATGAGGCTTACCCTGCAGCTGCTCTATGATGATATCCCGGACACGCTGTCACAGTTGATCCGGACAGCCTTCGTGCCCGGTCCCGGATACAAGTTCATTGTCAGCGACTTCTCCGCCATTGAAGCCAGAGTGCTGGCCTACCTTGCCGGTGAGGCTTGGCGTTCCAAGGTATTCGCAGAAGGCAAAGATATCTACTGTGCCTCTGCCAGTCAAATGTTTGGTGTTCCGGTTGAAAAGCATGGGATCAACGGTCATCTCCGTCAGAAGGGCAAAATCGCAGAATTGGCTCTCGGTTATGGCGGCAGTGTCGGAGCACTGAAATCAATGGGAGCCTTGGAAATGGGACTGACCGAAGAGGAACTGCAGCCGCTGGTCAACTCCTGGCGGAACTCCAACCCAATGATCACCGCTTTCTGGTGGGACATCGACCGTGCCGTCAAGACCACCATAACGCAGCGTATCCAGACTGAAGTACACGGGATCCGTTTCTTTTATAAGAGCGGCATGTTGTTCATCAAGCTCCCCTCAGGCCGACTGCTCTCCTACGTGAAACCCCGTATCGGAGAAAACCAGTATGGCGGCGAATCCGTCACCTACGAAGGAGTCGGATCCACAAAGAAATGGGAACGCATCGAATCCTAAGGTCCGAAGTTCGTGGAGAACATCGTACGGGCTGTCAGCCGTGACATCCTCTGCTATGCCATGAAGACACTCCGGCATAGCTTCATTGTTGGTCACGTTCATGATGAGCTGATCATCGAATGCAGTCCTAGTGTTGACTTGAATGTGATCTGTAAGCAGATGGGCAAATCTCCGGACTGAATGCCGGATATCCTGCTCCGCGCCGACAGCTACGAGACAAATTTTTATAAAAAAGACTGACATGAAAATAGCGGCCTGCCGGAGCTATCTCTGGTAAGCCGCTTGGCGCTATCTTTCTCTAATATAGTATACGTTTAAACTACCGCTATCAAATAACGGCTTAACCCCCAATGGTTCTGTCGTCATATCTCCGGGAACACTTCTACTGATTCTGCGAATTACTTCTTCACCATCTGCATTCCGAAGATAGATTTCATCGTATTCTTCGCGGCTGATACTCACGCTTATGATACAGTCATTAATGTCCCCGGTGTCGGATACTCCGGATTATGAATAAACCAGAAGTGCCCTGTATTCCGGCTCATAATCGTCACATCAAAAGCATCTGTAAAGATGATGGAGAAATACTTTGGATCCAGAACGGAAAGTTCATTCGCATCAAACATAGGCCTTCCCCCTCTCCTGATCCTTAGCATATTCTGCCTGCCGTTCTGCGACAAACTGAGCATGAAGTGCCTTCTTCTCCTTCAGGAATCTTTCATGCAGTTTTCTGGTTTCCTTCTCCATAAACGCCTTCTCTGCCTCGATCAACTCCGCTCTTTCAGTGTCCAGGCTGATGATGAGCTTGCCATCCTCACATCTGACCAATACCGGATCTCCAATGTGAAACCCAGTAGCCTCCAGCCACTGCCCCATCAACCGGATTGACGGGACAGGCTTGTAGTTGCGCCCACTCAGTGCATAAACCTTCAGTTCTCTTACGTTCTTGATTACCATGTATTTGTCCTCCTTTTTCAATCGACTATTTTGGCTTGAAACAAAACAAGCTGCAGATCTCGGATCATGTCCGCATCTGCAGCTTATCTATTCAAATTCCTATTCGATTGTGAGGCTGAACCTTAGGTGGTAGAATTCTTCCCTTCGTTCTTGATGCGATAGTAATCTGCCATCTCCACATCAAGCGTAATATAGGACTCTTTCTTCTTGCTTTGGGTGTTGCTCAAAAGGCTCACGACTTCGACATTCCCGGTATACGGGAACATGTCCACCATACCCCAGCGGATGATACGATAACCCGCGGCCGAGATGGCTTCCATATCACGGGCCAGGCTGGTCGGTTTGCATGAGATGTAGACCAGGCTGTCCACGCCATAGTCAAGGATCTTCTTAAGTGCCTTCGGATGGATACCGTCTCGAGGCGGATCCAGAATGATATAATCCGGTTTCTCTGTCACATCATCGAGCACCTTGAGCACATCCCCAGCGATGAAACTGCAATTAGTCAGGCCGTTGAGCGCCGCATTTTCTTTGGCAGCCTCCACGGCTTCCTCCACGATCTCCACACCGATCACCTGCTCTGCCGCCGGGCTTAAAAGCTGGGCAATGGTTCCGGTGCCGCTGTAAAGGTCAAAAACGGTGCCCTTCACTCCCTCCTGCATTAAATAGTCGCGAACCAGGGAATATAATTTCTCTGCCCCCAGACTGTTGGTCTGGAAGAACGAGAATGTCGATACGCGGAAACGCAGCCCCAGCAATTCCTCCATAAAACAATCCTGTCCGTACAGAATCTCCATACGGTCACACTTCACCGCATCCGCAAAATTGTCATTGACGATATGCAGGATACCCGCAAAACTGCCCGTGAGCGTAAGAGCGCGCAGACCGTCCGCCCATTCCCGCAACATTTCTTCTGTCAAGCCTGAGTTTTCCGTCTGGACTTTGTCCCCGTTCGCCTGATCCTGCTGCCCGCAGAGTCGAACAGCGCTGTTCTTTTCTACATCGTTCCGCTCCGTACCCACTTCCGGCACCGAAGCATCAGAAGAATGCTTATCCGCCGATACCGTTCCCGATGCCGCCACGAGTGCCACCAGGATCTCGCCGGTTTTGACAGCCTTACGCACCAGCAGATGACGCAGGATGCCGGTATGACGCATCCGGTGATAATATGGGATCCCCTTTTGCGTAAAGAACTGCAGGGTATACTCCAGGATCCTGCCGAAATCGGCATCTGCGATCCTGCAGTCCGCAACTGTCATAATATCATAGAAGCTGCCACGCTTATGCAGCCCCAATGTCATCGGACCGTCTTTGATCTCATCGCCAAAGGTATATTCCATTTTGTTGCGGTAGCCGTCTTCCACCGGGCTGGGGATGATGCCGTCATAAACGGCGCCATCTGTATACCCTCCCAGCAGGCGTTTGATCTGGCCTTCCTTTACTTTTAATGTTTCCGTATACGGGAAGCCCTGGTACAGGCAGCCGCCGCACTGCCCCATATGCGGACAGGCATTCTCCGGATCCTCACACGGTGCGTGCTCTGCCACCTCTTTGAGGCGGCCTTCCGCTTTTCCGCCGCGCTTCTTATTCACACCGAAGCGCACGGTCTGCCCCGGCAGAGCATTTTTCACTGCTGCCGTTTCCGTACCTTCTTCGGTCTGCACCTCAACGATGCCTTTATTCGGGAAATCCATACGTACAACTTTTCCTGTATATTCCTGTCCTTTTTTCATGGTTTGCTCCTTCTGTCGAAAAAAGGCGGGATACAAAATCCCGCCTTTTCAATCACTCGTAATCCCTGTTCAGATGCCAGACGAAGAATTACTCCTCGCTGTCCTTCTTCTCAGACTCATCAACAACGAAATCATCATCATCGAAGAAATCATCATCAAAGTCATCGTCGAAATCATCATCAAAATCATCCAGATAATCCGGTGTCATAAACTTGTATACCGCATATGCGATCACTGCAACTACGGTAACAATACCGATGATGATCAGAACCGTCTTCCATGTAGACTTCTTCTCCTCAACAACGACTGTCTCCTGTTTCTTGTTCAGCAGATCGTTCAGTTTTACAGCTGCCAAAACATCTTCTACTTTACTAGCCATAATTTTCTCCTCAAAGAATTATTTTTCCCGGCTTCGCGCCGGACATATACTTCATCAACTATATAATAGAATACCACAAAATCTTCCGATTTACCAGCATTTTTTATAAGTTTTATACTAATTCAGACGTAACAGGGATCAGATTTTCTGTAATTTGGCAAATTTGGCATACATCACCTTCTGCCCCACGGTGTCAAAACGCACCGTTACCTGATAATCTCTGGGGCCTTTTTCGAGAGCCAGCACCTCACCCTCGCCGAATTTGATATGAAGCACGCGATCACCTACCACATAATCCGGCTCTTCGATCTGCAGGTCCCCGCCTTTGACCAGCACCGCCTCCGCAGGCTTTGCCGGTGCTTCCTTCTTTTTCTTCGGCGGAATAAATCCTCGTTCGGGAATCTCCTCCTTTGAGAACGGCATTTCCTTAAAAAACATCCTGGCGCTGGAATTCTTACCGTAAGTGTTCTTTCCGAAACCACCCCCGCCAAAACTGCTGCGGGAACCCACGCTGCTCCAGCCTTCCTCGTCAAAGTCCATTTTCGAACCGTATCCCTTCGGCACTTCCCCTTCCAGGTATTCTTCCGGGATCTCTTCCACAAAGCGGCTCACCGGATTACACTGCGTTTCCCCACGCACCATACGTGATCTGGCCGCACTGATGCACAGCACATCCTTTGCACGGGTGATGGCTACATAAGCCAGACGGCGTTCTTCTTCCTCATCCTCCGTATTATCGCTGTTGATGGTCATATAGCTCGGGAAGATGCCATCCTCCATACCGCACAGCCATACTCTGGGAAATTCCAGTCCTTTGGCGCTGTGCACGGTCATTAACAGCACACGGGAGACCTGTTCATCCGCGCTGTCCAGATCGGACACCAGAGCCACATCTTCCAGAAATTCCGATAATGTCGCACCGGTATGTTCATTTTCAAAGGTCTGCATACGGTTTAACAATTCCCGGATGTTATCAATGCGGTCCTCCGCATCATCCTCATCCGATTCTTTGATCTCATCCACATAGCCGGTCTCATCCAGCATATTCTTGGCCGTCTCGGTGATGCCGTAATCATTGATCACAGACCGATAGGACTCGATCATCTTTGCAAATGCCGCGATCTTATCCGCTGCCTTGCCCAGCCCCGGCACATCCTTGGCACGTTTACAGGCTTCAAAAAACGCGATTCCCTGTCCCTCTGCAAAGTCTGTTACCTTCTGTATGCTGGTGGCACCGATCCCACGCTTGGGTACATTGATGATACGGCGTACCGCCAGATCATCTCGCGCATTGTCGATCGTCTTTAAATAGGCCAGTACGTCCTTGATCTCTTTTCTGGCATAGAAGTTTACACCACCTACGATAAAATAGGGGATATTCTCGCGAACAAATGCCTCTTCAAACTCACGGGACTGCGCATTGGTACGATACAGGATAGCGCAGTCGTTGTAGTCCGCCTTGCCCTTGCGGCGGAGCGCACCGATCGAAGCGACCACTTCTTCAGCTTCTTCCCGTCCGGTTCCATACTGCTTAAAATAGACCGGATCACCGCCTGCACGATCCGTCCAGAGTGCCTTGACCTTTCGACCTTTATTATTGGAGATCACGGCATTGGCTGCATTCAGGATATTCTGGGTGGAGCGGTAGTTCTGCTCCAGTTTGATGACCTTGGCGCCGCGGAATACTTTTTCAAAATTCAGAATATTCTGGATATTGGCCCCTCGGAATTTGTAGATGGACTGGTCATCATCACCAACTACGCAAATGTTCTTCCGCTTGCCGGCCAGGAGTTTCACCAGTTCAAACTGCGCGTTGTTGGTATCCTGATACTCGTCCACCATGATGTACTGGAACCGATTCTGATAGTTCTCCAACACCTCCGGGCACGCCTGGAAGAGATAAACCGTCATACGCAGCAGATCATCAAAATCCAGTGCATTATTACTGCGCAGGATATCCTGATATTCATTATACGCCTGGATGATCTTGTGCTTGCTGTAGTCCCGCTCATTCAGTTCCGCATACTCTCTGGGCCCGAGCAACTCGTTCTTGGCATTGGAGATCTCGCGCAGCACGGTGGCTTCCTTAAGCATCTTCGGATCGATCTGCAGCTTCTTAAAGACCTGCTTCATCACCGACTTGCTGTCGTCGGTATCATAAATAGTAAAGGAATTGTCATAGCCGATCTGGTCGATATGCCGCCGCAGCAGGCGCACACAGGTTGCGTGAAAGGTCATGACCCACACGCCTTCCGAGCCTTCCCCCACGATCTTGTCCACACGTTCACGCATCTCGCCGGCCGCCTTATTCGTGAAGGTGATGGCCATGATATTATACGGTTTCACGCCGATCTCTTTGATCAGATATGCTACACGGTGTGTCAGCACTCTGGTCTTGCCGGAGCCTGCACCCGCAATGATCAGAAGCGGTCCGTCCACATGAGCCGCAGCTTCGTATTGTCTGTCATTTAAACCGTCAAGTAAACCCATAGATAATCGTTCCTTTCTGTGTTTACGAAATCGTTTTTTTGCTACCTGATCGATCCGATCACGATGCCGGCGATGATCACAGCGGCGCAGCAAAGCTTATAGCCGATCCCCTTTTCCTTAAATACAAATTTGCCCGCAAGGATGGTCACAATACATCCTGCCTGTTTGAGCAGCGTCATCACCGTCACTTTGGAATCCGGGATCTCATTTGCGATGAACAATGCCCGGTCCGCAAAGATGAACAGGATGCTCAGGATCCAGATCCAGTAATTCTTCAGCGCACGCTTCACATCCATCTTCGTACGGGTCACCAGGATATATGCCGCATACATCAGCAGCAAAAAGAACATATACCAGAACTGCAATTGCGCCGGCGTCACATCCTTGGTCAGGATTTTATCCATCGTACCACTCATAGCGTTCAATAAAGCGGACAGGAACGCCATGACGATAAATAAGATCTGATTTCCCTTTTCTTTCGGCTCTACGTGCGCCGGATGCGTGGTTTCCTCTGAACTGATGCCTTCTTCGGTATTCTCTTCGCCGGCCGTCTTTCCCGGAACCGCAGCTTTCCGCGCTTCCCGCCTCTCCCGCCATGGCTTTTCAAAACGCAGTGCGATCAGACCGGAGGCTACCAGCACAATGCCCGCAATACGGTTGCCGTTCAACGTCTCATGAAGAACAAAGACACCTAACAGTGTGGAAAACAGCACCCTCGACAGATCCAGCACGCCATAGACACTGATAGGGATCTCCTTGACCGCTTTAAACCCGCACAGCCATGCCACAAAGATGATAAAGGACTTGACTGCCACCAGTCCGTACAGCGCCGGTGTCATCCCTCCCACATTTCCCGCTGTCGGGAGCAGCATCACAAAACCGATCAGTGTATAAAAGAAAAGTACCTCCATAAGGGTACTTTTCTCAAAGGATTTCTTTTTTACGATCTCACGAACGCCCTTGACTACACCGTAAAAGAGCGTCAACATAATCCAAAGCATTACAAATACTACCTGTTGTTATTCTTTTATTTTTTCAGCAGGCTCTCACGATAGATGATATCCTCACGAGCCGGTCCGTTGGAGATCATCGTGATCGGATAGCCGATCTGCTCCTCTACGAACTCGACGTACTTGCGGCAGTTCTCCGGCAATTCCTCGTACTTGCGGATGCCGCGGATATCACTCTTCCAGCCCGGCATTTTCTTCCATACCGGCTTAGCGGCAGCCAGTCTTCTGGTCACCGGGAAATCAGTCGTCTCTTCACCGTCGATCTCATACCCTACACATACCGGGATCTCATCCAGATACCCCAGCACATCCAGTACGGTGAACGCCACATCCGTGGTACCCTGCAGACGGCAGCCGTACTTGGATGCCACACAGTCAAACCAGCCCACACGACGCGGACG
This sequence comes from Lachnospiraceae bacterium, assembly GCA_017634975.1. Classification (GTDB taxonomy): domain Bacteria; phylum Bacillota; class Clostridia; order Lachnospirales; family Lachnospiraceae; genus NK4A136. Next base: position 56,665 of record JAGBMJ010000112.1, on the reverse strand, counting down.
TCCCGTGGTGGCACCGAATTCGCCGCCATCACCGCCGCGGTTACGCAGCTCATCCGCCTCCGCACCGTGGATCTCGGATACAAAATCACCGCCGCCGACGGAAGAGGAATAAGCCTTCACCACCGTCACGATCTGCTTGATCTCGTATGGCGGCACACCTGCACCTACCGCACCATATGCCGCAATGGTATTGGAGCTGGTTACCATCGGATAGATACCGTGGTCGGTGTCCTTCAGGGTGCCCAGCTGGCCTTCCAGCAATACAGTCTTGCCCTCCTTCAATGCCCTGCAGAGGAATGCACTCACATCCCCTACATACGGCTCTACCATCTTCTTGTATTCCATCAGAGTATCAAAGATTTCATCCTCTTTCAGAAGCGGTTTATGATACAGATGCTCGAGAAGCACGTTTTTCTGCACAATAACCCGGTTGATCTTATCTCTCAGGATACTCTCCTCTTCGAAAAGTTCATTCACCTGAAAACCGATCTTTGCAAACTTGTCCGAATAGAACGGTGCGATACCGGACTTGGTGGAACCGAAAGCCGCTCCCTTCAGACGTTCTTCCTCATATTCATCAAACAGGATATGATACGGCATCACGACCTGAGCTCTGTCGCTGATCATGATCTTCGGCATCGGCACGCCCTTGGATGTGATGGATTTCACTTCCTCAAAAAACTTCGGAACATTGAGTGCCACACCGTTTCCGATCACCGAAGTGGTATGATCGTAAAACACACCGGACGGCAGGGTATGCAATGCAAACTTGCCGTACGAATTCTTGATCGTATGTCCTGCATTTGCACCACCCTGGAAGCGTACAACGATATCGGCATTTTCCGCCAGCATATCCGTGATCTTGCCTTTGCCTTCATCCCCCCAGTTTGCTCCTACAACAGCTTTTACCATTCCTGTTTCCTCCTAAAATGATGCTTCACTGCTTTTTATAGTTCAAATCTGCGTGCCTGCACTTGCCAAAGCACACCTTGTTTATTATAATCAGAAAGTATCAATAAGTAAACAACAAAATTTCAGGAGGTTTTACCCTATGGCAACCGATATTTATCAGAGCCCCTTATCCGAGCGCTATGCCAGCAAGGATATGCAGTACATTTTCTCACCGGATATGAAATTCCGTACCTGGAGACGCCTGTGGATCGCACTGGCTGAAACCGAGATGGAGCTGGGCCTGACCCAGATCACCCCGGAGATGATCGAGGAGCTCAAGGCAAACAAGGACAACATCAACTACGAGGACGCAAAGAAGCGTGAAAAGGAAGTTCGTCACGACGTTATGAGCCACGTGTACGCTTACGGCCTGCAATGCCCGAAGGCAAAAGGCATCATCCATCTGGGTGCGACCTCCTGCTACGTTGGTGATAACACCGATATCATCGTGATGAGCGAGGCGCTGAAGCTGGTTAAGCGCAAACTGGTGTGCGTGATCGATGAGCTGGCGAAATTTGCCGATGAGTACAAAGATCTGCCAACCCTGGCATTTACCCACTTCCAGCCGGCACAGCCGACGACTGTCGGCAAGCGTGCAACGCTGTGGATCAACGAGTTTATGATGGATCTGGAAGATCTGGAATATATCGCAGGCAGCTTAAAGCTCCTGGGCTCCAAGGGTACCACCGGCACCCAGGCCAGCTTTTTGGAACTGTTTAACGGTGACAACGAGACCATCGACAAGATCGATCCGATGATCGCCAAGAAGATGGGCTTCACCTCCTGCTATCCGGTTTCCGGACAAACCTATTCCCGCAAGGTGGACACCCGCGTGCTCAACATCTTAGCCGGCATCGCTGCTTCGGCTCACAAGATGAGCAACGACATCCGTCTGCTGCAGCACTTAAAAGAAGTAGAGGAACCGTTTGAGAAGTCCCAGATCGGATCTTCCGCTATGGCTTACAAGCGCAACCCGATGCGCAGCGAGCGTATCGCTTCCCTCTCCCGCTACGTGATCATCGATGCCCTGAACCCGGCGATCACCTCTGCTACCCAGTGGTTTGAGCGTACCCTGGATGACAGTGCCAATAAGCGTATCTCCATCGCTGAAGCATTCCTGGCTACCGACGGTATCCTGGAACTGTGCCTGAACGTTGTGGACGGCCTGGTTGTAAATGAGAAAGTCATCGAGAAACGTTTAAAGAGCGAGCTGCCGTTTATGGCAACCGAGAACATCATGATGGATGCCGTAAAAGCCGGCGGTGACCGTCAGGAAATGCACGAAGAGATCCGTACCCTTTCCATGGAAGCGGGCAAACATGTTAAGAAGGAAGGCAAGGAGAATGATCTGCTGGATCTGATCGCAGCCGATGAGAAGTTCCACTTAACACGCGAAGAGCTGGAAGCCAAGATGAATCCGGCCGATTATGTGGGACGTTCTCCGAGACAGGTCGAAGTTTATCTGCGTGATTTCGTGAAGCCGGTACTGGATGCCAACAAGGAACTGCTGGGCGCAACCGGTGTGGTGAATGTGTAAATAAAGATAGATTCAAAAACCGGGTGTCGATCACGGCGCCCGGTTTTTTATTGCTTTTGTTTCGTTTGCTCTTTTATACTTCCAGTTCCTTGCCGGTCAGCATCTTATAAGCCTGCAGGTACTTCTCGATGGTCTTATCTTCCACCTCTTTCGGGAGCGTCCAGCTGTCCTTGGTGCTCTCGTCCACGTTCTTCTTCAGCCAGTCTCTTGCAAACTGCTTGTCGAAGGACGGCTGGCTCTTGCCTGCTTCGTAACCATCTACCGGCCAGAAACGGGAGCTGTCCGGCGTGAGCATCTCATCGCCGATCACGATATTGCCGTTCTCATCCAGACCGAACTCAAACTTGGTATCTGCAATGATGATCCCTTTGCTTCTTGCGTAATCTGCACACTTTACGTACAGGGCAATGGTGTAGTCGCGCAGCTTCTCTGCATATTCCTGTCCCTTGCCCGGGAATTCCTTCTCCAGCACTTCCACGGAACGCTCAAAGGAGATGTTCTCATCGTGGTCACCGATCTCTGCCTTGGTGCTCGGTGTGTAGATCGGCTGCGGCAGTTTTTCGGATTCCTTCAGACCTTCCGGAAGGGTGATGCCGCATACGGTACCGTTCTTCTGATAGCTTGCCCAGCCGCTGCCGGTGATATAGCCGCGAACGATGCATTCGATCGGAAGCATATGCAGCTTCTTGCACATCATGCTGTTGCCGGTGTATTCCGGTTTCCGGAAGAATTCCGGCATCTCATTAACATCGGTAGTGATCATATGATTCGGAACGATGTCCTTTGTCATATCAAACCAGAATCTGGACATCTGTGTCAGCACACTGCCCTTCTTGCGGATGATGTTTTTTAAGATCACATCAAAGCAGCTGATGCGGTCAGTTGCCACCATGATCAGGCTGTCGCCGTTGTCATAGATCTCTCTTACTTTACCTTCCTTGATGGGTTTCATCTCGGTTCCTCCTGTATATGTTTAGGTTTATAGTATACTCTTTTAAATACAGTATAGTAGTATAGAATACTTCCTTCGTTCTGTCTATATAAAAATTCTGTTTGTCAGATTCTTGCCTTCCCCTTAAGCGCCCTGGTAGCGTTTTACGATACCGGCAATCTCCTGGGAGTACTGCGGATACGCCGTAGCCAGATCCTTGATCTTTTTCTGGGCCTTCTCTGCGATCTCCCGGTTGTACTCCAGCTGCTCCCGCAGCTTCTGCCGGCGCCCGATCAGGGCATGCCGCACTTCCACCATCTCTCTCGGATCGATCAGTGCCTGTGTCTGTCTGGTCCAGATCTCCGGATCGCGGATGTTCATATCCTTCAGCATCTTGGTCAGCTTATTATAATAGTACTCCAGATCTTCCTTCAGCTTCTCATCCTTGGCCCGGGCATTGATCTCGTCCATATATGTCTCCCAGTCCGCTTCCAGCTCGGCCGCCGAGTCCACACCATACTTCATATACAGATAGGACAGCAGATTCGTATTATTGATATAACGGATCTTGACCGTATTCTGCAGACTGATCGTCTTATCCCTGACTTTCTCCAAACGCCGGATATCCCGCAGCGCATCCTGATAGCGCACAAACAATACGGTAAGTGTCAGCGCACCGGCTCCGCCGATCAGGAGGTATCCCAGAGTCACATCCATCCGATAGACGATCTGCAGGATCACCAGCAGAATGATCGCCAGTATCATCGCCCCGGCACAGATCATCGCGATACCGCGGCTGTTGGCCACGATCCCCACGGCCTCTCGCATCTGGTAACGGCAGGAATTGCGCTCTGCTTCCATCTTACGCATATCCATCTTCACCAGTTTACGGTAATCCTCCGCTTCCCGGATCTTTTTGATCCCGTTCGGCACTTCATCTTCATAACGCTCGAGCAGTTTGATCCTGGCTTCGCTCAGCCTGCCGGAATCCATATACACCTGCCGGCGCTCCTTCTCCAGATTCTCGATCGTCTGCGCCAGTTCCATGATCACGACACGCACATCCTTGGGCAGTGCCTCGATCTCTTCCATATCCGTAAGCAGGTCAGTGACGGCATTATACTCGCCCTGGCACTGCTCCATCTTTTCGGCCGCCTCCGCCATCTGCCCCATATTCTCGAGCACATAGACGGTACGGGTGTCCACATCCTTAAAGTATGCGGCTTTGGCTTCGGGACTGACTTTTTCATCCTCGATCTCTTCCTCGTCCCAGTCACCGGGTTCATCCTCAAAATCCCGATAATACCAGTTGTCCCATTTTTGTTTGAGCTTTGCAAACAGTCCCATGCATCCTACTCCGCGCTACTCTGCCAAAAACCTGCGATATCTTGCCTTTTCCTCTTCCAGCACCCGCTGCGTCATCTGTTCAAACTCCGGCGATTTTCCGGTCGCTTTGAGCTGACGCAGTTCCTTCTGGCGGTTGTTCTGCGCACTCTCGCCAAACTGCCTGCGCAGCTTCTCCAGCTCCTGTTCCACTTCCGCCGTCTCTTTATAATCTTCGGGCAGTGTCGATAAAAACGCTAAGTATTCTCCGTCTTTCAGCTGCATCCGCTTCGCTGCAAGATAGGAGAACAGCGCGATCTCGCCACCACCGGTCTCGTAGGAGCTCTTAAAGTATTCTGCCGCATCCTCATAATAAAACATCCGCGCATAGACAACGCCGCGGTTCAAAAGGATCATGGCACGCTTCTGCGCCCCGAGTTTTCCGGCTTCCGTACGTTCCAGCTCATCATAAAGATTCAGCGCCTGAATATAGTGTCCTTCCCGCAGGAAGTATTCCGCCAGCACCATCGAACGCTCCAGTGCAGGCATATCACGATTTGCGCGGATCACACGGGCGATCTCTTTTTTCTCGTTCTCATCGGCGTAGTTCGCCGCATCCAGGATCTCCAGCACAAAGGTTTCCAGTTTCATGCTCTGCCGCCTGGTCACCTTTAACTGTCTGGCCAGCTCTTTTAAGCCGCATTCCTCCGCCAGCCAGTCCATCAGATCCGGCGCTGCAAAACTCTCATCCAGAAGAACCGCATGCTCACAGATGTAATAGCACAGTTCCTCCAGACACCACACGCGGATCATTGTATTTTTGATCGTATAAGCCGTCTGCGCATAGCGCCCGACGCATTCGTATACTCTGCTCATACCGTTGTCCTATAATTTATATAATCTTAAATTCCGACTCCCACTGCAGACCCGAAGGCGGGAAAAACTCGCCGAATCCCATATCCGTGATCGTCAGTCCCGCTTTGGATTCCGAAAGCATCTTCAGCTCCAGATGGATCCTGGTCGAGCGACGGTCCCGTCTGGGTACACCGCTCAGATACACCGGGATATTCTTAACATCTTTCCCGTTTAACGGTGTCACGATCAGTTCCAGTTTTTCTTCACGTTCCAATAGCAGATCACATTCACGCATGCAGTCATACCAGTTCCGTCCGGCATCCAACAGTGCCATGTAGGCCTCTGCACCGCCGCGCATCACTTTCATCCCGATATTCGCCTTTACCTTGTCTTTCCCGAGGAAAACGATGCCGTTCTCCACGCCGGAAGGTTCCAGCCGCTCCTTCGCACTGTAGCAGGCCCCTTTGCTGAACAGGTTGTTACCGCGAAAAGCCCGTCGGCCGTTGCAGAGGTATTTCAGCGATTCCTGACACCAGTCACCTTCAAAGCCGTCGCCCAGCAGATACACCGCCGAGATCAGCCGGTCTTTCAATGCCGTATGCAGGATCGTCTTGAAATATTCATCCTTCTTCTTTTTCCGTGCCTCGGGATTGCGCATCATCGTGAAATCCTCCGGCACGAAATCCTCGTACTTCATCTCCTGCATGATCATTACATGCGGTCTCGTCTGGATGTTCTGCAGGTAGAGCATGACCGAAAGCCCGCTGCCCGTCAGGTTGCACAGGCAGATGTCCTGCGCATGCAGTTCCAGCGGCTGGTGCAGCATATAATGGTAAGCACTCTCCGCATGGCTCTGGAAGTACACCCGCTCCGGTTTAAGACGCAGCGTCTTGACCACATGGTTTAAGATCCGCACCATTTCTTCATCGGGATCATCCACCGTGATCACGATCGCCGCCACTTTTTCCAGCGGAGTCACGGCCGTCAGCCGGGATAAGCACTTCCGCAAAAACAGCGCCAGCAGATCGCCCGGATCATAGTCGGCCGATTCCACCTCCACGGCATGCCCGTTTCTGGCACGCTCGATCAGCTTATCCACCAGAAAGCCTTCGTTGGCATCCGCCATAGCGATCGCATCCTCACCATAGGTCCACATGCTTTCGCCGTATTTCTTTGCGATCAGGGTCGGTATGCAGAGGCGGTCCACTCCGGTGACCAGACTCATGGTCTTCGGCTCTTCCCCGCTCATACAGTAACTGATCTGCGAAAACTCATCCGTCAGATCGATCCCCAAAAAGATCCTGTCCCGTCCGATCTTTCCGACTGCATTTTTCAATTCTTCGATCATCCCTGCCTCCCGATCCGTCCGGGCAGGAACAGATGATCCGTCAGATATACCTGCCGGTCATATTCCTCGGACAATTTCAAAAATGTGGCATCGTCATTCATATCCCGCGCCAGCGCCAGATTGTTGAGCGCCGTAAAGCGGTCTTCCGCCGCCGTATCCGATCGTTCACGGTATTCCAGAATGCTGGAATGGGTCAGTTTCTCCTGTCTTCCGTCTTCCTCGGTGATGTAGTAATGCACACGCTCTCCGAAGAACAGCAGAAAACTCTTAACATAGATACCACCGAATACATGCTCCATCTCTTCCTTGCAGTATTCTCTGGCTTCCGTCTCCTGCCCCTCATAGACATAATGCAGGATCACCCTGCTGTCGGCATGTCCGTGATGCTCGATAAAGGAAACGCCGGAATAGATCCGGTAGCTCGCATCTACGGAAGCGTAGTCTGCAAAGTACGGCAGGAAGATCCCACGGTCCCGCATCTGTGAAAGCAGTTCACGACAAAGCGGTATCTCTTCCTCCGTCAGTTTATGTGCCGCAGCGTACGGCGCTTTGGATTTCAGATAGGCCAGGATACAGATCGGAAGCATCTCCTCGCGCAGCTTATAAAAATATGCCACGCGCTCGAATACACGTCCGTCCATCTCTTCCTGACGAATAAAATAATCATAACAGAGTCTGGCCAGATATGCCTTTTCCAGATCTGTATTCATCCCGTTATCCAGATGTCCCAGATAGATATCCACCTTTTCGCGGACTACAGCCCCGGTAAAGAGGATCTGCAGCATCGTATGATCCAGAAGCGCACGCACGTCCATATCAAAGGAATCCGCTGCACGCCACAGTTCACGTTTTTCGGCAAGAGTGCCTTCCCCATACTTCAGCAGATAGGCCAGAATATCCTCATCGTATTTGCCCTTTGCCAGGATCCCCTGACAGATCTTTACCATATCTGCATCGTACGCCTGGTCATTTCGGGCCATCAGCCGGTCGCATAGACGAACCAGTACTTTTACATCAATGCCTTCCGTGCCGCATTTCCGGATCCAGGTAAACGCTTCTTCATAAAGCCCATGTGCAACCATGATACGGATGCAGATCTCACGCTCGGGCACACTCATGCGGAGCGGTTCAAAGCGTCGGAGCATCTGATCCAGAGGCTCGATCAGGTCATTGTCAAAATAGTATTCCGCCAGCGAGATCATCATATGCAGGCGGTATTCTTCATCGATCAGATCCTGTTCGGAAAGCCACTCCAGCTGCTGTGCATTTTCCTCGCTCACCTGCACCGAATCTCCGGTCTGCTCCGCCAGATACAGCACAGGCCCCAGGCGGTAATTTTCTGCCTGCAGCAGACGTTTCTCGTCAATCCTGTCCTTCAACAGTTTCTGGCGCATATACAGACGCTCATCCGTGTAACGGTTGCCCCACGCATCTTCCACCAGGATGCAGTTATCATCGCCATACAGCGGGATATAAGACTCGCGGCCCACGATCGGATAGCGCATTTCTTCCTTCAGATGCTCTGCCACAACGATCACGCTGACCAGATCCTCCGATGCCACCATGATATGCTCCATAAAAAGCATTTCTGTATAGGCATCCGCACATTCATTCTCCTGCTTCTTTCCGGACAGGAGTTTCTTGTAGATATATACCAGCTGCTCGCTGACCATCCCCTTGATGAGCTGCTCCTTGGCAAACTCCGTGATCACGGGCAGGTACTGCTCATACAGTTCCTGATACTCGTTCTTGTGGCGCAGCACATTTGCATACAGCATGGCATTATGATCCACATCCAGCGGAGAACGGTATGCAAAATACATCAGCACGATCTTGGGCAGGCTGCCCTTATAGCTGATGGGGATCGACATCATATAATACTCGTACAGGCGGCTCAAGCGCAGTTCCTGATCTACCGCTTTCTGATACCACGGGAAGTAATCCGCTCCGATACAGTTCCCGCGGATCAGGTGCAGACAAAGCGCTTCCAGATTGACGATGCTCTCTTCCATACGGCAGCATTCCATCAGAAGACCCGCAAGCTCCTCCGAATAAATATGCTCCTCCATACTTAAGAAGGCAAAACGCTCCCGAAGCTCCCTGGTACTGATATGCTGACGAAAGGCAAAATGCATCAGTCCCGTCTCAAAGCTCTCCAGCGTATCCATGATCTTCGGATCCTGCAACGCGAGATGCAATCCTTCCAAAAACAGGATCGGACTGGCATTACCGTATACTTCATACTGTTTCTTTAACAGCCGCCATTTCTTACGGTCATTATGCTCAAAGCTGCCGTCCATATACATATAGACCCATGCCAGACGCCAGCTGCTTTCGTTCATAAAGTACAATTCTTCCACGCGGAGCGCAAGTTTTTCCGTATATTCCGCATCCCCTGCACACAGACTGTCCAGATACAGGAAATACGCCTCCATCTCGGGAGAAAAGCCATGCTGCTCCACCAATACCGCCATTCTGGCGAGGATTGCCTGTGCTTCATCATTATGTTTCATCGCAAGCAGGGTCTGCACCTGATACAGACGGTACTGCAGCAGATCCGGATGCTCGGCCAGCACATCGCCCACCAGACGCTCGCTCTTGTTGGCCCATTCCGCGCGTGTCATACGCCCGATCCGGTATTCCATATAATAGTGCATCAGTTTGGCCAGATACAGCCGCTCATCGTGCTCTACCTGTGCAACCGGCACGTGAATGGTCACCGGTATACGGATCTCTGCCAGCTGCTCGCTGATGACGATCTCTCCAAAGTTATCGCCCGGCACCAGTCCGTCCCGCAGGATCTGATAATCCAGCTGCGCAACGTTACCGATGAACTGTTCCTCCGTCAGCAGCTCCTGCCCGATTGCCAGAAAATCCCCGCTGCAGCGGATATTCAGGTCGGTATATCCCCAGCCGTCCCGGATGATCTTGATATGCCGTTTCACATCCGTGGGCGGCACATCCATTTCCACCAGTTCCGTATCCGTCTTGTAGGTCGGCCGGGTCTTTTTCCTGGTCACTTCCAGGAAATTTTCCATATTCTGTCCATTGTCTTTTACTGCCGAAAAACCGCGGTATACCGTACGGTAAACCGCATCCGTTCCGTTCAGGACATTCAAAAAGATTGGGGAATAGAACAAAGCCTGCGCTGCCGGCCAGTCCGACTGCGCCAGATTGGCAAAATGAAAAAGATTCCGGATCTCGCCCAGTTCCGAATCCGGTGCATTCCCGACCACATTTACCTGATAGGGGATCTCGTATTCTCCATGATCCGACACGATCGTCAGCGCACCGCTATGTGTCGCACCGTAAGGAAGTCCGTGCGTATCGATCGTATACGGGATCTCAACACTTTTTCCCTCGAACGATTCCGCTCCTACTGTAAAACGCAGGTCTTTGGAGTATATATACCCCTTCGCTGCATCCGACGAATAGATATCAAAAGTGCCGCGGATCTCCCGATCCGGAGCTGTTTCACACTCGATCTCCGGTACCGAAAAAGAAAGGGGCTGTACCTCTTTTGCAAAATCCAGCTGACCTGTCAGGATCTGATCGATTACTTCCTTCATCTGAACTTCCTTTTTGAAGATGATTTAGAGGATTATGTAGATAAATTAACATAACTCCACAAAATATAGTATACTCTATCCGTTTCTTTTTGGCAATGGGGAAAACCACGGGGACGGACCTGGTGGTACTGAAGTACCACCAGGTCCGTCCCCATGGTTTTCCCCTTGGTTTTCCTTGGTTTCGTCCCGTTTTTCTGTTTTGTTTATACCAAAAGTCCCATGATCTTGTTGGTTCTGGCAACAAACTTGGTCATCGCCTCCGGATCAAGCGGTGCATTCTGGAGCAGTGCCAGATCGTAGAGCTGCTCACACAGAAGCTGTACGTTCTCGCCTTCCTTATCTTCCAGGATCTTCTGTACCAGCTTGTTGTTGGCATTGAGTACCAGCGTGTAGCCTTCCTTGCCCATACCGCCCATCGGCATTCCGGACATCGCGTACATCTTCATCATATCCTGCATACGGCGGGTCTCTTCGGAAACCGTGATCATCGAAGAGATGTCCTTATTCTTCAGGCGCTCTACCTTGACAGTCAGGTTTTCCTTCTTGATCGCTTTCTTAAAGATCTTGGACAGTTCCTCGGTCTGGGCATCCAGCTCCTCCTGCGCTTTCTTGGTGGTCTTTGCCTTAAAGTCGTCCGTGAGGTCCGCATCGATACGCATAAACTTCACGCCTTCGTTCTTGCTCTCCAGCTGGGAGATAAAGGCGGGATCGATCTGGTCTTTCAGGATCACCGCATCCTTCTTGGCCTTTTTGAACATATTGACGTACTGGCTCTGCTGCTGCTCGTCGGTCACGTAGTAGATGGTCTTTTCCTTCTTCTCTTCCGCTGCTTCGCCTTCTTCTTTGTTGCCCTCGTCTACCACTTCGGCTTCGACCTTGTTGCCGTCGACATCCTCTGCCGTTTCCTTCTTCTCGCCGTCTTCCTCATCCCCGGTATCGATCGGTTTGACTTCCAGACACTCCGGCAGGCTCTCATACTTGCCCTCCAGATTCTTGAAGAGGATGTAGTCCGTCATCTTCTCGCAGAACTTGTCATCCTTTAAGCAGCCGTACTTGATGAACGGATTGATATCGTCCCAGTACTTCTCGTACTCTTCCCGCTCGGTCTTGCACATACCGGCCAGCTTATCGGCTACCTTCTTGGAGATGTAGTCGCTGATCTTCTTTACAAAGCCGTCGTTCTGCAGTGCGGAACGGGATACGTTCAGCGGCAGATCCGGGCAGTCGATCACGCCCTTTAAGAGCATCAGATATTCCGGAATGACTTCCTTGATATTATCCGCGATGAATACCTGGTTGTTGTAAAGTTTGATCACACCCTCGATAGACTCGAATTCAATATTGATCTTCGGGAAGTACAGGATACCCTTTAAGTTGAACGGATAGTCCATGTTCAGGTGGATCCAGAACAGCGGCTCCTTGTAATCGTGGAATACCTTGCGGTAAAATTCCAGATACTCTTCCTTCGTGCACTCGTTCGGATGCTTTGCCCACAACGGTGTGGTATCGTTCAGAGCCACAGGACGCTTTTTGATCTTTAAGCGGGTCTTCGGCTCTTCCTTGTCCTCTTCCTTTTTCTCCGGATGAATCTCTTCCAGAACCACATCGGTATCGAGCTTCTCATCCTCGTCAATGGTCTCGGTCAGTTCCTCACCCTTCTTGCTCAGGAAGATCTCATACGGCATAAAGGAGCAGTACTTCTTCAGCACTTCTTCTGCTTCATACTTGTTGCAGAACTTCAGGCAGTCTTCCATCACATGCAGGATGATCTCGGTACCGACCTCCGTCCGGTTGCTATCTTCCATCTCGTACTCGGTACCGCCGTCACAAGTCCAGTGTACCGCCTTTGCTCCATCCTTATAGGACAGGGTATTGATCTCTACGCTGTCCGAAACCATGAATGCGGAATAGAATCCAAGACCAAAATGCCCGATGATCTGATCTTCGTTTGCCTTATCCTTATATTTCTCCAGGAAATCCGTAGCACCGGAGAACGCGATCTGATTGATATATTCCTCCACCTCTTCCGCGGTCATACCAAGACCGTTATCGGTAATGATAATGGTTTTATCTTCCGGGCTTACCTCCACCGTGATTTTTCCTTTGAAGCCCTCCGGCAAAGTATACTCTCCCATCATGTCCAGTTTACGCAGCTTGGTGATCGCGTCGCAGCCATTGCTGACTAGCTCACGATAAAAAATGTCGTGGTCGCTGTAGAGCCATTTCTTAATGATGGGAAAAATATTCTCACTGTTGATCGATAAGCTTCCCTGTTTGTTTGCCATAAATCATGCACATCCTTTCTGTTATCTTATTCTCCCGCCGGGAACAGGCGGAAGTTTATGCTTTTCCATACAATATGTAGTATAATTCCGTGTTATGTAAAAGTCAAGAAAAAATTAGCACTCGATTTTATCGAGTGCTAACAGATCATATATTTTGTTTTCCTAGTCATTTATTCTGCCATGTATTTTTCATAGATATCAAAGAAATCCGAAGTTGTGGTCTTCTGTTCCGGCATCGCAACCTGTGCCCAGAGTTCCTCGTTCAGATAAATGTCTTTCCCTTCTGCAAATGCATCGTAAAGCTTCTGGAAAGTCTCTTTACGGCGCTGCTGCAGGATCTGTACCTTATGCGCTTCCGTCTGATCACGGTCATAGGTATTTACGCACTGGTACAGTACATAACCGTCCTCAGTCTGCAGAATCTCACTGACCTCACCTTCCCCCAAAGCAAAGCAGGCATCTTCAATCTCCTGCGGCATCTCACCCTTAGCAAATGACAGCGACACCTCTTCAGCCTCGTTATCCGAATAAGCCAGGGTATCAAAGTCCTCTCCGTCATCAATCTGCTTTTTGATATCGGCCAGCTGTGCCTCATTCTTCATCCTGATCTGATGCACCGTGATAATGCGCGCCTCATCGTCACTGATCTCCGGATTTACATCTTTAACAAGATACTCATAGAGTTTTTCCGCGATCGCATATTCCTCATACATCTCTTCTATAGTAACCTTCTTCACGCCATCCATCGCTGCTATCTCATCCTTGCTGAGGTTACCGTAAAACTCCGATGCCGCCTTCTTTACTGCTTCCTGCTCTTCTTTGGTCAATTGCAGCTGATACTGCACCGCCATCAGGTTCATGATCTTGAGCTTGGCCAGACGCGCCAGCACCGTCTGCTTGATCGTATCTCCCAGAGGCATACCTTCCACCTGAACAGCCCATATTCCGTCTCCAAAAGCACCCTCATACTGATTATGCAGCGTCGTCAGATACACCAGTACCTCCGCCTTACTGCAACTCTTCCCCTCGATCCGGAAGATCTCATCCGCAGCAAACCCGGTCGTCAGTACGATCTTGTTATCCCCGCAGGCGGTACAAAGGAACACTGTCATCAATACCATCACTATAAGTCTTCTATATCTTCTAATCTTCATCCGGAAATATACCCCTTATTTTTCTACTGATATAGTATAACTTATGTTAACATTTCTCGCAAATATAAATTCAAAAAGGCCTCCCGATTGCTCGGAAGGCCTTGATTTTTAATTGGGTTGGGCTGTTCGCTCGAGATTACTCGATGATGGAAGCCACACGGCCGGAACCTACGGTACGTCCACCTTCACGGATAGCGAAAGTAAGACCCTGCTCCATAGCGATCGGGTGGATCAGCTCGATGGTCATCTCTACGTTATCACCAGGCATGCACATCTCAGTGCCTTCCGGCAGGTTGCAAACACCGGTGATATCCGTTGTACGGAAGTAGAACTGCGGACGATAGTTATTGAAGAACGGAGTATGACGTCCACCTTCGTCCTTGGTCAGTACGTATACCTGAGCCGTAAATTTCTTGTGGCAGGTAACGCTGCCCGGCTTAGCAAGAACCTGTCCACGCTCGATGTCGGTTCTGTTAACACCACGAAGCAGAGCACCGATGTTATCACCAGCCTGTGCCTCATCCAGCAGTTTGTGGAACATTTCGATACCGGTTACAACGGTCTTTCTGGACTCTTCACGAACACCAACGATCTCAACTTCCTCGTTCAGATGCAGTGTACCACGCTCTACACGGCCGGTAGCAACAGTACCACGACCGGAGATGGTGAATACGTCCTCAACCGGCATAAGGAACGGCTTGTCAGTATCACGCTGCGGATCCGGGATGTAGGAATCTACGGTATCCATCAGCTCCATGATCTTGTCGCCCCACTCGCCCTTAGGATCTTCCAGAGCCTTCAGAGCGGAACCCTTAACGATCGGGCAATCATTGAAGTCGTACTCGGCCAGCTGATCCGTTACTTCCATCTCAACCAGTTCGATCAACTCCGGATCGTCAACCATATCGCACTTGTTCAGGAATACTACGATGTAAGGTACACCTACCTGACGGGACAGAAGGATGTGCTCCTTGGTCTGAGCCATAACACCATCGGTTGCAGCAACAACCAGGATAGCGCCGTCCATCTGTGCAGCACCGGTGATCATGTTCTTAACGTAGTCAGCATGTCCCGGGCAGTCAACGTGTGCGTAGTGTCTCTTCTCGGTCTCGTACTCAACGTGTGCGGTAGAGATCGTAATACCTCTTTCTCTCTCTTCCGGAGCCTTATCGATGTTCTCGAAATCGGTAGCTGTGTTACCAGCAACACGCTCGGACAGAACCTTGGTGATAGCTGCGGTCAGTGTAGTCTTACCATGGTCTACGTGACCGATGGTACCGATGTTACAATGCGGTTTCGATCTGTTAAATTTCTCTTTAGCCATTTTGTTTCTTTCCTCCTTGATGAGTTAAATGGTTTTTTAAAGTCGCTAGGGAATATTATATTAAAATTCCCCAGCTTTTTCAAGTATTATCTTTTCAGATTTGGCAAATTAGTTGCCCTTTGCAGCCAGTACTTTTTCCTGGATGTTCTTCGGCACCTGCTCATATTTTTCAAAGAACATAGAGTAGTTACCACGCCCCTGTGTCTTAGAACGCAGGTCGGTGGAGTAACCGAACATTTCAGCCAGAGGTACGTAACCACGTACGATCTTGCCGCCGCCCAGATCATCCATACCTTCGATACGTCCACGACGGGAGTTGATATCACCGATAACATCACCCATGTACTCTTCCGGCATGGTTACTTCAACCTTCATGATCGGCTCAAGCAGTACAGGGTTACCTTTCTGCATAGCCTCTTTGAAAGCCATAGAACCTGCAATGTGGAATGCCATTTCGGAGGAGTCTACCTCGTGGTAGGAACCGTCATAAACATTCGCATGCACACCCAGTACAGGGAATCCGCCAAGGATACCGGCCTTTGCAGCCTCTTCGATACCTTCGCCTACAGCCGGGATATATTCCTTCGGAATAGCACCACCGACTACAGTGGACTCAAACTTGAAGGTCTCTTCACCGTTCGGATCCATCGGCTCGAATCTAACCTTACAGTGACCATACTGACCACGACCACCGGACTGCTTTGCATACTTGGAATCTACATCTACAGCCTTGGTAAATGCTTCCTTGTAAGCAACCTGAGGTGCACCTACATTTGCCTCTACCTTGAATTCACGAAGCAGACGGTCAACGATGATCTCCAGGTGGAGCTCACCCATACCTGCGATGATGGTCTGTCCTGTTTCGGTATTGGTGTGAGCACGGAAGGTCGGGTCTTCTTCAGCCAGCTTCGCAAGTGCTTCACCCATCTTGCCCTGACCAGCCTTGGTCTTCGGCTCGATTGCCAGCTCGATAACCGGCTCAGGGAATTCCATAGACTCCAGGATTACCGGATGCTGCTCGTCGCAGATGGTATCACCTGTTGTCGTAAACTTAAATCCAACTGCCGCTGCGATATCACCGGAATATACCTTATCCAGTTCAGTACGCTTGTTCGCGTGCATCTGCAGCAGACGTCCTACACGTTCCTTCTTGTCCTTGGTAGCATTCAGTACATAAGAACCGGAGTTCAGAGTACCGGAGTAAACACGAACGAAGGAAAGCTTACCTACGAACGGGTCGGTCATGATCTTGAATGCCAGTGCGGAGAACGGCTCTTCATCGGAAGAATGTCTCTCTACTTCGTTGCCTTCCAGGTCAACACCCTTGATTGCAGGGATGTCGGTAGGAGCAGGCATATACTCAATTACTGCATCCAAAAGCTTCTGAACGCCCTTGTTTCTGTATGCGGAACCACAGCAAACCGGTACGGCACGGCATTCGCAAGTAGCCTTACGCAGTGCTGCCTTCATCTCGTCTACGGAAGGAGTCTCATCTTCCAGGAATTTCTCCATCAGATCATCATCCAGCTCGCAAACCTTCTCGATCAGTTCTGCATGATACAGTTCTGCATCGTCCTTCATATCATCCGGGATATCAACGATGGAAATGTTCTCGCCCTTATCATCGTTATAGATGTAAGCTTTCATCTCGAACAGATCGATGATACCCTTGAACAGATCTTCCTTACCGATGGGCAGGTTCACAATGATCGCATTCTTACCCAGACGGTTACGGATCTGATCTACCGCGCCGTAGAAGTTTGCACCCATGATATCCATCTTGTTGATGAATGCCATACGCGGTACATTGTATGTATCTGCCTGACGCCATACATTTTCCGACTGGGGTTCAACACCACCCTTTGCACAGAAAACACCTACTGCGCCGTCCAATACACGGAGTGAACGCTCCACCTCTACCGTAAAGTCAACGTGTCCCGGAGTATCAATGATGTTGATACGATGCTCCAGTGCGCCGGCCTTGGGCTTGCAGTTCTCCTGCAGTGTCCAGTGGCAGGTGGTAGCGGCTGATGTGATCGTAATACCACGCTCTGCTTCCTGCTCCATCCAGTCCATGGTTGCAGTACCTTCGTGCGTATCACCGATCTTGTAGTTAACGCCGGTGTAGTACAGGATACGCTCTGTCAGCGTAGTCTTACCAGCGTCGATGTGAGCCATAATACCGATATTTCTGGTACGCTCCAAGGGGTATTCTCTTTCAGCCACCTTTGGTTCCTCCTTCCCTTAAAATCTGTAGTGAGCAAACGCCTTGTTAGCCTCTGCCATACGGTGCATTTCATCTTTACGCTTAACAGCTGCACCGGTACCGTTTGCTGCATCTAAAATCTCGTTAGCCAGCTTGTCTTCCATGGTCTTCTCAGAACGCTTTCTGGAGAACATGGTCAGCCATCTGAGCGCTAACGCCTGGCGTCTTTCCGGACGTACTTCGATCGGCACCTGATAGGTTGCGCCGCCGACACGTCTTGCCTTGACTTCCAGCTGCGGCATGATGTTGTTCATCGCCTCACCGAACACTTCCAGTGCCGGCTTGCCGCTCTTCTCTTCTACCTTGGCAAACGCATGATATACAATGCGCTGTGCTACACCCTTCTTGCCGTCCAACATGATATTGTTGATCAGCTTGGTGACCACCTTGTCATTGTATAAAGGATCTGCCAAAACATCTCGTTTTTGAATGTGTCCTTTACGTGGCACGGTTCTTCCCTCCTTAATCATTAATGAATTGCTTGATTAAATCATAGGTACTCACACGCATAAACTAATGTGTTCGCGCCGGATCCTGTATTACGAAAGAATGAATCAGAATTCCAACACTTATTAGTCCTGTGATACCCTAGGCTTGTTGCCTTACTTCTTGTCCTTAGGACGCTTTGCACCATACTTGGAACGCGCCTGCTTTCTGTTGGCAACACCTGCGGTATCAAGCGTACCACGGATCACATGATATCTGGTACCCGGCAGATCCTTAACACGGCCGCCACGAACCAAAACCACGCTATGCTCCTGCAGATTGTGACCTTCGCCCGGAATGTAGCTCGTTACCTCGATTCCGTTGGAAAGACGTACTCTGGCGATCTTACGAAGTGCAGAGTTCGGCTTCTTCGGGGTAGCGGTCTTTACTGCTGTACATACGCCACGCTTCTGCGGAGAATTCGTATCGATCGCCTTCTTGTGCAGTGAGTTGTAGCCTTTCAGCAGAGCCGGAGCTGTAGACTTCTTAACGGAAGTCTCACGTCCCTTTCTTACTAACTGGTTAAATGTTGGCATTCTGTTCACCTCCTGTCTGATTTCACATAAACTATGTGATTTTAACGCAACAAAAAATCAAGCGTGCAAATCACACGCTTGATTATTGTACTTCTTATATATTCCTTTGTCAAGAAATATTTTTAGTTCTCGTCGGAATCTCCGTCCTCAACGCTGACCAGATCTTCACTCTCCTCTTCGCTCTCGTCGATATCTTCATCTACGGAAAGCTCCAGGATCTCGTCATCTTCGTCATCGCTGAAATCGATCTCGTCGTCGATCCCCGCATCATCCACGGCTACCTTTACTTCACGATATCTGCGGATACCGGTTCCTGCCGGGATCAGCTTACCAATGATAACGTTCTCCTTCAGACCTACCAGCGGATCTACCTTACCCTTGATCGCTGCTTCGGTCAGTACCTTTGCAGTCTCCTGGAAAGAAGCTGCCGCAAGGAAGGAATCGGTTCCGAGTGCTGCCTTCGTAATACCCTGGATAATATCGCTTACCACGATCGGACGCTTGCCTTCTGCTACGAGCTGAGCGTTGCGTTCTTCTACCTCAAGACGGTCTACCAATGCGCCAGGCAACAGTTCGGTATCTCCCGGATCCTCAACGTGCTGCTTCTTCATCATCTGGCGGATGATCACTTCGATGTGCTTGTCGGCCAGATCTACGCCCTGGCTTCCGTACACCTTCTGTACTTCCTTCACCAGATAGGTTTCCACGGACTGCATATCCTTGATCATCAGCAGTTCGTGCGGATCGATGGAACCGTCGGTCAATGCGTGACCGGCTTCTACCACTTCACCTTCTTTTACCTTCAGCGTTGCCTTATACGGGATCGCATACTCTTTGGTCTCGTCCGCGCCGGTGATGATCACCTTACGGCTGCTGTTGCTGCTTTCCTCGATCGAAACGGTACCGCCGACGGAAGTGATGATCGCAAGACCCTTCGGCTTTCTTGCTTCGAAAAGCTCCTCCACACGGGGAAGACCCTGGGTAATATCATTACCTGCAACACCACCGGTATGGAATGTACGCATCGTCAGCTGTGTACCCGGCTCACCGATCGACTGTGCTGCAATGATACCGACTGCTTCACCTACCTGTACCGGCTCACCGGTTGCCATGTTTGCGCCGTAGCACTTCGCACAGATACCCACGTGAGACTTGCAGGCCAGGGAGGTACGGATCTTGACGGATGCGATACCTGCCTGCTGGATCGCTGCTGCACGCTTCGGCGTGATCATATGATTTGCTTTTACAATCACATTGCCGTCGGCATCGGTTACCGTCTCTGCTGCAAATCTGCCGCGTACACGGTTTTCCAGATTTTCTACTACGTCGTATACCTTGAAGTTGTCAAGGCCGGCAGCGATGATCTCGTCTGCCTTCTTCGGTGTGATGATCTCGTTTGCTTCCAGGATCACCTTACCCTTTTCATCTTTCAGCGTTTCCTTTACATAACGGCCGATGAACTTCTTCTCACCGTTATCTGCGGACATATCGATCTTTTCGCTGTTGTCCTTGAGCAGTGCGGATACCACTCTGCCCGGGATCTCGTCTCTGCCTTCGGAACAGTCATTCTCACGGATGATCAGACCCTGGCAGATATCTACCATTCGGCGGGTCAGGTAACCGGAGTCAGCAGTACGGAGTGCAGTATCGGACAGACCCTTGCGCGCACCATGTGCAGAGATGAAGTACTCCAATACATCCAGACCTTCACGGAAATTGGACTTAACCGGCAACTCGATGGTGTTACCCTGTGTATCTGCCATCAGTCCTCGCATACCTACCAGCTGCTTGATCTGTTCCTTGGAACCACGGGCACCGGAATCTGCCATCATCTTGATGTTGTTGTATGCATCCAGACCATCCATCAATTCCTTGGTCAGGTTATCATCGGTCTTCTTCCACAGATCGATAATGTTGCTGTAACGCTCTTCATCGGTGCAGGCACCACGCATATACAGCATGTTGATCTTATCTACCTTTGCCTGTGCCTCCTCAATCATTTCCTTCTTCTTCTTCGGCACGGTCATGTCCGAAATGGAAACGGTCATGGCTGCTCTGGTAGAATACTTATAACCGATTGCCTTTACAAGGTCGAGTACTTCCGCGGTCTGTGTAGCACCGTGTGTATTGATGACCTTCTCCAGGATCTTCTTCAGCTGCTTCTTGCCTACCAGGAAATCGACTTCCGGAAGCAGGATATCTTCTTCTTTTTCACGCTTTACAAAGCCCAGATCCTGCGGCAGGATCTCGTTGAACAGGAAACGCCCCAGGGTCGATTCCACGATCCCCTTCACCAGCTTGCCTTCCGCATTGGTACGCTCCATACGAACCTTGATACGTCCGTGCAGATCCAGATAACCGTTCTCGTATGCCAGGATTGCCTCATTCAGGCTCTTGAAGTAATGACCTTCCCCAAGGGAACCCGGGCGCTCCTGTGTCAGATAGTAAATACCAAGTACCATATCCTGTGAAGGAACGGCCACCGGCGCACCGTCAGACGGCTTCAGCAGGTTGTTCGGCGAAAGCAGCAGGAAACGGCATTCTGCCTGTGCTTCCACAGAAAGCGGCAGATGTACTGCCATCTGGTCACCATCGAAGTCCGCGTTAAATGCGGTACATACGAGCGGGTGCAGCTTGATCGCCTTACCTTCTACCAGGATCGGCTCAAATGCCTGAATACCAAGTCTGTGCAGTGTCGGTGCACGGTTCAGCATTACCGGATGCTCCGTGATCACCTCTTCCAAAACGTCCCAGACTGCATCTTCCTGCTTCTCTACCATCTTCTTGGCAGCCTTGATGTTCTGGCACATTCCCTTGCTTACCAGCTCTTTCATAACGAAAGGCTTAAACAGCTCGATCGCCATTTCCTTCGGCAGACCGCACTGATAGATCTTCAGTTCCGGACCAACGACGATAACGGAACGGCCGGAGTAGTCAACACGCTTACCCAGCAGGTTCTGACGGAAACGACCGCCCTTACCTTTCAGCATATCGGACAAGCTCTTCAGAGGCCGGTTGCCCGGGCCGGTTACCGCACGTCCGCGGCGACCGTTATCGATCAGAGCATCGACTGCTTCCTGCAGCATACGCTTCTCGTTGCGCACGATGATATCCGGTGCGCCCAGCTCCAGCAGCTTCTGCAGACGGTTGTTACGGTTGATGATACGACGATACAGATCGTTTAAGTCGGAAGTTGCAAAACGTCCGCCGTCCAGCTGTACCATAGGACGCAGATCAGGCGGGATCACCGGGATCGTATCCATGATCATCCACTCCGGACGGTTTCCGGATTCACGCAGAGCTTCTACAACTTCGAGTCTCTTGATCAGTTTGGTCCCCTTGCCCTTACCGGACTCGTTTGCGAGTTCTTCTTTCAGGGTGACCATCTCCTGATCCAGATCGATCTCCTTCAGCAGCTTCTGGATCGCTTCCGCTCCCATCTCTGCCTTAAAGTTATAATTCTTATCCGGATACTGCTCCTGCAGGGCATCATATTTTTCTCTTACCTGCTTGTATTCGTTCTCACGCAGTACCTGCTTCATCTCCAGATCGGTATCTGCCGGATCTACTACGATATAAGCAGCAAAATACAGCACGCTCTCCAGATCCTTCGGTGTCAGGTTCAAAAGCACACCGATACGGCTGGGAATTCCCTTGAAATACCAGATATGAGATACGGGTGCAGCCAGTTCGATACGTCCCATACGTTCACGACGTACATTCGACTTGGTCACTTCTACACCGCACTTATCGCAGATCACACCCTTATAACGGATCTTACGATACTTACCGCAATGGCACTCCCAGTCTTTGCTGGGGCCGAAGATACGCTCGCAGAAAAGTCCATCCTTTTCCGGCTTCAGCGTACGATAGTTGATCGTCTCCGGCTTCTGTACAACGCCTACCGAAGGATCGTTGTTTCTGGTAGACCACTCACGGATCTTCTCCGGGCTTGCCAGACCGATGCGGATCGCATCAAATGTGATCGGCTGTTCTTCCACTTTCTTTAAATCTGCCATTTTTTTCTGGATCTCCTTCCATTAAACACAGTGTATGGTTCAGGATTCGTAACCGTCTGTGATCCCCATGGATCACAGACAATTACCAGATATTATCAATCTTCATCATCCACAAGGCTGTCCGCAAGCTCATCAACGGATTCGTCATCAAACGACTCGTCCTCATCTGCTTCCAGATCCCCCTCTTCGGTCAGACGTCCGGTTCCGAAACCGTCTGCCTTGGAATAATCGCCCTTGCTCTCGCCCAGTTCAAACTTGAACTCACTGTCGCTATAGTCCACGTTCTCCTTCAGCTCGATCTCCTTGCCGTTCTCATCCAGCACGCGTACATCCAGTGCCAGAGACTGCAGTTCCTTCAGCAACACCTTGAAGGACTCCGGAATACCCGGCTCAGGAATGTTCTCGCCCTTAACGATCGCTTCGTAAGTCTTCACACGACCTACCACGTCGTCGGACTTCACGGTCAGGATCTCCTGCAGTGTGTAAGATGCGCCGTAAGCTTCCAGCGCCCAAACTTCCATCTCACCGAAACGCTGACCGCCGAACTGTGCTTTACCACCCAGCGGCTGCTGTGTTACCAGGGAGTACGGGCCGGTCGAACGTGCGTGGATCTTATCGTCTACCAGGTGATGCAGCTTCAGGTAGTGCATGTGTCCGATGGTAACCGGTGAATCAAAGTACTCGCCGGTACGACCGTCACGCAGTCTTACCTTACCGTCACGGGACAGGGGCACGCCCTTCCACAACGCTCTGTGTGCCTTATTCTCATCCAGATACTGATATACCTCCGGAAGCAGTTCATCCTTATGCTTCTTGGAGAATTCATCCCACTCCAGATTGACATAGTCATTAGCCAGATCCAGAGTATCCATGATATCTTCTTCGTTTGCGCCGTCAAAGACCGGAGTCTCAATATTGAAGCCCAGTGCCTTTGCAGCCAGAGACAGGTGGATCTCCAGGACCTGTCCGATGTTCATACGGGACGGCACACCCAAAGGATTCAGCACGATATCCAGCGGCCGGCCGTTCGGCAGATATGGCATATCCTCTACCGGCAATACGCGGGAAACAACACCCTTGTTACCGTGACGACCTGCCATCTTATCACCGACGGAGATCTTTCTCTTCTGCGCGATATAGATACGAACCTTCTGGTTTACACCCGGAGAAAGCTCGGTATCACCGTCTGCACGGGAGAATACCTTTGCATCCACAACCACACCGTACTCACCATGAGGTACCTTCAGGGAAGTATCACGTACTTCACGTGCCTTCTCACCAAAGATTGCACGAAGCAGTCTTTCTTCTGCGGTCAGATCGGTCTCGCCCTTCGGTGTCACCTTACCTACCAGGATATCTCCGGCACGTACCTCTGCACCGACACGGATGATACCGCGATCGTCCAGATCCTTCAGTGCATCTTCGCCGACGCCCGGAATATCGCGTGTGATCTCTTCCGCGCCCAGCTTTGTATCACGTGCTTCGATCTCGTGTTCCTCAATATGTACGGAAGTGTAAACATCTTCCTTCACCAGACGCTCGCTCAAAAGAACGGCATCCTCGTAGTTATAGCCTTCCCAGGTCATAAAACCGATCAGCGGGTTCTTGCCGAGTCCCAGTTCACCCTGAGAGGTAGAAGGGCCATCTGCGATCACCTGTCCTGCTTCCACATGATCTCCCGTAAATACGATCGGTCTCTGGTTGTAGCAGTTCGACTGGTTGGAACGCACAAACTTCTGCAGCGGATAATCCATCTTCTCACCGTCATCGGTCTTGATGCGGATCATCTTGGTGGATACCTGCTCTACCGTTCCGGCTTTCTTTGCAACAACACATACGCCGGAGTCAACGGCTGCCTTGGTCTCCATACCGGTTCCTACCACAGGTGCTTCGGTAAAGAGCAGAGGCACTGCCTGACGCTGCATGTTGGATCCCATCAGCGCACGGTTTGCATCGTCGTTCTCCAGGAACGGGATGAGTGCCGTAGCAACAGAGAATACCATCTTCGGAGACACATCCATGTAATCGAACATGGTCTTCGGATATTCCTGTGTCTCTGTCCGGTAACGGCCGGAAACGGAATTTCTTACGAAATGTCCCTGTGCATCCAGCTTCTCGTTTGCCTGTGCTACATGGTAATTATCTTCTTCATCCGCAGTCATATATACGACTTCATCCGTAACGACCGGATTCTGCGGATCGGTCTTGTCGATCTTACGATACGGTGCTTCGATGAAACCATACTCATTGATCCGTGCATAGGATGCCAGTGAGTTGATCAGACCGATGTTCGGACCTTCCGGGGTCTCGATCGGGCACATACGTCCGTAATGTGTATAGTGTACGTCTCGAACTTCGAAACCTGCACGGTCTCTGGAAAGACCGCCCGGTCCCAAAGCGGAAAGACGACGTTTGTGTGTCAATTCGCCCAGCGGGTTATTCTGATCCATAAACTGGGACAGCTGGGAGGATCCGAAGAACTCCTTTACGGCTGCCTGTACCGGCTTGATGTTGATCAGACTCTGCGGGGAGATGTCCTCGCTTGCATGTGCATCATGTGTGGTCATACGCTCGCGTACCACACGCTCCATACGTGTCAGACCGATACGGTACTGGTTCTGCAGCAGCTCACCGACCGCACGGATACGACGATTGCCCAGATGGTCGATATCATCCGGACTTCCGATACCGTATTCCAGCGTCACCACATAGTTGATGGATGCCAGGATATCGCTCTTGGTGATGTGCTTCGGGATCAGATCCAGCACATTCTCCTTGATCGCCGCCTGGATGCGATCCGGCTTTGCACCATATTCGCGCAGCAGCTTCTTCAGTACCGGCCAGTATACCTTCTCGTTGATGCCCAGTTCTTTGGCATCCACATCCAGCCACTCTTCGATATCTACCATCAGGTTGGAGATAACTTTTACATTCTTCTCCTCCGTCTGGATCATTACATATTCCACAGCGGAGTTCTGGATCGTGTTCGCCAGTTCCGCATCCACCTTGGTACCTGCGGTAGCGATCGCCTCGCCGGTAAACGGATTCAGTACGTCTTCCGCAAGCACGCGGCCAACGATACGGTTCATATAGGAAAGCTTCTTATTAAACTTGAAGCGGCCTACCTTGGCCAGATCATAACGTCTTGCATCAAAGAACGTAGCAGTCACATAACCTTCTGCACTCTCGATCGTAAACGGCTCACCAGGACGTACCTTGTTGTACAGCTCCTTCAGGCCTTCTTCATAGCTCTTGCTGCTGTCTTTCTCAAAGGACTTGGTGATCTTGGGCTCATCGCCGAAGAAATTCACGATCTCTTCATTGGTTCCCAGACCGATGGCACGCAAAAACACGGTGATAGGCACCTTTCTGTTACGGTCTACACGTACATAGAAGATTTCCTTATCATCGGTCTCATACTCCAGCCACGCACCTCTATTCGGAATCACCTGTGCAAAGAAGTTGGGGTTACCTGTTTTCTCATCCTTCTTGATGTCATAGTAAACACCCGGAGAACGAACCAGCTGGCTGACGATAACACGCTCAGCACCGTTGATCACGAAAGTACCGTTTTCGGTCATCAGCGGGAAGTTACCCATGTAGATCTCATGCTCATGGAACTCATCCTTCTCCTGATTGTGCAGACGTACCTTTACCTTCAGCGGAGCTTCATAAGTCAGATCGCGCTCCTTGCACTCGTTGATCGTGTGCTTGATCTCGGACTTGTCCAGCTTGAAGCTGACGAAATCCATCTTCAGCTTGCCGCTGTAATCCGTGATCGGAGAAATGTCATCGAAAGCTTCCCGAAGTCCTTCATCCAGGAACCACTTGTAGGAATCTTTCTGCACCTCGATCAGGTTGGGCATATCCAGAACTTCTTTCCTTCTGGAATAGCTCATACGCATGCTGTTCCCCTTTACGACAGGTCGTATTCTGTTTTTTTCCATACCGGCATCCACTCCCATTCGTATTGATATTGTTACGACGGTTAGAACGCGTCAAAACGCATAAAAAGACGAAAAGTGCAGGAAAACCCCACTTTTCCATAATGACGCATTTTCCAATATAACACTATTGCAATAGTTCGTCAACTAAAACTTTTTTTTATTCGCCCAATGCGGTCGAGTCGTACTCGATCGAGGCAATGGTACCGTCATCGTTTAAGATGAATACCAGTTCCATCCCGCCCTTGGAATAAAAGAGCTTGTGACCATCCTCCTGATATCCGTCGCCATAGACGGAGATGATCTTATCTTTATCCATGGAAAGATCTACGCCTTCCGGAGTCTTCACATTGTCCGTTTTCAGCAGGATATAATAGATACGGTCGATGTCACCGTCCGGCCATGTGTTGATCTCGTAATCGGAGAAGGTATAGAAATGCGCCATTCCCTGTGCCGCACAGCTCTCCTCTTCATAATGGGAATACTCTCCCAGAGAATCCAGCACCGTACTCACATCCATATCCGGATACAGGCGCACCCCGGAGATCTCAAATGCATACCCTTCTGCTGCCGGCTGTTCCGCCGCTGCCGTCGTATCCGTGCTTCCCGTCTCTGCTTCCGTTTCCGCCGCCTGAGCGACCGTGGGCGCCGAAGCATTCCCCTCGGAACCGCCGATCGTCTTGACCTCATCACCGCAGGCCGCAAGGCTCATTGCCAGAACGCCTGCTGCAAGCACCACACTCATCTTTGTTTTCATCGTTTTATCTTCCTCCTTCTGTTATTATAGCTTCCGCGATTGGCAGACTCCCTTCTCCTGCCCCGCAGTACCTTACTCTTTCACCGCAAGACCTGCTGCCAGCCGTGCTTCCTGCTGCGCACGTTCCGCATCGTAAGCCGCTGCCTTCTCCTCCCAGACCGCAGCCACTGCCGCATCCCCCCTGCGGTCCGGTACCGCAAAATCCTCCGATAAGATACGTCCGAAATATCCTGCCAGCTTTTCGGCGCCGGCCAGATTCAGATGCAGGCCTGCATCGTAAGTATCTGTCGTAAAATCCAGTCCGTAACGCTCCGGCTCCTCTAAAAAGTTGTAGTACGGCAGATCATATTTCTCCGCATACGCTTCCACCTGCGCTTCCCACTCATCGTACCAGTGCGGCATCAGGCTCGGTGCCTTCACCAGGATCAGCTGCACTCCGTTCTCCTCACACAGAATGCGCATCTTATCCAGATACAGCCAGGCGTTGTCTCCGAATGCATAATCTCCCAAAGGTCTGGGATCCGGAATATTCTCAGCCGGCCGTACATCCACACGCATATAATAGCCGCTGTGCGTTACCTTATCCCGTCTGAAGAGATAGTTCACGTCGTCGGCATCCAGTTCCTGCCAGCGCGAATGATAGCGCAGGATCGGGAAGACATAATCCACAAAGCTCTCCTCCGGCAGCATCGAAGCTTTGACCGCATCAACCTTACTCTGTGACCAGCGCATACCATCCAGGGTCATCCGGTTATAGGTCTCTTTCTGCGGCGTATCGTATTTCAGTGACAATACATTGAAGACAAAGGCCTGCGGCTTCTCATAACGCAGCGTATCTTCCATTAAATAGTAGGACTGCCAGATCAGCTGCTGGGCGCTGCCGCGGATGTAACTGTTGATGCCGTAATCCCGCCACAGCGCTACTGTGGAAATGTTCTCATACAGCTCACAGTCCCCTACGAAGACCACATCGTGATCCATCGTTTCCTGATAAAACTCCGCCGTCATCGCTCCCTCCACAATGCCGCGCATGTACTTCGGCATCAGCAGACGCTGCAGCAGCCAGAGGCCTGCCACGATGAGCACGGCGGACAGGAGTACCGTTATGATATTTTTAACCGAACGCTTCTTTTTCATTACTGTCTTTTACTTCCCCGTTACCGGAACCTGTATTAGAACGGCAACGATTTGCCGCATTTCTTAAAACTGATTATAGATAAACTGCGATGCATCAAAGCCGATACCATACGCGCCAAATACCAGCACGATCAGAAACAGACCATACCAGATCGCAAAACGCAGCGGATAGGCCAATCCCGCGATCCGCTCCCGCACACTCTTTTTTCTCTGCAGCAGGCTCACGATCAGGATCAGCACCGTCCCGGCGGTCACCACGATATAATCCTGTACGGTCAGACCCAGTTCCAGCAGACTGCCGTTTACCAATGCTCCCCAGTTGCGTGCACTCACCATACTGCCAAACATCCGGATCGTCAGCGGCACGTTGCGGTAACAGTCAAACAGGCGCAGGGTGCTCACGATCAAAAGGGTACGCCCCACACGGAAGGAGTCCCACCATCGCCTGCCTTCCACCCGGGTATGCGCATGAAACCAGCGGTAAAAGGGCTCCAGCTCCTGCGAGATGAGCAGTACCACGCAGTTGCCAAGGCCCCAAACGATAAAGTTCCAGCTTGCTCCATGCCAGATCCCGGTCGCAAACCACACGATAAAGCAGGACAGATACACCGGTACACGCTTGCCCACCGCATCCCCGAGATGCTTCCTTGACCAGCGGCTGGTGTTGAGCATAAACCGGCTGACGGATACCGGATAAAAAATGTAATCCGTAAACCACGATCCCATGGTGATATGCCAGCGGTTCCAGAATTCTTTTAGGTTCTTCGAAAAATACGGACGGTCAAAGTTTTCTTTTACCCGGATCCCCAGGGTCTGTGCAATACCGATCGTGATATCGATTCCGCCGGTAAAGTCACAGTACAATTCCACCGCATAGAAGACCATTCCCGCAAACACAAATGCGCCCGAATAGGTTTCCGTATCCCCGATGATCGTCGTCACCACTCCGAGCAGCCGGTCGGCAATCACCATCTTCTTAAAGTAGCCCCACAGCACACGCTGCAGTCCGAAGGCTACCGTCTTCTTATCAAACGGGTGCTCCCGGTATAAGCCTTCCGCCAGATCATCAAAGCGGCTGATCGGTCCCTGTACCAGCTGCGGGAAGAAGGATACAAACAGTGCATAACGCAAAAAGCTCCGTTCCGCTTCCGTTTTGCCCCGATACACATCGATCAGGTAGCCCGCACTCTGGAATACATAAAAGGAAATCCCCATCGGAAGCATGATATCCAGAAACGAAAGCTGCTTACTGCTGTGAAAGAAAGAAAGCACGCCGTTGATATTGGCGATCGTAAAATTGGTATACTTGACCACTGCCAGCATCCCGATGGACAATAAGATCCCGAGCAGCATCAGTCTCCTCTGTTTCGTCTTTTCTGCTGCTTTCCACTCTTTGCGTTCTTCGCGGGACATCTCCGCCTTGTGCTCCGCAAGATACGTTTTTTCCGCCGCCTGCCGTCTGCCGATCGCCAGCGCCGTCAGATAGGTCGTTGCCGTCGCTGCCAGCAGATAGAGCAGATTGGTCCAGCCACTGAAGTAATAAAAAACATAGCTGCCCAGAAGCAGCAGCGCCCACTGCCACTTCTTCGGCACCAGATAATAGAGAAGTATGAGTATCGCCAGAAAGGCGATAAATGCATAAGAAGTAAATAACATAGCTTGTATTACTGTATCTCCGGATAAAGGCTCGGATCGTAATTGTGCGACTTGTAATGCGCATTGGAATACTTCATCAGCGTCTCATCATTTACGTAGAAGAAACTCTTCCCGTCCGAACGTCTGCAGGCATCAAAATGATACCAGCCTTCCCCGAGGTTGATCAGATTCCAAAAATGCAGTCTTCTGGTCGGGATCTTCTCGATCAGGATGTTGTCGATCCCCGCATGGGTCAGCAGGATCTGTGACGTGATCGCATAGGTATAGCAGTCACCGCTGCGCTTATACAGTCCGTCATAAGCTGCCTGCACCGGATCGTCATGATTGCTCTTGTCGATGTAGCCCATCGAATGCACCCACTTAAAGATGGCTTCGGCTTTTTCATAACCGCTCATTTCCGGGGTGGTGATCTTTTCCAAAACCTGGTCTGCCAGCAGGTCCACGGCTTCCTGTGTCACCTGGGAAGGCATCGCTACCGTCAGCTTGATCGTCCGGGTCGCCTGGTTTCCCGCACGGTCGGTCGCACTGTAGACCACATTATAGGAACCGAGTTCCTGAAGGTTTACTTCCGACGAATCCACCACCAGTTCCACGTCCTCATCGTGATTGTCCGTAACCGTCACATTTCTCTTGTAGGACACGCTGTCCCCGATCACCACACGCATATCCTGTACGCCGGTGATCATCGGTGCTTCCGTATCCGCCTTCACACTGTAGGATACCGGCATCTGCACCTTATTCCCTGCCGCATCGGTATAGACTGCCTCTGCGGTAAAATCGCCTTCTGCTGTCGTATCCGGCGCTGTCACAAAACTGCCGCTCACCGGAGACGCATCCGCCGCCAGCGAGATAAAATCCTCTGCCGTCAGCTCATCCCCCAAAAAGACCTGCAGATCCTGCGTCACCACTTCCGGCGGTGTCGTATCAATCATCTTAAGCTTTGAGGGATATACTCCGCCGTATGTCTCAAGATATACGGTATATTCCCCGACCAGATCCTGAAAAGGATGGTCGTCCGTCAGACCGTTTGCATTCCGATATGCTCTTGTCTCTTCCTCTGTCGCATAACGGATCTCCTGTCCTTCCGTCACGGAGAATACCTCCGGATCCGGCAGACCGCAGCCCGCTTCTGCGATCATCTCCTGCAGCACCGGTACCACACTCATATGCGCCATCAGCTCCGTCACATTGCCTCCGGCATCGGTCAGCAGGAGAAACACTTCACTTTCTCTCACGGTATCAAACAGAGGCTGCGCCGCAAAACGCACTTCCACCGCGGTCTCATCCGTGATCCCTCTCAAAAACTCCTCCGGTGTGTGTACCTGCCCCGGAATAGAGACGATATCCACGGTTTCCGCCATGGGTGCCACGGTATCTACGATCTCCAGCTCCGAATGATAGGTAAAATGCCCGGACTGGATATATACCTGATATACTCCCGGTACTCTCGTATTGATCGGGTTGCCCATATCGGCAATGATCATGCCGGTATAGTTCTTTTTCATAAAATCTGCCGCGGTGATCTGCGCTCCCGCTTCCGCCCTGCAATGGCGGTATACCCGGTCGAAACAGGCTTTCCACAGTATCACGCCGAAAATGGACAATACCAAAAGAATGCCCACCACGATCAGGATGCGCCTCCATTTGTTCGTCCTTTTTCGCGAAACCGCTCTCTCTGCCCTTCTTGTCCGCACTACTGCGCCTGTCATTCCCATGATCCGATCACTCGTCCAGCAATTCACTGACCAGTTTTGCCAGTGCTTCCATTGAATTAAAATGCTCCGGTACGATCTTGTCTGCCGGGATCGCCACATCAAATTCCTCATCGATCCGTGCGATGATCGTTACTATATCAAACGAATCAATGATCTTGCGTTCTACCAGCCCATCCTCCGTCTCAAAATTCACATCCGGATGCAGCTCACTGAGCACCTCCAGCAATACTTCTCTGATCTCGTCCATTTTAATGGTTCCTCCGCTCTTTTTTATCCGCCAGCAGTTCTTCGTACATTTCTTTCAGCCGCACACGGTTGATCTTGCCATTGGCGGTAAACGGCATCTCGTCCAGCTTTTCAATGCGGTTCGGCAGCATATATCTGGGCAGCATATCTTTAAGTTCTGCCATCAGTGCCGCCTTGTCCGGATCACCGACATAATACAATATGATCCGTTCCTTTTCTTTATAATAGATACAGCCGCACAACTTCACGCCGTCTACCGAGTTTACATTTGCCTCGATCTCGCCCAGCTCGATGCGGTGTCCCATATGCTTGATCTGATAATCCTTGCGGGAGACAAATACCAGCTCGCCCCGCTCATTGTAGCGTCCCAGATCCCCGGTCCGGTAGATCAGTTCCGGATAGGCACTCTGCAGCGGGTTCTGCACAAAAGCCTCCCTCGTTTTTTCCGGATTGTTGTAATATCCCAGAGTCACGCAGGTGCCGCGGATGCAGATCTCACCGGGCTCATCTCCGCTCACCGGCTTTCCCTCATCCGTAAGCAGCAGGATCTGCGTATTCTTAAACGGCCTGCCGATCGGAATCGGCTCGTCTTCTTCCAGGGAACGTTCCACGTGAAAGTAGCAGCTCATCCCCGTACACTCCGTCGGCCCGTACAGATTGGTGAAATGTGCCTCCGGCAAGGCTTCCCGCCACAGCTTAAACTGCTTCTTCGGGAACACTTCACTTCCAAAAGCGACTGTCCGCAGAAATTCCGGCCGAATCTGCTCAAAAGTACCATAGGCAGAGATCATTGTCAATGCCGAAACAACCCAGCAGATCGTATTGATCTTCTTCTCGTTGAGATATTCCACCAGTTTGGCCGGAAACATGAACAGCTGTCTCGGCACCAGATAGGTGGTCGCACCGAATTTGATCGTCGGATAAAGTTCCTTTAAACAGGCATCAAAATACAACGGCGACTGATTGCCGAATACCGTATCTTCCGAAAAACCAAGCGTCTCTGAGAGCTGCTCCACATAATCGATCACGGATCTGTGGCAGGCTGCCACGCCCTTGGGCACTCCGGTAGATCCGGACGTAAATACGATATAGATCGGATCGATGTCCAGCGCATTCCGGCAGATTTCCCGGATCTTCTCATATTCCGGCTGTGTACGGATGATGTCCTCGTACATCACACACTTCGTATCCCCTGCAAATGTCTTCGCCTTCTCGATCGTCGTCTCATCACAGATCATCAGGCGCGGCTTGCAGTTTTCCAGGATCAGCCGGATCCTGGCGGCCGGCATTTCTTCATCGATCGGCACATAAAAGCAGCCGGATGCGATCACTCCGAAAAACGTAGCGATGGTACGGACGCTTTTATCCATAAAGACCAGGACCGGTTCGTGGGAATAGCCTCCCTGCATCAGACCGGTCGCGACCGAGTGCAGCGTATCATAAAGCCTGCGAAAGGTCATCTCCTCCGTCTCATCTGCAAATGCAATCTTATCCGGTACTCGTTCTACCGTTTCATATAAATAATCCAAAACATGGTTTTGCATGTTGATCACCTGCTGGCAGCCTTGCTCCGCCCTTTTTCCGTTTCAAATTATAGCACGCCTATTTTATCGTTATCGTATCCTTTTGTCAAGATATGGTATTACATCAAAAAAGGGATCCCCATATCTTGGAGATCCCCATAGGATTCATTGGTTTGAATTACTTCAGAGTAACCTTTGCGCCAACTTCTTCCAGCTTTGCCTTGATGTCGTTTGCTTCGTCCTTGGAAGCGCCTTCCTTTACCATCTTCGGAGCGCCTTCTACCAGTTCCTTGGACTCCTTCAGGCCCAGACCTGTGATGGTACGGATTACCTTGATAACGTCCATCTTCTTCTCGCCGAAGCTGGTCAGCTCTACGTCAAACTCAGTCTTCTCTTCTTCAGCTGCGCCGCCTGCTGCTGCACCTGCTGCTGCAACAACAACACCTGCTGCTGCGGATACACCGAACTCTTCCTCGCAAGCCTTTACGATCTCGCTCAGCTCAAGTACGCTGTACTCTTTGATCATTTCAATAAATTCCTCTTTGGACAACTTAGCCATTTGATTTTACCTCCATTCGATATTATCGGTTATTCTTACTCTGCTGCAGGAGCTTCCTCGGATGCAGCGGCTGCGCCTTCGCCACCTTTTTCGGCGATCTGATTCAGTACGCGAGCCAGATTTGTGATCGGAGACTGCAGGGATCCAAGCAACTTGGAAAGCAGTTCCTCTCTTGACGGAACGGTTGCAATATCTGCAATGCCTTTCGCGTCATAAACGGTACCTTCTACGATACCACCCTTGACTTCCAGCTTCGGAGCCGTCTTTGCAAACTTAACGATCTCACGGGCCGGTGCTGTTGCATCAGTCTTGGAAATCGCGATCGCGCTCGGTCCTTCCAGATACTGATCCAAACCTTCACAAGCAGTATCCTTGAATGCGAGATGCATCATGGTATTCTTATAAACTTTATAAGTGATACCAGCTTCTCTTAACTGCTTACGAAGTGCTGTGTCCTGCTCTACCGTAAGACCTCTGTGGTCTACGATAACTACGGACTGGGCATCTTTGATCGCCTCGGTTATTTCCTCAACGATCGGCTTTTTCAGCTCTACCTTTGCCATCTTTCTACCTCCTTATTTTATTTTTGGAGATATTCTCTATAAAAGAAAATCCCCGGATATGCCGGAGAATTACAGTCTTTCACAACCTTCTTTTCTCCTCGGCAGGTAAGCATTCACTTTTATGCCTCGCGGCACCTGCTGTCTACGGCATGGTTTTTACAAACCTTGAATAGATTATCATATGCCTGTCCTGCTGTCAAGCATTTTTTATTTTGAATTCATATTTATATCGTGATCAGTTCCGTAAACTCCTGTTTCAGCTTCCCGCACTGCTCTACACTCACTTTTGCCATCAGCTGCATCACATCGAGATACCCCGCCCCGATGGCATTGTCGCGATGCGCCATGGACAGCTCCGTACATCCGAGCAGGATCACTTCACTGCCGGCACCGCGCAGTTCCCCGGCGGCGTGTTCAAAGCGTTCCATATTCACCGGCCGGTTGGCCTTGACATCGTCATAGATCACGCGCATCACATCCTGCTGTCCGCTTTCCGACGGCAAAACCACACGGATTCCTTCCCGCTCCAGCTGTTTCTGGAAAAAACCGCAGCGGACGGTTCCGTCCGTTGCCATGATCCCGACACATTTCACACCGCGGGCTGCCAGATATTCTGCTGTTTCGGAAATGATATCGATCACTGGTACCGGGATCTCTGCATTCAGCCGCCGGTAAAAGAAATTTGCCGTAACACAGGGGATCGCGATCAGCTCCGCCCCGTTCTCCGCCAGCTTCCTTCCGATCCGTATCATCGGCGGGCAGGGATCCTCCTCGCTTTTGCCAAGCAAAAAGCGTGTACGATCCGGGATCTGCGGGCAGCTGTGCAGCAGCACTTCAAAATGCTCCTGATCCGTCGCCGCATCCGTCATCTCCGTCACCATCCGCAGAAAATATGCACTTGCCATAGGCCCAAGGCCGCCGATCACACCCAGTGTCTTCATCGTATCCATTGCTCCGCAGGGGAGTTTCCTCGCGCATTCCATCCCTTTTTCCAATCCGTTTATCTTGCCGTGATCCGTCCATCCCCATCGATATTCACACTCGGCGAGATCGACCGCATATACTCCAGCACGCGGTCTGCTTCCCCGTCATGCAGCATCTTTACCGTACTGTTCGTCTGCAGGCAGGGCACGAAGCGCAGACTCTCAATGCTGCCCCCCGCCAGGGTCAGCTCGATCAGGCAGGTATCCAGCGTCTTGGAATTGAACCAGAAATTGCCCATACTGTAAACCACCGGTACACCGCTCTTATAGGCCACCTGCTGCAGGATATGCGGATGCGCCCCGATGATCGCATCGGCACCGGCCTCCAGAAATTTCGGTAACTGTTCGTTCTGTGCCCAGTCCGGCTCTACCTCCAGCTCCGTTCCCCAATGGATCAGCAGGATCACAAAATCACTGTTTGCCTCCGCGGTCCGTATCGCGTCCAGAGTCATATTGATATCCGGAAAGCTGCGGAGCAATCCCGCCTGCGTATCCGTTGCCGCTTTTGAATGCGGATTGTTGTATCGCTCGATCTGCGTTGCACATACGATCCCGATCTTCATCCCACCTGCAAGGACGTAGATCGGCTTTTTGGCCTCTTCCAGATTCCGGCCGCCACCGGCATAAGGAATATTGGCATCTGCCAGCGTCGTCAGCGTATCTTCAAACGCCTGCAGGCCATAATCAAATGCGTGATTGTTCGCCACCCCGGCGATATCCACGCCCATATTTTTCAATATCTCCACCGAGGAAGGATCCGCCCGAAAGGTATAGGTCTTGCCTTCACACGGAGATCCGCCCTTCGAATACGGAAACTCGTTGTTCACGATGCACACATCCGCATCCCGCATCCGTCCCAGCAGATCCGGCGAGATGCAGTTTTCCAGAACGCACCCGTTCTGACGATACTTGGAATAAATGGCATAGCCGGGGTCAAATAGAATGTCTCCGGCAAACGCAAACGTGATCTTCCCTTCTTCCGCCGTATCCACAGTGTAGATATGCTCCGCGGATATCCCGCTGCCCAGCGCAACTGCACCGGGGATTTCTTCCGTTACCGCCTCTGTCGGTACCGCTGCATCCTCCGATCCTTCTTCCGTCCCGGTCGGGATTGCATCTGAAGCCGGTACGAGTTCCACCGTCGTCGGTGCTGCAGCTGCCGATCCCGTTGTTTCTGCCGAAGCATCTGTCACCGGATCATCCGTCGGCAAAGCCACAACATCCGCAGTGTCCACGTCCGGCGCAACGCTAACCGTGCCCGTCTCCTTCTGTTCTGCTTCCCGGGTCTTTGCCGCCCTGCGCGCCAGCATCAGCATCGTGCCCATGACCAGCACTACCGCCAGTGTGATCAGAAAGATCTTCAGTTGTTTCGGAAATCGCTTCTTTTTCTTCTTCATCCCTTACTCATAAAACAACCCCCATGAGAGATCATGGGGGCCGTGAGATAACCTTTGTATTTCTTTAGAACTTAGCAGTACTGATACGTACGCCCGGGCCCATCGTCGTTGCCAGCGTAATGCTGCGCAGATACTGGCCTTTCAGTGTGCTCGGTTTAGCTTTTACAATAGCATCCATCAGCGCACCCAGATTCTCGCTAAGCTGCTCTTCCGTAAAGGAAGCCTTACCGATCGGGCAGTGGATGATGTTGCTCTTGTCCAGTCTGTATTCAATCTTACCGGCTTTGATATCGTTGATTGCCTTGGTAACATCCATGGTTACGGTTCCGGCCTTCGGGTTCGGCATCAAGCCCTTAGGACCGAGCACTTTACCCAGACGACCTACAACACCCATCATATCCGGTGTAGCTACTACTACGTCAAACTCAAACCAGCCTTCGTTCTGGATCTTCGGGATCAGCTCCTCACCGCCAACATAATCAGCGCCTGCAGCTTCTGCCTCATTGATCTTGTCGCCCTTAGCGAAAACCAGAACTCTTACTGTCTTACCGGTACCGTTCGGAAGTACTACAGCGCCGCGGATCTGCTGCTCTGCGTGACGTCCGTCACAGCCCGTTCTGATATGAACCTCTACTGTCTCATCAAACTTTGCAGTAGCGGTCTTCTTGACCATACCGCAAGCCTCTGCCAGATCGTAGTAGGTTGCGCGGTCAAACTGCTTCATTGCCTCTGTGTATTTCTTTCCGTGCTTCATCGTGATCTCCTCCTTACTCTTCTACAGTCACGCCCATGCTGCGGCAGGTACCTGCGATCATGGACATAGCGGCTTCGATGGATGCAGCATTCAGATCCGGCATCTTCAGTTCAGCGATCTCGCGTACCTTAGCCTTGGAGATGGTAGCTACCTTGGTCTTGTTCGGTGTCGCGGATGCGGACTTCAGATTGCAGGCCTTCTTGATGAGAACTGCTGCAGGCGGAGTCTTTGTGATAAAGCTGAAAGAACGATCAGCATATACCGTGATGACTACCGGGATGATCAGATCACCCTTGTCTGCGGTCTGTGCGTTGAACTGCTTTGTGAATTCAACGATGTTTACGCCGTGCTGACCCAGAGCAGGACCAACGGGCGGTGCCGGTGTTGCTTTTCCTGCCGGAATCTGCAATTTGATGTAACCAGTTACTTTCTTTGCCATTTTGGCTTCCTCCTTATATAAATGTGGTAGTGGCGCAGTATCTGTATATTCTGATACCGCTCCCACATATCCGGATGATGTGCACGGGATTGTACACGATCATCGAATAAACTTAATCTGCCGGATCTTAATCGATCTTCTTCACCTGATAGAAACCGATTTCTACCGGAGTCTCACGTCCGAACATCTCAACCATAATGGTAACGGTCTGCTTGTTCTCGTCGATCCTGGATACATTACCGATGGTATCCTTCCAGGCACCATCCGTGATCATAATGGTATCGCCCTTCTCGAACTCTACCTGTGCCACCTTATCCTGATCGATCTTTTCGATCTCGTAATCTTCCAAAGGTACCGGCTTGCTCCCCGGTCCGACGAAACCGGTCACGCCGCGGGTATTACGTACTACATACCACGCCTCACTGTCATCTGCATCCATATGGATCCAAACATATCCCGGATAGCTCTTCTTCTGGACCGTTTTCTTGCCCTTGGAACTGATCTCTACGACTTCCTGCATCGGAACCTTGACCTCAAGGATCTTGTTCTCCAGATGCCGGTTTTCTACCACGTTCTCGATGGTCTCTTTGACCTTCTTCTCATAACCCGAATAGGTGTGTACCACATACCAGCCCATACCGCGGCCGGACTTGTTGTCGCTCTGGCCGATATCATGATCTTCCAGATTCTTCATTTCCTCTTCGGAAACGGTACGTACCGGTTTCAAGATCTCACTGGTCTCTTCCGGTCCTGCAAGGATCGCCTGCAGTTCACCCATTCGTTTGACCTTTGCTTTCGTGTCTGCCATAGTCTCTCTCCACCCTAAAATGTTGTCAAGAATTCCACACCATACTTGATCACATAGTCAAGTACAGCGATCAACACGGATATAATGGTAGTGATCACAACTACCGCCACCGTCTGCCGGGTCAGCGATTTCTTCTCCGGCCAGCTGATCTTCTTATACTCGGTCTTGACGCCTTTCAAGAAAGGGGGCTTTTTTGCCTTTTTCTCTTCGGTCTTCGCCATAATCGGCCTCCTTACCTAAATAAAAAACTTACTTCGTCTCTTTGTGTAAGGTGTGAGCTTTGCAGAATCTGCAATATTTCTTTGTTTCCATACGATCCGGATGAGTCTTCTTATCCTTGCTCGTGTCATAGTTACGACGCTTGCACTCTGTGCATGCCAATGTAATTCTTGTACGCATCTTTCTACCTCCTGAAATTGCACAAAAAAAAGAGTCTTTTGCTCTTGCGAAGGATAATATATCATATCTCCGGCACGCCTGTCAACTCTTTTTTTGATTATTTACTTCTGCTCCGCGTCTTCCAGCTCCGCCGCATATTCTTTCAGGAAGATCTTTCTGTACTTATTATAATTCCACACCGCGGAGATCGCCTTATCATGAAATACCCATGGCTGTTTCTGCACCGGCACCACCAGCTTATACCCTTTGCGCCGCAGTTCACAACTCTGGGACGCATCGTACAGATCCCAGCCGTCAAACAGATCCGCCCGCCATTTCAGCTCTGCCGTTGTCGCCATCAGCAGGCCGTCCACGCATTCCACCTCGTCCATCCCGTCACTCAGTTCGTAGGAATAATGCTCATAATCAGTCTTTCCCGTTCCGCTGTTGTACAGTGCACCAACCCGCGGAGCCCCCCAGAGCAGCATGTCCTTCGGAAGCTTCTGGATCCCCGTCACTCCCACCATACCAATCTGCGGATCCGAATCAAAGATCTTGAGCAGATCCCCCAGAAAATGCCGGTTCAGGATAAACACATCCTGGTGAATAAAGACCTTGTATTTTGCATCCGTCACCTGCATCGCCGCATTGTAACCGGAAGCCATCCCGGTGGCGTTCGTCACCGGAACACACTCCATCACGTACCCTTCGGGAACTTTCAGATTGCTGATGTAATAGACGCATTCGTTATAATATTCTTCTTTATTTGTAACGATCAGAAAACAAAACTTTTTCCCGTTCATCCCTTATGACTCCTGCAGTTTCTCCAGTCGTTCCGTAAGCAATGCTTTTTCTTCCTCCCTGCACTGCTCCATCATCATATTGAGCAGATAGACCGCTTCCTTCCTCTGACCGTTCTCCTCATACAGATCCGCCAGTATCACGGCAATCCTGCCTTTTTCCCCG
Source organism: Lachnospiraceae bacterium (assembly GCA_017634975.1). Taxonomy (GTDB): domain Bacteria; phylum Bacillota; class Clostridia; order Lachnospirales; family Lachnospiraceae; genus NK4A136. The sequence continues at coordinate 16,256 of JAGBMJ010000112.1, read as the reverse complement.
AGTTCGCTCTCCTGCAGCATCTGTACGACAAAATGAACCGTCAGGCACCATTCCTGCAGCCATATCATATAATCGGAATAGTCCAGACCAAACTGCATCCTCCGCAGGAAGAACATCATCTGTTCATACACAACCGTATAATCATCCAGGTATTCGATACTGTCATAGATCGTGACCGGCTCCGTCCCCGCCTCCATCTGATAGATGGAACCGGAGGTCTTAAATGCCGCCAGCTCCGCATCGTACTGGGAGATACGGTCATACTGCGGCTCATTGATGATCGAGGTCAGAGCATTATACCCTTCCGGCGTGCGCTCCTGCAGTTTCTCATTGATGCGCCCTTTGTAGATCACGATCCCCGCCGTGATCGAACGTTTTGCCTCCGCCAGCTGTTCCAGATAAGCATCCGCATCAAATGCCGGTGCCGCTGTCTCAGCCGTTTCTTCGGATGCCGTATCCGCCCCCGTCTCTTCCCGCAGTCCCGGAACCTCCGTTTCCTCATCCAGTGCCGAATTCCCGGCAGTTTCCTCTTCGGTCTCTGTCATTCCCGCCTGCACAGATTCCTCTGCCGGCTTCTTATCCGTCATCTCTTCCGGCTCAGTGGTATCAATTGTAGTCTCTTCTATCAGTTCTGACATTCGTCCCTCTTGGTTCACATAACATATTATCTTAATGAGTATAGCATAGAATAAATCATTTGAGAACCATTATTTCGTAAACAACAAGTGTTTTTATCACAATTTCGTAAACAACAAATGTATATCTTTTATTTGTATATACATTTTTTTCTTCTTGCGAAACGGTATTGGGTTAACAGCACTTTTTACTATTAAAGTAAAGAAAGAACGAACCCCGGGATCACTTCCTCGGGATTCGCCCAACTTCCGTATTTGCAGATCAGTCCTCTTCCTGATCCATCCGTTCCCGCTTTGTTACAATCCCCAGCCCTTTGGGCCGTGACCGTAATCCCGTTTTACATATACCCGTTAAACAGCATTCCACTGTATGCACTCGTCACATAAGGATTCGCAAAATGCGGTTTCGTCGGATTCTTATAGGCCACGATCCGCTTCTCCACGTAATCCATCGGATTGAGCTGCACCTCATTCGCCTTACGCAGCGCCGATTTGGTAAAGTCTTTCAGACTGTCCAGACCGCCCGGCGCATCTGCGTCGTTCAGCACTTCCGCCAGTTTTTCCTCGTCAACGGCAAGCGTCCCGTCTTCCTGCTGCGTTACTCCCAGCCGTTCCAGGCCGGCGTTGTAGAATGCGCCGGTCATTTTCATATCCCTTACCAGCAGATTGGTCCTCGGCTGCTTCTCGGCGAATTCCGCAGTCGCTTTGATGAAATTATTATAGGAGCCCGCCAGCGATACGATATTATCCTTCATCGAGTCGACATCCGCTTTGTAGCCGATCAGCACGCTTCTGCCGGGCGCCTCCTCCTTCAGCCGCACATCATAGCTGTTGTTTAAGCGTACATCATTGCCCGGCGCAGTATGCGTTTCACCATTGATCGAATAGATCGCATCCGCCCCTTCCTGACTCACTTTCCGGATCCCCAGATAATCCACGATGCCGCGTTGCTGGCTGGTATTCTCGTCCGAAATGGAAAAATGTCCGCCTTCGGCGCTCTTATCCCCGACCGATTTGGACCGGATCACCAATGCAGTGTTGCCGAGATCATCCTCATCCACCTCTGCCTGCAGTCCCAGATTAAAGTTGTTGATCAGCCGCGCCAGCCGGTTTTGGATCTCCTTGTTAGTGTCCGTCTGGCTGATGGTAAACTGCAGCTCATAATTCGAAGAAAGCGTCGCCACGTCAAAGGAATAGTTCCCTTCGGCGATCCCGGCATCATCCGGCGCCAGGTACTTGCCGACGTTCACCTGCGGTTTGGCCAGCTGCCGTACCGTCAGTTCCACCGGTTCCGTTTCCTCTCCGGTCTTCAGCGTATTACCGCCCCGGTCTAATACCTCTGCGATCTCCGTATCCGAAGAATACGCCGTCTTCTGATTGAATATGGCAGCATCATCGAGCCCGCCGATCGTTCCCACTTCCGAGCGGAACCTCATGGCGTTCTCTTTCATATTGATCGTATACTCTTCCACATCCTTGGAACGATCCATCAAAAAGACGGGCTCGTCCTTGCTGATCTTTACAATGGACTTATAAATGTCCTGAAGATCCTTCTTCTTGTGGGAATCAAAACGATTGGAAGAAGACCTGGGCACAAGATCGGCCTGGTAATAATTATAGACATTTGACAAAACTGCTGTATTGATCGCCATACCTGTACCCTCCTTTCTTCCATGATAGTTTGGATCGCGCCGGTCTGTTTCGAATATCCGGTTCCCGATCCGAGATCCGCACTTTCGGCCGCCTCCGTTGCGTGCCGCCGCCCTTTATCCCTTCCGGAAAACCGGTTTCCATGAGCTCGTGCGAATGGGTACATCTCATATTCGTCAGCTTCAAAAGGGGTATAGTTACCCTTTTATAGTTACTCTAAATATAGCATGTTTTTGTCAAACTTTCAAGAAATTCAAAAGAAATATTTGTGCAAAAAAGCAACAAAGATACGTGTGAAACTTATGCATTTTTCACGCCCCGTTTCACGCCTGTATCCCCTACACCCGCCGCAAAAGGTGTTTCTCCGCTATCCAAGTTCCTTCGCTTTCCCCTTATACTCCACCGCCATCTGCAGAAAAGTCTCCGCCATCTCCGGATACTGTCCCGCCATCTTTTCGTAGCAGTGTGAGAGCATCTCCAGCGGGATCTTCTCCCCGGCCGCCGCCTGCAGGATCGGTTTCGTCTCCTGCAGCGCATTGATATACCACACACTCGCCTCTTCGTAGTCCCCGATGTCAAAATAGTACTGCCCCAGTTCACAGCAGATCTCCGCACAGGGTTCCAGACTGATATTCTTCAGCGTCCACTTGAAGAAATTATCCTTATCCCCCGCCAGTCTCGCCGCTCTCGCCAGCACGCAGTAACAGTCCATCCGTTCGTCCGCACTGCGCTGTTCTTCATAGATCATATTCCGGAATGCCGGTGCCGCATCCGCAAAATCCTGTGCCTGTCCGGACAGGAACAGTTCCATCGCATACATATGCAGTAATTTTCCCGAAAGCACGCGTCCTCCCTTTATTGCCTTTCGGAACACCCCGAAATCCCTGGCCGAGTGTCCGCCTTCCGGCCAATGCTGTATCTCGATCTCACTGTCAAAGACCACCGGCTCCAGACGGACAGATTCGTGTACCGGATCGATCCAGACAAAATTCCTTTGCCGTTTAAACAGCTTGGGCCGCAGGTCTTTTTCAAAATTTTCCGTCGTCTGAAAAGCGTGCCGGTTCACATACCACATCTGCACGATCTCCACCTCCGGCTCCATTGCTTCCATCAGGATCCGGAACTTCTCCGCATTTTCCGCATCGATCAGTTCATCTGCATCTGCCGAGTAAATGTAATCGCCGCTGCATTTGGAGAACGCAAAATTCCGTGCCGCCGCAAAATCCGAGATCCATTCGAAATCATAGATTTTCTCCGTATACCGCGCCGCGATCTCCTTCGTCCGGTCCGTCGATCCCGTATCCACGATCACGATCTCGTCCACCAGCTCCCGGAACGAATCCAGACACCTCGCCAGCACATTCTCTTCATTTTTTACGATCATACATAAGGATATCGTCATCACGTCCCCCCTGTTCTGCCACTCTTCTCTACACTCCGGCAGATCATCTCCGCCATCCCCAGCATGATAAATATCGTCGTCGTACACTCGCACTGCTGGTAGCAGAACACATTGTGACCGATATACGCCACAATCGCCGCCATAAACGGGATCAGCACCGGTTCCTTTGCAACCGCCCTGCAGGCCCTCCGAAATACTGCGATAAAAATGCCCAGATAGGCTACCGCCCCCAGCACGCCTTCCGTGATCAGCATATTCAGCCACTCATTGTGCGCACAGGCCAGTGACAGGCCATGCCAGTATTCTGCCACTTCCTCCGCACAATAGGTATCCATCGCCCCGTCAAAACAGTCCGGTCCCACACCGATCAGCAGATCTTTCACCGATGCACTCGTGATCGCTCTCGCCGCCATCCGCCAGTTAAAACCACGGTGGTTTCCCCAGCTTTCCCCGAAATACAGAAAGCTCTCTTCGCCTCCGATCTGCAGTTTGCCGGTCGTCACCAGGATCACCAGCAGCAGCACCGCCCAGATCACCAGTACCGCTGCCCTTACTGTCCAGCGCCAGATCCACTCCCGATGCTTCGAAATATCAAAAGGAACCTTCCCGGCAGCCCGCTCCCCTTCCATCGTTGCGATCCGAAACGCCGCATAGATGCCCATGAAACAGATCAGAGCCGCCAGCATCACCGGCGAGGTCGTTATAAACTTCGTGATCTTTTCGTCCCCGGTGATATAAGTCGCCTCCCGCATCGGCACCAGAGATGCGAGAAAAGATCCCGGTGCAACTCTCTGCCGCAGCGCCCCTGTCACCGCCTGCAGCCAGCCGATCAGACGAAACGATGCCAGTGCGATCAGTACGAGCTCCAGGAATCGCCGCATCTTCGCATTCGACTCCAGCGAATAGCGAAAAAACACCATCAGGATCAGGACTACCGCCACATACGCACTGTCGCTGTTGGTCGTGCAGAGCATCCCGAAACCAAGCGCCGTGAAGATCCCCGCCACTACCCGCACCCATCGTTTTTCCCCGCTCCAATAAAAGTAAAAGCCAAACGGCAGGATCAGTACCGCATAGGAAGAATACCAGCTGGTCTGCCCCAGAGTGGACAGGAACTTTTCGATATCCTCCGCTCCCACGCGCTCATACATTCCCATCGGATCATAACCGAGCCGCTGCAGGATGCCGATCACGTAGCATACACCCGCCGCCCCGGTCATCGCGATCAGCGTAAACGGCCCCCATTTCCAGGCACGCGAAACAAAGAAAAAGATCGCCACGAAGAACAGCTGGCTCATCACGCCCATAAACCAGCCCTTGTATCCCCAGAGGGCCGTTTCCTTGTAACTGCTGAAAATGTAGGAGAGCATACTGACTGCCAGAAATGCCGCCGCAAAATAATCACTTCCCGAAAAACGCTGCTGTTCCGCCATCACCTGCCTGTCTTTTCGATAGGCGGATAAATATGCCATATAAGCCAGCAGGATCGCTGATAGCCCCACGATCGAGGTCCACTTAAAAAAAGCGTACTTCGTTGCGCCCATATTAAAGTATTTGCCGTGCTCCCCAAGATCATAATACAGCGGATATATGCACAGCATCAAAAATGCATATCCGGCGGTCAGCATCTCCAGCGCATTCTCGCTGAAGCTCTGCCACAACGTCTTCTGCGGCTTCTTTGGCGCCGCTTTTTTATATTTTGCATTGCTCATAGGAACTAATGATACTCCCCGCTCTCGCTGCCGTCAAGTTGCCATATACAGGAGTTATGCTCCGCGATATCCCTAAAACACTTCGCTCCGAAATCCGGAAACTTTACCCAGTAATTATCCAGATTATTGTTTCCGTTATTCTTGCGGATATAGGTGTCAAAATCGAAGCGTTCCATTCCGATCGCTTTCAGATGCTCCCGATAGAACATACAGCCTTCCTTCATCGTACGCCGTTCAAAAAAAGCATTCAGGTTTCCGTATGAAATCCCCCAGACTGCAAGCTCCATAGGATAAAGATTACCGCCGTTCAGATCCACCGCTTTGATCAGATTCCTGTCCTTCACTTCAAAATCCAGCAACGGGGTATCCAGATAATACAAAATCCCCTGCAAATTGTTGATCAATCGAATCTCTGCCATAATTCGCACATCCTTTTCTCGTATTCCAACGCAAACGGCGTCGTCAACGCATCTCCGTAGTCCGGTTCAACTATCCCCGGGTATTTTTTCTTTAAGTGAAACTCTTTGTCCAGTATCTCCATCAATTCAAAGGGATCCTCACCATAGGGCGATACATAAACGGTTCGCATCGCCTCATCAAAGCTCTCATAACGATCCCGGTAGTAGTCATGTTCAAACAATCCCATACCGTTGTCAAACACCAGCGGGAGTTCAAAACACTTCCTGTCATTCCGGAAGAACAGACCAAAGTTTCTCATGTGCCGGTCTACATTCCCCACGAGGCAGTCCAGCACTGCCAGATCCAGCATATACTTTTCCGCCCTCTCATAAGATATGCTGCCGATCTCTGCCAGCTGTTCTGCGCACCATTTCAATTTTGAGACTGCATCCATCCGGATAAACTCCTCCTCTTTGGAGGATCTGTTGCATCGTTCCAACAGATTTTCAAATGACGCAAAGCTATAACCGTCCAATTCAAAATTCGCTGAATACACCGCATCATATTCCGTCTTTCCGTAAACAACTCTTCCGTGTTTCTGCTCCACGCAGGGAATCCCAAACTGCTTACACAGCCCGGTCGCTATGATCTCTACTGCCCAGTCCCGGAGCTTCACCCCTGCCATAACTGCCTGTGCTTTCACAAAATACCTGCGGTCCGCAGTGATCCCTTTCAGTTGGTAACCATCCGTGTCACTCCGGTAATACATCAGATCGCCCTTGGAGAATCGAAATACAGGAATGTTCTCATCGCTCCCCAGTCGGATCTGCAAACTCCGTCCGTCATATACGCCTTCCAGATCCGCAAGAGAATATTGCCCTCCACGTTCACTCAACAGAGGTATCTGCTTCTCCTTTAGGCCGGAAACCTTCAGATAATACCGTTCCAGGAAATCAACAAACGCATCCCAGTCCGGATGCTCCTCATACCCAAATGCCCGTTTTGACAACTCAGTAACATAGTTAACGATTTGTATCTGCTCTTTGCGAAAATCCACCTCAATCCGGGTACACAGTTCTCCTTCCACAGAATAATCGATCCGGGCCGGCACATACTCTGCATCCTGAAACCGCTTATATAATGCCTGCCTGGAGATCCCGCACTCTTCCGCCAGTTCCGCCACGCTCTCCCCGGCTTTCCACCTGCGATTCAGCTCTTCAACCTGTGCCTGTGTCAGCCTGCCTTTCCGCCCGGCATTTCGCTCGTTTTTCATCCAAAAACCTCCATACATATAGTATAGAGGTTATACAAAGCATTGTCAATTTATTAATATATTGTCAGACTGTAAATAGTGCCAAAAGAGCGTTTTTTAGAAGCTTGGACAGATCCGAAAAATATGCTATACTTATAAAGAAATTGGTGATTTTCGAAAAGGGAGGGGCAGATCTATGGACGCAAGAAAATATGATGAGGTATATACAATCGAAGATATCTATGCTCTCCCGGAAGGCGAGCGCGCAGAATTGATCGACGGACAGCTCTATATGATGGCAGCACCGGGTCTTGATCATCAGGATATCCTTGGTCTTATGTTCCGAAAAATGAGCGATTGCACCGAAAGCCATCAAAAAGACTGCAAGGTCATCATTGCGCCTTTTGCCGTATATTTAAAAGAAGACAATTCCATCTATGTAGAACCGGATCTAATGGTCGTCTGTGACCGTTCCAAAATCGAAAAAAACGGTGTTCACGGAGCTCCGGATTTTATTGCTGAGATCGTATCCCCTTCCAGTAAAAGTATGGATCATATCAAAAAAATGATCAAATACCGGGAAGCCGGTGTAAAAGAATATTGGATCGTAGATCCGATCGATAAGCGTGTCTATGTCTATGACTTCAATAAGGACGAGACCGAATCCTTCCCCTTCGGCGAACCGGTTTCTTCCCGGTTATGCGCTGATTTCACAATGGATTTTAAAGAATTCCGATAAAAAGAATCCTATATCGTCCCAGGCCACAAAGCCGCCTTTTTTTATTACTCATCGCTTAAAAACCTTCAATCGCTAGTCTATGCACCACAGAGCATATAAGGGGATTGCCCGCACACCGTCCGTTTCTCCGAAATTTCTTTCCGAGATCCGGATCGCATATGCCGGTTTGTACTTTTCCATATAATTCTTCAGGCTGGTAGATCTTTTGTGCCTTCCCGACTTTATCTCTACCGGAACAATACTCTTTCCGTCATCGTAAACCAGATCGATCTCCATACTATCCGAAGGCTTAAAATAATTCAGATTTCTTCCGGCAGTCCGGAATTCTTCCACAACATAGTTTTCTATCACGCCGCCTTTATAGATATTGTTTTCATCCGGCAACAGATCACGGTATTTCAGCCCGCACATATTGCTCAGCAGTCCCGCATCAGAAAGATAGATTTTTTCGCCACTCCCATTCTCGTATCCTTTTAACGGAGAGAACGGGGCTTCTATTTTCTTTACGGATATCACCAGGCCGGACGCGATCAGCCAATCAAGCGGTGCCGAAAAATCTCTTTTGTTCGCTCTCGGCCGAACATCATTATATTTAAATTTCGGATTTTCTTTTGCCAATTGCCGCGGAACAGACTGGTATATTTCCGTGATCTTTACTCCCTCTGCCGCACTGAGTGTATACTTTGTCATATCCACCAGATAAGCCAGTCGAAGGTTCTCGTGAATGGAACGGTTAAAAGCGATCACGTTTTTTTCATGCACAAGATAATCCTCTACCGCTTCCGGCATCCCCCCGATCATCAGATAATCGTGGTAAATGCGCAGCGCTTTTTCGTGAACCCCCGCCGGCAGCGCTCTCATTTCTGTATATGCTTCCCGGATTCCGTCCCGTAATACATCCTCACCGCAAGCGATCAGGAATTCTTCAAAATCCATCGGAAAAAGTGTCTGTATGTCTACTTTCCCCACCGGAAAAGAACTCTCAAACCTCGCCAGTTTTACCCCTAATAGGCTTCCTGCTCCGATCACCCTGCGTTTATTGTCCGCTTCACAAAAGTACTTCAGCGCCGTGATCGCCCGTTCGCTTTTTTGTATTTCGTCAATAAACAACGGCGTATCTTCCGCAATCTTCTTCCCCAACAGCTGTTCCAGGTGTTTCACAATAACATCAGGTTCTAGTGAAACATCAAAAACAGAGCATACATCTTCCTGCCGTTCCAGATTAAGATAGATATACTCACCATACGTATTTTTGCAGAATTCCCTGATGATCCAGGTTTTTCCGACCTGCCTGGCACCGGTAACCAATAACGGCTTCCTGTTTGCCATCGCATCCCAGTCTTTCAGTTTTTCGATGAATTTTCGATACATAAATCCTTTTCACCTTACAGTTCTTCGCCTTTTGCTGAGCTCATTATAGCACCCATCCTTTCATGCATCAATGCATTTCTTGATGTTATTCATCTTTTTCGCATTATTTTCTTGAAAGTTTTCATCTTTTTCGCGATTTTTTCTTGAATATTTTCATCTTTTCCGCATTTTATTCAGAAAAATACCGAACTCTGGAACGAATTTCAACACCTGTTCAGGACTCTGTTTTACAATAGCGATCAATATATTAAGATCATTGAAGCGTTGAGCAAAAAACGTAACGGCCTGAAACGTGAAGAGATCATAAAATCCACCGGTTTGCCCGCGAACGGCGTCCTAACCAAAATGCTCTCCGATCTGGAAAAATCCGGTTTTATCAGGATCAACGATATGTACGGATATAAAGAACGGGGCAAAACCTACCAGCTTTCCGATTACTATACCATCTTCTATATACGATTCATCAAAGATCATTACGGAAAAGATGAGCATTTCTGGGAGAATACTATAGACAATCCCGCAAAGCGGGCGTGGATGGGACTTTCCTTTGAACAGGTATGCAAAGACCATGTGAAACAAATCAAGAATAAGCTGGGAATATCCGGCGTGCTGTCGGAAATCTACTCTTGGGATAAAAAAGGCCCCTCCGAAGAGGATGGCGCCCAGATCGATCTGCTGATCGACCGCCGGGATCGCGTGATCAACCTGTGCGAAATAAAGTTTTCCACCACGCCTTACGAAATCGATAAAGATTATGATATGGCACTAAAATCGAAAGCGGAAGTATTCCGAAACGCCACAAAAACAACCAAAACTCTGATCACTACCATGATTACAACCTATGGTATCAAAAAGAATATGTACAGCAACTATATCGGAAAAGAAGTGTGCATGGGCGATCTGTTCGCGGATATTTAACCCGCCATGGGGACGGTTCTCCGGCTAATAACCAGCCACAGAACCGTCCCTATGGCTACTGTCATAAATGCCTATTGAGGCGGAATTTTAGCCAGTCTTCGCTTTCTCTGTTATCTACTTCCATTTCAGCCAGAGTAACATTCACAAAATCGTTTGCCGTATCATTTTGATGAAACCAGTGCGGATCTACCCCTTCTGTTTTGAATGCCATGCATTTCCCATATACCAATCCTTGCTCCATCATCCATTTTTCAGCATTATCCTTTGATGAAAACACCTTATGTATACTTTTCTCCAATTCATTTCCCATCCCGGAGTTTAGATAATGAGCTATTCTTAACACCCAAACTTTTTCCATAGTTATCCCCTTCCAAAATTTGCTCACTATAAAGCATTTATTCCTGTTCACCATTTTTTCCTTTATCCAGCTCATCTAAATATCGTAAGACCGTTTGCTTCCTTATTTTCACAAAATGCCCTTCCCTTACATTATCCGGACAGTTGCTCACAAAATAATATTGATATATGCCATCCTCACTATCGCATGTCCAACTCGTTCTGTCTTTCTGACTTAATAACCGTTCCAGCGAAATCTCTTCAATGGTGGCAGGATCATTCATCAAAATACAACTAAAATATCCCGCCACATACTCATATCTTCGTTCTTCCATAATTATTGTCCATCTTCTGCAACGATTTGCATTTTTATTTTATTAATAGTATAATCTAGAAATATAAATTTTACTGCGTATAGGTACTGAAGAATGATTGATATTGATCGTCTGGCAAAATGCCGTGAAAAAAAAGGGTTCTCAAAACGGGAAGCTGCAAAAAGAATCGGGGTTACTCAGCCATCCTATGTCCGCTATGAAGCCGGCGACCGCCAACCATCTCTCCATGTCATTCAAAGAATGGCTCTTGAATTTGGCACCTCTGTTGATTTTCTTATCGGTAAAACCGAAGTCGACGAGCCAGATACCTTCATCGTAAAAAAATCCGAAAATGAGTTGTTATTCTATATCACCACCTCGTGCGCCGATATGACACAGATGCAGCTTCACAGAGTATTGTCCTACCTCGAGAGACTCAACGAAACCTCTATTTAATTCAGGTTTTGTCCTTTTCCGCTCATTATTTCATCAATCTTACGGATAATCCTTGTTCGCTCTCCCACAAGAGTTTTGGTTGTCTTTTCCAACTGTTCGGTAATTACTTCTTTGGAGTGAGCGGACAGTTCCCAATCATCCAGGTTTCGTATTCTTGTCACAATATCAACATATAATTCTCCAAACTTTTCAGCTCCTTTTTCATCCACATTGAATTCATCCAACTCATTCTCATGATTAAAAAAATAGAAAGGGAGCAATAGAAATAATCTATTCTCAAAGAGCTGATCCAAACTATAATCAGCAACCCGCACTATCGGGATTTCATATTGCACAGAGCCGCCCGGTGTATTTATTTCGACCACGCTTTTTTCCGGCGTCCGGTCGTTTTTTCTAAGCAATAATATATTTCCATATGGTACATTCGTCCCCAGTTATTGCCCATCTCTGTTTTTCCGTACAAATCAACATCATAACTTTCATATTTGTTTTTCAAAACCGGAGCGGGATTAAAAGCACAATCGTTGCACCAATTTAATCGGGGATTCGTCTTAAAATATCGATCTTTCGCATGTGCGCATCCCTCACACTCACTCCCTTTTAATTTGTCATTACAAATCACCCAATATATAGAATCCAGGCTAACCTCAGCAGAAAATTCCCCTGCATGTTTATATGCAAAACTTTGATATATCTTATCCGGATTATCCAGATTCTCCGCATTGGCAATTTCCAATATCCGTTTTGTTTTATTATGCGCTTTCATATCTCCCCCCTTTTTTGGGAAATATAGTAGACTGTTTATATTACATTTTTTCTTTTATATAGCATATATATCATATACCTTTGGAATATGCAAGTGTTTTTTTCATAAAGTCCTTCTCTCCTACAATTTTGGCCAAGTATCTGTTATCATCCCTAATGCTATTCCATCGGAATAATTGTTATTCAAAATATTGCACATCTTGTTGTGCAATAACGCACATATATGTCCTCCACTCATCAAAGAATTCCGATAAGCAAAAGGCACCGACACCGGTGCCTTTTGCAATTGAATTATCAATTCAAATTCAGATCGTCCCGTTCACGACGCGTATCATCGCCGCAATGCGACGGTCATAAATGTGCTCCGCCCGAGTCCGCTCGTATCCGCGTCTTGCGAACTCTACCCGTTCCTCTTCGTGCTTCAGATAATACCCTACCTTGTCCAGCAGCCTACTCCTGCCAGTTGCTAAGCATGAAGCCCTCGCAGCCGCACACATCAAACAGTCGCAGCAACAATCCCGTCGCAATGAGTCGCATAAACCACTATCCATCTGCTGTCAGCTGATTGCCTTGGTATATTGATCCCAATATCTCAAAATATATTCGCCTTCCACCTCGCCGCGGCCATATCGTTCAATCTCGTTCACTTCATCCAGCAATTCCTGCCCACGCCCAATGTTCTTAGGATCATCGATCGTCCTACCGACAAGTTCTTTCACTTTTGCGAAATAAAAATCATAATAATCCTTTGCGGCTTTCCCCGTTGTAAAACGCGTCCTGCAATCAACCATCCGTTTCACCTCTCCGGCAATATTGGATAATTGTTCAAATAAAGTCAGCTCATTCCAATCCATAGCATCCATCCTTATAAAATCCATTCTCTTACGATTTCCGTAAGCTCTTCAATAATAGCCTGATCCGTCAATTCACGCCCGGCACCGATCCCCAGATCTCGATTCCGTTCTATATTCGGATGCGCTTCCCAAATGATTTGGATTTCATTTGCATCTGTCAAAATATCCCCTCCAAAGATATCTTTATAGTCCGAGCCATCATCATATAATTCATGCTCCATCTCAATATGCATTTCCCGGTCCAACGCCATTACCCGTCGTTTTCTATCAAGACAAAACTTGATACGATCCGGAAACCAGTGATTCATATCCGTTGCAATCGTGTCAAATGTTGTTTTTTCCTTTAGCACCATAATCATTTCCTCCAAAATCACTCATCTTAATGCCTATTTTTTTATCTTATCATACATTTGTCGCTACAAACCACCGTTTTTTCACCAGCTTCAAGCCCGAAATGCCATTTGATCCATACCCACCATGGGGACGGTTCTTCGGCTAATAACCTGCCACAGAACCGTCCCTATGGCTACTAAGTTTCATCTGGTGTTTTCCGGTTAAAAAAGAAGGGATTTCTCCCTTCACTCATCTATACATTCAAAATCATCACAATATTATCATAATCAATATTCCAGTTTATTTTCATAATCTTCCAAACCATGAAACATATTAACTATCTCAACTACATTACCATTTATCCGATACAGCAGGAAGTAATTATGTCTTTTCAAGTTAATACGCTTCAGGTCTCGTTTCTGTAATTCCACATTATCCGGTTTCTTCAGCATCTCAGCAGCTGTTTCCAAGCTCTTTTGTGTTTCAATGAAATCTCCCAATAGCGCTTGTGCTGCTTGCTCACTTTTTTTAACCGTCTTTAAATAACCTACATATCGTTTTAATTTGGACTTAACCTTTGGCGTAGCCTTTACAACATATCTCTTCATTTACGAGTCAATCCTAATTCCGCCACAACTTCATCCGCGATCTGATCCGCATCTTCAAGCATACCCAAATCAGCCTCAGCAAGCCCTGCATCAACATCAGAAAGAAATTCATCTTTCGTTAGTCGATGGTAAGGATGTTCAGCCGGTTTTCTGATAAGTATAACCTTCGCCACACTCTCGAGCGCTAAAAGTTCTTCGTCCGTCATATTGCTTATTAAATCAATCGTTCGATCCAATGGCGACCTATCTACAATATTATCAACCATAACCATATCGGCACCTCTCTTTGCTATATATAAATATAGAACATCCGTTCATTTTTGTCAAGTTTTTTCGTTACTATTCACAACCTTTTATCCATAATTCCATTCCAAAAAGGCCACATTTTTAATGCAGCCGTCAAAACTTAACCTTTCTGGCATAAATCAGCCAAAAATTTCTTTTACTGTATATGGATTCCCGTTACACGCCCTGATCAGAGCTTCTATTTCATTAATGCCATTTCTCCGGCATGTTTCGATGTATGTCCGGATCACTGCATAATCATCTGCCCGATCTGCTGATTCAAACTGGCCGGATATCTTCATTTTTGATTTCACTGGTCGAAGGCTTCTTTCTGCAAGTTACGCGAACTTTCGCATAACTTGCATTATGCGAACTTTTTATTTATGCGAACTTTCTTGAAAAAGGGCTTTGGACTTAAGTTCCATTCCAGAAAAGTTCGCATAACAATAATCATCTCAGGCCACACATTTTTGCAAGTTCATCTTCATGCCCCGCCCACAAAGGCTGTTCCTGTTTTGTTGTGTCTTCTTTTCTGGAATCCAATGCTTTGCGCATTTGTTCCAGTGAAGGATAGGCATAATGATCCTTTGTTGTTTCTGTGCAGCTATGCCCCAGAAATCTGGAGACGATTTCTATCGGGGTTCCGTTCTGGTACAGGTTGCTTGCACGGCTGCGCCTTAAAAGATGCGGGTGGACTGAAGGCAAGATGCATTCTTCTTCAGCCTTAACAGCATACTTCTTCAGGATTTTTTGGATGTTCCTGTGAGACATATGCTTTACTTCGCCTTTGATTACTGTATAAATCAAAGGCTTTCCGAGTTCCGTACGGTCAGGATGATATTCCTTTATATATTTATCGAGCAGTTCTGCTGTACGCTGGTCTATTGATACTTTCCGCTCTTTATTCCCTTTGCCATGGATCAGCAAGTATGTGAAGCCATCTCTCTGGTAAATATCTCCTATGGTCAGCTGGATCAATTCATCCAGGCGGATTGCTGCATCAAACAGAATAGCCATAATCAGGGTGTCCCTCAGACCCTTTCTTGTTGCAGGCGGCTGTTTAAGCAGGCAGGCTGTGCCCTCTTCATCCAGTATCTCCCGCTGGACTTTTGGAACAGATGATAGCGGTACCGCTTCAACACTGATATAAACCTGTAGCAATGATGTGTCACATCCATAAGAGTATTTCATGTATGATTTTATGGCAGCAAGGCGCTGGTTTATACTTGCTGGTTTATAGTGCAGTTCATCGGCAAGGTATTCTTTGAATCCTAAGAGGTATTCATATGTACAATCCGAATAGTTAAAGTTCAGTATGTTCTTACCTGTATAAACAACATACCTTTTGAATATCGTGAGGGCGTCCCTGTAGGAATTACCTGTTTTTTTGCTTTTATTGCATTGCTTTACCAGAAATACTTCCAGAAAGTCCGCTGTCCTTGAGAAGAACAGTTTATCCGGCAGGATAGTCTTATGTCCCATATTTTTCCGCCCCCGGAATGACCCGCCCAGCTGTCTGGTCTTTCTTTCGGATAAAGATATTTGCTTCTTCGTTCAGATGGTAATAATACAGGGATTCTTGGGGACCACTGTGTCCCAGATATTTGCTGAGGTATGGAAGCATCTGGTCATATGACAGTCCTGCCTTTACCCATGCATTCATCCGATCGACAACGAAACTATGTCTCAGGCAGTGCACAGTCGGCTTCTTGCCCTCGGAAGATGCATATGGGGTACCCGTCCAAGCCTTATTGAAATGGTTGTCAAGCGTTGCCTTATGTACGTGCTTCTGGGGATCGCGGGACGGGAAGAACCAAAAAGGCACATATCCCATAATCCTTAAGAGATATTCCTTATATTCAACAAGCATCTCGGCCGTATCTTCTGGGAGATAAACAAGCCTGTCCTTATCACCTTTGGAATGGTAAATGCTGAGAATCCCTTGTTCCAAGTCAACATCCTCAGTCCGGAGACAGCATGCTTCCGAATTGCGTAGCCCACAGCTATAGATCAAGCGGAAAATGACACGGTATGTGTTCCACATCCGCCAGGCATAAAGGTGCTTTATACGGGGTGGATTCTCATCTAAGGAGCTTCCTGTATAATTCTAAGAGTAGGGCAGCCCAGAGAAAGAAGGTGAAAAAATAGATACCTCGATGTAGAATAAGAAAGTTGTTTGCTGACAATAATACTTATTCAAAACACGGAGGTATCTGAAATGAATTGT
>JAGBMJ010000111.1 GCA_017634975.1 Lachnospiraceae bacterium | reverse complement strand
ATTATGTGGTAATTGATCGGAAGAAAGTGAAGCCCGTGGACGATATCGTGATATCTGAAGCGGGCTATTATTATAGGCGGTTTGCATAACGGTGCACCAAACCCCGAAGGGGTGCGATAGAATTCCGAAGGAATTCCGACCGTGCGCAGGACTCTGACTCCTTTATCGGGATTTGTTCCAAATCCTTGTCGCACCTGCTTCGCAGGTTTGGAGAGATATAGGTTCGATTCCTATACCGCCTGTAAAATGTCCTAAGGAATCCACCGCAAGTGGTACCCCTTAGGACGATACATAGGTCACTGGGGTAATGGTATCCTGTCGGTCTCCAAAACCGTACGATGAGCGTTCGAATCGTTCGTGACCTGCACGTCCCCGTAGGCTAATGGAAAAACCACTGGGCTACGAACTCAGGATTGGGCGTTCGAGTCGCTCCGGGGATGCTATATCTGCGTAGCATAATGGAAGAATGCAACGGACTTCTAATCCGTTTTTTCGGGATTCCTGCGGAATCCTTATCGCACCCGCTTCGCGGGTTTGGAGGACTGCAGGTTCGAATCCTGTCGCAGATACTGATCGGGATTTCTGAAGAAATCCTTGTCGCACCCGCTTTGCGGGTTTGGTTTGGCAGCGTGGCAGAGTTGGCCGATTGCGGCTCCCCGCTAAGGAGTTGAACGGGAAACTGTTCCGGTGGTTCGAATCCACCCGCTGTCGTATGACCGGATAGCATAGTGGACGAATGCACCCTTCCAAACCTCCGCAGGAGGTGCGACAAGGATTTGGAACAAATCCCGATGTTTGGAAGGCGGGAGGTCTTAGCGGATCCGGGAGTTCGAATCTCCCTCCGGTCGTGATAGGGGCGTAGCATAATGGCAGCGCATCGGGTTTTGATCCCGTAAGTATGAGTTCGATCCTCATCGCCCTTATAAGCCGTATGTCCGGGTGGTGAGGGAGCGGTCTTGAAAACCGTTGGTCCATAGTGACTTGCAGCTCCAAACCCCGAAGGGGTGCGATTCCAAACCCGCAAAGCGGGTGCGACAAGGACTTCGAAGAAGTCCCGATAGGATTCCGAAGGAATCCCGACGTTCGAATCCTGTGTGCGGCGTAGGTATACTACGAATATACTTGCCGAATGGAAAAAGTCGTGTTAGAATTCGGCTATAAACGAAAGGAAATGAAACAATGAAGAATTTTAGAACTCTGGAACTGCATAGCTTACTGCTTCTCCTCGGAAACAAGGAGTGTTTTGCTATGCGGACAGATTTCGGTATATAAGAAACAGGAATCAAGAAAGTTCTTAAAGCCGTCTGCATAGCGCAGGCGGTTTTTTAATACCATAATATGCGGGATTGACGGAACGGAAGACGTAGGAGGCTCAGAATCTCCGGAGGTAGTACTCATAAGGGTTCAAATCCCTTATCCCGCAGTAAGCACCAGTGGTGGAATGGAATACACGCAACGCTAAGAACGTTGTGCCGGAAACGGCTTAGGAGTTCGAATCTCCTTTGGTGCATTTAGCGGGATTGCCGGAAATCCAAACCCGCGCAGCGGGTGCGACAAGGATTCCGAAGGAATCCCGATAAAGGTAGACGGAGCGGTCTCAAACACCGCTGGGCACAGCCCGTGAGAGTTCGATTCTCTCATCCTGCACGTCCGCCGTAGTTTAATGGCAGAACATCGGATTGTGGAACCAAACCTCCGGAGGAGGTGCGACAAGAAATCCGAAGGATTTCCGATAACCGAATGTGCAAGTTCGATTCTTGTCGGTGGACTACACCCCTGTAGCAGAATAGGCATATGCACGGGACTTAAGTTCCCGGATATGAGGGTTCGAGTCCCTCTAGGGGTATTGTGAAAAAAGGAAAGGAGATCAGCGGTATGGCAACAATCGATATGAAGGCAACCGGAGCAAATATCCGGGCATATATCAAGAATAATAAGATGAAGATTGCAGAGGTACAGGCAATCTTTGGTTTTAATACCCCACAGGCCATTTACAAATGGATGAGAGGGGATGCTGTACCGACTATTGATAATATTATCATCCTGGCTGATATATTCGGTGTAGGGATCGGGGATATTGTGGTGGTGAGCCGGAGCGCTGCTTAAGAGGGGTTCAGTATAGATGCTACAATATACTGGTATAGGAACCGTGTACCATTATATAAATCCTTAACTTTTCCATAATGACATAACCAAAATATTGAAAAAATTCGAAAAACGCCAAGAAATCTGGCGTTTTTTAGGGTCAATCACAAATTCTATGTGATGCCCATACCGCTGATCAGGCGGCATAGCACATTGACAGTTGCATAAAAAAGGATCTTCCTTTACGATTGAGTTGCATCTTTGGCCGGATGTACAAACCCAATCAAGAGGAGGAT
>JAGBMJ010000110.1 GCA_017634975.1 Lachnospiraceae bacterium | reverse complement strand
TGATTGCTTGCTTGCTTGCTTGCTTGAGCGTAGCGAACTTAGACATAACTGTCAACCCCTTTCGTGATAAATCTTAGAATATTATCATCAACAGAATATAATTCTGCTGATCGATCTGCGAGAATCTGCGGTCAAATTCCCTAAAACCACACTATATATATCGTATGCTCGGTCCGCCATCCACAGTCCAGCAGTGCCGGAACTCCAAATACGGAACCTATCATGCGTTCGCCTTCTCCTTCGGCAGATTCTTATCTACGAATCTTCGAATAGCCTCCGGATTTCTTTCCACATGATACTTATATTCAGAGGGCGCTTTTCTGGGCATATTTGCCGATTCCTCAAGCGCATCCACGAATACGGACGTATCCTGCGGTGTTGAAAGCCTTACGCTTTCCAATATACTTGATGTAGCCATGTTCTCACCTCCTACTCGTTATGTGGCTTTTCCACGCCCCGCAACACTTCATCTGTACAGACATTTGTATGCATTTCTACAAAATGACATACCTTTACAAATAAAGTATAGCAAAATCCTTGCTATATCTCAACTGTTATTTTTGTACAAAATTCAGCGTTTTCGCCGGATTTTAAAGACATTGTACTCTCTCCGTAACTCATTGCATATTTCCGCTACGCATCTCTTGATACATTTTACACCAACTTTTTTAATCAATATGTATGTTTCAATCGAAACCAATTTGTTACCAATATACTGGTCACAATAATACCATTATTGATACAGAATACAACCAGCAATTCGATAATGGTATTATTTCATGAAAAGAATTTCGGGTGTATCTTCAGGATATCTGCTTTCTGGCTGTCCGTAAATGTCCCCTTCCGCCTGGCGATCTTCAGGTTCTGATACCAGTAGCCCAGCTTAAAATCACGATATATCGTCTCCCGGGATACATCATATATCCCGGTTTCTGCCACATAATCATGATACCGTGCCATATCCTCATTCCATTTGTGCCCTAAAGCATCCCAGACAAAACCAATATCATCCAGCACCCTGATCTGTTCTTCCGGCAGTATTCCGAGCCTTCTCTTGCTGCGCATCTGCTGACACCAGGCTCCAAGATTATAACCTTTGTAGGAAAAGCGTTTGGGAACGATCAGCGTACCATATTCCTGCTCGTATTCAAGCAGCAAGTCCAGCGTCTTCTCAAAAGGCTGCTGGTGGTATGCATATTCTATTACTTTTCGCTCTCTTTGGGGCACTTCCGGAAATTCTGGATATATCTTTCTGATCTGTGCGAGTCTTTCCGGTTTTAGCGTACCATTGCTGTACTTCCGCATTTGCCTTGCATACCATTCCCCAAGGGCAATGCCATTATATGATACAGACCTCTCTACATGCCCCCTATTCTGTTCTTCCACATACTCTGAATAGGCAGAGAGGTTTCGATCCCACGCATTATCAAAAGGCGCAAAATCAAACCCATACTCCAAAAGCGCCATTTTCTTTTCCGATGACAGCTTACCTTCATTATTGAGTTTTCTTACCTTCTGACACCACTCTCCCAGCTTATATCCATTAAAACTCTCTCTCTTGGGTACTGCTACCGTCTTGTGCTTCTCGTAGTATTGCATCAGGTATTCAAAACCGGTCACCCACGCCTCATCCGTATGGATCTCACATTCGCACCGGGAATGCTGATATAAGAAATTGTTCGGTACAAAACTGCTGATCTTTCCGCAACGATGACGGAAACGCAGCCGGCCCATATTGCCGGTAAAGTCCTCTAGCGCCTTATATTCTCCATTACCAGCTATTTCTACAAGATTATTGAACCTGTCAGTTATAGGAACCTGTATATAACAATCCCGGCACAGATTAAAGGTATGTCTGGTATCCCTATAGGAAAGATATGTTTTTCCGCATGCTCTGCATACTGCGTTTATCAAAACCGGCTCGGATCCTTGAATGGCCTTTATGATCTTCTGTGGCTGCCGAAAAAGAAACATCAGAAGCGGTATGAAATCCAAAGGATCAAATGCCTGTTTCTTAATAAGATACAATTCAAAGCAAGACTGCACATCTTTCTCCAGCAAAGGTGCATATTCCGAGGCCAGAAAATCTTCGTTGAATCGTGCAAACCCTTCCTGATGAAGAGCATAACCATTTTTATGCAATTCTGTGACAAATGCTTCCTTTAACGCCTCTACAGGCGCATCAATACCGCCGGAGAATAACGCATATGCGAATTTGGCATAATCTATATCTATTTTCTCCGGATACGGTGTCTGGATTATGCTATATTTGCTGAGATCAAATTCATTTTCATGCCCTTTTCGCCCGTTATATTCCATCAGCATTCTCTGATGGAACGGACAGGCTCTCACTCCCTTTAGATGGTGAGATACATGAAGATATGGGAACCCAAACCGTCTTTTGTCTTCCTCAACACACTCCGGACAGATGTGTATTCTGGTAACAGACCTTTCTCTTTTTACATTAAGTGCATCCTGATAAAGACAGACATTGTTTATGTCCTTCATTCCCATTTTTTCCGTTTCGAACATAAGATCAAATCGCAATGTCGAATGATCCCCATACATCCTTGCCAGATCGGGCTTTTTCTGAAGGCTGTCCGCCAATGTCGCAAAATCTTTCTTTACATCATAGTCCAGTTCGCCAATATAAGTCCCAGGCTGCCCGACATACGCCTTCCCGAACACATAAATTTTCAGAAGGTTGGCATCCGCCAGCCTGGAGATCCAAGAATATAAAAGCTCATCCGGCTTTATTTCAACAACAATAGGCACATATCCCATTACTGCTCTTCCTTTTTATCCAGGCCTAAGAACGACCGCATCTCCCCGGTATCCATTTTTGCGATCTTTGATCCTTTTACCGGCTTTTTCTTTGGCGTTGATTGTAATTTCTCGATCACAAGCCGGGCGATCTCTTTTTCCGATTTGCCCTGGCTGGTCTTTTTAGCGATCACTTTCTTATATGCTTCCTGGATCTGCTCATCCGAAAAATCATCAAACAGTCCTTTGATCCTGTTTGTTATATTATAGAGATCGATGTTGTTCTGCGCCCTTTCCTGCTGTGCTTCGATGATTTTTTCTGCCTGTGCTTTCTGCCGTTCCTCATCGATGACCGTATTCTGCATCTGTGCTCCGATCAGGCGTATTTCATTCAGTTTCGATACATTTTCCGTATTCTCCAGATTGGCCAGCACATCCTGGATCCCGGAATAATACTTCCTGGCTACCTTTCTGAAATACTCCCCGTCAACCACCGGTTTCTTTGTAGAATGCAGATACTCGATCTGAACAGCGGAATATATACTGATCAACTGGTCAATGATCCCCTTTGTAAGATCAAAGAGCGTATCGCCGATTTCTTTCGTATAGCTGATCGGCTGGTCAAACCACTGATACCGGAACAGATCTCCGGCCAGGATATCAAAAAACTTCCGGCTTTTGCAGTAATTGTTCCCGTTAATGACCGTTCCAAGCCGTCTGGCCGTCCTCAACTCGCCAAACATCTTTTCTTTTGCATCTTCCGTGCCGACCACAGCGATCGCTGTCTTGGTTCGATTTGCCAGTGTCAGCAGTGAATCAAAGGTGTTCTCTTTGGTATGCTCAAAATTGATCAGCTGGATCTCATCAAAGATAATGATCCCTACCGCAAATCTCTCCACAAGAGCACGCACTTTTTCCGCTTTGGCACCTAAATTACGTGCTTTATTGATCTCCAAAGCATAGACCGGCTCTATATTCCCCATTGCCTTATCAATGGCATCTCCGATACTCTCGTATAACGCCCCAAAATTACTGTTTGGGATACAGTTCACCACCAGATAAGTTATCTGCGGAAATGTCCCGTAGATGCCGAAATGGTGGATGATCACCTGCGGATAGTGAGACACGAGGATCTTTATGGCAGAACTCTTTCCGCAGCCGGAATACCCGACCAGCGAGAAACCGGCATTTGTAGCTTCTGCCGCATCCCCCAGCAAAACTCCTTTGCTCTCACATTTCTGGTTCTCATAATAGTATGGGATCGAATTATTATCAGAGAAAAGCGGCTTCCTTGCCCGATAGGATGTCAAAAGAGCGTTGTAGAACGAAAACTCCAGCTGATTATGAAACGGCAGCGGAAATCTGATTGATTTCAGTAACCCAACCGATAGCATCTTGTTTAATTTTGACATAGATGTGGTCTTGTCGTAAGAATATGACGGAAGGATCGTATTATAATCACATAAAACCTCTTCCTCTGTTCTGGGAAGCGGAAGCGCTTCAACAAACGGATTTCCTTTATCCGCTTCGATTTTTGCCGGAATATATCTTGCTTCTACCGGACGCCCCTTTTCATAGTCCTCATATTGCGCGCTTGAATCTTTCAGGTCTACATATTCGTATTTCATATATGCTTACCAGTCCTCCTCATCAAAATCCATAAGTGCTTTTTTACGCTTTTCCATCATCTCTTCTTCCGTCAGATTAAAACACTCTTCCACCGGTTTTTCTGCCTGTGTTTCCTCTTTGCTGTTTTCCTTTATTTCTTCTATCTCCAGAATACTTTCTTTGATCTTGGTCTTCTTTTTCTTCTCAAAGCGTTCTGCTATCTCGTTCTCATTCGATACACGCTGTTTTTCAGCTTCTCTTGCCGGACGCATATTTTTATCATTTGCCTTGTATTCAGACGCTTTTGTTGCTTCTGCAACGATATTTGTATTTATAGCACTGCTATATGCAGAAAGCTGTTCGTTATGTACTCTGCCTTCCGCCTCCAGCATTCCACGCCCTTTCCGATAATCGTCGTACTGTTTCATGGTCATGCCCATATATTCGGCATTCCCGGTGATACGATCATTCAGAGGTATCTGTATCAGCTGGTTGTTATGAAGCACATAGATATAGCCGACATTACGCATATCCATTCTTGCCTCCAGAGGGATCTTTTTATTCTTCGCCTTAAACATAAGGGTCGAGATGTATGATTCATTCGACAAATAATATAATCCCCTATAGCTGATACCTTTTCTGGAAACAGAAACCTTGACCGGAGTCATCAATTCATACAGATACTGCAATTTATTGCTGATCGGCCTTGGTGTTACTTCATTTTCTATCCCATACTGCCATAGTTTCGCCGGAATCGCCGGTATTTTCTCCTCGATCATCTTCTTGGTCAAGGGATAACTTTCCAGATAGGTCTGATTATGTGTCAGCACGAAGTTTATAACCATCTTTGTGTACTGTTCAATATTCAGCGTTGCTTCCTTGTGGTGGTTAGAATCGTGTCTTTTCTCGATCAATCCGTGATCTTCCAAAGATTCGTTCTGCTTCGAGTGCATCTGATGAAAGGACTGTTCTACCACGCCTTTTAATGAGCCGGATCCACCGGAGACAATATCTTTCTGGATACCAAGAGCGTTACAGATCCGCCCAAATTCTTTGCTCTTGAATTCGGAACCTCTGTCTACACGCAATCTGTTTGGAATGATATTTGACGGCCATAATCTTTCATCTTCAAATAGCACGCCATACCTTTCGCAATATTCCTGCTTATCATCGCCCAGATTCAAAAACAGGTTCGTCACACCCAATAATGAATTATTGTCAAATGCGATCGATGCAGCCAGGATAATCCTGGAATATACATCAATCATAAAATATACAATAGGCCGTCCGATCGTCTGATTACGATCTGTCATTGAAACAAGCGATACATCCGCTTCGCACGCATCAATCTCTACCAGATCCCCAGGTCCTGCCACACCAAAAAGGCTGTCGCTCGTAAGAAGCCTCTGGTTATTGCGGAACTCCATCTGGGAAGTCTTAATAATGTCCCGCTCTTCATTCGAAAGATGCTTTCTCACATAAAGATAAAACTGCTTGTATGTCGGCCGCTCATTCTCCGGCACAAGACACGTTGTCTGCACGCCGCCGATGGTCTCTATCTTTGAATAATAGAGATTGTTCATATAGTCGTAGCAGGACTTTATGCTCTTATGTCTGCCGGTTTTATATGCTTTTAATGCTTCTTCAAAATGTTCGATCACATCCGAGGTAAGCGGAATGCCAACAGCTCCATATTCGCCCTTTTTACCTGTTTTTGCAGTATGAGTATATTCTTTCCCTTTGTTAAGCCCAAATAATTTTGAATCCAATAAAACCCGTTCTTTTAGTCCGCTTTGAAAATATTTAAGACAATCTCTCCAAAAAGTCTTTATGGAATAATTGTATTTATCCAAAATATTGTATAGTTCGTTTTTTGATGATCGTCCACATAATTTCATATAACCTGGGCCATATATGTCTAATATTTCTCTAAATGCGTCTCTTTTCTTATAAAAGCGTTCTTTTGCTGTATCAGATAATAATTCCACATCATAAACCTGATCTTCTTGGTCAGCGGTAATTTCTATTTTGTCGCTATATAACATTTCAAAAAAAGCTTTTTTTGACAATTCTATAAGTTCAAATCGACTGATTCCTAATTTGCACAAAACAATAAATTCTCCATAAATGGAGACAATTCTATACTGTATCCTTTCTGCCTTTATTGTAACAATGTCGCCAATTCTGATATTCATCTATTTCTCCATTCATCTATCTTTTTGTTATTGATCGGTGTGTGTTCTATATCCCATACGATCGTTTTTCGTGCTATACCGTGCTTGATCTCACTATATTCATCAAAAACCTCCGTTTTATCATAAAACGGAACAACTGCCCTGATATTTTCCACAAGCGTACGGTTCACATCCCTTTTGAAAAGAAGCTGGTAATCACATCCTTCATTCAGCCAATATTGCTTTTCAATACATAGGATTTCCAGATCTCTATCCTTTAGATCATCATTTGTCTTTACCGAATACGCTATGTGCGTTTTATCAAACCTGGTTACCAGAAAATCTGTCGTCATAACATACTCCGTGCTATTCCCGGGATGCTTAATTCCGAATTGCTGTGCTATCTTCTCTGTTTTGGATCTATCTAGTGGAAACTGCTCCCGGATATCGATATTTTCATCATCAAACCGAAGGATATAGTACCAATACATTTCTCCTTGTGATAAACAATGTACTTCTCTTCCTGTTTTCCAGTCTTTTATAACGGATGTCGTTCCTAATGAATTGAACTCAGAAGTAGTGATATAGGGAAGATAATTCTTTCCTACTCCAGCCCCCATTTTACGGGATAATTTCGTTTTCCGTGAGGGTGGTTTAGCCATATTTATCCCTTTCGAAACGATTATAAGACATTTTAGTTATGTGTGCTTCATATTATAGCACGAATTCCGTGCTAACGCATTCAACTTGTAATATAAAATACAATAAGGGCTACACACAAAAAAGAGAATTACCAAAGTTATTCCTTTTTGTAATCTTCTTTCATTCGAAGTTGACAATTTCTTTTTCTTCTTTTCTTGTAATATTACGCCTGAAGTTGTGATATTACATTTGAAGTTGTATCAAAACACTGTCAAAAAAAAGAGAGCACATTATGTACTCTCTTTCCGGTATCATATCTCATTTTAAAATGGAAATTCTTTATTCCAAAAAAGATCTCTTATCTCGTTTTAAATTGGAATATCTCACTTTAAAATGGAAAATAACATCACATCGACTTCCTTTCCGCGATCTCCGCCATCTTTGCATCGTTCAGGCGGGTTTCCCCGTGGACACGGGAATAGGAAAGATATCCGTTCATGCGGTCGATCTTGGTCAGGTTGCGGCTGCCGCACTTCGGGCACACATCCATCTCCAGCTCTTCATGACCGCAGTCATCACAGTAGGAAAGGCTTAGGTTCACGCCTTCATAGAAGCCCAGCTCCATCGCACGGCGCACCAGTGTACGCACTGCATCGATATTATAGCTGACCGGATATTTCACGTATTGGATCTTGCCACCGTTCAGCAGCTCCCAGAAACGCCCCTCCAGATCCTGCTTTTGGATCGGTGTGATGTTCTCCGATACATGGCAGTGGAACGAGTTGCTCACATATTCACGATCGGACACCCCTTCGATGATACCATATTTCTTGCGGAACTGCTTTACCTGCAGACCGCAGAGGCTCTCCGCCGGTGTTCCGTAGATTGCATACAGATTTCCGTCTGCTTCCTTGAACTCATTGATCTTCTGGTTGATGTGCTCCATCACTTCCAGTGCAAACTGTCCGTCTTCCACCAGAGACTTGCCGTTATACAGCATCTGCAGCTCGTTCAAGGCCGTGATGCCAAAGGATGCCGTCGCATATTTGAGCAGCGGCTTGATCTTGTCATGCAGGCCAAGATGCCCGTTCAAGAAACCTCCCTCGCAGTAGGCCAGCGGATTGGTGGATGCCCGCATCTCACTCAGATACGCATAGGTACGGATGTGCAGGTTACGGATCAGCTGCAGATAGTAATCCAGCACCTCGTAAAAATCCTTGCTCTCCTGTCTCGCCTTTGCCAGGATCATCGGCAGATGCAGGGATACCGCCCCGATGTTGAAACGACCTACAAAGATCGGTTCGTCCTGATCGTCCGCCGGATGCATGCCGCCTCTCTCATACCAGGGGGAAAGGAACGCACGGCAGCCCATCGGCGAGATCACCTTGCCGTACTGCTTGTACATGCTGGCGATATAGCCTTTACCGGTCAGGGACAGCCAGTCCGGATACATCGTCTTTGCAGAACATTCCACGCCGGCTTCAAACACATCCTCCAGTTCTTTCCCCGGTCCGTGGAGATTTTCATCATATAAGAAAACGATCTTCGGGAACAGCACGGGCTTTTTGTGATCCTCTTTGCCCTGTCCCTTGCGGCGCACGTTCAGCATGCTGATGGTCGCCTGCTTTGCAAAACGACCGGTACCGATCCCGGCGGTCACCGTAATGAACGGATAATCGCCACGGCTGGATGCCACGGTATTGAACTTGTACTCCCAGCCCTGGAAGCCCTGCTCAAAATCACGCTCCACATCACGTCCGGCTTCCTCTTCCGCTCTGGCACGGTCTACGCCCAGCGCCAGATATTTATCAATATATTTCTGATAGGATTTCTCCGCATAGGGTTCGAGGATCTTGTCCACTTCCGGTACGGTAAATCCGCCGTACTGCTGGGAAGCCGCACTCAGCACGATATCTCCGATGACATCAAATGCCACATCCAGCGTCTTCGGCTCATTGTACCAGATGTTGCCCATCTCAAAACCGCCGGAGAGCACGTTCTTTACATCAAACAGACAGCAGTTCATGGTATCGCGTCTCGCCGACATATCATGCACATAGATATAGCCATCACGGCACGCCTGCAGTTCTTCCGTCGTTAAGAAAAACTTCTGGTACAGTTCCTTGTTCAGCTGGTTGAAGATCAGGGAACGCTTGGTGGAGACCAGTGCGGAATCCGTATTGGCATTCTCCTTGTCTCCGATATACATGATGGACTGGCTCTTCTTGTACACATCATCGAGCATGCGCACAAAGTCCTGCTTATAGTTGCGGTAATCGCGATAACTCTTAGCCACGATCGGCTTCACATCTTCCAGCGCGCTTTCCACGATATTGTGCATCACGGGAATGGGGATCTCATCAATGTCCATCTCATTGACTTTTGTCACCACCGACTGACAGATCCTGCGCTTTTCTTCCTCGGTAAAATCCGTTAACGCACGATAGGCCGATTTCCCGACGGCATTGATGACCTTCTGGACATTAAACTCCTCGCGGGTGTTGTCCTTTTTGATCACCTTGACCGGGCGGTCCGGTTTATATAACTCCCCGTAATCCACTTCACTCATTTTACTGACTCCTTTTTCTTCTTCGCTCTACACGATTTAGGTGTAAGAGCATAAAAATAACACAATATCTTGTGTAGTTGTTATTATACCCAATTGTTCTGACGGCGTCAATCTGGTTTTCCTATAAAAAGCATACAGAGTATGCCGGAAAATTTTGTTAAAATTTACATAATATCTTTCGGTAAACCGGATTCAGGTATAGCTCTTCAGGATCCCTTCCAGATACTCCCGGTAGGCTCCGGCTGCTTCCTTTGGAGAAACGATCTTTGCGTTGGCACCAAAGCCCGCCAGCCAGCCATAGAACTGCGGGCTGACCGCAACGTTTACACTCACGGAAAAATGTTCTTCGTCTTCCTTGCGGATCGTCACATCCTTTCCGAAACGGTCCACCACCACGTTGGCCAGTGAATTGACAAAAACCAGTTTCAGTCGCCTTTCCTCTCCGCCGTACATATTGAAGGCCACCTTGGAGTATGCCGCAATGTCAAAATTCTTAAAATGCTCCCTGCCCTGCCGGTCGCGCTCATTGATCTCCAGATCCTTCATGCGGTCCACACGGTAATGCCGCACTTCCTGCCGTTCCTCATCAAAAGCGATCAGATAGTAATTTTCCTGATTCCATGTCAGAAACCATGGGCTGACCTCATAGCGCTTGCCTCCGCGTCTTAACTGCCACTGGCTGCTGACCGTAAACTCCAGATAATGAAAGGAGATACTCTTATTCCCCGCTATGGCACGATGGATGCAGTCCACCGCATAGAACACGCCCTCATTGACCGCCTTGGCACGGTTGGCCACATACACGGAACGCTGCAGTTCCGAGGCTTCCCGCTTTCCTGCCAGCTGCTCGATCTTTTTGATCAGCTCCCGCGAGCGTTTCACACTAAGGAACCTGGAGGCCTGCACCATATCCACCAGCATCTTAAGCTCCGCCAGCTCAAAATCCCTGCTGGCCAGGTAATAGCCGCCGTTTGTCCGGTTGCCGTCAAAGCCGATATCATAGCCGAATTCCCTGAGGCATTCGATATCGGAATAGATCGTCTTGCGCTCCGCCGTAATGTTATACTCGGCCAGCCGCGCGATCAGATCCTTCGTCGAGATTGGTGCTTTCTCATCCGTCTCTTCGGTGAGTATCCGGATAATATACAACAGCTTCAGTTTCTGGTTCTCCGACTTTGCCATCCCAACCCCCTCCTGCATGTTTTAAACCAAACAGGTAATAAATAAGGGCTCCGCTCGCGGAACCCTCGCGCCCAAGACAAGCGTTTTGTTATTTTTCTTCGTCCGTCTTTGCCGTATCCTCTGTATTCCCGGCTCCGTCCGCCGTGATCATCTTTGCATTCTTATTCTTACGCAGTGTAAAGCCGATCACAAACGCGATCACGATCGCCGCGATAAAAACAAAATATACCACCAGATAGGATAAAAAACCGTTCACAAATAAAGTACCTTCCATATTGATGAAAAATCCTTTCTATATCTATGACGTACGAATACCATACATCAAAGATATTGTATCACTCCCCCACAACATCGTCAAGAACGGCATGGTGATCCGCCGCAGTGGTCGCCAGCACGTCACAGCGTTCGTTCTCCGGATGACCGGCGTGTCCTTTCACCCAGCAGAATGTCACCCGGTGCTGTTTTTTTGCCGCAAGCAGGCGTTTCCAGAGATCTACGTTTTTCACGTCTTCATTCTGCCCGCGCTTCCAGCCCTTTTTGATCCAGCTGTCAATCCAGTGCTGGTTAAAGGCGTTCACAAGGTATTGGGAATCGGAGTACAGCTCCACCTCGCAGGGACGGTTGAGTGCCTCGAGTCCCACGATCGCCGCCATCAGTTCCATCCGGTTGTTCGTTGTCTTTTTGTATCCGGCGCTGTATTCCTTTTCATGCAGTTCCCCTTTGGAATCCACAAACTGCATCACCACACCGTAGCCGCCGGGACCATCCGGATTGCCGCGTGCCGCACCGTCCGTAAAGATCTTTACTTTTGCCATACTCCCTCCTTCAAAAACGTCTCCGCCAGCGCTTCCGCCTGCTCGATGATGCTCTCTTCATAGCCCATCACCGACAGCAGCCGTATGGCATTTCTGGTCTGCGCCTTTCCTTCCTGCAGACGGTAATTGAAGAGTACATCGCCATCTTTGATCTCTTCCGAAAAATGGTAATTCTCATACACATCTTCCAGCAGGGATGTCAGCTCGATATCGTGGGTCGCCGCCGCACAGAAATACCCCTGCTGCGCCATATATTTGAGGATCTCGGTGGATGCCGCGATCCGCTCTACCGTATTGGTCCCGCGCAGCACCTCGTCCACAAAGCACGCGATCTTTGCGCCTTCCCGCCGGCCGGCTTCCAGGATCCGCTGCATTGCGCGGATCTCTACCATAAAGTAGCTTTCCTGATGCTCCAGATCATCCCGAAGAGACATCGATGTGTAGATCCGGTGAAAGTCGGCATGGAATTCGTCCGCACAGGCAAAATACAGTGTCTGGGAAAGCAGCTGGTTCAGAGCCACTGTTTTTAAAAACGTAGACTTTCCCGAAGCGTTCGAGCCTGTCAGCAGCATGCTGCCTTTTAAGGCATAGCTGTTTTTGACCGGATCTTCGATCATCGGATGCCAGATCTCTGCCGCTTTTTCCTGTCCGTCAAACTGTGGCGTGCAGATATCCCCGAGTGCTTTTTCAAATGATCCGGCAGCGATCAGCATCTCAAAATACCCGAGGCATCCGTGGATCACATCGATCTGCTCCCTGTGCTGCTGCATTTTGCGATACATCGAATAGAATCGGATCAGATCAAGATGCAGCAGCATATTGATATAATCCGCAACCAGCGAGGCCGGATCCCCGCCGGACATTCCACCGGAAAAGATCCCGGTGTTTCCGCCGCCAAAGCCCTTCATCTCCTCTAACGCCCCGGCCAGTTCCCGCTGCTTTGCTTCACAGACCGGCAGCCGCATCTGCTTCATCTTCGCTGCCGCCCGGATATCCGCCATGATCACTTTGAGTGTGATGATGTAGGGCTGCACGTTCCCTTTCGTCCGGAAATACCAGGCCATATTGAAGATGACCGCAAAGACCACCCCCATCACACCGAGTTCTGCTTTCACAAACAGAAGCACTACGGCAGTGACTAAAAGCAGCGGCGCAAGAAAGTGGTATTTCAGACTCTCCCCGCCCTGCATCTCATCGGCAAAATCCAGATAATCATACAGGGAATACCGCTCATTTTTGCCCATTCCGGCGAATAAAAGCTGCAGCTTCAGCCGTTCATCTTCGTGCTCCTGAAAATAGGCGATCTCTTCCGCGCGCGTCCTCAGTTCCTGCTCCTCAAAGAGCGGCGTGCGCAGCGTATGATAGAGGACCTCCTCCCCGGCGGAAGAACAGGTCAGGTTCATCGCCAGAAAGAGACGATCCAGCTCCAGATCGGACCATGTGATATCATCAATGGATGTATCCGATGCATGTTTTTGATAATATGCCGGGATACACTCAAAACGGGAAGAGGGGATTTTTTTGTCCTGCCGCTTCCCGTAGCGTTCCTTCAATTCCTGTTCCACACGTTTCCGATAGCGTCTGCGTTCCGCGATGCCCATTCCGGAAAATACGGCAACCACCGCCAGCAGAATGGCGATCAGTGACAGCTGCTCCATCGCACTCAGTCCATTCCCTTCTTAAAGTCCGGTCCGAAACTGTCGGGTAACAGTTCCTCCAGCGTAAATCTCTTATATTCGGTCGGCGATACCCCTACCAGGACCGTCATCCGTTCCGGATCCGCGAACTCACGCAGCACCTGTCTGCAGATGCCACAGGGAAAGGCATAGTTCAGTTTCTCCCCGCTGCCGCCGGCGATGGCGATCATACGGAACCGGCGGGCGCCTTCGCTCACCGCCTTAAACGCAACCGTACGTTCCGCACAGTTCGTTGCTCCGTAGGATGCATTTTCGATATTGCCGCCGATGTATACCCTTCCGTCTTCGGTCAGAAGCGCCGCCCCGACCTGATAGTTTGAGTATGGTGCATAGGCACATTTTCTGGCTGCGATCGCCAGACTCATCAGTTCCCGTTCCACCTGGGCGATGCCTTTTTCGGTTTCCGCCAGCTCCGTGAGCGGCTTGACCTGTGCATAATTATCCACTGCCGTATAGCGTTCCACCCCGGTAA
Organism: Lachnospiraceae bacterium; assembly: GCA_017634975.1. GTDB lineage: Bacteria > Bacillota > Clostridia > Lachnospirales > Lachnospiraceae > NK4A136. The sequence goes on along the minus strand of JAGBMJ010000110.1, from coordinate 15,514 downwards.
ACCAGTCCACCGCCGCATAGGCATCCAGTGCCGTCTCCAGCCCCAGCACACCGATCAGCTCCGCAAAGCTTTCGATCACGGCATCGGCGCCTTCCACGTGTCCGAAACCGTATGCCGCATGGATAAACGGTACCCCGGCTTCCCGTGCCGCTTCCAGATCCCCCGCAATGTCACCCACATAGACGGGTGCGTGATAGCCGTTACGCTCCACGAGCTTTTTGATATTATCCGCCTTATACAGCCCGGTATCGCCATAGCATTCCTTATCCGTGATCACCTCCGTGATCCCCAGTTTCTCACACACCAGCTCGATATAGCCGGACTGGCAGTTGCTGACGATACATACCGGGATCTTTCCGGCCAGTTTCCGTATCGTTTCCGTCACACCGGGATAACTGATATCTTTCTTATTCTCCTCCAGGACCTTTTCTTCCCGGTCCATACAACGCTGCAATGCACGGTAACGTATTTCCTGATCCAGTTCCGGCAGCAACAGATCCGCGATCACATCCATCGGCTTGCCAAAGAGCTTTTTCAGCTGTTCCGGCGTCACCTTCCGGTCGATCCCATCCTCTTTCAGTGCCTGCATCCATGCCTCTGCCACCAGCGCCGTCGAATCCCACAACGTCCCGTCCACATCCAACAATACAGCATCTGCTTTGATCATATCCATCGCCTCCTGTGCTTTTCATGCTGTTCTGTATTATTTTACCACACCTGACAAGCCCTGCGCAATTTGAATTGCCCGCCCTTTCAAAATATGCTATGATGACAGTTATGGAAACAAATATCTCAACGACAACAAAAGATCCCCGGGAAGTGATCCTGGTAAAGGGCATTGATTATTCCTACCGGAAAAATCACGTGCTCGATCATCTGGAGTTTACCCTGCCGCTCGGGGAAAGCATAGCGATCCTCGGTGCCAACGGCAGCGGCAAATCTACCCTGCTCTCAATCCTGGCCGGTGCCAGACGCTGCAAGGGTGCCTCCATGTTCTATAAGGATACGGATCTTTTAAAGCACGCTTCCGTACGCAACCGTCTGATCGGCTATGTCCCGCAGAGCGATCCTCTGATGCCGGATATGAGTGTGCGCGACAACCTGCTGTTGTGGTTTCATGGAAAACGCAGTGAATTTGATGCTGCCCTGCAGACGCCGTCCATCCGGATGCTGCAGCTGGACAGTTTTCTCCGCAAGCGGGTAAATGCACTCTCCGGTGGTATGCGCAAACGCGTGAGCCTTGCGACTGCCTTGATCAATGATCCGCAGATCCTGATCATGGACGAACCGGCGGCTGCACTGGATCTGTGCTACAAAGCAGAGATCCGCTCCTATCTGGAGCAGTTTCACAAAGACGGACGCACCCTGATCCTGACCACCCATGATGAGGAAGACCTCTCCATCATATCCCGGCTCTATCTGCTCCGCGGCGGCAAGCTGCTGTTGCAGGACCGTATTCTGCGTGGCGATGAACTGATCGAGGAGATCAAAAAATGAGGATCTATCTGCGACTTTTCCGTCTGGAACTCAAAAAGAATCTGCGGATGCTGCCCTTTGTTTTTCTCAGCGCCGTGGCAGCGGCTCTGTTTCTGTCCCTTTTCATCCGTCTGCTCTCCAACAGTCTTTATGAAGAAGGAAGCCTGGCACGTGCTACAGTCGCTCTGGTCACCAGCGATGCCGAAGACGAATATATGCAGATGGCGCTCCGCTATCTCACCAATATGAATTCCACCTCCCTGGCTCTGGATTTTGAGATCATGGAGAAAGAAAAAGCCATGCGTGCCCTGCAAAAACATGATGTCATCGCCGTTATGCTCTTTCCGGATGATGTGGTGAACGGCATCATGTGGGGGCGTAACGATCCGATCGAAATCCGTTTCTCCGATACGGATGCCCTCTCTTCCGTATTTCTCTCGGAGCTGACCCGTTCCGGTGCCCTGATGCTCTCTGCCGCCCAGGCCGATACCTACTCCGCTACCGATCTATACTATGCACTGGGTGCCCAGGACAGCTTATACGATGCCTACAACGACATCGATATGATGAATTTTTCCTATGTATTGTCCCGCGAGAAGCTGTTTACCGCTTCGGAGACGCTGCCGGTCTTCTTAAGCTATATCGCTTCCGCGCTTCTTCTGTTTCTCTTCTTTTCTTCCACAGCATTTGCTCCGGCACTCCGTATGGAAGACCGTGCATTTACGGATCTGCTGTTTTCGGGCAAGGCTCTGTCTGCCGGTTATCTGGCGGTCCGTTTTCTGGCCAACTGGCTGGTCATGTTTCTGTTTTCCGCTGTGTGCTGCATCGCCGCATCCCTGGTTCCGGAACTGCCCTTTGATCTTTCCGTATCCGTGGATGCGCAGACACTCCTGCAGCTGCTCCTGATCAGCGGAGTCCTGTCTGCCTTTGCCCTGTTTTTGCACCAGGCCAGTGGCAGTGCTCCGGTATCTGTTTTGTTACAGCTTACTTTATCTGTCGGGATGCTCTTCTGCTCCGGCGGTATCCTCCCGGCAGCTTTCCTGCCGTCCGGCCTGCTCCGTGTTGGCACGTTACTTCCGACAGCACCGCTCTCGACAGACCTTTTGCAGCTCCTTACCGGTGAAGGCGGATCCCATTCCGCAGCACTGCTCTTATGGACCGTCGGCTTTTTTGCCGCCGCCTGCATCGCCTTCCGGCTCCGCATCTCGCAGAAAGGAGACAAACGCGTATGAAACCATACCGTCTCTTTTGGATCACGGTAAAGCAATATCTGTGCTCCCCGTTCCTCTTGCTGCTATTGATCGCCGCCCCCTGTCTTTGCCTGCTTGCCGCACAGAAACAGACGCAGGTTACGGATGACCGTATCCGCATCGGCTACTGCATCGTAGCTCCCGAGGATACGGATATTGCCGAAAATACAGATGACGAAGATATCGTATGGCTGGCGGAACAACTGGACTGCGGCGAGAGTCTCTTTGCCTTCTATCCGTCCGAAAGCCCGGAGGTACTGCGCGCGGAGGTTGCTAAAGGAAATGCGGAATGCGGGTATCTCATCCGCTCCGATCTGTTTGCACAGCTGCGTGCCGGCGAGAAAAAAGATCTGATCACAGTGCTCACCTCCCCGCACACCACGATGAGTGCGATCATCAACGAAAGCCTGTACGCCACGATCTTTCAGCGTCTTTCCGGCCAGGTATTTTTCCGTTATCTGTCCGAGGACAGCGTCATCGCCGGCTACTATCCGGAGGCTTATTCGGCTGAGGATGTGGATGCCCTGTATCAGGACTACTTAACAAACGGCTCCACCTTTTCTTTTACCTATGATAATAACGCAAACGAATACCATTACGGTACGACGACCGTCCTGACCTCACCGCTGCGCGGTCTCTTTGCCATATTGATCCTGCTTTCCGGGTTCATCGGCGCCCTTTCCTACTATCAGGCTGCGGAACACCCCGTCTTTGCCAGATGGAGCGTACGTATCGTACGGATCACAGTTCCGATGCTGTTTGCCGGCGTATTTGCCCTGATCTGTCTCTTCGGTCTCCCGAATGTTCCGGGCATCACACACAGCTTCGGAGGTTTCATTACCGAATGCGGCAAACTGCTCCTGTATACCCTGTGCTGCCTGGCTTTCCTGCTGCTCCTGACCACGCTCATCCCGTACCGCGGCATCCTGTATGCACTGTTTCCGCTCTATGTGATGGGATGCCTGATCTTCAGTCCGGTCTTTCTGGATGCCACGCAGTTCCTGCCATCCCTTAAGACAGTTTCCTATTTCTTCCTGCCCACCTGGTATCTGCTTTAAGACCACAAGACAGCGTTCTGTTATACAAGGTAATAAAAAACCCCGCCTCATCGGCGGGGTTCCTGTTTTTTAGTCTTCGTTTTTCTTATCTTTCTTGGAGCGGATGAACGTCGGGATCTCATAACTCTGATTGGTCTCCCTGCGTCCTCCCAGTCCTCTGGCTGCCTGTGCGGTATGATTGAACTGCGGGATATTGTTGGTTCCCTGTCCTGCCAGCGGTGTACGCATCGGACCGGTGCCATCCATCGCTGCCTTATTCTGTCCGAAGATCGAACCGGTACGATTGAGAGCCGAAGTATTGGAATTTCCAACGGTTCTTGCCGGCATCTTCGGTAACGAACCGGTACCTGCTACGCCCGACTGTACCTGTGTCTGCGGCATTGCCTGCGGCTGTCCGATCTGCGGCATCGGTGCGGTATGCATTCCTGCTACCGGAGCTGTCTGCTGCGGTACTACGCCGATATTTCTGACGCCCGGATTGCGATAGGACTGCGGATTTACCATACGTCCTGCCGAATGCTTGAGCGGCTCATCGATACCGGTCGCGATCAATACGACCTTGCAGGTATCCTTCATACCTTCGTCTTCCACATCATTGGAACCGGTGATCAGCTTCACCTGACGTCCGGTGATCGCAAGGATGTATTCGGAAATATCTTCTTCGTCGTGGATCATCAGATCGCCCGCCGAAATGTACAGCAGGATCTTCTTTGCAGAATCGATCGTCGTTTCCATCAGCTTGTTCTCTACTGCTTCCTTTACAGCTTCGAGTGCTCTGTCATCTCCGGTACCGAAGCCGACACCGACGTGCGCCATGCCGGCATTACGCATTACCGTATTGACATCGGAGAAGTCGATATTGACATCCATAAAACCATTGATCACTTCGGTGATGTTCTGTACGGTCTGCTGCAAGGTCTCATCTGCCTTGCGGAAACATTCCTTCTTGGTCATCCGGCGGTCTGCGATCTCGAGGATCTTATCGTTCGGAAGCACCACCAGAGTATCTACATTATTCTTCAGTTCTTCCAATCCCTGCAGAGCGTTCTGCATACGGTCATCTGCTTCGTAGGAGAACGGCTTGGAAACAACCGCTACGACCAGACTGCCCAGCTCCTGGGCTACGTGTGCTACAATCGGCGCTGCACCGGTACCGGTACCGCCACCCATACCACAGGTGATGAAAACCATATCTGCACCGGTCAGAGCTTCACGGATATCGTCAACACTTTCTTCCGCTGCCGCACGTCCCTGGGCAGGATCCGCACCCGCACCGAAACCGTGGGTCGTCTTCTCTCCGATCTGTACCGGTTTTGCTTTTGTATTCATAAGGGCCTGCTTATCGGTATTGATCGCATAAAACTCAACACCGGCGATCCCTTCATCGATCATACGGTTGACTGCGCTGTTTCCTGCACCGCCGACACCAACGACCTTAATTTTTACTACTACGTTTGATTCTTCGTCATTTACTTCAATCACGTTCTTTTCCTCCTCAATCATGGTGATTTAAGTACAGGATAAAGAGTTCCGTCTCCATATCACAAACTTCTTTAATAATAAATTAGATTCATTCGTTTGACAACCGCTATCAACTACAAAAAAGAGCCCCATTTTCCATAATTGACCACAGCAGTCAATCACCTGTCTTCCGTAAAAGTGATGTTCGGCGAGTCCGTTTTGTAATTCTTCAGGTCCAGCATACCGCTCTGATCCGTCAGATACCCCATCATCGCTTCCAGCTGCTGGATCTTTTCCTCCAGCAGTTCACTGCTCCCCAGTTCTACCCGCACCTTTGCAAAGTACAGCGTGATCTCGTTCTTATCATTAAAATAGATGCAGTCCGCCATGATGTCATGCTTTTTGAGCATGTTTGTTACGTCCAGGATGGTCTGAAAAATATCCGGATCCTTGACCGGCAGCGGCTCATACATCACAAAATGATCAATGTTCAGCCCTGTGACCATCGGCAGTCCCGGAGTCGCCACCGACGCATTCTCCACCACTTTGCCGTCATTGTCAAAATACAGATAATGCTCCAGGTATTGTACATACCCCGCCATCGCCTTCTCGTAGACCTGTACGCGGATCGAATGCCGGTCCTGTACCGTCACATCCATCGTCTCGATGAACGGAATATCCCGGATGCTCTTATTATGGTACTTGAGAGCCACCATGATCGTATTATCCCCAAACCAGCCGTTCTCTACGATCTGCCGGATCTGCGCCGTTGTGTAATGCCGGTTGCCTGAAACCGAAAACTCCGTGATCGTACATGCCTCCAGGATCACCCGGAAAATGATCAGCAGCAGACACACCAATGCCAGCCAGAAGACCACCTTCTTTTTTTTCTCGATTCTGCTATCCAGATCACTCATACTTCATTTTCCCGCGCCACCCGGAGCACCATTCCCATCTCCGCCATCAAAAACGATACGGAAGATCCGCCGTAACTGATGAACGGAAGGCTCACACCGGTGTTCGGCATACTGTTGGTCACCACCAGAATATTCAGAATAACCTGAATCGCAATATGCAAAAACACCCCCATACAAAGGAGCATCCCATAGGAATCCGTAGAAGAAAACGCGATCAGCAGACAGCGGTACAGCAGGATTGCAAACAGGATCAGTACAACCACGGCTCCCACCAGCCCCAGCTCCTCACAGATGACTGAAAAGATCATATCATTATGCACTTCCGGGATGGTTCCCAGCTTTTGGATCCCCTTACCGATCCCTTTTCCGGTAAGGCCTCCGGAACCGATCGCATACAGCGCCTGCAGCGTCTGATAACCGTTCCCGGTCACGTATTTTGTCGGATCCAGCCAGATCATGATACGCTGATAACGGAAGCTTAAGGATTCCGGATCCGGATGATTCTTTACTTTCTGTATCAGAAGGTAACCGGCCGCAAACACCAGTGCCGGATAGCCGATCGTCTGAAACTTCCATTCTTTGGTCGCCAGAAAAAGCATCAGCACGGCGATCCCGCCGATGATGATCGCACTGGAGAGATTTTTGGAAACACCGTAAACCAGTATCGCCAGAACGCCTGCGATCGCCAGAGTACCAAAGTATCCCTTCATGGTATTGACCCGTTCCGGCTTTTCCGAGATAAACGAAGCAAAAAAGATGATCACCGCGATCTTTGCGATCTCGGCCGGCTGTACACGGACCGGTCCCAAATGGATCCATCTTGTAGCACCCTTTGCCGTAATACCGAGCGGTGTTTTCAGAAGGAGCAGCATTCCGACGGCGATCGCAAGGATCACCCATCGCATGGTTTTTCCACCCATCCATTTCGGAATACTGGCCGGAAAGAGCACGATAATAAGGATGGCAATTACTCCCAAACCTTCTGCGACCAACTGCATTCGCAGGAAAGATGCCTGATCCTCGCCCGCATTATAGGCGCTGGTCGAAAAGATCATCAGCAGTCCGAAGATCATCAGACCGGCCATCACGATCAGCAAAGGGATATCTATGCTGTTGTTCTTGTGCTGCGGTTTCAGACGTTTTCGTACTGCACGCCGCCTTGCCGCACGTTCTTCCGCTGTTCTTGCTTCCGCCATACTTACAGTTTCCTCACAAGATCTTTAAAAATCCGGCCGCGCTCTTCATAATTCTTAAACATGCCCCAGCTTGCACATGCCGGTGACAGCAATACGGCCCATCCCGGCTGTGCCAGTTCATGTGCTTTTGCCACAGCCTCTTCCATGGACTCTACCAGGATCGTCTGCGTAAACCCATGTTCATGCGCACATTTTTCAATGGCCTCTCTGGTCTGCCCCAGGAGCAGCAGATATTTTACTTTTCCGTCAAAGCTCTCGATCCACTCATCGTAAGTATTCTGCTTGTCATACCCGCCTCCGATCAGGATCGTCGGTTTCACCATTGCCTGGATTGCTTTGATCGCCGCATCCGGATTGGTTCCCTTGGAATCATTATAATAATCCACGTCACCAACGGTCGCGGTGTACTCGATGCGATGCTCCACAGCCGTAAATTCCTTTACCGATGCCAGTATGTTTTCCATCGGCACACCGGCAGCCTGCGTCATTGCGATCGCCGCCATGACATTTTCTACATTATGGACACCAAGGAGTTTCATTTCATGGATGTTCATAAGCCTTCCGTCTTGGGCGCTCATGATCTCCTCTCCCTCCAGCCAGAAACCGTTCTCTGCCTTCCTTGCGGAATCAAAGAACACTGCCTTTGCTCTGCAGCCGCTCTTTGCAAATTCCACCAGTCGCTCGTCCTCGCCGTTCAGCACGCACACTTCCTCTGCGCTCTGATTCCGCGTGATATCTTCTTTGCACGCCGTATAGGCCTCCATCGTATGATGACGGTTCAGATGATCCGGCGTGATATTTAAGATTGCCGATATCTCCGGATGAAACGCATCGATCGTCTCCAGCTGGAAACTGGACACTTCAAGAACCGTCGTATCGTTCGGCGTAGTCAGGAGTGCGATATCCGTATACGGATCGCCGATATTGCCGGCTACATATACCTTTCCTTTTTTCCCCGAGGTCCTGTACCAGTCCTGCATGATTTTGCCGGTCAGCGCTGTCGTCGTCGTCTTGCCGTTCGTTCCCGTGATCGCGATCAGCCGTCCGCCCGCGTAGCGATAAGCCAGTTCGATCTCGCCCCATACCGGAATGTTACGTTTCCGAAACCCTTCCACAAATTCCGTATCCACCGGGATCCCGGGGCTCATGACCAGCAGCACAGCCTTGCTCTCGTAGGCTTCCTCCAGTCTGCCCGCACATACCGGCAGTTCGGTCCCCACCTTTTCTTTGACTACTGCGATATCCAGCTTTTCATTCTCATCGTAGATCACCGGGCTGGCTCCTACGGCTGCCAGCAGTTTTGCTGCTGCCACACCGCTCTTGCCGGCACCCATCACGATTACGATCCTGTCTCTCAGTTCCATCTTGTTTCTCCTCACTCTTATTATTCCCTCGGGTCATCCGTTTCCGCGCCGGGATCGTAGGCCTGCGGGATATCGATCGCATTTCCGTTCTCATCCTGGAAGATACTGGATTCCTCATCCAACGGTACTCCGGTCTCCGGATCCAGCGGTTCATGGTTGATCGGATCGAGTGCCATTCCGCTGGACGGATCGATCTGGATCTCCACCACCGGGATTTCTTCCTCCGCTTCATTTTCCGAGGCACTGTTCTCCGATGCGCTGTTTTCGGACGCGCTGTTTTCGGAAGCACTGTTCTCCGACAGCGTCGACTGCTGTCCTCGCTCTTCCAGTTCCTTTTCTTCCGCCGGGCTCAAAGGCTCCGTCATAAAGATGTGCATATACGGCAGCACTTCCGTCAGGATATCGCGGCACAGAAGGCAGGCATAACGCGTACCATGCTCCTGCGAGCTGACGTTGGGCCGGTCAATGACCACATAGATCGCGATCTGCGGATCGTCTGCCGGGGCAAACCCCATAAACGATACGGTATAGTCGCGCTTTCCCTGACCGGAACGCTCTGCCGTACCGGTCTTACCGCCGATACGGTAACCTGCCGGTCGCGCACGGGTACCGGTTCCTTCATCCACTACGCCGATACAATAATCGATCATCAGATCCGAGACGTGCTCACTCACCACCTGACGCAGCATCTTCGGCTCAATGTTTTCCACCACCGCTCCGTTATCGTCCAGAATCTGCTTCACTACGTGCGGCTGATAGTAATAGCCTCCGTTCACCAGACTGGAATAGGCTGCTATCGTCTGAATCATCGTTACATTAAAGCCCTGACCGAAGGTGGAGGTCATCAGCTCGGTCACGCCCATTGTCCGCTCATTGAAGACCAGCGAAGCAGTACGCATCTCGCCGGCCAGATCCACATTGGTACGCAGCCCGAAGTTGAAATTCTTCTGATATTTTAAGAAGTTTTCTTTTCCGACTTTCTGTCCGATCAGCATCAGCGCGACGTTACAGGATTTTTCCACCGCCGTCTTTACGTCGATGTCACCGTCACCATATCTCTGGTGGCAGCGGATCGTCGTGGTATGTTCCCCTTCCCCGAACTTCAGATAGCCATGGCACGAGAAACGGTCTCCGTCGTGGATCACCCCCATATCCAGAGCCATCGCCACCGTAAAGGTCTTGCAGACGGATCCCGGCTCATAGGACTCGGAAATGCAGAAGTTCTTCCACAAGCCCTGACTGGCTTTTTCGGCATCTCCATCCGCCCGTTCGATCATACGTGCCACTTCCCCTTCGGAATACATAGACATATCCCAGGGATCGTTTAAGTCAAAGTACGGATAGCTGGCCATTGCCAGGATCTCACCGGAATGGATATCCATAACAATGACACCGGTATTGTCCGAACCCATTTCGTTCTCACGCCACTCACCCGCATGCTCCAGGTTATAATTGCGGATCTTTTCCTCGCATACCCGCTGGATATAGGAATCAATGGACGTCACCAGCGTATGTCCGTTCTCCGCCGGGATCACGGTACGCTCCAGCGCATTCTCCGCCGTCAGGTAACCGTACTCTCTTCCGTTCCGTCCACTCAGTTCATCATTGTAGTATTCCTCCAGACCATACTGTCCCTGCCCGTCCTTGGTGGTAAAACCGATCATATGGCAGGCCAGTGTACCGCCCGGATAGGTTCGTCGGAACTGATCCTCAAACCAGATCGCCTTATCATTGATCTTCGGCAGCTTCTCTTCCAGTGTCTTATTTTGCTCGGCGATATCCGCATTATACTCTGCCACATAATTCTGAAAGTTTTCCATACTTTCATAGGAAACATTCTTGAGCAGGATATGGTAACGTGCTTCCGGATTATCCTGAATGTAGAGCCGCAGATCCGTGGCATTGCATCCCAGACACTTTGCCACCGCATTGATCGTCGGCTCCGTGCTTTTGCCGTCGCTGTTGTCGTTGGTCAGCACGTGACAGTCAAGGATCACATTGTACACGCGCTCGGAATAGGCCAGCATCGTACCGTTACGGTCCAGGATGGCACCGCGCTGGTACGGGATGATCACCGAATCGTACTGCTGCTGTGATAAAACCTGTTTTTTATACTGCTCACCGTTATCACGCATGATCGTGATCACGCGCCAAACCAGGAATACAAAAAGAAGCAGTACGCCCGCGGACACTAATACTGCTTTTTTCATGATGTTCTGTTGTAATTGCATATCCGGCGAAAGATTCTGCCGTTTCGAATTTCTGCGTGTATTTGTAGTTCTCTTATCTGCCACGATATTCCCCTAACCGGAGCCTCCGACTAAGGATCGTTCCCCGTTCCTTATTCCGTCGGAATATCCGTAAACTGTGTCACATAATCATCGAGCTGTCCGGAGTAACGGATGATCTGACCTTCCCCCGCCAGATGCATCCCCAGCTCTTCTCTCGCCACTCTGGCGATTTCTTCCATATCCACCTTGCTCAGGATACGCTCTTCGTACAGATCGTTGGAGCGCTTCAGCGCTTCATACTGCGACTGCATCTCCGAATACTGTTCTCTCTTATTGGTCACAGAAGTCTGCAGGCTGATGAAATAAAATACGATGCCCAGCATCACTGCAAAAGATGCAAAGAGCATAAAAACACTGGATCCCGCATAGTGAACCGAATTGCTTGCACGCCGGCGTTCCTCCCGGATCGGATGGATATCCGGCTGTCTGCGTTCTGCACGCTTTCTCGCGGTATTTCCGTCTACATATGCTTCTCTTGCCATCTTTTTTTACCCCTCGTATTATATCTTTTTGTTGCCTGTTGCGCAACGGATTTTCTTATTTTATGTAGTAACTGTTCAGCCCCTTACAGGTTCTGAACGGTTACGGCAGCCTGCAAATGAAAGTTTGCTTCGCAAACGGCAGTCTGCCATCGCTGCCTTTGCTCTTTCGTACGCCCTCAGCAGCAAGTGCTTCGGGCTGATCTGTATTTACTCTAAGCCTGTTTTTTCGAAGATTCTCAGTTTTGCCGGTTTGGACCGGCTGTTCTGCTGAAGTTCCTCTTCGCCCGGCACGATCGGCTTGTGGTTTACGCAGCGCCCTTTGGATGTTTTTCCGCACACACATACCGGAAAACTCGGCGGGCAGGTGCAGGGATGTTCCGCATTCCGAAACGCATTCTTTACGATCCGGTCTTCCAGCGAATGGAAGGTGATCACCGCGATCCGTCCTCCGGGATTTAAGAAATCGATCATATCACTCAGAGAACGTTCCAACACATCCAGTTCCCGGTTGCACGCGATCCGGATCGCCTGAAAGCTGCGTTTGGAAGGATGTCCGTCCGCACGCATCTTCGCCGGTATCGCATTCTTTATGATCTCGTTTAACGCGAAGGTCGTTTCGATCGGTGCTTTCTGTCGTTCGCGAACGATACTCTTTGCAATGTTCCTGGCAAACTTTTCCTCGCCGTATTCCTTCAGGATCTTAGCGATCTCCTCTTCACTCCACTGATTTACGATCTCTTCCGCCGTAAGGCTCTGCGTGCGGTCCATCCGCATATCCAGCGGCGCATCCTGCATATAGGAGAAGCCGCGTTCGGCATTGTCCAGCTGATAGGAGGAAACACCGATGTCAAGCAGGATCCCGTCCAGTCCGCCGACGCCCCGTTCTTTCAGGATCCCGACTGCGTTCTCATAGTTTGCGTGGATCCGTTCCACCTTATCTCCGAAGGCTTCGAGCCGTTTCCCGGCGGCTGCCAATGCTTCCTCATCCTGATCAAAACCGTACAGCCTGCCATGCTCTCCCAGCCTCGCTGCGATCTCGCTGCTGTGTCCGGCTCCGCCCAGCGTGCCGTCCATATAGATGCCGTCCGGCCGGATTGCAAGTCCTTCGAGCACTTCATTTAACATGATCGGTATATGCCGGAACTCCATTACAGTCTAAATCCCTTTTCTTCCAGTGCCAAAGCTGCCTCGGTAATGTCCATCTCTTCATCCCGTGCCTTGAAGCGCGCTTTATCCCAGATCTCTATTCTGGAGCCGACTGCCGAGAACACCACATCCTTACTCAGTCCTGCGTATTCTCTCAAATTCTCCGGTAAAAGCAGTCGTCCCTGCTTATCCATCTCCCCCTCACAGGCCGAACCGATCAGAAAACTCTGCATCTGTCTGGCCGCTGGTAACGTCATCGGTAATTGGGAAAGGGCATTTTCAATCTCTTCCCAGCGCTGTGCATCCAGCATCCACAGACATTTATCCAACCCTTTCGTGACAACAAAACCTTCCCCCAGTGCCTCTCTGAACTTTACCGGCACTGTGGTACGACCTTTCGCATCGATTGTATGGTTTACAGTGCCCATACACTTCATAGGATTTGCCACTTTCTGGGTTATATTTGACATCTTCTGCCACTTTTTGCCCTACATCTGAAATATTAAACCTTTTTCAGGTCAGATTCAATACTTTTTTCAAAATATGCACAAAAAAATAAGGCCCGAAAGCCTTATTTTACAGCACTTTTCAAGATATTGTATAATCCGCATTATAGATTACTAGATGTAGATTTTTGACCTTTTCTCTCCCGGATCAGTCTTTCTTTTCCGACTCTGCATCTTTCGTTGTTTCGGCAGATACTATTTCTGTCTTCTCCCGCATCTTCCGGGTACGCATCACTACGATCACGATCGTCGAGACAATAAAGAATACCAGACTTAAGCACTGTGATACCGCCAGGTTCGTTCCCGGGATCAGCAGACGGTCCGTCCGGATCCCTTCAATAACAAAGCGGATCAGACCATAGCCGCCGAAGAACCAGCATACGCATTCTCCGTCAAACGCCTTTTTCTTATGAAAGATCAGCATCAGACAAAGCAGTACCAGATTGCTGAGGCTCTCATACAGATACGTCGGATGCACCTGGATATAGTTGGTTCCTTCCACAATATGGGCCGCCAGATCCGGTGTGATATCCCTCTGTCGCACCGCCTCGATCGGAAGCCGCATTGCCAGGAGGCCATCCGAATAACCGCCAAACACTTCGCGGTTGCAGAAATTCCCCCATCTGCCCATGATCAGACCGACCAATGCGCCGTACATCGCCAGATCCAGCATGTGCAGGAGATTCTTCTTCTTTATCTTCGCGTAGATGATCATCGTCAGGCTTCCGGCCAGCACACCGCCATAGATGGCCAGTCCCCCCTGCCTGATATTCAGTATACTCAACAGATCATCCTTATAATAATCCCAGGAAAAGATCACATAATAGGTTCTGGCTCCCACGATCCCGAAGATCAGGGTAAAAAGCCCGCCCTCATAAAAATCATCCGGGTTGAGTCCGTCGATCGTCGCCAGCTTCGACACCAGCGTAAATGCCAGGATCACGCCAATCCCGATGATCAAGCCATACATTGCTATGCGGAATCCGAAGATCGTAAAGCTCTTCGGCACATTATGCAGATAAATCCCAAGGTTCGGAAACGCGATATCCGTTCCGTCCATCCAATCAGGCATAGTTTTCTCCTCCCTGTAACGATCAGACGTTAAACCGGAACAGGATCACGTCACCGTCTTTTACCACATAGTCCTTGCCTTCCATTCCGACGATACCCTTTTCTCTGGCCGCTGCCAGGGATCCGTTATCCAGCAGATCCTGATAGTTGACCACTTCCGCCTTGATGAATCCACGCTCAAAATCCGTATGGATCTTGCCGGCTGCCTGTGGTGCCTTGGTTCCTTCCTTGATGGTCCAGGCGCGGCACTCATCCTCGCCGGCCGTCAGGAAACTGATAAGTCCCAGCAGTTTGTAGCTTGCTGCGATCAGTTTGTCCAAACCGGAGGACTCCACACCGAGATCTGCCAGGAATTCCTTCTTCTCTTCATCGGAAAGCTCGGACAACTCCTCTTCCAGCTTCGCAGAGATCACAAATACGCCGTTTCCCTCCGCCTCTGCCATCGCACGTACCTTCTGTACATACGGATTGCCTGCACCATCATCCGCCAGATCGTCCTCTGCCACATTGGCCGCATAGATCGTCTTCTTTGCCGTCAGCAGATTGTACTCTGCAAATGCCTTCTGTACGTCCTCATCCTCCGGCACCTCAAACGTTCTGGCCGTGTTTCCCTCGTCCAGATGTTTCTTTAAGGCTTCGATCATATCCACTTCCTTCTGAAGTGTCTTGTCCATCTTCGCCTGCTTTACCACCTTGGCATATCTTCTCTCCAGGATCTCGATATCCGAGAAGATCAGCTCCATATTGATGGTATCGATATCACGCGCCGGATCCACGGAACCGTCCACATGGATGACATTGGCATCTTCAAAGCAGCGTACCACATGCACGATGGCATCCACTTCACGGATGTTTGCCAGAAACTGGTTGCCCAGACCTTCGCCCTTGGATGCGCCTTTTACCAGACCTGCGATGTCCACAAACTCGATCGCCGCATGCGTCACCTTTTTGGTGTGATACATCTCTCCGAGTTTTTCGATACGCTCATCCGGCACCGGTACGATACCGACATTCGGGTCAATCGTACAGAACGGAAAGTTCGCCGCCTGCGCCCCCGCCTTGGTCAATGAATTAAATAAAGTAGATTTGCCGACATTAGGCAATCCGACGATTCCTAGTTTCATACTTCCTCTACATCTCCTTTATTTTCAAGTATTTCCGGACTTTGGCTCAGCGTTTTACGCCATTTTTTACGCCATCTGCTATCAACTTATATCGGCTTTTAATGACTTATATAAGGAACTTACACAGTCTTACGCCATTTACGCCATCGTCCTGACTATTATTTCTGTTTGG